>JAZRZN010000077.1:0-25475 GCA_045601365.1 Clostridia bacterium | reverse complement strand
AATTGATATGCAAAGTAACCGAAACGTATATGAGGTCAAATGCAGGAAGTCATAGATTTGAAAAAGCAGAAGCGTTGAAACAATATGTGACAGAGAACCGAACCGCCGTGTGCCGAACGGCACGCACGGTGGTGTGAGAGGGGCTGTTAAAAAAGTCCCATTTTATATTGCGTGACACCGTAGTGAACGGTCTTGACCGTTCCGCAAGTGCGAAGCGGGTGGCAGGAAAGTACAGTGTGTTTTATATCATATATCGTGTCATTGCGAGCATCCGAAGGATGCGTGGCAATCCATGAATAACGAAACAGAGACGATTGCTTTTTCAGCTCTCGTCTCTGCACTATTCTCGGGACTTTTTTAACAGCCCCTTTTTTGGCACCTCCTAGCGGATTCGAACCGCTGTTACCGCCGTGAGAGGGCGGTGTCCTAGGCCACTAGACAAAGGAGGCATAAAAATGGCTGCGGAACTAGGATTCGAACCTAGACAATACGAGTCAGAGTCGTAGGTGCTGCCATTACACAATTCCGCAACGTCAACATTAGCAATTATAGAATATAAGGCTTTTTTTGTCAAGCGTTTTTTGCAAAAAAATAAAATAAAAATCCGGGATGTCGTCTGCGCCCATTCTAACACCCGTCTCTCGACAGGTGGGTGTGCCGTCCGAGGCGTTTGTCTTCCACTGGCATGATAAAATCAAGGAGGCATGACATAGCCGCGGTAACTTTATAAAGCACTCCCTTTTTGCATAATGTGGGTATTATACATAAAGCGCATAACGTGCAACCCAGACATTTAATATTATACACGTTTATAAAAAATATTCAAGTGTTTTAATGCACGAAATATCGGAAAAAAACAACTCTTTTGTTTTATTTTAACGTGATGTCGATATGCGTCGAATAAATCTCGCCTTTTTCAAGCGCTTTCATGTCTCGCTTGGTTTCCATATCGTCGATAATTTTATAATATGCAGGTACGCTCATCCACGGCTCGATGCATACATACGGCGCTTCGGTCTCGGGCTTGTGCCAGAAACCGAGATATTTCATATCGGGATAATATACCGTTACGCTTCTTGATGATTTATCTGATTTAAGCGTTACGGTGTCGCACATCTTTGTGATGAATATGGCATCGTTGTCGAACAGATCGTGCTTAAGGTCAAGATGCCTACCGTCCTTAAGAACAAACGGCTCTGTACAGTCTGTAGTAAAGCATGAATTGAACAGAAGCTTTTCCGCGGGAGCTTTTTCGGCAAATTCAACATAATAATCGGCAAACGTGCCGTTATCAAGCGGAACGTTGAAGCCCGGATGTCCGCCGAACGCGAAATACATAGTGTTATCGCCGTTGTTCTTGGCGGAATACTTCATTTCCACGGTATCGCCCTTGAGCGTGTATGTAACACGGTACTCAAAATCAAATGGATATATCGCTTTCGTTTCGTCATTTGCCTTGAGCAGGAAAACGATGCTGTCGGCAGATTTGCTTTCAACAGTAAAAAGTGACTTCTTGGCAAAGCCGTGAAGTATCATTTCATAGGTATTGCCCTTGTAAGTGTATTTACCGTCTGTAAGCCTTCCGCAGATGGGGAAAAGGTTGCATGCCCTGCTTGCCCAGAATTCGGGATTTCCCTGCCAAAGGTATTCACAGCCGTCTTTTTTGAGTGACATCATTTCAGCGCCGAGTTCGGCTACGGTAAGGCTGATGATGCCGTTTGATATCGTATGATCCATTATAAAACACCTCACTTTTTATTTCACTGATTATGATAGCATATATCGGCTTGTTTTGCAATATGTTTATTGGTTTTACTTGCACTTTCGTATATAATGGTGTATAATTACTAAAAATTGTTTTTGACAGCTAAAGGGGGAACGGTAAAAATGCTAAAACTTGTTACATATAATCTGCGCTGTCTGTGGCTGGCGCACGAGCCGTGGGACGGCATCAACAGCTTTGTTCACAGGGCGGGAATGATACTTGACACTATCGACACACGCAAGCCGGATGTGATATGCTTTCAGGAAGCGGTTGAACGCAACAGTGCTTTTTTGGAAAAGCATCTGTACGGATATGATTTTCTTTATCACGGACGCAATACCGACATGCTCGGCGAGGGACTTGCCATAGCATGGAACAAAGAAACCACCGAGTTCCTTTCGATGGACTGCTTCTGGCTTTCACCGACGCCGTATGTGCCCGGTTCGAGATTCGAAGAGCAGAGCGAATGTCCCCGTATATGTCTTTCGTTCATGCTCCGTGAAAAATCGACAGGCAAGGCATACAGAGTATATGATACGCACCTTGACCATATAAGCGATAAAGCCCGTATACTCGGCATAACACAGCTCATGGAGCAGGTGAAAGAGGACAGCGAAAAAATGCTGTTGCCGACATTTGTGCTTGGCGATTTCAATGCACAGCCGGGAAGTGAGCCGATAAAATTTATCGAAGCGTTTTCGGACTTTGAGGTCAAGGAGCTTACGGCGGATTCGGGCGTGACGTATCACGGCTTCGGCAAAGCGACACCTGAAAAGATAGATTATATTTATGCCGATAAGGCTACCGCCGAACATCGGCATACTATGTGCAAGTGGGAAGAATGTGAGAACGGGATATATCTTTCCGATCATTATCCCATTGAAATAGATATAGAGCTTTAAGGAGATAAAACAATGATAGAATTCAATGATAAAACAAAAATGTTTTTCCTTGACGGAAAAAATATCACCTATGCAATGTTTGTAAATGACAGGGGATTTATGTCGCACCTGTATTTCGGCGAAAAGATACCGCATGACGATATCCGCTATACGCGCATAGGCGGCGGACAGTCGATGATAGTGGACAGGATGTATCAGGACTTTGCACCCGAAATATCGTTCTTCGGAACGGGTGACTACAGAGAGGCGACAGTTGCGCTCGAGGACGAACGCGGAAGCAGGCTTACCGAGCTTTTGTATGCAGGCTATGACATTCTTGATAAAAAACCTGCGATATCGGGAATGCCGTCGCTTGACGGCGGCGAAACGCTTGTTATCCACCTTGCCGACAGCGTCACGGGATTTGCGGCTGACATGTACTATACGGTGTATGACGACTGCGATGTTTTGGCACGCAGGATCGTGTATAAAAACGGTACGGCTTCAAAGATAAGACTTGACCGCGCATATTCATTCGCACTTCAGCTTCCCGAAAACGATTATGAGATAACGTCGCTTTACGGTGTTTGGGCAAAAGAAAGACATTTACAGAAAACACAGCTTCATCACGGCGTTGTTTCGATAGATTCAAAGCGTGTATCGTCATCGGCGGTGCTTAATCCGTTTATGGGCGTATCTAAACCGAATGCAACTGAAGAAAGCGGCGAGGTATGGGGCATAAGCCTTGTATATTCGTCGTCGTTCGTGCTTAAGGCGCAGAAAACACCTGCAGGCGATGCGATATTCACCGGCGGAATAAACGATTTTGATTTTGCGTGGACACTTGAAGCGGGGGAGAGCTTTGAGACACCCGAAGCGGTCATCGCATATTCTTCCGATGGCTTCGGCGGAATGAGCAGAGCATTCCATGATGCTTTCCGTGAACATATCATCAATAAAAAATATGTGTACGCAAAGAGACCTATAGTCATAAATAACTGGGAGGGGACGTCCTTTAATTTTGATGAGGAAAAGCTTAAAAGCATTATCGACGGCATAAGCAATACGGGCGTTGATACATTCGTGCTTGATGACGGTTGGTTTGGTGTGCGCGACAACGATAAATCGGGCTTGGGCGATTGGGATATAATAAATCCCCAAAAGCTTCCGAACGGGCTCAAGGGCATTTCCGATTACGCGCATTCGAAAAATATGAAATTCGGACTTTGGTTTGAGCCGGAAATGGTCAGCGAGGATTCCGAGTTGTATCGCAAGCATCCCGATTTTGCCATAAAAGCGTTCGACCGTCCGCACTGCCATGGCAGAAACCAGTGTATGCTCGATATTACCCGTGCGGATGTGCGCGACTACATCGTAAATGTCGTCAATAAGGTGATACGCGAAAACGGCATAGACTATGTAAAATGGGACTGCAACCGCAGTGTAACGGAATTTGTTTCGATCGCGCTTCCTGCGGAAAAGCAAAAGGAATTTGCGCACCGTTATGCTTTGGGACTTTACGATATGTGCGAGCGCATCATCAACGGGAATCCCGATGTGTTCTTTGAAGGATGTTCGTCGGGCGGAGCGCGCTTTGATGCCGCAATGCTTTATTATTTCCCGCAGATATGGACGAGCGACGATTCCGATGCGGAGGAGCGTACGTTCATTCAGCACGGCACAAGCATGCTTTATCCGCTTTCGTCAATGAGCTGTCATGTAACAAAATCGCCTAATCATCAGGTACACAGAGAAACCTGCATGCAGACGCGGGGCGATATAGCACATCTCGGCGCGACCGGCTACGAGCTTGATTCATCGTCGTTTACCGATGCTGACAGGGATGCTGTCAGAGCGCAGGTAAAGGAGTATAAGGAGTGGAACGAACAGCTTGTGCTGACGGGTGACTTGTACAGGATAGAAAATCCGTTCGGGTCGAACTTTTTTGCGCAGGCGGTGGTTTCCAAGGATAAATCACGCGCCGTACTTGTGTGCTACAGAAGAATGGGAAGCTGTAATAATGAAATGAAGCATATCGTCATGCGCGGGCTTGATGAAAACAAACGTTATCGCGTGTACGAGCTTGACGGAGTATTTTCGGGAAAAACGCTTATGAGGGTCGGCGTTGTACCGCAATTCACGGTTGGAGATTTTAAGACTGTCAAATACCATTTTGAAGAAATATAAACATAGAAGAAGTATAAACATAGAAGAATCCGCCCGGCATATTTGCGCCGGGCGAATTTTGCAACTTGTGACAGATATATCAGGTTACTGTTCATCAAGCATTATATAAAAGTGTGTCGAAAAAAATACCCGCACGAAGCCAAATAAAGCATCAGTGTAACAGCGCAACGGTGACATCGTTTACATTCGTGCCTGTTGCGCCGGTAAATATAAGACCGTCAACAGCTTTAAGCGCGTGGTATGAGTCATTATCGGTAAGTGTATCGAAAATGTCGATATTTTTTTCTTTGAGCCGCGCAACGGTGCTTCCGTCAACATATCCGCCCGCGGCGTCGGTCGGACCGTCGGTTCCGTCTGAACCGACGGAGAATAGGCATATATCCTTGTTTTCGATAAAACGTGCGGCAGAAAGTGCAAGCTCCTGATTTCTTCCGCCGCGACCTTTCCCTGTTATATGAACAACCGTTTCGCCTCCTGCGATGATTGCGATGCGGGAGCTTTCGCTTAAATGTGTTATAGCCGTTGATGCGATGAATGAGCCTGCTTCTCGCGCTTCGCAACACATGCGGTCGGTGAGGATGAGCGGTACATAGCCACGCTTTTTACATTCGACCACCGTGGCGGAACAAAGCTCACGCACACTGCCTGTAATGTGAGTTTTAACATTGCTGAGAGCTTTTGGCGTTTCGCTATCGAGAGCTTTATAGGCTTCGGAAGACAAAATTATGCCGTATTTGTCTATGATTTTCAGCACATCTGACTTTGAAGTGCCGTCAGGGAAGGCAGGACCTGATGCTATCATATCGAGCGGATCACCTATGATATCGGACAGCACTATGCTGAATACCTTTGCAGGCGCACAGTGAAGCGCAAAACGCCCTCCCTTGACGCGCGAAAGGTGCTTGCGCACCGTGTTGATCTCGGTTATTTCGGCACCGCAGGCGAGCAAACGGTCTGTCAGCGACATCAGTTCATTCTTACTGATAAGCGGCAGCTCAAACAGCGCACTGCCGCCGCCGGAAAGCAAAAACAAAACCGTATCGTCCTGTGTAAGACGGGATGTCATGTCAAGAGCTTTTTCGGTATACAGGAAGGTGTTGTCATCGGGAACGGGATGACCTGCTTCGCCGACAGTGAAAGTACCTATCGCGCCCTCGGAATATCCGTGCTTGGTAATAACGATACCGTCGGCTATACGGTCACCGAGCTGTCTGTACGCGGCATCAGCCATTGCCCACGCCGCTTTGCCGACAGCAACGAGTATAAGCCTGCCGGATTTTTTTATATCCGGGACACACAGCGCGCGCTTTACTGCCTCATCGGGACGCACATGCCGTAATGTCGCGTATATTATGTCTTCACAAAAAGATTTTTTGCTCATGATGCTTGCTTCCTTTGTTTTATTTCGGTTATTTTACCATATGCATGCAGTTTTGTAAACAGCGCGCATACATATATATCATAAGAGTGTGATGCCGGATACGACCCTGCGGACTGCCCGGTGTTTTTTTGCATAAAAAAACGCTATTTTATGCAAAAAAATGCATAAACAGAAAAAAATATCGGGGGGGGTAGAAGAAAGAACGGACACTGTCGGAAAGTGAAGCCGATTCTTGTTGATATGTTAAATTTGCATGTTATGTATTTATGTAGCAAAAGTACTCAATATTACGGAAAAACGTATCGGTAGTGGGTGGTTCGACGGGCTGATACAAAAAAATGTTAAATGCATGTTAAATATGAAACACCTGGAATTCACAAAATATTTACAAATATAACAGATAAAAGTAAGAAAAAAGCTCAAATATCGAATTATTTTTGTTGACAAAAGAGATTTGTATATGTATAATATAAGCGTAATATTCAGTTATGCTCGAAAATTGGATATTAACGTGTTGCGGTGATGTGCAAAAAGTCATATCGGAAGGGAGGTTGGTACACCTCTTGTTACGTGCGAGGGATAGACGGAACGGTTTTCGTTTATACTCGGCAAAGAACAGAACGGTCGAGAATATCACGGAGGTCATATGCAGGGTAAAGCTTTTATCAAAGTGATCAAACGCATCGCGGATGTGCTTGCGGTGCTTGCAGTTGTCCTCATAGTGATTTTTGTCGGCGGATGGTTGCTTGGCTTCCGATCCTATACGGTGCTTTCGGGTTCTATGGAGCCTGTGTATCCGGTCGGATCGGTGATAGTGGTGAGACCAGCTACGGCAGAGAACGTCTCGGTAGGAGATGCAATCACGTTCAACCTGTCGGTCGATACGGTCGCTACCCACAGGGTCGTAGAGATAGACTTCGAAGACAGGCAGTTTGTCACTCAAGGCGATCAAAGTGATTTCAGGGATGCGCCGATTTCATTCGACGCATTGATTGGCAAACCGATGTTCGCGATTCCTTATCTTGGGTATGCCGTAAGATGGATGCTTAATCCACCCGGGCGCTATATCATGATAATTACGATAGCGATTTTAGTGATACTCTGTTTCTTACCGGATATATTCAAAAAACGTGATGTTGATTCCGAGGCGTGACAGAAGGTGTATTCGACTGACTGAGCCGTATATGCTTATTGTATAAAATTAAGGAGGCAAGTAAAATGAGAAAAACACTTAAAGTTGCTTTGATAGCTCTTTCTGCTGTGCTTCTTGTAGTGATCGGTGCTGCCGGCACTATGGCTTATTTCACATGGTCAAGTACAGTAGAAAACACCTTTACCGTGGGTAAGGTTTCCGCTACAGTTGACGAGTCAAAGGTAGATGAGTACGGTAATCCGGTTGTCGGTCAGGACGGTCAGCCCACCGGCGAGCGCACAAGCGGCGGTAACACCTACAACGTTGTTCCCGGCCACAAGTACACTAAGGATCCTGTCATCCACGTTGCGGCAAACAGCGAGGACGCTTATTTCTTCGTAAAAGTAGAAAATGAGATCGCTGCTCTTGAGACCAAGACGGAAGCCGATACCGTAATAGGCCAGCTCAAGGCTAACGGTTGGACACTTCTTTCGGGAAATGTTTATTGGAAGAGCTATAAGTCTGCTGCGACTGCTACCGATATCGCTACATTTGCATTCTTCAAGGTAGCCGATGATGTTGAGAACGAAGCTGAAGGCGGCAAGATAACAGTTACCACATACGGTGTTCAGGCTGACGGCTTTGCAACTGCTGCGGATGCATGGAATGCTACATTCGGCGCAGCAAAATAATTGTAAACAATATAAAAAGGAGATAGAACAATGAAAAAGAATCTTATTGCCATCGTAGCTGTTGCACTTGCTCTTTGCTGTGCTATCGGCTCGACGATCGCATTCTTCAAGATGGATGCGAAAAAGATCACCAACATCTTCGTAGTAGGCAACGGTGTTGACGCTACCTTTGACGAAGGTGACGATGACGGTGAACCCGGTGAAACAGAAGGCGTTCGTGAATACGAGCTTATCCCCGGTACTGATGTAAGCAAGAAAGCCGGCATCACGGTAGCTGCCGACAGCGAAGCATGCTTCATCTATGTTAAGGTAGAAGCTAAGAACAATACGGTAAACACAAAGACCTGCCTCACATATGATATTGCTACCGGCTGGACACAGCTTGAAGTTCCCAAGGTAAGCGGTGAGGGTACGGAAACAGTTCCCGGCGTTTACTATCAGGCTGTTGCGTCAAGCGAATCCGAACAGGTGTTCTCCGTTCTTAAAGACAACACCGTTCATGTAAACGATAATCTTGAAAATGCAGATCTTACTGCTATTTCAACGAATCCCAGCATTGAGATCACTGCTTATGCTATCCAGCAGGAAGGCTTCACTGCCGCTACCGGTTGGGCTGAGCTGAACAAGTAATCTGAGCTTATCCTGTTCCGTGAAAAACGGAGCAGGATATAGACGATCGCTTTTTACGAAAAATGTCATTCCGACAAAGCGATCGCCTATATCCTGCAAAAAGGATCATTTATTCAAAACATGTTACTTGTATATAATGTATATTACCTTATATAAGAGTACATATATCGAAAGGAGTTATTTTAAGTGAAAAAAGGACTTTTAGCAGCAGCGATAACAGTCCTGTGTGTTGCAATAGGCGTAGGTGTCACATATGCTTTTTTCACACAGGAAACTCAAGCTGATAATATTATTACCATGGGTAATATAAAGGCAGAAGTTTCATCACTTACAGTAGACGAGGGAGGAGAGGATGTCGCTTTTGACGGAAAGATCGTAAGTACGGTTCCCGGCAAAAAGACTCCGTGGAAGCTCTCGGTAATAAACAAAGGAAATCACAGCGCGTATGTTCGCATTTTTGTTGAAAGGACGCTCACGGCAAAGGACGTTCAGGATACACTTGATAATGAACTTCTGTGCTTTGACTTCAACGACGAAGAGTGGATATGCGCTGACGACGGATACTACTATTATTATAAGGCACTTGAGCCGGGCGCGGAAACAGAGACGCTGTTCAATGAAGCGTTCCTTTCCGTTGAGGCGGGAGACGATTATCAGGAATGCACCGCTAAAGCCAAGATCTATGTGCAGACTACTCAGACAGCCAACAACGGTGATTCTCCGACAAAAGCGAACGGTTGGCCGGAACTGAAAAAGGCAAATTGATGAAGGGAGATGCGGAAAATGAAAAGACGTAAAATTATTTCAATTGTATTATGCGTAGCGATCCTGCTATCTGCTGTACCGATTTTTTCTGCGGCATCTTCATTGCATGATGTAGATATCATTTGCGACGGAGTAGATGTAACGGAGGTTTCGTTTGAACAGACGGGATCACTTGAGCTTGAAGCCAAGCCGTCGTTCTCGGGCGCAAAGGAATATCAGTGGCAGATACTTGCAAAGAATGACATCGTGCCGGAGGGCATTTGGGTAGACATTCTTGACGAAAACGATAATAAGATCACACTCACATATGCGCTTCTTGCAAATGCGCTTGAATTCGGCAATGATGCAGAAATCAGATGCGCTGTTACTAATAAGAAGGATACGCAGTTTTTCAGTGATCCCGTAAACGTTACTGTACAGCGCGTCATAAGCGGAAGCTATGAAGCTCAACCGAACGAAAAGCTTGATCCTCAACACGAATCCGGAAGCAATTACTGCAACATAACTATCGACTATGAATATGAAGACGGCACGCTTGCATATCAGCAGTATCTTGCGCAGGTACTTGCCGGCAGCAACTTTACCGATACTGTTATTTTCCCCGTAAGATTGGGTTATCTGCCGTATCTTAGCGGTGAAACGCAGCAGGATTCAATGACTATCAATATTCCGACAATCAGCGCGGATATTTCATATAAAGTAATATACAAGCCTGCGGATGTTGATTATACTGTACATTTCCTTCTGCAGGGAATTTACAATGATAAGTATGACGAGGATCTGACGGTTGCTCCTCCGCTGACGCTCAAGGGTAAGACAGGAACGGATACACCCGTAGCGGATATAGTTGCTTTGATGACAACTAAGCTTAACGGCTTTGAAGCAAAGTATACCGAGCCTATTACTATACAGGCAGACGGCTCTACCGAGCTTTATATCGAATATGACAGATGCTATTATCTGCTCTTCTTCGATCTTGAAGAGGATGCTTACGGAACAGAGGCCGTGTACGCCCGTTACGGCACTGAGGTCACAATAAATGATCCTTCCCGCCCCGGATATGTGTTCAAGGGCTGGCTCGATAAGAACGGTGATCCTGCCGATCCGAAGGTCATCCCTGCGTATTCTATGACATATACACCCGTTTGGGAAGCAACGGAAACAAGCTATACCGTTGTTTATTGGGTAGAAAATGCGGATGATGACAATTATTCATACCTCGGAAGCTGCACTATAAACGATGTTCTTTCGGCAACATACATCAACGGTTATGATTCGCTTGCAGACAACAAGAGTAAGATAACCTTCCCGAGAGATTTCGATCAGGAGCTTCTTGATCATATCGAATATCACCATTCGGACGAAAAGGTTCTGGTAAACGGTGACGGATCGACTATCGTTAATGTATACTATAACCGTAAACTCTATACGATAAATTTCGTGTGGACGGGTGTGTGCCATTTAAGCACAGGACATGTCCATACAGCCGCTTGCCTCGGTTGCGGAATGGAAGAGCATGCGCATTCAATTGCATGCTATACGTTCTCAAGCAATGTAGATATATCGTCGAGCAGAACAAGCTTTTGGTTTACGCCCACATATGTGCGTACTACAGGCGGCTTGGATGTATATCGCGTAGGCACTATTTTCCCCGATTATTATGTTAAGTACGGTACAAGATATTATCCGATAAGTAATTATTCTCAGAACTTTACGGCTCGCATGTCCTGCGGTAAGACAGAACATGCGCATGTCGAGAGCTGTTATGTCTGCGATTTCAAGGATCAGGATGCGAATGTGCATCAGCATGATGCAAACTGCACCAATTCAAGAAGAACAAATTTAGTAAAGACTGTTACGGCAAAATACGATGCGGATCTTACGAATGTATGGAAAGGTAATACAGGTAACTTTATCCTCTCGGAGGACGGTCAGGTAGAGTTTGATTCTTATTATGACTGGAGATCGAGCATAACCGGAAAGTACTATGTATTCCTTCAAAAAATGCCCGGCAGCGATCTTACTATGACGGCGCACAATGAAAGCGGTTCACTGGTTACATGGTATTATTATCTGCAGGTAAATCCCGAGGAAAGCCTTGCAGGGCTTACTACGAAAACGAATGGCGGAAAGACATATAAGCTGTATCATACGTCTTCCGCAAGGGGATGGGGCAGTTTCACCTACGATGAGGATTATTTCCCGATAACCGGCTTTACACAGGCTTCTTCGAGAGTGCCGAGCTACGGAAACGGCGCGATCATGTATTATAACAGAAACCAGTATAATATAGAGTATCACAACGCCGACGGTATGCTTGATGCCTATAAGAAGACCGGCATATATTATGAGTCATCGCTTGCTCAGTACAATATTACGCCGCCGTATCCGTCAACATATGAAGAGAACGCTTATGAATTCGTAGGCTGGTATACGTCGGAAGGATGCTTCCCCGGCACGGAATTTGATTTCTCCAAGGAGAAGATGCCGGCGCACAGTATCATACTTTATGCTAAGTATCAAGCCAAAAAGCATACGGTGCGCTTCTATACCGATTCTTCACTTGAAACGCTTATATCGGATCAGACATTTACCGTTGAGGATGACAGTGGTGTTGAGCATACCATAACGTTCTACGCTACGCAGGATGTATGGCACAACAATAACGTTTCGGCAACTATGCCGCCGGAGATCGAATATAACGGTGTCGGACTTGCGGATTGGTATTATATCGATCCTGAAGGAAACCTCAGAAAATTCAGCCCGAGTATGCGTATAACCCGTGATATGGATATATTTGCAGAGTGGGATTACAGCGGCAACGGCGAATACACCATATATTATAAGCTTGAAAACGATGACGGCTTGCTTGTCGATCTTGCTCCGTCTACCTACGGTCAGTATAAGCTGGGCAGACCGCTCACGGTTTACGCAAAAACAGAAGAATCGTTCTATCCCGAGTTTTTGAATCCCGCAGGTGGCGGCGGTTACTTCCCGATGGTAGCTTCTCACGTTATAACGATAGCTCCCAACAAGGAAAACACTTATACGTTTGTGTATAAATATGCATACGATATGGGATACACCGTAAAGTATGTCGATAAGTCGGGCGCGGAGCTTGCCAAGTCGAAATTCGTTCCGACATTCAAGATGGTCGTAAGTGAACAGTTCCTTCCCATCAAGGGATATATTCCTGACGAATTCCAGAAATCACTTCATCTTGTTTGGGATAAGTCGATGAATGTTATAACATTCGTTTACAGCCCGGATGCGACGCATGCTTACTATAATATAACGTATTATCTCCAGAACGCTGACGATGATGGCTATACGGTATATCAGTCGATATCGTATCTCGGCGATATCGGATCGGATATCGTTTCGGCTGTGCTTGCTAAGCGTCTCAATATAACCGGCTTCACATACGTTCCAAGCAAATCAGTGATACCGCAGGGTAATCTGACTACGGACGGAATGATGTTCAAGTTCTATTATGATCGCGTTATGTGTCCGTATACGGTAAACTACTATAAGCTTGATACTGTGACACCGGTGGCTACCGTAAAGACATCGACAGCACGCTACGAGGCTACGGTCACCGAGCTTCCTGCCGCGGTCAAGGGCTATGAGCCGCTCAGTGAATCAATATCAAAGAAGATAACAAGCTTTGAAAGCAATGTCATCGACTTCTATTATATCGAGCAGAAGGTTACGATAAAGTATGCGATAGTTGCTCCGCTTTCACTTGAAAACGGTACGCTTATGGTTTATGATGCGAATACCTTTACCGGCGCTACACTTTCCCGTCTTGCCGAGACATTTGATGCTGTTTCGGGTACGCCGTTGGGTTCGACGGTAAATATTGCTTCCGGCAGTATGTACACCTTTGAAGGGTGGTACAGCGATGCGGAATGCACCCAAAGAATAGAATCCGGCGCGACAGGTACTTCTTTTGTTCCGCAGAAAACTTCGGATGACGTTTATGTTACTGCAACGTATTATGCAAAGCTGATGCCTTCAATGACAAAGATAACGGTTTCCAACACCGGCGCAAAAGCAGGCGATACGTTCCTTTACAGAGTTACGGGAACATCGTCATACGGCGATATTGATGTGGATCTCGTTATCGAAGTTCACGGCAACGGATCGACAAGCGTTAACATTCCCGTCGGCGAATACACTGTTACCGAAATCGACGATTGGTCGTGGCGTTACGGCAAGCAGAATGCGATAAAGAAGTTTGCAGGTCTTGATCCGACGAAGAATGTGTACAGCTTCAGCCCAAGTCTCAATAACGATAAGTATTTGAGTGGCGGTACATGGAACAATAACGTCTTTGACGGTAAAGGTTGAACGGGGGAGGAATGAATATGAATGTTTTAACTCACGGCTCAGCCGCTAAGAAAAGACACAGTATGCTTCTCCTGATAATAGCTGTGATACTTTGTGTGGCTATTATCGGCAGTACGGTGGCTTATCTGCTTATAAAATTCGGCACGATGAAGAACATCTTTGTTCCCGGAAAAGTTTCCGAAAAGATCACCGAAACCTTTGACGGTGAAATCAAAAAGGATGTTAAGATCAAGAATACCGGCAATACCGATGCTTATGTAAGAGCGACAGTAGTATTCAATTGGGAAGATGAAAACGGCGTTGTGCTGTACAAATCGTTGACGGCAGGCACGGATTACACCATTGCGTTCGATAACACGGGCGCTTGGGTGAAAGGAAGCGACGGCTATTGGTATCTTAAGGCTCCGCTTGCTAAAGGTGCTGAATCTGCAACACTTATCAAGGAATGCAAACCCGTTGATGCCGCTGTGCCGGAGGGCTACATGCTTTCGGTGGATGTAATAACCGAGGCTATCCAAGCCGACCCGACAGACGCTGTCAAGACCGCGTGGGGCGTAAAAGTTGCACAAAACGGCAACCTCAGCTTTGATTAAGGAGGAATGCAGATAAAAAAGCTTATTTCACTTATTTGCGTATCGGCTATCATCGCTATTCTCCTTAATGCGATCCCCGCATACGCAACCGGCGTAACATATGACGCGAAAACACAGAAGTTCATATATAATAATGACACGTCATATACCGCGACAGACCTGTTTGAAAACTTCAAGAGCTGTATGCCCGGCGATGTGCTTGAACAGGAAATAACAGTTAAGAATCTTCCCGCTGACGGCAAAAAGGTACAACTCCTTATGCGCTCGGTAGGCGGAAAAGACGAGAACTCCGATGATCTTCTCAATATGCTTACACTGACTGTTGAACAGACTAACGGCAAAGCCGTATATTCTCAATCGACAGCACAGAGCGCAGGAAATCTTAAGGATTGGGTGGATCTCGGTACTTATACCGAAGAAAAGAACATAACTATCAAGGTGAAGCTTGAGATCCCGATAACGCTCGGTAATGAATACCAGAATCTCGGAGACGAAGTGCATCACATCGTTTGGGAACTCAAGGCGATAGAGACCGAGCCGGAACAGCCTCAGCAGGAGGATACCGGCGACGCTCTCCCGATAGCTATGGCGCTTACACTTGCTTGTGCGGCGATCACACTTGTATCGTTTGCCGCGGCGAAAAAGCGCACCGAAAAATAAAGGCTTCATGCGCCTCACGCATGTACAATAAAAAGACCATATTATGTTATTAAGCCACAATAACAAATTGAAAGGAAGATAGAAAAATGTTTAAGAACAAAAAGGGTTTCACAATCGTTGAACTTGTTATCGTAATTGCCGTTATTGCAATTCTTGCTGCGGTACTTATCCCCACCTTCTCATCTGTTATTGAGAACGCCAAGAAGTCAAGTGCAGTTCAGGAAGCTAAGGCTGCCATCGATATCGTTGCTATGGAAGAGAATCTTGATACTTCAATCAAAATGTCGGACTACGAATATTATATTGTAGGCGAAAACTATGTATACAAATATACAACAGCCGGCACTCTTGAATCCAATGAGCCTGAAGCAGAGCTTGACGCTACAACTACACAGGTTGCATATATCAACGCGTTATCGAATGTTAAAGCATTTTTTGTAAATACAGCACTTCCTACGGGTGTTACTGCGGTTGAGGGTGCAGAGACAATCGTTAACAGCGATATAAGCGCGAAGGTCGTAGTTGTAAGAGTAAAGCCCGCAGCGTAATAGTTTAATATTCAGGTATAATAAGTGGCTTAATTATATGGAGGCGCTCTGTCCGTTAAAAGCGGGCAGAGTGCCATATCACATATTGAGTTTCGGTCAAAACGATCAAATTACAGTTGATTTCTTTGACTGAAATTTTGTATTTTAATAATTTGCCTGAAAGATCACATATCAAAAGGCGTTTTTTATAAGAGTAAGTTTGTTAGTTTTCGTAGATGTGTCAAAATTCAACGCATTTCCGTAATTGATTTCGTTTACGAAGTTTAAGCGAGCTAAAACGGGGATTTTGTCTGTGATCTATTCATTGTATCATAGCGGAAAGTCCTACATTTTGATAGAGACAGATAACTTGAGTTTCAAAGGATTTGATAATATGTTGAAATTTAGCGGAAATAAAAACAGCAATTCGTTAGCTATAGCAATTGAGCCGTCAAAAATTAAGTTTTATTATATGTCGGCAGGCGATAAGAACACGCTTACCACAACTGAATATGATTACAAACCGTATATTTTCAGTGCGGGTTTTTACGGTGAGCTTACGGCGAAAGCGGCGGATTATCTTGCGAAAAATCCGTCTGTTGCCAACGATACGAACATAACCGTAGTTGTACCCGACAGCGGCGTCGCCACCGATACGTTGCTTATTCCGACAATGAGCCGCCATAAGCTTAACGAATCGCTTGCGGTCGCAATAGAAGGCTCGTACCGCAAACATGCAGATCTTGAAGTGAACTCTTTTATGTCAATGCAGAATAAGAGACAGACACTTTATTCACTTGTTATAATGCGCAAGGATCTTTTGAAATGGATCACAGCCGCCTGTAACGAAGCAAAGCTTAAACCGAACATGGTCACTCACAGTGCCGCTTGCACTGCAAATGCGGTATGCCAACTTAATCCGAAGTTGCGCGCATCTTCATATATGTTTATGGATATCAGAGAGGAAAAAACCAACGTTGTTTTCGTCATAAAGGGAAGGGCAGCCGGATATTATCCGTTGCCGTTCGGATATTCGATACTGCAAAAAAAGCATGTAGTCTCTGAGGATATGCTGTTTGAACATTCGGTCGCAGAGCTTGTTGTACTTAATGCAAAGGAAAAAGCCAAGGCGAAACAGCTTACCATGATGCAGGATGATACCTTGCAGGGGCAGGCTGAAGAGCTTTCGCAGGAAGCTGACAGCGCAAATGCCGATGCAAACGCCAACACGAATGCCGAGCAGGAGACAGAAGAGTACGATGAGTTCGAGGAAATGGCGGAAAAAGCGGCGTTGAACGATACAACGATAAAGACATTACCAAAAAAAGTTCCGCGTAAGTTGCCGAAATTCATGCTTCGTCCCGACCCGACTACCGAAGAAGAAACTGCATATGAAAACTTCAGAATTTTTGTTAAGTGGGCGTTGAATCTTATCCGTGCAAACGATAAAATCAAGTTGCAGGGAGCGCTTGAAACGGTGTATGTAAATATGCCGCAGAACTTCAGCCATGTAATTGATAAGGCTAATGAGGAAAAAGACGAGAACGGCATCACATTCACTTATTTTGATATCCATTCGGAAAAAAACAGTATTGCCCGTAATCTTGATGCGTTCGGGGCTTTGTTCCCGGCTACAGTCAATACGGTAAGCGTTTTTGAGGATAAGGGCTGATGAGCCTTTATTATCTGACAGTTACATATATTCTTGCAGGTATGGTAGGACTTTGTGTCGGAAGCTTTTTGAATGTTGTCATCTACCGCGTGCCGGAAAAAATGTCACTTGCATATCCTTCGTCACATTGCCCGCAATGCGGATATCAGCTTAAGTGGTACGATAATATTCCCGTGCTTTCATACATTATTCTCGGCGGCAAATGCAGAAAATGCAAACAGCATATACCGTTCAGATATACAGCAGTAGAAATACTGAATACCGTGCTTTGGTTGCTTTGTGCATTTGTGTATGCGCAGGATGCGCCGATATATGCAGTAATCAACGCGATCGTATGCTCACTGCTCATATGTGTTGCGTTTATCGACCTTGAGCATATGCTGATTTTTGACAGGTTTCAAATAATGCTTGCCGTACTTGCGGTAATAAGTATCTTTTTTGATAAAGATTTCGCGTGGTACTCACACTTGATCGGTGCTGTCTGCGGCTTTCTCGTATTCTGGGGAGTCGGCGCGGCTGTAACGAAAGCAAAGGGACAGGATGCACTCGGCGGCGGCGATATCAAGCTTGCGGGAGTAATGGGTTTGTTTCTCGGTTGGCAGAAGCTTTTGCTCGCAATGCTTATAGCTTCGGTCGTTGCGAGTGTTTATTTGATGATTCTATCTAAAAAAGATCCCGACAAACAGTATCCGTTCGGACCGTTTCTCGCAGTGGGCTTTACGGTTGCCGGTATTTTCGGCAACGTTATAATATCGGGATATCTCGATTTTATTATGAAAGGTTAGTTTTTATTATGAGTATGAAACAGTACAAGTACACTGCAATAAACCTTAATAAGGAAAAGATAACGGGAACTTTCTTGGCCGAAAATGAACGTGAACTTGCAAAAGAGCTTGCAAAGCAAAATCTTTTCCTTGTTTCCTGCTCGGTGTATAAGGGTGGAACACCTTCGGCGTTTTTCACACTTGGCACGGGCAAGGTGGGGATGAGCGAGCTTACGGTATTTTGCCGTCAGCTTGCAATAATGCTTGATGCGGGAATTTCTATCCTTGAATCTTTAGAGTGCTTAAAGGAGCAGGCATACACGGCATATTTCAAGAGCCTGCTCGAAGTGATCTACGATGACGTGAAGAGCGGCGTATTGCTTTCGGATGCACTTGATAAGCACAATAACGTTTTTCCCGAATTCTTCAGAAGCATGATCGCTGTAGGCGAGGCGAGCGGAAAGCTCAATATAGTGCTTAATGCATTGGCAGATTACTATGAAAGAGATCAAGCGATAAAGAAAAAAACAAAGAGCGCACTTTCTTACCCGATAATACTTGCAATAATGGCGTTGGGCATAGTTATTTTGATGCTTGTGTTCATCGTACCTACGTTCCGCAGTTCTCTTTCGTCGCTCGAAGTTGAAATAACGGGTATAACGAAGGCGGTTTATGATATATCGGATTTCGTGCTTAAGGCATGGCCGTTCTTTGTGGTCGGCATAATACTTATCATCGGCGGACTTTGGGGATTCCTCAGAACCGATTACGGCAAAAAAGTTTTTGATAAATTCAAGCTTAGTGCGCCGCTTGTTAAAACGATCACACTTGATCTTATTACGGCACGTTTCGCAAGCGCGTTTTCGCTTCTGCTTTCAAGCGGACTTGATATTTCGGAATGCCTTGATTCTTCAAAAGTAGTGTTGGGCAACAGTGATGAAACGGAGCGTTTCATTAAAGCGTCAGAGGAGATCAAGCACGGCTCGAAAATCGCAGTGGCATTTGAAAAATATAAGCTTTTCCCGCAAATGATGCTTCAGATGATAGGCGTAGGTGAGAGAACGGCGTCACTTGAAAACGTATTGAACCGTACACGCGCGTTCTTTGACGATCAGGTTGAAACGTCACTGACATCACTTACATCCAAGATACAACCGGTGATGCTCATAATTATCGGTGCGATAGTTGCATTGATGTTTATTGCGGTATATTCACCGATGATTTCGATAATGACCAGTCTTGCGGTTTGATTGGAGATAAAAAATGGATATCAACTTCGAATTGATGCAATTTTACGTTTATAAGAAGATACTTAAACGTAAAGATGCAGATCAGATTCTTGAAGAATGTAAAAAACTTAATACATCGGTGCGCGAATATCTTCTTGTAAAAGAATATACCACCGAAGCGGCGGAGCTGGAGGTGCTTTCGGAATACCACTGCATGCCGTGCATTGAGATAGACATGCTTGATATCGACAAAAAGCAATTTGATTGCTTTACGTTCGATTTCATGAAAAAGCACAAGATCATTCCCGTAAGCATAGAGAGGAACGGCACTCTGCTTGTAGCGGTCGGCAAGCCGCTTGACTGCAATGCGATGTCGTCGCTTTCTATGTGTTATTCGGGTCCTGTTGATTTCGTACTTGCGCCGCCTACACAGATAGACAGATATATTGATTCTCTTGCGGCGGTGATATCGACCTCAAGAGCCTTGAACGATCTTAATTCGGAAAAAGATGCTCAGATATTTGCGGAAAACGCTATGGATGAGATCGCGCTTAAGGCGGATGACGTTATCAATAACCCGTCTGTGCGTCTTGTCGATTCGATAATAAAGGAAGCGATACCGTATCGCGCAAGTGATATCCATATCGAACCGTTTGAGAAAAAAGTCAAAGTGCGTTACCGTATCGACGGCGACCTTCAGGAGCGAGCCGAATTCCCGAGCGAATCGTATAATGCTATCTGCGCCCGTCTTAAGGTAATGTCCGGCATGGATATAGCCGAACACAGGATACCGCAGGACGGACGTATAAACATGGTAATAGGCGGCAAGGAGTACGACTTCCGTGTATCGACCCTGCCGACGGTTTACGGCGAAAAATTCGTTATCCGAATCCTTGATAAAACTTCATTCCATTTCACACGGGAAGATCTTGGCTTTACCGAAGAGGAAAACAAGGTAATAGATAAGATATTGCAGGTTCCGCACGGAATAATCCTTTTGACAGGTCCTACGGGTTGCGGTAAATCAACGACGCTTTATTCGTTCCTTAAGGAAATAAATGATCCTACGGTAAATATAATAACTGTAGAGGATCCTGTAGAATATACGATGGCAGGGATCAACCAGACGCAGGTCAACGTTCGCGCGAATATGACATTTGCCGCGGCATTGCGTTCAATACTGCGACAAGACCCGGATATCATAATGATAGGTGAGATACGTGATGAGGAAACTGCCGAAATAGCCGTACGCGCCGCCATAACGGGTCACCTTGTGTTCAGTACACTCCATACTAACGATGCCGCAGGCGCGATAGTGCGTCTTGAGGATATGGGAGTAAAGAATTACCTTGTTTCCGATGCACTTGCCGGTGTTATAGCACAGCGTCTTGTAAAACGGCTTTGCCCGGCGTGCAAAAAGCGCGGCAAGACCACTGCAAAGGAAATGGAAATACTGGGAATAACCGAGCCGATAACGATCTCAAGACCGCAGGGATGCCAGTTCTGCAACAATACGGGTTACAAGGGACGTGTTGCCGTACATGAAATACTTCATATGACAGAGGAGCTTCGTGAGGCGGTTTCGGAAAAAAAGAGTTTGGATGCGTTGCGCAAGATCGCAGAGGCAGACGGAATGCAGACGCTTCGCGAATCCTGCCGTTCACTTGTGTTTAAGGGAAGCACGAGTATTCAGGAGTTTATGACGCTCAGCTCAGAATGATTTTTCGGAGGTAACAATGGCACAGCAACACTTGTATTCAAGAGTACCGGCGAGGATGAGTGCGTTCAATAAAACGGACGGCTTTGATACGTTTGCGTATTCTGAGAATATAACAAGAAGCTTTATTGAAACGGAATTGGCTTCGGTTTACGACAATAAACCTACAAAAGAAGACGCCGTTTTGATAAATGACGGAAAGCTTCCGCCGGTATACTGCCAAAAAATGACAGATGACGGGCAATTCATTCAAAGCTGTATAAGCTTTCAGCAAAAGGATTACACGGGCGAACGCAGTGCATATCTCGTGCATTCGCTCATAATGGAGGGCGAGGAATGTGAACAGGCATTAAGCTCTCCCGATAATATTATTTTTAATAAATCACTGTTCCGTACCGACCTTGATGACATTGATTTCAATTCATTCGAAATGGCTCCGGATACGGCAATGGCGGAGCTGAAATATATTTCCGCAAAAACCGAGGATATTTCCTTTATTACAAAGGAATATGATCCTACGATGATGCGCAGGACACTTTATGCGCTTATAATGGCCGCCTGCGGCAAAACAAAAAGCGTATACATATCGCTTCCGGCAAACATAGCGGAGTTTTCCGAAAAATCACTGCGTTTTATAAATGCGGTGCTTCAGGTGTTCCCGTATCATGTCAGACCGCTTTTGTCGTTTACGACTTATGTTGGCGATCCTGCAAGATTCACAAGCTTCAGAATAAAATGCATTCCCGAGAATCTTCCCGCGCCACCTGCGGCAAAAGGATATTCGTTGCGCTTCACGGCACGCGAAGCACTCGGCTTTACGGATGAAGCGGTCTCAACAAGCATCTTTCTTGTTAATTTCTTCTACAGTCTGTTTGATAACGATGCCGTGCGCAGAGAATTTTTGAATTATGCATCGCATGTTGTGAAAAATTCGGAAACGATGCGCAAGCCGTCAACGAAGAATCTTAATGAGCTTGTTTTTATGTTTCAACAGTGTTGCGGACTGTATCAGGAAAACGTTGTACTTCCGAATGATGACAAGGTTTATGAATTCGTTTGTATTTACGATAAAAACCGAACTGCACTGTCGGATGAATACCGCGCACAGGCGCTGAAATGCCTGTGGCGTTATCCCGGTAACCGTCTCGCAATACCGAAAAATGTCTTTTCAAAAGTGTCGTCGATGTATCCCGGCGAAACGGCCGAATCGAAACGCACGGTTATGAATATAGTACTTGAGCTGATCCATACCGATATAATGCGCGATAAGCTGTTCGCATTCATAAAGGCGAACTATGCCGGCGAGGACGAACATACAAAAGCTACGATAAACGATGATCTTTGCCGTGTGTACTACGGCGGTTTCCTGCAGGCGCAGATATTGCAGTTTTTCTCACAGAATTTCCCGAATGAGCCGGAAGCAACACGCGATACGGTCGTAGAAAAGCTGTTGCTCACTATTCGCACGCCTTCCATACAGGCGGCGGTGCTTGAATTTTTTGATACACATTACAACATTCTTACCGATGCACAGAAGGAACATTTTTACACTACCTTTTATGCAATGATGCCGGAATGTGATGAGCTTGTGTTGAGGCTTACAGAGATCGTGGATAAGCATATCGGCGATGAAGATGAGAGCTTCAGGCAGAATGTTGCGGATAAGATATGCGAGCTGGCAGACGCAAATCAAAAGCGCAAGGAGCCGAAGCTTGTGCCGATGCTTGCAAAAAAGGATGGTTTCTGCGCCGATACGGTACTCAAAAAAGTATTCGGTGAGTGGAAGGGCAGAAAGGTATTTGAGGATTATGTAGTTGCTGTCTGGGACCGTCCTGCGGACACGAGAATAACAAGTGTTGCCGCGCTTGCGGATAAGGCAGGCGACATGCAGGCAGAGACCGCCGCCAGACTTTTTGAAACCGTAAAAAATCTTTTTACGGCAGAAAATACAAAATTCAGCCTTGCGGTGCTTATGAATTCGTATAACGAGATCGAGGCAAAAGAAGCTTCGGATGATATACATCGCGGATTCAATAAAAGGCTTTGTGATGAATGCATCATTCCCGCTATATGCAAGGCTGTCCCGGAAGCATTCAACCGTAAAGCGGACGCTGACTGTATAAGCAAGCTTTGTGCATTTGCAAAGGATAAAAAAGCTATCACCGACTGCCCCGAATATAAGCTGGTGGATAATTATTTTGCCGTGCTTGATGCGTTGAATAACGGCGATGCTCCTGCATTGATATCCGGTTGCTGTGCATTTGAACAAAAAACGGTTCGTCTTTGGGCAGCAGATTGCTTAGCAAAGGAAATTGAAAACGGCACTTGCAATGCACAGGCTTTGTTGATGCGCGTTATGATCGCATATATGAAAACAGGCGAGCTTGGGTTTGAAAAGTCCTACGGCGATTTCCGCAATGCAATGCCGGAAACGGCAGATGCCGAGAAATCAGCGCAGGCGGAGGCAGAGGCGATAGAGGCACTCATTACCGTCGGAGGTCACATATACGGTTCACCGTTGCCCGAGGAAAAAAAGACGGCAGCGTTCGGAATAAATTCCGAACTTATGCAGATAATAAATGCATATGTTCAAAAAACAGGCAAAAAAGGCCGCAAAAGCGTGCTTGAATTTGTCGGCAGGCAAAGCGTAAGCCCCGAATATACGGCATATATCCAAAAATGTGCCGATGCGGGCAATACGGGCGGCGGATTCTTTGCACGTCTGTTCAAAAAGTAACATTTCAGGAAGTAATATTTCAATAAGTGATTTTCGGCGTTTCAGCAGAGAATCCGGGTTGTATTCACATTTCAGAGAGCCGGCGTAAGGTGTGAGCCGGTATGCGAGCATCCGTTTCCGCTCTGTCAGCCGTCTGCGTTGAGCAGAAGTGTGATGCGCTTTACAGCATCGTTCAAAGAGGTCTGCTGTGCAGCAGGCAATTTGGGTGGCAACACGGAAAGTCTATTTTCGCCCCAAGATTTTTATCGGGGGAATAATAGGCTTTTTTATTTTTATAAGCAAAGATTTTCAAAATAAATATATAAGGAGAAAAAGTATGATAGACATCAAATTTTTACGCGAGAATCCCGAAGCGGTCAAGCAGAACATCCGCAATAAATTTCAGGATCAAAAGCTTCCGCTTGTTGACGAGGTGATAGCTCTTGACAAGGAGAACAGAGCCGTCATCCAAATGGCGGACGAGCTGAGAGCCAACCGTAACAAGTATTCCAAGCAGATAGGTGCGCTGATGGCGCAAGGCAAAAAGGACGAAGCCAACGAAATGAAGGCACTTGTTACTCAGCAGGGCGAAAAGCTCGCTGAGGCTGAGAAAAAAGAGGCTGAGCTTGCAGAAAAAATCAAGAAAATAATGATGGCGATACCAAACATCATTGATCCGAGTGTGCCGATAGGAAAGGACGATTCCGAAAACGTTGAGGTTGAACGCTTCGGCGAGCCGAAAGTGCCGGATTTTGAGATACCGTATCATTCCGAAATAATGGAGAGCTTTGACGGACTTGATCTTGACAGCGCACGCCGCGTTGCAGGCAACGGCTTCTATTATCTTATGGGTGATATCGCAAGGCTTCATTCTTCCATAATTTCTTATGCGCGTGATTTCATGATAAACCGCGGGTTCACATATTGCGTTCCGCCGTTTATGATACGTTCGGATGTTGTTACCGGCGTTATGAGCTTTGCCGAAATGGATGCAATGATGTACAAGATAGAGGGTGAAGATCTATACCTTATCGGTACAAGTGAACATTCAATGATAGGTAAGTTCATTGACCAGATGATCCCCGAGGAAAAGCTTCCTTATACGCTCACAAGCTATTCACCGTGCTTCAGAAAAGAAAAAGGTGCGCACGGGATAGAGGAACGCGGCGTATACCGCATCCACCAATTTGAAAAGCAGGAAATGATAGTTGTCTGCAAGCCGGAGGACAGTAAAATGTGGTTCGATAAGCTTTGGCAGAATACGGTCGATCTGTTCCGTTCGATGGATATTCCCGTTCGCACGCTTGAATGCTGCTCCGGCGATCTTGCCGACCTTAAGGTAAAGTCGGTTGACGTTGAGGCGTGGTCGCCGAGACAGAAGAAATACTTTGAGGTAGGCTCATGCTCCAACCTCGGTGATGCGCAGGCACGCAGACTTCGCATCCGTGTAAGCGGAAGCGACGGCAAGTATTTTGCACATACGCTCAATAACACCGTTGTCGCTCCGCCGAGAATGCTCATCGCTTTCCTTGAAAATAACCTTAACGCCGACGGTAGTGTAAATATCCCCGAGGTGCTTCGTCCGTATATGGGCGGCACGGAAAAGCTTGTACCGAAAAGATAAGGTGTAATAAAACAGAAAAAAGCAGTTTCGCGTTTTGCGTGACTGCTTTTTTGGTATGACGGGCATATCAATGCTCTGTGGTGAAAGTCCACCGAGGCGTAGTTACCGACGAACTCGAAAGCGACTCCCAAGGTTTGTATCGTGAGGTGCAGGCGAGAAGAAGGGATAGCAAAATCGTAGCCTGACG
>JAZRZN010000076.1:0-2204 GCA_045601365.1 Clostridia bacterium | reverse complement strand
CGACTGGAAAAATTCCTGTCGGTTTTTCTTTTGCCTTTTAAGTACAGTTTAATTTCGGGTTTTACAATAAAATAAATGCAAAAACGAAGAAAGGAGAAGAGAAAAATGAAATACCGTCACGAATGGAAGCACGAAATCAATTACGCCGATATGCTGACACTTCGCACACGGCTCTCGGCTGTGATGAAGCGTGATAAACACGCGGTAAACGGCGCCTATCAAATACGGAGTCTGTACTTCGATAACATTTCCGATAAGGCTCTGCGTGAGAAAATAGACGGTGTGAATATCCGTGAAAAATTCCGTATCCGGTATTATAACGGCGACACCTCATTCATCATTCTTGAAAAAAAGAGCAAAATAAATGGTTTATGTGCCAAAGAAAGTTGTCAGATCTCGGCAGATGAGGCACAGAAAATCGTTGACGGAAACCTTCTGTGGATGCCGGACAGCGGCAGTCCGCTATGTTTGGAGTTGTATTCCAAAATGTTGTCACAGGGATTGAAACCGAAAACAATCGTCGATTACACCCGTGATCCGTTTGTATTTCCTCCGGGAAATGTAAGAGTAACCATTGACTACAATATCCGTACCGGTGCATTTCGCACGGATTTTCTGAATCCTGAAACGCTGACACTTCCGGCAGGAGAATCCCCGATCATATTAGAGGTCAAATGGGATGAGTTTTTGCCGGACATTGTGAGAGATGCCGTTTCGTTACCCGGACGGCGTGTAACCGCTTTTTCAAAATATGAAAGATGCCGGATTTACGGCTGAACAAAGGAGTTTTTATTATGTCTTTCAGTGATATTTTCAAATCGAGTTTTTTGGAAAATGTAAGTGCCGTCAGCCCGCTTGATATTGTGCTGACCATTCTTCTTGCCTTTGGCATCGGGCTTTTTATTTTCTTCGTGTATAAGAAAACCTATCGGGGCGTGATGTATTCGTCGTCTTTCGGCGTGACGCTGATCGCACTTACGATGTTCACCTCGCAGGTCATTCTTGCCGTTACATCAAATGTCGTGCTTTCTCTCGGTATGGTCGGTGCTCTGTCTATCGTCCGTTTCCGTACCGCTATCAAAGAGCCGCTTGATATTGCGTTCCTGTTCTGGTCGATCGCCGCAGGTATTATCCTCGCCGCAGGAATGATCCCGCTTGCCGTCATCGGAAGTGTCATCATCGGACTGATCCTTCTGTTCTTTGTCAATAAGAAACCTCATAAAAATCCCTATATCATCGTGCTTTCCTGTGTGAATCACGAAGCGGAAACACAAGCAATGAAATGCGTAAATGCTCAGGTCGAGCGTTGCGTCATCAAGTCCAAGTCTGCACAGAATGGTCTTGTTGAGCTGAATATGGAGGTCCGTCTGAAAGACGACAATACCGATTTCATTAACGCTTTGTCCGCTGTGAACGGTGTAAACAGTGCGGTACTTGTCAGTTATAACGGCGACTATATGGGATAAGGAGAGTTCGCAATGTCAACAAGTAAATATGTTGATAAGATTTGCATTGCCGCTGTTTCTCTGACGCTCGTTATAACGATACTGTTTATGTTCGGCGAAAAGCTCGGAATTACTGTCATTCACCGGCAAGAAGACGAAAACACAAGCGAAATGTTTACCGCCAACGACCTGAACGCAGATTGGGACACGGCCGATGCCTGCAATATCGTCCTAAATGGCGACAATGCCAAAATCAGCGGAAACGGTGCTTATTTCAGTAACAATACACTGTATATCGCCTACGCCGGAAAATATGTGATCAGCGGAACACTTGACGGCTCTGTTCATATAGATGCCGACGGAGACGATAAGATATGGCTGCTTCTGGACGGTGTGGATATCACCCCAAAGACCGAGCCGCCGCTTTATATAGGGCAGGCAGATAAGGTCTTTCTGACACTGAAAGAAAACAGTCAAAACACGCTTACATTTGAAAATGACGATTAAGACGCAAAAAAATACGGCTGTATCTTTTCCCGTGACGATCTGACGGTAAACGGAAAAGGAAGCCTTACCGTAACATCAAGCGGTCTTCACGGTATTGTGTGCAATGACAGTCTTGTATTTACGGGCGGCAATATCAATATTACCGCAAAAGTCGACGGAGTTCATGCACATGATGCCATCAAGATTTGTAATACCGACATTGCCGTTTCGGCGGGCGATGACGGACTGCATGCCGGAAATGATGATGAAACT
>JAZRZN010000075.1:0-47742 GCA_045601365.1 Clostridia bacterium | reverse complement strand
GACTTTTTTAACAACCCCTGCGTTGCTTAAATATTACTGAGTGTAGTCGTTAAACAGCGGAATATCGCCGTTGCCGTATTCCTGAGCATCGTGCGCATTCCCGGAAGTAGTTGTGGGATCATCCTCACTGAACATATAGGTATCGCCGCCACCGGAGGTGGTGATAACATCCTGCGTATTAAGCTCAATAAATTCCATTTCGGGTTTCAATAACTTTTTCATAATGTTTCACTCCTCCTTTATCAGTTTGCAAGCGTGAACAGCTTTGCTGTAGACGGTGAAGAAATACTCGTGGTACCGGTGGTGTACCAATATCTTGTTGTGTTCGGGGTAGCATTATCTTTTGTCTGTTTGGGAATGGTAACATTAAATGTTCCTTTATTGGCAGTACTTGAAAATGCACCTGATGTCGTGGTAACTTTGCTTACATCCCAACCGGATAGGTCAAGTGTGAATGCAAGCTTAGATGAAGCGCAACCGTAACGAGAGAACAAACTGGTCATATCGGTCACATTGGAAACATTCCACTTGCTTACATCGGGTGCTTGAGTCAATGCGGTGGAACTATCACCGTAACAAGAGAACATGCTATTCATATCTGTTACCTTTCCGGTGTTCCATTTGCTGACATCGGGTACCGTGTTCAATGCGGTGTTGTAGGTGCCGAAATCTTGGAACATACTGCTCATATCTGTCACTTCGGAAACATCAAGATACTGTGCTCCGCTGAAGCTTTCGGCACGGTACATATAACCGAACATCCCCGCTGTGCTGGTCAGACCTTTGTATTTGATAACGGTCGGGGCGATAACGACGCTCTTAATGAAGTCGCTTTGATACTGCCAATAATCGTCAAAGATGGGTTGTTCGGTGCCGTTTTCATAAACGGTCTTGTTATCGCCGCTGTGGTCTTTGGTATCATAGTAGAAATTGAGGGTATTTGCACCGCCGTTTTCGTCATACACCGCCTTAAAGGTACGGGGGGCTGCATAGAGTGCTTCACCGATAAGGGTGTCTTTGCTTACAGTATCGTTATAAACTCTGTAATAGCCAAAGCCGGTGATTTCGCTGCCGACTTCTGCATCGTCGATAATAACGAATGCGGCACAGTTACAGTCCTCGGCGTTGATCTTTACAGCTTCACCGTTTACCATATTGTAGAACCATGTGTAAGCACAGTCAACATTTACGGTAATCTGCTTATTATTGTCGCTGTCATCACAGCCGACGATGATAAGCTCGTTGCCGATACTGTTAAGCTGTGCCTCGGTAAGACCGATAATCGTTCTGCCGTCGGTCATGCTTACAGTGTTGCCCGAAATCACTCTGCCCTGTCTGCCCATGAGCATAGTGTGTTTGTCTGTTGTATCGTTGTAGCTGAGTGCCGTTTTAAGTGCATCACCCTCATAGCTTGAGAATGCGATTTCGTAATTCAAAACGGTTTCTGCATCGTCGTTGCCGATAAAGGGGCACTTGCCGTCCTCATTTGCACAAGCAAGCCAGTGCGCTCTGCCGTCGGTCATCCATTCTGTGCCTGCTTTGTGGGTGTGGGGCGGAGTGAACTTGGGGAATGTAGTAGGATCATCTATATTAAAATCGAGGTAAGCATTAAAATGACCATCATCTTCATTCGAGATGAAACAGAGGCTCAGCCCATATTCTTTGACAAGATAATCCTCTTCGGAAGCCAATACGCCTACAAAAGTATTCAATAGGTTCTCTGCTTCCCCCCATGTGCCCGGGTCATTAGGCAACCAATTTATATCACCTTCAAACGGAATTACATATTCACCATCAGAAACAGGGAGCTTGTTAAAGGTACCCTTCTTTTCTCCCATACCGATACTGGCAATCATTTCGCCAGTGTAATGGCCGTACCCGCCGGACACGCCGTTATCATCTAATGTTGCGTTGATAAAACACGCATCATATAAACCTTTAATAGTATTGTCATTCGCCTGCCACTTATTGAAAGCATCTTTCGTCAATATATAACAATCATCATATTTCAAATAATTATTGTCATTATACTCACTACCATAAAGAAACTGAATAAGAATACGGTTATTACAATGTGTTTCGGTGAATGGTTCCGCCGATACCGTTACCATGCCGAGGGGGATCATACAGGCAAGCATGGCAAGTGCAAGTATGATGCTTAAGATTCGTTTTTTCATTGATCAAATCAATCCTTTCTTTGCCCTTATGGGGCTTGAATTTGTTTTTTTGCGGTTTACAGTTTAGTAATTTTCTGAAAACTGAAAACCGCCGTGTACCCCCATAAAAGATACATATAAAAGTACATACTCTATTTTACCCCCCCCCGCAAAAAAGTCAAGGGTTTTTTGCAAAAATTTTCCTTAAATAACTTTTTAAGAAAATTTTTCCCGGATTTTCCTGAAGTTTGTATTTGTTTCCGGGTATACTTCTCAAATATCATCATAGATTTTATCAAGGAGGTCACCATGCCCACGATAAACATAAAATGCAACGCCGACGCGATGATATCGGTAAACGGTCAGTTTGCGGGAATAATAAAAAGCGGGCAGACGCTTACACTGCCGACAGGCACTGCGGATACCGTTATTTCGGCAATGCCGTCAGAAAAAGGCTATATCCCCGCATGCTGTATCATCGAAAACGGTGAACGCCTCGCTCCGTGCAACGGTCAGCTATGCCGCTGGAGCGACGATATATACGAGCTTGAGCTTGAGCTTGAAACGCTTCCCGAGGCATGTCCGCCGTTGCTTATCGGCGAGCAGAAATGGAACGACGGCTTTGCAGGTATGTGCGGAGGATATTTCGTCTGTGAAAGCGCGCGCGGAGAGCATTCGTTTTTCCCCAAAAAAATAAAAGACTTCCGTTTGGTCGGAAGCCTTGCATTGCTTGAGCTTGATTCCGGGTCGTGCGTTATAGACAGAAGCATGAATACCGTCTTTCCGCAAGCGCGTATTTCCGCATGCGACGTCTCCGGCGATGTGCTGTCGGTTTCGTTTTCCCCCGGCGATATGGATTATTTTGAGATAACCGAGCGCATTTCGGTTTCTTCGGGAAATGTGCTTTCAAGCAATGTCGAACACGCCGAGCTTGCGACACGCCGTGATATGCTTCGTTGCTTCTGCCAAGCCGTCAGACTTAAGCTTGCCGATATCGCCATGAGCTTTCTTTCGCCGACGCTCGATATGCGCTTTGATGAGATCGAAGATTTTCTCGGTGTGTTCGACCGAACGGATCCGGTGAGATATATCGCCTGCAACAGCGAAACAAGCATTGCGCTAAGGTATAAGCTTGACGAAAACAACTACGATTACATGTGCTATGAATTCGATATCTCCTCTGACGGTAAAATACTGATAAACGACATAACGCAAATATAAAACATATATTTACGATCGCTTACCGAACCGTATTATCCGAGTGCATCTATCTTTTGCTGTTTTGCCTCTTTTGTCTGTTTAAGCTTAGCGGCAAGCTTCTTTATCTTCTCACTGTATTCGGTATCAAGCGCCGATTTGGCACTTTCCGCATTTGCAATGAGCTTTGCATTCTCATGCCCGGCTATGCTTGAATCGCTTATCTTCTGTTTTGCGAGATCGCTTTCAAGCTTTGCGCGGCTCTCCTTCAGCGTAGTTGCAAGCTTGCCGATATTACGTTCATATGCGCTTTGCGCCGAGGCAACATCAAGTGCATGGTTTTCCTCCGCCGCTTTGATCTCGGAGCGGTACTGCGCTTTCTTTTCGGCAACGACTTTTGCCTGCTGAGCGGCCTTTTGCGCCGTTTTTTCGTCTGCCGCCGTCTCATCCGAAGTTGATTTATTGATGGCGTTCTTGCCCGTTTGGGCGGCATTTTTCAAGCCGAGAGCAACTCCGGTCGAAGCCTTTCCGTCACCGTCATTAAGCGAAATAATAATACTGTCACCCGCGGCAAAGCGGGTTTTCGGCGCGCGTGTCGGATTGAGCCGCATCAGCTCATCAACAGGTATGCCGAGTCTTTTCGATATCGAATCAAATGTTTCTCCTCCGCCTGACACATAAAAGCTTGTGGAACGGCGTTTTACTATCTGACCTTGCATAGTATCTCCTTTATCTTAAATCTATTTTTTCGAAAATTATCTGACCTCCGGCGGTCTGTCCGGAAACCGATACGACCACGGTATTTTCTCCTTTTCGGAGCGGGAAACAGACCGTCACGGAATTATGTGTAAGCGTGCGCACCGTTCCGTTTATATCGAATGTGACCGAGCCGCTTACACTTTGGTCGAGCCAATAGCTTATCCGCACCGCCTGGCGAAGCTTGGAAACATAAATACATTTTGAAAATGTCTCCGTACCGTTTCCCGTAACGGTAAAGAGGTCACAGCCCTCAAAAGGCGCGGATAACTCTATACGCTTTATTCGGCTTTTGAGGGTTTTTATCAGAATATTCTCACTCATTGTGACCTCCCGCAGATCAGCTCAGCATTTGACGCTGAGCGGTATATATGAACGTCAACGGCGTGACGGTAAATGTCGCACCGTAACTGTTGGTTATTTGAAAGCCTATATTGCAACCCGTGATATTGAACGGCAACCGGCAGCACTTCTGCGTGCCGGTAAGCGTGACGCTGTGCGATTCGCTTATCCCGTCGGCAATGACCGTAACGGTCACATCGCCGCTTCCCGTGCCGGAGAAATGTACCTCACGCACGGTTTTAAGCGCAGTAGCGTCGCCCCAATCATTTTCCGGGCTTTCCCACCGTGCCGTGATCGCGCCCGATGTGGACAGCTTATCACCCACGCCCCACTCGGAAACAACGGCGGTCTCATCAAATGCAACAAGAAGTTTTTCTTCGTTCCTGTCACGAAATACAGCCATGCTTTTTATGTCCGCGCCCGAAAAGATGCGCCATAGCCCATTATTTAAGTTCAGTATCAGCATCCCGCATGAGCCGTCCGTTTTGTGGAATGAAAGAAAATAATTGTTTCTGAAATATACCGAGGCTTCCTCCCGGCATACTACACCTGTAAAGAATCTGTTTATCGGCAGGCTTATTTCCGAAACCGACGTACCGTTGAATGAATACACACCGAAGCGCGTCGCAAACATTATTCTGCCGCCGCAAACGCAAATACTGCCCGGCAATATCTCGCTGTCGGAATAATAGATGTTCTCTACCGAGAAATCACTCTGCACGGTAAGCGAATTCAGTGCAACTATACCGTAACGGCAAAAAACGTAAAGTGTATCAAAAAACGAAACCGCATCCACTGTACTGCCTATAAGGTCGGTTATGTCTATATATCCGCCCGCATCATCCGAAACCGTAAAATCACACGGATCGTTGAGCTTTGAAAACCATACGCGCTGAGGGTACGACGGATCACCTACTCCGAACATTCTTCCGTAGTGCATGGCGCATCGTGTCATATGCGGTTTGTTTACCGAAGAAATAAGCGAATATCCTGCATTTTCGGTAAAGACATACGGTCCGCATTCAGGTCCTCCGAGCAAGGCACGGTTGTTTGCACCGATGCGGAACTGTACAAAATATGTATACGCTTTGAGTGCCGGTGTATCTGTAGGAAGGATCAGCGCAGGCGTGATCCGCTTCTGTTGCTGATCCTTTGTGAATTTATAAAGATTGCCCTCGGTATCGGAATAGTAGAAATTCTTATATCCGATGCTGTCATTATCCGATGATTGGAATTCAAACAGTCTCGTAACGCTTTCGGGAAGCTGAGAAAGCTGATACTCATCGGCACCGTCGTGCCACTTCACCGTTCCGAAGCCCTCGGAGCGTTTGAGGCATCCGTCATCAAATGCCACATTCACCGCTGACTTAGCACAATCGAACGATGTAAGCGCATCGCTTGAGAGCATATCGAGTCCTGCAAATTTTGCCATCCTGTGCGCATATTCCTGCCTTGGCGGGAAGCTTTCAAGACGCTTCAAAAACAGCATATCAGCCCCACCTCTCGGCCGGAATGATAATGCATCCGCGTGATTCACGGATATTGTCCGCTATATTCTTATACTTGTTCTCCCATACGGCGGCCTCGGCATGCATGTGGCGTGAATTAAGATATAACGCTACTGCGAAATATATGTATGCATACGGATCCACCTGTGCTTCGGGAATGACCGGCGTATCGCTGTCAAGGCTCATCGCCGAAGGCAAATAGTAGTATTCGACCGCCACACGCGCAAACGGCGAAACAAGATGGATATAATCCTTACCACCCCAAGCACCGATGCGAAAACCGCTTATTGAGCGCACGCTTTTCAACGAAACATAGTTTTTGCTTAGTGTGCTTATTGCGATGCTCATATCCGAAACGTTTTTCACCTCACAGTGAACGGGACGCCACTTATCGCGTGCTACCGTCAGATATGCAACATTCAGTTCATGCTTTATCATATCGTTGAACGCATTTGAATTATCGTCCTTGTCAAGCAGCTCCTTGACGCGCGAAACCATTTCACCTAAAGTCATAAGGAACCTCCTTTTGTAAGAAAACGGTCCATGGCAAGACACAGACCGTCATATCTTTCACTTTTCGCACGCTGTTCAAGACGTTCGTTTTCTCTGTCTATTTCGGCAAATATCTCCTTTGCGCGTTCGCGACGATACTTTCTTATGTATGTCAGCGAACGTGCATCCAGATAGCAAAACGGCAATTCAAGGCAAAAACTGTCCCGCTGTGCCGAAGAATGCACTTCAAATTTCTGTGTGTTTCTGTTCAATAATATGAAATACGACGGATCTATTTCCTTTATGCGGTCAAGGATGCCGAGCGTATCGCACAGCACCGGAATATAGTCCTTTGTATATTTATCTGCGTCTGCCATAATGACCTCACTTAATTATTATCAGTTTTTTATCAGCTTTCGGTGATGCCGGAAAGCTTTGCCTGTCCGCAGGGAAGTGAACATACAAGGTTTGCATACTTAACAAGTGTTGCCGAATATGCCGCCTTGCCCGCCATCTGTTTGAGTACGGAACCGTTGTCGCCTTCAAGCCAGCTCCAATCACAGAGCTGATGCAGGTCGAACAAAGATGTATCGAGCATATACATCGTACCTTCCTGACAGAAGCGATCTGCAACTATCGGGATACCCGAATAGCTTATCGCCTTGAAGCCGCCCTCAAGCTCAACGGGATTGATGTTGCGCTTGGTCGTCTCAAGGTATGCCTGATACGCTCTGCGAACGCCATGCGAACAGGTGATAAAATCTATTCTGCCGCCGCTTGCGACCTCAGCCTTGTCGATCATCGTCTGTATCTTCACATCGGATATAGATCCGGTGCTTGAACCGATGTGCGGCTTGAGCCATGCCTTGCCTGTAGTTGTCACACCGTAAAGCGTGCCGGGCAGATTGAATATCGTCTGAAGTCCGTCAAGTTCCTTGCCCTTGGCATTGTAATCATGCACCATCGCGCCGGAAAGACAGGTAATGCTCTCGTCAACGGTTATCGTGTCGGTGCCGATGGCGGTGACCGTAACGTCATTCATGTTGCTTCCGTCGATTATTTCTACCATCATGCCGACCTTAAAGAAGAGTGTGTTGTCAACATGAACCGTTTTGGCATTGGTTGTCGCCTGCGTTGCATAAGCGATAACGGCGGTGTTGTCACCGTAGAGCATTCTTGAGAATTTGAGCTTCGCACTTGCGATAAGCCCTTCCATTTCGGCATCAAGCAGATTTACAACCGCACCTTCGTTGTTTTCGGAAGCGCGCAATGCCTTGTCCGTTATTTCGATAGAGCCGTAAAGGTTCTTAAGCTCCGAACGAAGCACCGCATACTTGTTGGAATCCGCTGTAGGCAGATTTTCATATTCATCAAGTGCCGAAAATCCGGAAGAAGGTCCGTAGCAAACGGGCTTTAAGATATTTTTGCCCGTGATGAAGCGCTCGTTCACTCTGAACTTTTTGTAAAGCGGGCTTACAGAGTTTTCAAGCTGATTGACGATAACGTCAAGATAGAACGATTTAAGAGCATCGTTAACTGTTGAAATTGAAACCATTTTGTTTTTTCTCCTTTATTTTTTGATTTTTTATATCGGTATCTACTGTTGTTTTCTGAACAACGCGCGGGCAAGCTCTCCTGCCGCACGCACTGTGGCGGGCTTCTCATGTTTCGTCTGAAGCAATCCGCCGCGTTCGATGCACACTGACGGTGTCCGTGCAAGCGAATCAATATAATCCGCTATCATCTTTTCCTTGACACGCTTGTTTTCAAAAATGAACGTTTTAAGGAAATTTTCGTCGGATGCAAGCTGTTCGGGTGTTTTGTACTTGTCCAGAAGCACATACAAAAGTGCCTGTTCAAGCCCTTCACAGCCGTCGTGCATGTCAATATATGCGCATATCTCATCCGCAAACGATTCCGCTCCGGGAAACGCTTCAAAGAATGCCTTCACACATTCTCTGTCCTCGTCCTCGCCGCGAAGCTCTGCAAGCTGTGCTTCCAGCTCGCCGATCCTGCCGAGCAATTTTTGCTTTTCAACTGCGTCGGCATTCTCCTCTTCCGCCTTTGCTGCTTCCGCCTGTGATGCTTCAGCCATGATTTCATTCGCATCTCCGGCGTTTTCTGCGTTCTGTTCACTCGGCTGAACGGCTTTTTCATGCATGCCGACGGTGTTTTCTTTATCCGTCAGTACGCCGTTCTTCCTGTTTTCATTCCGCAAGCTCTTGTTCGGCTGAATTTCTGCCATTTTCAATTACCTCCATTTCGCTTTTATGTTTGTGAATATGTTCTTCAAAGCGACGGCGTGTGTCACTGTCCATACCGAATTTTTCCTCAAATTCCTCGCTAAGCAATACTTTAGCGTGTTCCGAAATATGTATTTCATGGTCATCGGTATCAAGCACGGTAGCATTACCGCCGTTTTCAAGCAAAAGATTTTCACGCATGGCGCGATTTTCGTGTATTTCGGACAGATCCGAAATATTCTCCCAATCGCCCATGCCGAGTGCGTGCAAGATCCGTCCCTTTGTGCGCTGAGGCAGCGTGCCGTCCTCGTTCGAGAACATGCCGCGTGCAAGCAGCTCATATATAAGCTGTTTTCTTGATGTAAGCGAATCGGAAAGCTCATTTTCCGTTTCGTTTATCACGTCATCGCTCGTCAGCATGCTGGCGTTCCAGCACAGCTTTGATATCTTGCCGTTTTTGCCGACAACACGGTCGATCCTCGCCGCACCGGCAAATTGCTTGAAAAGTCTCAGCCACTGACGCGATATCTCAATTATTGCATCGCGTATCCTGTCTGCGGTTATCGCAAGACGTGTGTCGTCCTGCTCGGCTATGACGTTAAGTGCCGTGCCGCTTGAGACATTCGTAGGTGCAACAGATTGCCGCATAAGGTCTGACGTGCCGGAAATAAGATTGAATTCCTCCAAAAGCGCATTTTCTTCCCGTGCGAACTCGTTCGGTATACTTGCCGGAGCAAGCATCTCCGGCTTATTTGCACCTTGGCGATAAATAAGCACTTTCCCCGGTGCAAGCCCGTTTTCCGCAAGCTCATCGACATCCGCAGTACCTTCCTCAACAGTAAGCACACCGACCGCGGCGCGTGCAAGATATTCATGCTTGCGGTTGCGCACCGCGTTGTATGCGCGCTGGATCGGAATACACCTTTCCACTACGGAAACGCCCCATATGCATCCGGGGCGCGATACGGAATTCTGTTGAACGAACGGAAGCTTGCGTGTATTACCGTCGCCGTTTATGTACGGAAGCTCCCCCTCATAAAGGAGCTGTTCGCCGCAAACCACTATATACCGTCCGTTTTCATATTCAGCACCCGGTTGCTCATAGTATTCAAGAAGCAGGCATTTGTCATCCGCATCCTTGCTCTCACGCATTACGCCCGTGATATCACCGAACGTAACGGCATTGACCTTTTCCGGCAGAACTTCTGTGTGCCACAGCTCATTTACATAGCTACATGTGCATATATGAGCATGAATTACAGATGAGCATTTGCTTATATCCTGTACCATACAATTATCGGGATATATCTCCTGCGGCGGACAGACGACGGTCGAAATATCACCTTCGTGAATATTCTTTTCACCGATTCTTGCCACTATCATACCGCTGTCATTCACCCAATTCTGCTTATAAAAAACAGTTCCGCAAAGTTCTGACCATACTGTCGCTTCATTGATAAGCGCATCCATGCTGTTCCGTGTAAACGCCGAATTAAGTATCGCAGTGCTGACGCGAGCCGCCTGGATATCCTCCTCATCATCGGTAGCCGGACGAACGCAAACACGCGGCATGACCTTGTTGAGCTTGGCAAGCCTGCTTTCGACTATGGGCGCGATGTGGTTGTATACTTCGCGTGACTGCCACGAGAACGCCTTCTCCTCTTGGAAAAGTCTTCCCGCCTCCGGCAGAATGTCGCAATACTGGTTTCCGAGAAAAAAATTGATGTTCAGCTGCCATTGCAGCTCGAATTTGAGACGTTCGCGCCCGCGCCGCTCAAACTCACGTTTGATGAAGCTGCACAGCTCCTTATTGTGTTTTTCCTTATCTTTCAAAAAAATTTCTCCTTCGGTTATACTTCTTCGGGATGTGCAAAGGGTGCATTTTGCCCGAATGCGCACCGTAGCATCCCATGAGCCAAAGACCTTTTGTTCTTACGCTCAGTTTAGTTTTCTCCTTTTCCGTCCGGCGAGTATCCGTTCGATATCGGCTTGCCGCGGTGATCTTACCGTGACGGATTTTCTTTCGGGCTGAGACATTATATAATAGCGAAGCTCGTCCATCGCATGATCGTCACGCTTGACGGGCGCATCGCCGGAGGAATATCTGTAGCCCTTGATTTCCCTTATCATTTCACTGCAGGAGGCAAAAATAAACAGACGGGGCATATCCGTCTGATTTGTCAGGTACTGCTTGACTCTCTGAACACCCGTCCAGAGGTTTTTGTTGACGTGTGTATTGACCGTGATCCCGTAATCGTAAAAGAGCTGGGCAACACTCTTATCCGATGCAAGCGTATGCTGAAGCGATGCGCTGTCCATCAGTGCCTCTACGTGACCCGAACGGTCTGTTTTCCAGCCGAGTTTTTTGCACTGCTCCAATATTTTTTCGCAGTGCCACCTTGCATCCTTGCCGGAAAAATAATGCTCGGCAATGACATAAACATTGTTGTCACCGTCGAGCGCGTACCAATGGCACGAAAGCGGGTTCACAAGTCCCGGATCGATAGAAAGCTTGTCATACCATTCGCGCGGTACATCGAACGGCTCAATGACATGGATGTTTTCGTCAAATTCACCGTAGACAAGTCCCGAATGGCTCATAAAATGACCGTATTGTCTGCTTTCGCGTTCGGAATCGGGCAAAAGCTTTTCAAGCATTTCCACTTCTCTTTTGTCAAGGAACGGATTATCCGCCCAGCTCATCACCGTATACCAACATTCGGGATCGCGGCATTCATTCATATAGATTTTGTCGTGTACCCATGTAAGTCCCATAAGCGGTGTCATAGTTCCCCAGATATCACCGCAGGTATCAAGCACGCGCATACGGCATTCATCGTATATTTCTTCCGGCGGCTCCTCATCGAACCATATCCAATCCTGACTTGTTCCCTGAAACCTCTGTCTGCCCTGATCGCAGCTTTTGAAACCGATAGTAGAAAGAGTGCCGAACACATTTTTGATAAGAATAAAATCTATCACGCCCGAATCGGGGCTATCCTCACGGCCTTTTCGCATAACTACCTTTTCTATCCATGCTTTGGGCAAATACGAAAGCAGTTTTTCCTGTGCCACATCGCGCTGTACCTCTTGTGTAAGGCTGACCACCCAACCTTTTGTCGCGCCGGTGATTTTACGGTAAGGATGTATCCCACGCGCAAACCATATCGCTTCGACCGCCCCGCACTCGGTCTTACCCGTGCGGTTGCCGCCGAACACCCAGCGGTTGCGCTTTTGACACGCATGAAATTCCAGCTGCTTTTTATGTACCTTTGTCAGATTGTAGCCCGCAAGCCTGAACACCTGCGGATTTTTTTCTATACGGTCATTGATTTTCTTCAAGCAATCGTTGTTTTTCAATTAAAAGCTCCCTCGCTTCCTCCAGCTCCGGCTCACCGTCGGCTTCGGGATCTTTTCCGCCGCTGTTCTCAAGCCACCATTTTATAGCCCCAAGGTCGGGCGGAACATCCTTTTTAGTGGTTTTGCGCACTACCTGCTCATCCTCTATGTCGCCGTCGGAGTTTTTCTTGCCCTTGAATTCGCATGTTTCCTCCTCGGCGGTATATCCGCACGCACGCTTAAAAAATGCCTGCATCACCTTTATGTCTGAGTTTTTCCTTTCGTTCAGCGCCTTTTCAAGTTCGGGAAATTCTTTTGCGTATTTACGCAAGGTCTTTTCCGAAATGCCCAGAAACGAAGCTATATCGCTTACGGAGCTTCCGCACATCGAAAGCATGCTTATGTGCTTCAAATGCGGCTTTACCTTTGCCGAATACATTTTATTCATCGCATCACCTGCCTTTTGTTTACGGGAAATCTTGCCCCCTACAATTTTAGTATATCATGGGATGTCGGTTTTCGTGACGCGCATGTGACATAAATAATGAAAAACTTTTTGAAAAAAATGTTGAAAATAGGGGATTGACAACGGGTCTGCAATAAGATATAATAATATTGTAAAATAATATTTACATATTTTAGAAAAGAGGTATTGTTATGGGAAAATTCGTCATCAAAGAAGCAAAATCAGGATTCAAATTTGATTTGACTGCATCAAACGGCGAAGTTATCGCATCATCGCAGATATATTCGACTGAAGCAGCATGCAAGAACGGCATTGAAAGCGTTCGCAATAACAGTGTCGGCGACATTGAAGATCAAACAGTTGAAGGCTTTGAAGCCGTAAAGCATCCCAAGTTTGAGGTTTATGCCGATAAAGCAGGCGAGTTCCGTTTCCGTCTTAAAGCAAAGAACGGTGAGATCATCGCTACCTCAGAAGGCTATAAGTCCAAGGCAAGCTGCATGAACGGTATCGCCAGCGTCAAGAAGAACGCACCGGATGCCGAGATCAAAGAAGCCGAAAAATAATGTAGGGGGCTTTACTCCCCCGCACATTTATCAGTATCAATACGGTATATGATGTCAAGTGCCCGTCCGAAAAGGTAACGGGTTGATAAGGCAGTTTTTGCGTAAAAAAGTACCTGTTGAGAAGGAACTTGAAAATCCTTTTCAGCAGGTTTTCTTTATTATTATGTGTCTCATACCGTAGCAAGCAGGGAAATTATAATTTCCGAAAAAAGTGATGTTTGCCCTTTCGGGCAAGTGATGTTATGGCTATGCCATAGTGATGTTTTGCGGCGTTGCCGCAAAGTGATGTGATGTGTTCCTCACACGCCCGCAGGCACATCACTCGGCGAAGCCGAACATCACGCATGAAGTGCGCATCACGTTCCGTAAAAGGCGGAACACATCGTTTCGGCGCGTATCGGATAAGTTGAAAAAACTTCCTTATCGGCACGCGCCGATTATCGGGAGATCGTTTTATTCTCAGTCCAAACTGATTTTACTGTGCAGTGTCTGCCGCAGGTATCTCGGGTCTTATCGACTCATAGAACTGTGAACGTGCGGCCTGCATATACGACGCTACCCACAGCGTACCGATACCGAGGCACAACGTACCTACGATCATCCAGCCGATAAAGCTGAGGTCCTGTACGAACAGCTCCGCCTTATGACCGTCCATCATTTTGCGGCTTTCGTCGATGCACTGACGCCATGTATATTCGGGATGGTCTATCTTGATGAAATAAGCCATCGAATACGAATATGTCTTCACGATGCCGGGGATAACGAACAGCAATGACCACAGCGCAATGAAAATGCTCATCATGATGTTCAGCAAAATGTTCTGTGCCGCGTCATTCTTGAAGCCTACCAGAATGTCCGAAAGCTCCATTTTCTGTCCGTCGCGCGTCTGTTTTAAGAACATGTAAGCACCGGCATATCCAAGCGGGCCGCCGATAATAAGCGTAGCTACCGCGCCTACCGCCGGAATGGCGCCGATAGCCCCGGAAACTACACCGATAATAAGCAACACCAATACCGCAATAAGCCAATTACTGCCGAAAATGCTGTTGCCGAGCTGATCCTTAGCTCTTGTTTTGATTTCGATCCTTGTCATAAAAACACCTCTTTCATCTCTGTAATACAATATCATGATATCACATTTTTTTCACAAACGCAAGTATAATTTTTCTTTCATGTCAATGTGTATGCCCCTGCAGGCGGTATTGCGACGGTGTCATCCCCGTCACCTTTCTGAACGCACGGTGGAATGTTCTTTCGCATGAAAACCCGCACTGTGAAGCGATATCCGCGGATTGATCGTGAGTAGAAAGCAAAAGCGTCTTTGCCTTTTCAACTCTTATACAATTGAGAAACGAACAAAAATTCATATGCATCACGGTCTTGAAGTAATGTGAAATGTAATTTGCGCTGTAACCAAGCTGAGTCGCCGCCGAAGCAAGCGTTACATTTTCGCCGGAATTTGTGTGGATGTAAAGTATCAGCTTTGAAAACATGTCGTTTTCCTCAAACTTTTCTTTTACGGGAACGTTTGAAAAATATTCCTCAAATATAGCAAACAGTCCCGCCTTGATCTGCCGCATGCTGATATCCTTCATATCGTCTTCATCGTCGATGTTTCCAAGCTCTGTCAGTTTCGAAAGAACATAATCGCGTGTGACATCGTTCGGAGTGAATACACACTTTTCGCCGTAAATAAGCTCACGCTTTTTAACAAATTCGGAAATGAACACATCCGAAAACACGCTTATCCACACGCGCGAATGCTTCGGCGCGTTGAGCTTATGCACCTGAAACGGCATGATTATGGCAAATTCGCCTTCATGCATCAGTTCGGGAGCATCGTTCACCGTCAGCTCCAGCTCGCCTTCGTAAACATAGATAAGCTCAGTATACTGATGCAAATGTGACGGATAGTTGTACTGTCCGACGCAAAGCTCGCACTTGAATGCGTTACTGTAACCGAAATTATCTGTCTGGACAAAAATATGCCTCACCCCATTCAAATGTATTACAGGATATCACCCTTCAACGCTTCGGCATTCTACCGCTTCGCGTTCCGCTTCAAGCGGCACGCGCGTATAAAGTCCCGAGAGCGGTTTGGTAACAACATCAAATCCCTTGAGCGCATGTTGCGGTACGGCATCCGCTTCACCGTTTACCGCAAACGCAAATTCGAATTTATGCGGCTCAAAATCGAATTCTTTTTCGGGATTCGGTCCGCACGAAAAGCTTCCGAGCGCACGCATACGGTAGTCAAGATAGAGATAATTGTATTTTTCGTCTTCCTTAAGCTCGCTTATATGACGTGCATTGCGCAGGTCATCAAGCTTCCACGGATGATATGAGAACGCAAGCTTCTCACTGCCGTAAGCAACAAACGAGTTTTCTTTATTCTTGAGCTGAACATAATATGTTTCCTCGCGGTTGCCCGTCTCCTGCGGCACGTCAAACATGAAATTCATGTCCTTTATATTCTTTTCGTATGTGCCTATCGGCGCGGCTATCGTAGAATCCGTATAGCTCTGATTATCTCCGCGTCCGAGCCATTTTACCGTATCGCGTTCCTTGTTCAGCCTGAAGCAGACACCGAAGCGCGGCAGACGCGCCGTGAGCTGTTCATCCGTGCCGATGCTTCCGTAAACGCTTATATCGGGCATATTGCCGAACGGCGAAACAACGATATCCGTAAGCAGTGTACCGTCCGAATGTACCGTATATACCGCATCAATGTCGAAGCCCGTATAGCAGTGATCCGCGGCAAGCTTGCCCGAAACACGAACAGTGCCGTCCGACGCGACAGTCGAAAGCGCAAAGAAGCGCATTTTATTGAGCCTTGTTGCTTCCCACTTGCCTATCCAGCGCGGGTACAAGCCCACGATACCGTCATTATCGGTCTCGGCGCGGTATGTAACGAACTGCATCGGCGTATCAAAATATACCGTTCCGTTCTTTTCATAATATACCGGCACGCCGTTTTCGAAACGCACGGTGAAGTTTTTGCCCGAAACAGCTATCTTATCGCCGTCACGCGAAATCGTTTGGGCTTTTGCGATATCGAATTTTTCCTTCGGCTTTTTCGCGTCAAGCGCAAATTGCTTCAGCGATACCGTTTCGCCGTTAAAATATGCACGGAAGGTCACATAGCACACGCTTCCCGTATATTCGGGAGCAAAATCGGTAACGAGCCTGCCGCGCGGCGGAATGCTTTCGACGTTCATCGAATAGCGTTCGGTTTTTCCGTCACAGAAAAGCTCATATTCAAATTTATATGCGGAGCTGTCGGCAAAGTCCTGCGTATTGCGTATTTCGAGCTTACCGTCTTTCATGAAAAAGCGTATCGGCGCATAAACATATTTCAAATCTTCGAATGTCGGCTTCGGTGTGCCGTCCGAAACACAATAGCCGTCAAGCGTGAAATTAGACCAATGGTTATCGTCGTGGAAGTCACCGCCGTAGAGATAATCGACAGTACCGTCATTTTTGATGCGGCGCTTGCCGTGACTGCGGAATTCCCATACATATCCGCCCGTAAATTCGGGATTATCAAGCACATAATCCCACAGCGTCTCAAGATTTCCGGGGCTGTTGCCCATTGCGTGCGCATATTCGAGCAAAAGCACCGGCTTATTGTACGGTACGCTTTCGCGCTTCACACGCTCCATTTTTTGAATGTTGCAATAGCCGCACGGCGAAAATGTCGCATCCTCGGGCTTCAGCGCATGATACTGTATCGGCTTCTTATCTGTGAGGTTGCGCAGATACTCGGCACACGCCTCGGCGTTCTCACCCGCACCGATCTCATTTCCTACCGACCACATCACTATACATGTTTCATTTTTGTCTCTTTCGACCATTCTCGTAACTCGGTCAAGGAACGCATTGCGCCACGACGGTGTCTTGTTCAAAAAGCCCTGATCGCCCGTTATGCCGCAGCCGTGGCTTTCAAGATCGGCTTCATCCATGATGTAAATACCAAGCTCAGAGGCGTATTCATAGAATGCGGGATTGTCGGGATAGTGCGAACAGCGGATAGCGTTGATATTATGGCTCTTTATCAAAAGCAGATCGTTATATGTCTGCTCGACCGTTAAGTATCTTCCGTTGTCGGGATCGTTCTCATGACGGTTGATGCCCTTCAATAATACGGGCTTGCCGTTTATGCAGAAGTGCCTGTCCGCGATATGGCTTTCAACAAAGCCGACACGCTTTGAATGCACCTCACAAAGAGTGTCTCCCGAATACACCGAAAGTGAAAAATCGTACAGTGTCGGCTGTTCTGCGTTCCACAAAAGCATATCTTCACGCATGAACATATATTCACATTTCCCGTTTTCAAAGGGTATCTCAATCTTTTTGCCGTTAAGTTCAAAAACCGCCAGTGCATTTTCGCTTTTTTCAAAAAGCGTTGCGGAAGCATAGAGTTTTTTATCGTCCGTGCGTATCTCCCAATCGAAAACAGCACACTCCGGTGAGAAAACGATATACACGTCGCGGAAAATACCGCTTGCGAGCAGCATATCCTGATTTTCAAGATACGACGCGTCCGAATATGTATATACCTTTACCGCGATGAGGTTCTCTCCGTCGTTAAGCATTGGCGTTATATCAAATTCGGCAGGCAGTCTGCTCCCCTTTGAGAAACCGGCGAACTCACCGTTTATGTACACATAGAACGCATTGTCAACACCTTCGAAGTGAAGTGTCGCACGCATATCTTTTTTGCCCGATACGGTGAATTTCCTGCGGTAACAACCGACGGGATTCAGCCGCAATATATACGGAGGCTCAAACGGGAACGGATATTCGACATTCGGATATGTCGGCTCGCCGTAGCCGCGGAACTGCCACATCGACGGTACGTCAAGGATATCCCAATCGGAATCGTCAAAATCCGTCTTTTCAAAGTTTTCGGGCGCGGTATCGGAAAACAGTGCAAAGCGGTAATCGCCGTTAAGTGAAAGCAAACGGTCTGATTCTTCCTTATTGCGGTAATAAACTCCTTTTTTCTGCGCCGGTATCACCGTTGCGCGCGGAGCAAGCCTTTTCATTTGCAGGATATTCGGATTTCTCAATTCTTCCGGCACGTCTTCTACCGACATGCTCACATCCGAAGCAAACAGTTGATTTTTATAAAATCTCATTTTCTACACCTCTTTATAATATATTTGGAGTTATGAGTGACGGATATCCTGCCCAGAGCGCCCATCCCGTAAACGGAGCATCGCAATCGCGTGAGCCGTCATAGCGCAGGCGTTCCGCCTCAAGCTCTTCCATTTTTTCTATTCTGCCGCTTAACAGATCGTCTATCCTTGCATACGACGTTTCAAAGCGTTCTCTCAGCCCGCCGTAACGGATATCGTGTATCTCCCAGCCGAACGGCTTATTGATACACATCCACGATTTTCTGTGCGCAAGGCGCAAGGCTTCGATTTTTTCGATTATCACCTTGCATTCATCACGCAGAGAAATAAGCGCATCGGTATCGTGCGCATCGTATGCCGCCTTGAGGCGCACACCGAAATCCGCTTTGTTTTCAAGCAGTGCGCTGAGCTTTGCGATTATATCAAGCTCCTGCGCAAACACGGGGTTACCGTCTCTGTTCTTTTCAAGGCGCGGAGTAAGTGCGCGGTAATATGAAGCGGTATCCAATTTTTTTATATGGCTGTCGATAAGACCGTAAAGCGGATCATTGTACAGTATCGCCCTCGATGCGCCCGTGACACGCCTGTCACCGTGCGGATATTCGATTTCCTCACTTTCAAGCAGGGCATCAAGTGACGAAGCGCATGTACGCTTGAAGCCGGCGCGGACTTTTTCCATATCGTGTCCGCCCGAATATGCGTATTCGGCATAAAGCTGAATGCCTGCAAGTCCGAGCGTAAGCGAGGCTTCCGAGCCGTTATGCCAGATCGTGGCGATGACCTCATCTATACCGCCTTTTTTGCACGCATCAAGTGCCGGAACGGTATTGGTGATGCTTCGTGAAAACTGTATCGCATGACCGCTCCACGCCCATACGCCGCCTGCGAATACCGTTCTCTCGGCAAACGAAGCATGCTTTTTTATATTGACAGCGTAAAAGTTTTCATCTGAGTTATAGTAATCCCAAAAAACCGGCGTAACGTTTTTGGGGAACAGCTTGCCTATTTCGGGCAAAAGCTCGGTGCGCACATCGTAATCCAAGTAGTTTTTCATTCCCTTAGCCGAAAGCCTGAAAAACATATCCGACCACATCATCGGTTCAAGCCCGTGCTTTTGCGCCATTTCCGCAACGCGTGCAAGATGCGCAAGATACAGCTCCGAGCGTTCGTGATAGCCATTCTTGGCAAGTGAAGCACCCGTGCCGAGATCGTGCGTTTCGTCCATGCCGATATGCACACGCTTCGTCGTAAAGCATGAGCAAACCGTAGCAAAAAGCTCGTCGATGAATTTATATGTTTCATTTTCTCCCGCCAAAAGTGCATTGACCGTATCTTTATAAGGTATCGCCTCATGCCAGCGCAGATATGTTTTAAGATGTCCGAGCGTCTGTATGCACGGAACAAGCTCTATGCCAAGCATAAGCGCATAGGCATCAAGCTCCTTAAGCTCCTCATGTGTATATCTGCCGCGCATGTATCCGAAATACGGACGCGACGCGACCTCGTATGTATCCTCCGTATACAGCATGAATACATCTGCACCCATCAGTGCCATTTTTCGCATCATGAATTTCACATGCTCAACATTCATCACAGCGTTGCGGGAAGCATCAAGCATAACGCCCGTATGCCTGAACACGGGATGCTCGTCCGAGGCATCACCGCCGACAAGGTACGCAAGTGCCCTGAAAAATCTTGTTTTTCCGCCGCCGTAGATGATGCATGCATTTTTACCGTTGAATGTGACCTTCGATATATCATCTTCCGTTTCCTCAACCGTCACAACGATATCGGCATCCGATGCCGCCGTAAGCTTAAAATCAAGCTCATTTTCAAACAGCCTGACCGCATCGGCCATTTCTCCTATATTTTCAAAACAGATTTTTTGCATTTTGCTTCTCCTTCAGATAAACGGTCTTCTGTCAAGCACAAGCCTGAGCGGTTTTGTCGTAAGTATCTTGCCCGGCAACGCGCTTTGAAGCTCGGCGATACAGCACACCGCTCCGAAAAGCATATGCAGATCGTTGAATTTTTCATCATGCTCCTTATCGACCGCATAAAGCATTTTCAGGTATCTTTCGGCAAAGGCTTCAAGTGATTGCTTGCCCTCTTTGAATTTATAAGGTGTCTGACGCATTGCGCGCGAAAGCGCATATACGGCGTCAACCTCAATGAAATTACATGACCGTGTACCTATCCAGCCGCTCTCCTCCTCGGGAGTATCGGGATCAAGCAACCACAGGCAGGAATCTATTATTTTTTCGGGGTAGCGAAGCGGCCTATGCTCCGATTCATGATTGAATATATAGTGGAAGCCGCCCGCCATATATGCATAGAGCTTTGCCTTGCGCGTTTCACCGTTCGCGCTGTAATAGAAGAAGCCCGTTTCGGGATCGCTGTGTTCCCACATCCAATCAAAATAATCGTTTTTCCATTCAAGCCCGACCATATCAGTATTTACAAGCGACGGCAATATGCCCGCGCCCTTGTGCGAATTGGGCCACGGATTCTGCCAATCTACCTCGTTTTCAAGCAGGTCATAAAGTCCTTCCTTTGTCGTGTACTTTTCAAACGCTTTGCACTTATAAAGCGGCTTTGCATCAAACAACTCAAGCGCGGCAGTGCAATGCGCCGTTGTGTGTATCGTATGGTGCGTAGGCTCGGAAAACAGTCCTGTTTCCTTATCCTGCATATTCTGCAATGCCTTTATCCACTCCGCACGTTCCTCGCTTTTTTGCGGAAAACGCCCGATAGTATAATATATATTCGCCGCGTCAGCACAGCCGTACTCGTTTATGCCGACGTTTCTTCCGCTGCCGTTATCCCACAGCCAGCGCGAATACTGTCCCGCAGCAAGACGGTGCTTCTCCACACATTTGGCTATCTCTTCTACCAAATCATCAATTACAACGGTTTCCATGCATGTATTTTCCTTTCTTAAAAATATCCGATTAAATTTTATCACACAGAACAATAAATTCATATTGCAAAATCGCACTTGTTTATGGTATAATCGTATGTGTTTATGTTTTATGAAAGGATTTTGTCATGATAAAAATTATAGGTGCGGGCAGGCAGGTATGCCGTCCCGACAAGGCGCCGACACATCTTATACCTTCATCAAATATGATACATTTTGTCGAAAGCGGTCGCGGATATTTCAACGGGCACTTGCTTTCGGGCGGTGACGGCTTTATATGCAGAAATGACCGCTTATGCACATATGTGCCGTCATCTGATGATCCGTGGACTTATTCATGGATAAACGTCATAGGTAACGATTGCGAAGTGCTTATTGAGCGGCTCCCGCTTGAGAACGATATTTTCGCATGGGACACGAACAGCATCGGCATTCTGCATGAGCTTCGCCCCGACAGCGATCTCAACTGCTTGGGCGTTCTTTACCGTATGTGTGCCGACATAACCGCAGAGACCAAAGAGGATTACGTTGACGCGGCAAAGCGCATAATGCAATGCGGTTTTTCAAGCGGTATTACCGTTGATGACGTCGCGCATGAATTGAACATCTCAAGAGCCTATATGAGAAACGTATTCTATGCCAAAACAGCTTTATCGCCGCAGGAGTATCTCATAACGCTTAAAATGAAGCGTGCCGAATCGCTTTTGTCGTTTTCGTACAGTATCACCGAAATAGCGAACGCCTGCGGTTATACCGATGTAATGCAGTTTTCAAAGATATTCAAAAAGCATCACGGCATCTCACCGAGTACCTACAGAGACGCAATAACGAAAGGAAAAAGAAATGACACAAAGAATATTTGACACAAACAGCTATATAAAAGAGTTTTACGCAACGGTAACGAAACGCGAAAAATGTGAAAACGGCTTTCGCGTTCTGCTTGACCGCACCGCATTTTTCCCCGAGGGCGGCGGTCAGAAGAGCGACACGGGGACACTGAACGGCATTTTTGTTTCCGATGTTCAGGATGAACACGGTGAAATATATCATTATGTCTCCGAGCCTTTCGCCGTCGGCGAATGCGTCCGTGGCGCAATAGATTGGAAAAAGCGTTTTTCCCGCATGCAAAATCACACCGGTGAGCATATTCTTTCGGGACTTGCGTATAAAAAATTCGGATGTAAAAATGTCGGTTTCCATCTCGGTGACGGTTTTGTCACGATGGACTACGATCGGATGCTGACCGAAAAAGAAATAAGCGAGCTTGAGCGCGACGCCAATATCGCCGTGACCGACGATATTCCCGTTCACGCATGGTATCCCGAAAGGCTTGACGGCATAGTGTACCGTTCCAAGCTCGACCTCAAGGAAAATGTACGCATAGTTGATATTCCCGGGATCGACACCTGTGCCTGCTGTGCGCCGCATGTACGCTCGACCGGTGAGATCGGCATCATAAAGATACTTAAGTCGGAAAAGAACCGCGGCGGTATAAGGCTTACCGCAAAAAGCGGAGCATGGGCTATAGACGAATTCAATAAATATCAGCATCAGGCAAACAGCATCGCAGCGCTCGTATCGTTGCCGATCGAGGAAGCCGACAAAGGCGTACAACGGTTGCTTGATGAATTAAAAACCGCCGGATATGAGCTGTTGCATTTTAAGAGCGAAAGCATCATTGCCGCAATAAATGCAGGCAGTGATAAATTCGTATTCGTCCCCGATGCCGAGCTGTTAAAGGACGGCGCAAACGCCTTGAAGCAAAAATACCCGGATTCGGATGTCGGCGCGTTCTGCGGTGACGATGCCTCGGGCTACCGCTATATGGTGCTTTCATCGGACACCGAAAGGCTGAAAGCGAAAATGTTTCCGTTTTTATCCGCATCCGGCGGCGGCAGGAACGGCATGCTTCAAGGGATGGCTCACACATCAAAAGAGCGGATAGCGGAATTTTTTTCAGGCAATTCGCATTCGCAAAAATATCCTCGATGATTTTTTACAGATGCAAAAACTCCGTTTGACAAAACCGTATGACTGTGATATAATTTCGGTAATATAATGAAAGATATCATAAAGGCTTCAGATGATATTTTCGGCAAGCCGTGTTTTACATATCTTTTGTGGTTTATTTTGCGGAGGCTTCTATGGCTGTAACATGTAAAAAAAGTATTTCATCGTGCTTTTCGTCATACTGTAAGTCATATTCCCCTTTGATAGATACCGAGCTTTTTTCTTCCCTTTCGGAAAACAAAAATTATATCATTTTCCCCGGTTTCTGTGATGTGCATGTGCATTTCAGAGAGCCGGGTTTTTCTTATAAGGAAACGATACATTCGGGCTCGCTCGCCGCGGCGCACGGCGGATACACGGCAGTATGTACGATGCCGAATCTTTCGCCCGTGCCGGATTCGGCCGAGCATTTGCAAATCCAAAAGGATATGATCGCAAGCGATGCCTGCATAGATGTTTACCCGTTCGGCTCGATAACCGTCGGTGAACGCGGAGAGTGCCTTGCCGATATGGAAAATATGGACGTCATAGGCTTTTCGGATGACGGCAAGGGCGTGCAGAATGCAGATATCATGCGTGCCGCAATGGAAAAAGCTAAAAAAAGAAACAAGATAATTTCTGCGCACTGCGAGGTAAACGCACTGCTTAACGGCGGATATATCCACGACGGCGAATATGCGAAGATGCACGGGCACAGAGGGATATCATCCGAGAGCGAATGGAAAATGATCGAACGCGATATACGCCTTGCCAAAGAGACAGGCTGTGCTTATCATGTTTGTCATATTTCGACAAAGGAGAGCGTGGAGCTTATCCGAAACGCTAAGCGCGACGGTGTAGATATAACATGTGAGACCGCACCGCACTATCTTGTCATGGATGAAAATGACCTGCGCGACGAGGGCAGATTCAAAATGAATCCGCCGCTGAGGTCAAAAAAAGACCGTGAAGCGCTTATCGAAGGCGTGCTTGACGGCACGGTCGATATGATAGCGACCGATCACGCGCCTCACAGCGCGGAGGAAAAATCCAAAGGGCTTGAAAAAAGCGCGTTCGGGATAGTCGGACTTGAAACGGCTTTCCCGGTGCTGTACACATATCTTGTGCGGGAAAACATCATCACACTTGAAAAGCTTATCGGGCTTATGGCGATAAATCCGCGTGAACGCTTCGGAATACCGCTCGCGGATAACGATTATTCGGTATTGGTGCTTGATGAAAAGAAAAAAGTGTGTCCCGATGATTTTTTGTCAATGGGGCGGGCTACGCCGTTTGAAGGCGCAGAGCTTTACGGCGTGTGCGCGATGACGGTTCATAACGGTAAAAAAGTTTATTGATTTTCGGAGGTAGAAATATATGGCAAAAAGGACAGATATCAAAAAGGTACTGATAATCGGCTCGGGTCCCATAGTAATAGGACAGGCTGCCGAATTTGACTACGCAGGCACACAGGCGTGTCTTGCACTTAAAGAGGAGGGTTACGAGGTCATCCTTTGCAACTCCAACCCCGCAACGATAATGACCGATACGTCGATAGCGGATAAGGTCTACATGGAGCCGCTGACGCTTGAATATGTTGCAAAAATACTGCGCTATGAGCGTCCCGACGCGATAGTGCCCGGTATAGGCGGTCAGACGGGTCTGAATCTTGCGATGCAACTTGAAAAGAAAGGTATCCTGCGCGAGTGCGGCGTTCAGCTTCTCGGAACGAGCAGTGAAAGCATCGAGCGTGCCGAGGACAGAGAGCTTTTCAAGGAAATGTGCCAGTCAATAGGTGAGCCGGTCATTCCGTCGGAGATAACATACGATCTTGAGCAAGCCAAGAAAGCGGCACTGGACATCGGCTATCCCGTCGTATTGCGTCCTGCGTTCACACTCGGAGGAACGGGCGGCGGCTTTGCGAACAACGAAGAGGAGCTTATCGAAATAGGAAGCAATGCGTTCAAGCTTTCGCCTGTGCATCAGGTGCTTGTCGAAAAGAGCGTAAAGGGCTATAAGGAAATAGAATTCGAAGTAATGCGCGATTCAAACGATACCGCCATAACGATATGCGGTATGGAAAACATCGACCCCGTCGGCGTACACACGGGCGATTCGATAGTCGTTGCGCCTATACTTTCATTAAATGAGCATGACCTTAAGATGCTCAACGACAGCGCGATAAAGATAATCCGTGAGCTTAAGATATCCGGCGGCTGTAATGTGCAGTTCGCGCTTGATCCAAACTCAAGCAAGTATTATCTGATAGAAGTCAATCCGCGCGTTTCACGTTCGTCGGCGCTTGCGTCAAAGGCAAGCGGTTATCCCATAGCCCGTGTCACCGCAAAGATCGCGCTCGGCATGGCGCTTGAGGATATCCCCGTTGCAGGCGGTACGGCGGCGACAGAGCCGAACCTTGATTATATAGTAGCCAAGTTCCCGCGCTTCCCGTTCGATAAATTCACCGAAGCACCGAATACTCTCGGCACGCAGATGAAGGCGACGGGCGAGGTAATGGGCATCGGCTCAACGCTTACCGAATGCCTTTTGAAATCGGTACGTTCGCTTGAAACAGGCGTATGCCATTTCCATATGAAGAAATTCGACAGCTTCACGGATGATGAATTGCTTGATTATATCAGCGAATTCAAGGCAGACAACGTTTATGCTATATTCGAGCTTATTCGCAGAGGCACGAGCCTTGAAAAGCTCCATGAAGTGACGATGATAACGGAAATGTTCCTTGAATCGTTCAAGTGCATCGTTGAAATGGAAAAGCTGCTTGCCGCAAAGCCCGGTGAGTTGCGTACGCTCAGGGCGGCGAAGTCAATGGGCTTCTCTGACAAATATATTGCAGGCGCATGGAACATGAAAGAAACCGATGTCTATGCACTGCGCAAGGAAAACGGCATAACACCCGTGTTCAGAATGGTAGATACGCTCCACACAGGCAAATATATCGCGTATCTGTATTCGTCTTATTTGGGTGAAAACGATTCGCGCCTGACTGACAAGAGAAAGATCGTCGTTCTCGGCGCAGGACCTATCCGCATAGGTCAGGGCGTGGAATTTGACTATTCGACCGTTCATGCAGTGCAGACGATAAAACGTGCAGGCTACGAAGCGATAATAATAAACAACAACCCCGAAACGGTTTCAACGGACTATACCACAGCGGATAAGCTGTATTTTGAGCCACTGACACCCGAAGATGTTATGGCGATAATAGATTTTGAACAGCCCGAGGGCGTTATAGCATCGCTCGGCGGACAGACGGCAATAAATCTTGCACAGCCGCTTATGGACAGAGGTGTTAAGATAATAGGCACCGATTGCGCCGCGATAGAGCGTGCCGAAAACAGAGACAGCTTCGAAAAGGTGCTTAAAGAACTCAATATTCCTCAGCCTAAGGGACGCGCCGTTACAAATATCGAAGAAGGCGTTCGTGCGGCGAATGAGATCGGCTATCCCGTGCTTGTACGCCCGTCGTTCGTGCTTGGCGGCAGAGCTATGCAGATAGTGTCAAAGGATGAGCATCTGCGCCGCTACCTTAAGACCGCGGTCGAAATAGACGAGGATAAGCCCGTGCTTGTGGATAAGTACATTCAGGGCAAGGAGGTCGAAGTCGATGCGATCTGCGACGGACTCGATGTATTCGTACCGGGTATCATGGAGCTTGTTGAACGTACAGGCATCCACTCCGGCGATTCGATAAGCGTATACCCGACATTCTCGATATCTGACAAGGTCAAGGGTACGATACTTGACTATTCAAAGCGTCTCGGTCTCGGCATAGGGATAAAAGGACTTTACAACATACAGTTCATCGTTGATAAGGATGAAAACGTATATATCATTGAGGTGAATCCGCGTTCATCACGAACAGTACCGTTCCTTTCCAAATCGACGGGCTACAGCCTTGCCGATATCGCTACCGAGGTGATTTTAGGAAAATCGCTGAAGGAGCAGGGAATATTTGAGCTGTATCCGACGGAAAAGAAGCGTTACTATGTAAAAGTACCCGTATTCTCATTCAACAAGATAAAGGGACTTGACGCATATCTTTCGCCCGAAATGAAATCGACGGGTGAAGCGATAGGCTATGACGATAAGCTCCACCGCGCGATGTACAAGGCACTTACCGCATCGGGAATGAATCTCCAGAATTACGGCACGGTGCTTGCGACGCTTGCCGATGAGGATAAGGAAGAGGCACTGCCGCTTATAAGACGCTTCTACAACATGGGCTTCAATATAGAAGCCACCATCGGCACTGCCGAGTTCTTGAAGGGACACGGCATCCACACGCGTGTGCGCGGCAAGATAAGTGAGGGCAGTGAAGAAATACTTGATTCCATCCGCGCAGGCTACGTCAGCTATGTAATAAACACACGTGCGATACTCTCGGGCGTGCATTACGATGACGGTGTTGCCATTCGTCGCTGCGCTACCGAAAACAATGTAACGATATTCACTTCACTCGACACCGTGCGCGTTCTGCTTGACGTGCTTGAGGAGACAACGCTCACGATATCGACCATAGATGCGTAAGAGGGAAAACCATGCTTGAAAGCAGTTTTGAAATAACGGAGAATACTCCGCTTACAGCAGATGTATATAAAATGGTGCTTGCGGGCGATACATCGGCAATAACAGCACCGGGACAGTTTATAAATATCAGCCTTGAGGGCAAATTCCTGCGCCGCCCGATATCGGTGTGTGATTGTGATGAACACACAGTTACCGTCATATACAAGGTCGTCGGTGCGGGAACAAAGCAAATGAGTGCGATGCAAAAGGGTGCAACGCTCAATGTGCTTTCGGGGCTCGGCAACGGCTACGATATGTCATGTGCGGGCGAATATCCGATGCTCTGCGGCGGCGGCGTAGGCGTTCCGCCGATGTACATGCTTGCAAAAAAGCTTATCGCCGACGGAAAAAAAGTCAGCGTGATACTCGGCTTCAATAAAAAAGAAGAAGTCTTTTACGAAAATGAGTTCAAAAAGCTCGGTGCAGACGTTACCGTCACTACGGTTGACGGAAGCTACGGCATCAAGGGCTTTGTTACGGATGCTTTCCCCGAAAATTATTCATATTTTTATACCTGCGGTCCCGAGCCGATGCTTAAGGCTATGTTTTCAAAAACCGTGACCTCGGGACAGTTCAGCTTTGAAGAACGCATGGGCTGCGGCTTCGGTGCGTGCATGGGCTGCTCATGCAAAACGGTCACGGGCTTCAAGCGCATATGCAAGGATGGACCTGTGCTGAAAAAGGAGGAGATACTATGGGAAAACTGAGCGTTGAGCTTTGCGGGATAACGCTTGACAATCCCGTTATCCCCGCTTCAGGCACGTTCGGTTACGGCTATGAGTTTGCCGAGCTGTACGATATAAACTGTCTCGGAACGTTTTCGTTCAAGGGCACGACAAAGGAAGCACGCTTCGGCAATCTCACTCCGCGTATCGCGGAATGCACATCAGGCATGATAAATGCCGTCGGCTTGCAGAATCCCGGCGTCGATAAGGTGATAGCGGAAGAGCTTCCGAAATTAAAAAAATGCTTTTTCAAGCCCGTTATGGCGAATGTCAGCGGCTTTTCCGTCGATGAGTACGCATATACATGTCAAAGACTTGACAAAGAGGAGCAGGTAGGCTGGCTTGAGGTGAATATAAGCTGTCCGAATGTTCACGGCGGCGGTATGAGCTTCGGCACGTCTCCGCAGAATGCCGCCGAAGTAGTCAAGGCGGTCAAAAAAGTTACAACGAAGCCGGTCATCATAAAGCTTTCACCAAACGTGACAAGCATAGTCGATATCGCCAAGGCGTGCGAGGATGCCGGTGCTGACGGCATCAGCCTTATAAACACTCTGCTCGGGATGCGCATCGACCTGAAAACAAAGCGTCCCGTTATCAAAAATACCATGGGCGGCTTTTCGGGACCTGCGATATTCCCGGTGGCGGTCAGGATGGTATATCAGGTCGCCAAGGCGGTAAAAATACCTGTTATTGGAATGGGCGGCGTGGCAAGTGCGGAAAATGTTATCGAAATGATGCTTGCGGGCGCAACGGCAGTTGAAATAGGCGCGATGAATCTTGTTAGTCCGTACATCTGCCGTGATATAATAAACGCCCTGCCGGAGACGATGGACAGATACGGCATCGAAAATTTAAGCGATATTATCGGAGGAGTGAAATAAAATGGGAAAAGATGTCATAATAGCATGTGACTTTTCTTCAAAGGAAGCGACGCTTGCGTTCCTTGATAAATTTACAGGCAGAAAACCGTTCGTCAAGATCGGTATGGAGCTTTTCTATGCCGAAGGACCGGCGATAGTAAAAGAGATAAAAGCAAGAGGACATAAGATATTTCTTGATCTGAAGCTTCACGATATCCCCAACACCGTCAAAAAAGCAATGGCTGTGCTTTCGGGGCTTGATGTCGATATCTGCAATCTGCACGCCGGCGGCACAAAAAAGATGATGCAGGCGGCGCTTGAGGGACTTACGCGTCCCGACGGCACACGTCCGTTGCTCATAGCCGTTACACAGCTTACATCGACCGATCAGGAAGCGATGGAAAACGATCTGCTCATACATGAGCCGATAGACAAGGTCGTTATGCACTACGCGCAAAACGCAAAGGATGCGGGGCTTGACGGCGTTGTATGCTCACCGCTTGAGGCAGGCAAGGTGCATGACGTGTGCGGCAAGGACTTCTTGACCGTAACACCCGGAGTAAGATTTGCCGACGGCGATGTGGGCGACCAGAAAAGAGTAATGACGCCGGAGCAGGCAAAGCAGATAGGCTCGGATTATATAGTCGTAGGTCGTCCGATAACAGCCGCGCCCGATCCCGTGCAGGCATATGAGCGTTGCGTAAAAGAATTTGTTGATTAAAAAGGAGAAGAAAACAATGGATATCAAAACCGTAATAGCAAAGGATCTGTTAAAAATAAAGGCGGTGTTCTTCCGTCCCGAAGAGCCGTTCACATGGGCAAGCGGTATCAAAAGCCCGGTCTATTGCGATAACCGCCTTACGCTTACCGCACCCGAGGTACGCAATGATGTCGAAAACGGACTTGCGACAGTCATAAAAGAGAATTATCCCGATGCCGAGGTGCTGATGGGGACTTCTACCGCAGGCATCGCGCATGCGGCGATAACGGCGCACCTGCTCGGCATGCCTATGGGCTATGTACGTTCCGGCGCAAAGGATCACGGCAGACAGAATCAGATAGAGGGCAAGCTTGAAAAAGGACAAAAGGTCGTTGTTGTCGAAGACCTTATTTCAACGGGCGGAAGCGTTATCGAGGTCGTGAACGTTCTGCGCGAGGCAGGCGCGGAGGTGCTTGGTATCGCGTCGATATTCACTTACGGCATGCAGAAGGGCCTTGACCGCCTTAAGGAAGCAAATGTAAAGAATATTTCGCTCACGGATTTTGATTGCATAGCAGAGGTCGCGGCGGAGCAGGGATATATCAAGCCCGAAAACGTGCGTCAGCTTATCGCCTTCCGAAATGATCCATCAGATGAAAGCTGGATAAACAAATGAGAAGTCTCATAGATATATGCGACCTTTCGGTGGAGGAGCTTGACGGGCTTATTTCCACAGCACTTGATATTATAGAGAACCCGAAAAAATACAGCGAGGCGTGCCACGGCAAAAAGCTGGCGACTCTGTTTTTTGAACCGTCTACCCGCACTCGCATGAGCTTTGAAGCGGCAATGTATGAGCTTGGCGGCAATGTGCTTTCGATGACCGATGCGGCTACATCGTCGGCATCAAAGGGCGAAAGCGTCGCCGATACAGCTAAAGTTATAAGCTGTTACGCCGATATAATCGCAATGCGGCATCCCAAGGAGGGCGCGGCACTCGTCGCGTCGCAGAATGCTTCGATACCCGTTATCAACGCGGGCGACGGCGGACACTGCCACCCGACACAGACGCTTGCCGATCTTTTGACGGTCTACCGTGAAAAGGGCAGGCTCGGTGATCTCACCGTGGGCTTGTGCGGCGACCTCAAATTCGGCAGAACGGTACATTCACTCATCAATGCACTTTCACGCTATGAAAATATTCGTTTCGTGCTTATTTCACCCGAAGAGCTTCAGGTACCTACATATGTGCGTCAGGCTCTTGACGCAAAGCAGATACAGTATGTTCAAACCACGGACCTTGAGGAAGCGATGCCGGAGCTCGATATCCTGTATATGACGCGCGTTCAGCGTGAACGCTTCTTCAACGAGGAGGATTATCTGCGCTTAAAGGACAGCTATATCCTTACGGCGCAAAAGCTGAAAAATGCAAAAAGTGATCTTGCGATCCTGCATCCGCTTCCGCGTGTGAACGAAATAAGCGTCGCGGTTGATGCCGATCCGCGCGCTTGCTATTTCAAGCAGGTGCTTAACGGCAAATATATGCGCATGGCACTTATTCTCAAATTGCTTGAGGAGGCCGGAAAATGAAAGTCGATTCGATACAGAACGGAATAGTTATAGACCATATTTCCGCCGGTTGCGGAATGAAGCTCTATGAGCTGCTTTCACTTGATAAGCTTGATGTTCCCGTTGCGATCATGAAGAACGTTTCAAGCAAAAAAATGGGCAAAAAAGATATTATTAAAATCGATGCCGATATAAATGTTGACTTTGACGTTATCGGTTTTGTTGATCCGGGCGCAACGGTCAACATCATAAAGAACGGTGTGTTGACCGATAAGTTTACGATCAGCATGCCCGAAACACTTAAAAATGTTATAAAGTGCAAGAATCCGCGGTGCATAACCTCTTGCGAGCAAGAGCTTGACCACATATTCAGGCTTGCCGATAAGGAAAATAAAGTGTACCGTTGTATTTACTGCGAAACGGAGGTATGAACGATATGAACTTTTTTGATGAATTACAGAACTATGATCCCGAGGTTTTCGGCGCGTGTGATAAGGAATTACAGCGTCAGAGACATAATATAGAGCTTATCGCAAGCGAAAATATCGTTTCAAGGGCGGTCTTGCTTGCGGCAGGCGGTGTGCTTACGAATAAATATGCCGAGGGATATCCCGGCAAGCGCTATTACGGCGGCTGTCAGTATGTTGACGTTGTGGAGGATATCGCGCGCGAGCGTGCCAAAAAGCTGTTCGGCGCAGAGCATGCCAATGTTCAGCCTCACTGCGGCGCAAGCGCGAATCTTGCGGTGTTCTTTGCTTTGCTTCAACCCGGTGACACCGTTATGGGCATGAATCTTCAGCAGGGCGGACATCTTTCGCACGGCTCTCCCGTAAATATTTCGGGGAAATATTTCAATGTCGTTCCTTACGGCGTGAACGATGAGACCGAAACGATAGATTACGACGAAATGGAACGTATCGCACTTGAATGCAGACCGAAGCTGATAGTTGTCGGCGCAAGCGCGTATTCGAGAATAATAGATTTCCCGCGTTGCCGCGAAATAGCGGACAAGGTGAACGCATATCTTATGGTAGATATGGCGCACATCGCAGGGCTTGTAGCGGCAGGCGTACATCCATCGCCCGTGCCGTATGCCGATGTCGTTACGACTACCACACATAAGACCCTGCGCGGACCGCGCGGCGGAATGATACTTTGCCGTGAACAGTACGCCAAGGCAATAGACAAGGCCGTGTTCCCCGGTACGCAGGGCGGACCGCTTATGCATATCATCGCCGCTAAAGCAGTTGCGCTCGGTGAAGCGATGACCGATAATTTCAAAGCATACGCCAAGCAGATAGTCACCAACGCATCGGTGCTTTCGACAGAGCTTATGAACAACGGCATAGATATCGTTTCCGGCGGTACTGATAACCATCTTATGTTGCTTAAGCTTCTTAAAAACGATATAACGGGTAAGGAGCTTGAAAAGCGCCTTGACGATGTACACATTACCGCAAACAAAAACACGGTCCCGAATGATCCGGCAAGCCCGTTTGTTACAAGCGGCTTGAGAATAGGTACTCCCGCCGTGACCACTCGCGGCTTCAAGGAAAACGAAATGAAGCTTATCGCAGGCTGGATAGCCGATATCATTCACGATTTCGATTCAAGCAAGGAGCGCGTCAGCAAGGCTGTACAGGAGCTTTGCGCCGAATTTCCGATTTATTGAGCCTTAAGCCAAATAATATCCGCCCGGTGCTTTTTGTGCCGGGCGGATCATTCTTTTTGAAAAAAATGCACAATATATGGTTAAAAGGTATTGACAAGCATACAATATTTTGATATACTTATTAACGCATAAGAATAATACTGAATTGAAATATATCAAAATACGGAGTGATAAAACCATGAAGATCATCAAGCGAAGCGGTGCCGAGGTCATTTTCGACCCGCAAAAAATCGTTATTGCCATCACGAAAGCCAACGAAAGTGTTGTGCCAAGCTCGCGTATGACGCCGGTACAGATAAAGCGCATCGCAGAGGATGTCGAAAGTGCGGCAATGAACATCAACCGTTCCTTAAGCGTTGAGGAAATACAGGATATGGTAGAGGATCAGATAATGAACCAGCGTGCCTTCGATGTTGCACGCAGCTACATCACATATCGGTATACCCGTGCGCTCGTAAGAAAGTCGAATACTACAGACGAGCAGATCCTCAGCCTGCTTGAATGCAACAATGAAGAAGTAAAGCAGGAGAATTCGAACAAGAACCCCACCGTCAACAGCGTTCAGCGTGACTACATGGCAGGTGAGGTCAGCAAGGATATAACGAAGCGTCTGCTTTTGCCCAAGGATATCGTCGAAGCACATGAGCAGGGACTTATCCATTTCCACGATGCAGACTATTTCGCACAGCATATGCACAACTGCGATCTTGTAAACCTTGAGGACATGCTGCAAAACGGTACGGTAATAAGCGGAACATATATCGAAAAGCCCCACAGCTTTTCGACCGCATGCAACATCGCCACTCAGATCATCGCACAGGTGGCATCGTGCCAGTACGGCGGTCAAAGTATCAGCCTGACGCATCTTGCCCCATTCGTTGATATTTCACGCAAAAAAATACGTTCACAGCTCAAAGCCGAATTCGACGAGATCGGTGAAGCCATTTCAGGCGAGAAGCTCGACAAAATAGCCGAAAGCAGACTGCGTGAGGAGATCAAGCGCGGGATACAGACGATACAGTATCAGGTAGTCACACTCATGACCACCAACGGACAGGCTCCGTTCATTACCGTGTTCATGTATCTCGGCGAAGCCCGCAATCAGCGCGAAAAAGAGGATCTCGCGCTCATAATAGAGGAAACGCTTCTGCAACGTTATCAGGGTGTCAAAAACGAAAAGGGTGTTTGGATAACCCCCGCATTCCCCAAGCTTATCTATGTACTTGAGGAAGAAAATATCCATGAGGACAGCAAGTATTACTATCTTACCAAGCTTGCGGCAAAATGCACCGCAAAGCGCATGGTGCCGGACTATATTTCCGAAAAAATAATGCTTCAGAACAAAATAGACAAGAACGGCGAAGGTCATTGCTACACCTGCATGGGTTGCCGCAGCTTCCTTACACCTTACGTTGATGAGAACGGCAAGCCTAAGTATTACGGGCGTTTCAATCAAGGTGTCGTTACAATAAACCTTGTAGACATCGGACTTTCGGCACAGGGTGATATCGAACAGTTCTGGAAGATATTCGACGAGCGCCTGGAGCTGTGCCACAGAGCGCTTCAATGCAGACACGAGCGTTTGACCGGCACGCTTTCAGATGCCGCGCCTATCCTTTGGCAGTACGGCGCACTGCTTCGTCTCCGGAAGGGCGAAACGATAGATAAATATCTGCATGGCGGCTATTCGACGCTTTCGCTCGGCTACGCAGGACTTTGGGAATGCGTTTACGCACTTATCGGCAAAAAGCTTACCGAGCCCGAAGGTGAGGCGCTCGGACTTGAGATAATGAAAAAGCTCAATGAATACACGGCAAAGTGGAAGGCCGCCGAGTGTATTGATTATTCGCTTTACGGCACACCTCTCGAAAGCACCACATACAAATTCGCCAAATGCCTGCAACAGCGTTTCGGTATCGTTAAGGGCGTTACCGACAGAAATTATATCACCAACAGCTACCATGTTCATGTTACAGAGCCTATCGACGCATTTGATAAGCTCGCACTTGAAGCGAAGTTCCAGGCTCTTTCGCCCGGAGGTGCGATCTCCTATGTTGAAGTGCCGAATATGCAGAACAACATTGAAGCAGTGCTTGCGGTAATGCAGTTCATTTACGACAACATCATGTACGCCGAGCTGAACACCAAGAGTGATTACTGCCAGGTCTGCGGTTATGACGGCGAGATCGAAATAAAGGAAGATGCCGACGGCAAGCTTATATGGAAATGTCCCAACTGCGGTAATACCGACCAAAATAAAATGAATGTAGCCCGCCGCACATGTGGCTACATCGGAACGCAGTATTGGAATCAAGGCAGAACGCAGGAAATAAAGGAAAGAGTTCTGCATCTGTAAAACCGCACAGCAACAGCATACATAAAAAAGACGGACCCGATTGCGGTTCGTCTTCTCTTATGCTGTCGCAAAAAAGGCTGCCTGAGTTGCAAAAGTATCTCCGACAGCCTTTAGTGTTTGGTATTCAAAAATCAGTATTCCAATATGACCGTTTCGTGCATATTGAGCTTTGGCAATGTAAGCCTGATGCCCGTTTCGGTATCGGTTTTGCTCAAAGCTTCGCCCGAGATAAGCGTGCGGACGGAGCGTATTTTTTTGCCGACATTTATTCTGATATCAACATCATGCAACGGGATTATATCCTCGATTATTTCCGCACGGCCGCTCTTGACGGGCGATGCATATGCGATGTTGAGGCAATAGCGCTTTTTCTCCGGCTGGTTTATCAGGATGGCACGGCACTTGGCGATGTGCGATCCGTCATCGGCAAAGACTTCGACAACAGACTTTTTATAAACAGCCTTGATCGCCGCCAGAAGATACCGTTTTTGGAATACCGCGCCGTAATCATGATATATTGATGATATCGGATTTGCTATATATACCACGTTGCCTTTTTTGATAACAGCGGGACGTCTCGCGCCGTTTTTATTGTTCGGGGTGTTCTTATGACCGCAGAACTGTGCGTATGTGCGCTTAAAATACGGGTCCTCGCTTTCGGCAAGTATCTCGCAGTCAACGACCTTTATCCTTTTGCCCGCTGTTTGGCAAAGCATCGGCGATTCCGGCAGCTCCTCGTTATCATATGCAAGTGAACGGTTACATATATAATCCACATCAAATTCGGCATCGCCGAGATATTCAGCGCCGACATCAAGCAGAAATTTTCCGTTTTCGATAAGTGCATCATACATGAAAACCACCTTGCCGCCGCCGGCTATGTAGCGTTTAAGCTTCGAAAGCTTTTCGTCGTCGATCTCGCACTTTCCGGGGAAAATAACAAGCTCACAGCTTTCGAAGCTGCCGTCATCGACGCATCGGAAGTCAATCTGTGCCTCGCACAGTGTTTTTGCAAGCCCGTTAGACGCATTTTCATCAATGGCACTGTAAATACCGATATTTGCACAGCTTATGCCGTCAAAGCAATACGGCTCTATTTTTTCAAAATAATCAAAAGCATAGCCTATGTTTTTATAGGTTTCGGCATCCGGCTCGCCGTCGGGGTGTATATGATCGCCCACAGAGATACCGACACCGTACATCGCCATGATGATCGCCTCGTAACGCAAAGCCTCCTTGGTTTTATATCCGCCGAACTCGCCCCAGTCAAGATGGAACTTGCCCGTCATGCCGATAATATTTTTGTCCTGCATCTGAAAAAGCCTTGCCCGCAACGGAAGCTTATCGTACCCGCCCCACGCGGTAGGCAGATCTTCCATTTCGTAGTGTGTCTGATACGGGTGATTATACTTGTGTGAGGGATTTGCTCCGCCGCTGTTGAAAAACAGGCTGGCATCGGGATGCTTTTCGAACAAAATATCGGAACATTTTTGCTGGAACGCCGCTATCTTGATTTGATGATATTTTACAACATCATCACTGTTGTGTTCATCAAAGCCGAGCTTCTTCATGTCTTTTTTGCAGTTATCGCAATAACACTCGGACGTTGCCTCAAGAATATCATAAAACAAGCCGTCGATATCCTTATAACGGTCGCATATTTCTTTTGTCAGTGCGTAAATATGCTCGCAGTACGGACCGTCGTGCAGACACATCGTTTTCCACGCCCCGTGAGGTCTCGGTGCATCAAGCGGTTTATTTATATCGAATGTCGCCTTATATGAGCCGTCCACATTAAGACTTATCCATTCCGGATGCTCTGTCGCATCAAGATCCGACCAGCCGGCAGTTATGTAGATCGGTGCTTTTACACCTATTTCGTGTGCCGCCGATATCATTTCGCCCAAAAGATCGAAGTCAAGATGCGGATGCATCTTTCCGACTTTCGTCGGATAATAACATAAACCGTGGTGGCACTTTGCGAAAACCGTAATGCTTTCGATATTGCCTTTTTTCAGTGCCGCCTGAAATTTTTCCTTTGAGAAGCATGATCCGATCCCCTCGATATCGGGCGATGTGTGAAAATCAAGATGTACACACCGTCTTTGTGAATACTTAGCCATTCTTAATAAAGCCTTTCCGAAATACTTATTTCTTTTAGATAGCCGAAAACAAATACAAGCTTAAAGCAGTCCGTGTTTGTTTCGGAAGATTCAACAAAATTCATTTTCTTCGCCTGCGAAGCCCTGACCTGCTCCGCTTCTGATTATCTCAAGCACATAATCTCCGTTCGACGGCTTTTGTAAAACCGAATAAGCTCCGTCGAAGCTGAAATTCTTTTCTATAAATGTATATTCGCCCGTGTTGCAATCGAACCAATATGCGGAATAGTCCGTACCGTTCTGCAAACCTTTTACGGTGATGCGGGCATCGGTGTTCGTATTATAAACATATACAAGGAATCTGTCAACACCAATGTGTGCGCCGGTAGCCAATGTACGCGCGTTGTCGATGGTAAAACAGTTTTTATCGTCGAAGCAAGGTACAAGCTCATACCAATCAAAGGATGTAAAGGATTTTTTCATATATCCGAGCTTGACCGAGTTTGCATTATTGACGGTATCGCCCCACTTGACGTCTTTTTCTTCCTTTGTGATGATTATGCCGTCACGCTCGGAATCGGTGTTCATATCGTAGCTGCTCTTGTAATACCATATATCGCCGACACCGTAACCGTAGCCGCACATACCGTTCAGGAATGCCGCATAGCCCTGTATCCTTGCGCCGAGCTCGTTCGTTCACAGATTTTCGTAATATCCCTCATATAAAACCACAGGCAGGTCACAGGAATAGTTCGTTTTGACGCTTGAATAATTCCATATGTCTTTTCATACTGCGTATAGGCATCGCAATAATCGAACACGCCGCTGTCGAAATCACCGCTTGCAAGTGCGGGATATGTAAGCTCGTTTGCCGTATTGTTGAAAACGACGCGAAGCTTTGACGTGGGTGTGATATTATTTACAAACATTTCCACATATAAAAAAGAACGGCTTTATGTCCTTATCTGTGGAATGCACGGAAAATTTTAGTATCCGCCGTAGCCTTACGCTGTTTTATTCATCTTTTCAAAAGTAATCTGATCGATAGACAAAATCCCCTCAAAGCTTTTGTCTGCTCCTGCGAACAAAGCTTTAAGGGGATGAAATACATATATTTTACGTCGGTTATTTTTTCAAATCGTCCCAATGCAATACTACGCCGTTTTCTTCAAGCTTTTTTTGAAGCGTCTTTACATTGAGTGCGGTAAAATCGTTGCACATAGCCGCGGCAGTTCCCGCCGCCTGTCCCGTAACGGAGCAGCATGGGATAACGCGCATTATGTCCCACATCGGCTCAGTGACCGACGTGCATCTGCCAGCGCACACAAGGTTTTTACATTTTGCCGAATACAGCGTGCGGAACGGCACTTCATATACGGGGCCGCGCTTCCGCCAATCCGACACCATTCCGACCGAATCCTCAAAATATTTGTGATCTTCCTTGTCGTCAAGCGAATATTCTCCGACAAGCTTGCGTGTCATTCGCAGCTCCGGTATCGATGCCAGCGTTGCCGGAACAAAGCTCGCATCGTTTTCGCGCTGTGTTATTATATCGTTCATTACCGAATCATGTGAAAGTGTAACAAAATCGGTTATTTCATCCGCGTCAAGTCCCGTGAAACGGCGATTCATAAGCATCGGCACCTCTCCGCCGCCGGCTTTTTTCTGCTCATCGGGAATATCGCATACGCCGAGCGGCTTGCAGAAATAACCTTTTTCACTATTGAACGCATAGTACCACGCCGCAAGGATGTTCCCTTGACGGAACGTTTCACACGGCACGCCCGCAAACAATGCAATATCCGCATCGCCGGTGGCATCGACAACGCTTTTTACTTTTATTGCCGAGCGCCCGGATTTGTTTTCAACTATCACGGCATTTATCCTGCCGTCATTAACGTCTGTAGCAACAGCATATGTTCCGTACAAAAGTTTTACACCGTTTTTCATCAAAAGCTGTTCGCACAGGATAGCACAAAAATGCGGATTGAACCATGCATCGAAGCGCGGATCGTTTTCTGTGCGCTGTGCCGGATCGTTCGAATCAAGCCAATTCGTTGCACGCGGACGTTCACAGCCGAATGAGATCGAAAGTCTCAGCAATTCTTCGGCTATACCGAACGATACCTGATGTCCGAAACCATCGCATATCGGCAAATATCCGGTTATAAGCCCCGCAGTGCCGAGCCCGCCGAGCATGAAACCGCGGTCAAGCAATATTACATTTTTATTCTCCCTTGCCGCCGCAAGCGCCGCCGCTATACCGGCAAAGCCTCCCCCGCAAACAAGTACATCGCATTCTTTTGATACCGCAGTTGAAAGTTTCTCTTCAATATTCACAAAACATCACCGTCGCATTCTCCTGTAACGGAATTTTATCCCTTCATTATTTTTCTTATCCGTTTATCCGTTTCAAGCGCAAGAGATTCATATTCCTGTGCCGCACGGCTCGATTTCTTAAAATCGGCAACGGGCTTTCCTGCGTCCTGCGCCCATTCAACGGTACTGTCAACACGGATATATGAGGAAAACACATAAACGCCTTCCATTGAATCAAGCGCTTCAAGCGTTTGCCTAAAATAGTTTTTGCGTTCATTCACCTTTGTAACAGCGATACCGAGTATCTGTAAGTCGGGTGATATTTCACGGACTGCCGAATAAAACTCAAACATATTCGCAAGTCCGAACAGTCCCCAAGGGCTCGCTTCAACGGGAATGAGCATAAAATCCGACGCGCAAAGAATATTCATCACCCACCCGCCGAGCGTCGGCGGCGCGTCGATAAGTATGTAATCGTATTTACCCGATTCTTTAACGTTTTTAAGGCATTTTCTTAAAATAAGCTCACGCTGCCATTTGGTGAACAGCTCATATTCCATACCGCTCATCAATGTCGATGACGGTATGATATCAAGATTTTCGTATCCTGTCGGGACTATGAAATCAGTCAGATCGCGTTGTTCCTTTATCGCTGTATAGAGGTTTTTATCGCCTTTTGCCATTTCAAGCACGGTATCCTCCGGGAAAAACGAAAGTGAAAGATTCAACTGCATATCGCCGTCTATAAGAAGCACCTTCTTGCCGTGCGCCGCAAGTGAATATCCCACATTGGAGCAAGTTGTCGATTTTCCCGAGCCGCCTTTATTATTCGCAAAGCAAACAGTAACTGTTTTTTTCAATTTCATCACTTCTTTCCGATAAGTATTAATATCTGCTGACTAACTGCCGGCACGCCGTCGGCAGCTCATGAAAAAACATTTTCATGCTTTTTCTTCACAAATCTTGCGATTTTGGCTTCAGCATCCATTGAATCGTTCAGCATACATTATATAAAAATTACGAAAAAAAGTCAATAATTTATAAAATCGTTGCGGCTGTCAGCCGGAAGTGATATAATATCTATAATATGTATACTGTTTTAAGATTTTGTTTTCGTAAGGGGCATTATTATGCAGAATATTTGGAAATGGCTTTATTCTCCGCAGATGATAGCAAGTATCATTATAGTGATGATCGCACTTGTGCTATGCTTTATCATGCGTACCGTTAAGAATCATTACAAGCGCACGCATGAGTTTTCAAGTGGACAAAAGCGAACTTTTACAAGCATAATATTCAGCATGCTGAGATTTATGATCTTATTGCTTGCGGTCATTTTCATTATGCAGGTCAATGGCATGAACGTCAGCGGTATAATAGCAGGTCTCGGTATTTTCAGTGCCATAATCGGTCTTGCGCTTCAGGATTTCATCAAGGATATAATCATGGGCATCAATATCGTTTCGGATCATTTCTTTTCAATTGGCGAATGCGTCGAATTTGAAGGCAGAGAAGGCGTAATAGTCGGTCTGACGCTCAAAACCACTAAGATAGGCGACCTTGACGACCATTCGGTAACGACAGTCTGCAACAGAAATATTTCTCAGATACGCCGCCTCGGTGACAGATTTGATATAGATATCCCGCTTTCCTACGGTGAGGAACTGACTCGCATAAATGAAGCTATCACCGATATATGCAGTAGAATAAACAAAATTGAAAATGTGAGCAAATGCACATATGAGGGTACGCAGAGCTTTGAAAGCTCATCAATAAACTATCGTGTACGAATATTCTGCGATGCAAAGTACAGAGCTGACATGCGCCGTGCCGCGCACAGAGAAATCCAGCTTGGGCTTCACGATGCCGGCATCACGATACCGTTCAATCAGCTCGATGTGCATTTTGACAGTGCAGATACATTATTTACAGAGGAAAACAGCCATGCTTAAATACATGATATACATTGAAGCCATACTTTCGCTTATAAGCTTTACAGCCATGCGTTTTGATAAACGCATGGCTGTAAAAAAGCACAGACGGGTACCCGAATCCGTGCTTTTGAGTTTGGATCTTCTCGGTCCCGTCGGCGCTCTGCTTGCAATGGACCTTAAATGGAAGCTCGGACGTCACAAGAACCGCAAATGGTATTTCCACGCAGTGCTAATAATCGGCTTTATTCTGCACATATGGCTGTGGTATGTACTGTTAAAGTAATACCGCACAATTAACGGCTAACGCCTTGACAGCGCATCTGCGCCATCATAATCATGCGGTATTGCCTTAAAGTAAATATCCGAATTTATCAAAATGTGAACAAAGCGTATTGCGCGAATGGCTGTCGCTTGACAGTAACAGCTTTCCGCCGTGCGCTTTTATATATTTTATGATATCTTCGGCAGGATACGGGAATGTCCGATATCCGCGCGACACCGCACCCGTGTTTATTTCAAACGGTCTGTTGTATTCAAGCAAAGTATCGACAGCATTCTGCCATGCGGCGATATAGCGTTTATCGCCCGTATCGAACATTTTATTGCCCTCGTTGAATTTGGTAACGATATCAAAATGCCCGATGATATTGCATTTTGTTTTTTCGGCGACATCCTTTACCGTATCAAAATACTTTTCGGCGTAGGCGATAAAGTCTCCGCCGAAATATTTTTTTACCGTATCAAGTGTGATGCCCTCATTTTCATCAACGGGAACGTAAGCTTCGCCGAGCTTGATATAATGCACCGAACCGATGACAAAATCATACTTATCGGTACTTTCGGCAGAATACATATCTTGCTCGATACCACACAGTATTTTTATCTGTCCGCTGTATTTTTGCTTCAACGCATTTATTTCGTTCCTGTAGGCGATGCATTTTTCCTTCGACATGCAATAGCTTTCATCGAAAAAAGTATATGAATGCCCGCTGAAACCAATGCATTCCATATGTTTTTCGATCGCCGCAAGCACTATAGCCTCCGGTGCATCGTCCCCGTCACAATAATCGGTATGAACATGCAGGTCCGTCATTGCGTCATCTTTTCCTGCTTCACTTTATGGTCGATAACATGGCGTGAAGCAAGCTCCTTGTGTATATCCTCAAGCGAAATGCCCGCCTCTATCATCAGCACCATAAGATGATATGTCAGATCGGCTATTTCGTATATCGTTTCCTTTTTATCCTCGGCTTTGGCGGCGATGATGACCTCTGTCGATTCCTCGCCGATTTTTTTCAGTATCTTATCAAGACCTTTTTCAAAAAGATAAGTCGTATACGAGCCTTCTTTTTTCTCCGTCTTTCTGCCTTCGATAAGCTTCATCAGCGATTCAAGTGAAAATTCATGGCGTTCGTCGCTTTCCCATACGGGATTTTCGAAGCATGAGAACGTTCCCTTATGGCATGCGGGGCCATCCGGCTCAACGAGTACGACAAGCGCATCGTTGTCGCAATCGGCGGTTATTGAAACGATATGCTGATAATTTCCGCTCGTTTCGCCCTTGAGCCAAAGCTCCTGCCGCGAACGACTCCAGAAGCAGGTAAGCCCTTTCTCCATGGAAATTTCAAGGCTTTCGCGGTTCATGTAGGCAAGCGTAAGCACCTTTTTTGAAACGGAATCCACAACTATTGCGGGAATAAGCCCTTTTTCGTCAAATTTAAGTTCGTCGATATTCATATTTTCTCCTCACAGGCGGGTCGGAATGCCGTTTGCCGCCATCAGCTTTTTCAGCTCTGATATTTTTACTTCGCCGAAGTGGAAAACGGATGCCGCAAGCCCCGCATCAACATTCGGTAAAGCTTTGAACAGTGTTATAAAATCCTCGGCACAGCCTGCGCCGCCCGATGCGATAACGGGAACCGACACAGCCGACGATACCTTTTCAAGTAATTCAAGATCGAAACCGTGCTTTACGCCGTCGGTATCTATTGAATTTACCACGATCTCCCCCGCGCCGTCGCCGACACAGCGTTTTATCCATTCTATCGCTTCCATGCCGGTGTTTTCTCTTCCGCCCTTGGCGAACACCCTGAACACGCCGTCAACGCGCTTGATGTCAGCAGAAAGCACTACGCATTGATCACCGTAGAGCTTCGCCGCCTTGTTTATAAGCGAAAAATCGCGTATCGCGCCCGAATTGACGCTTACCTTATCCGCGCCGCATTTGAGAACACGGTCAAAATCCTCAACGGTATTTATACCGCCGCCGACCGTAAGCGGAATGAATACGCTTTTTGCGGCTTCGGTAAGGATATCAGTAAATATCGCTCTGCCCTCAAACGACGCCGTGATATCATAAAACACAAGCTCATCCGCACCGTTTTCGCTGTAGTATTTTGCAAGCTCAACGGGCGATGCAACATCTCCCAAGCCCTCAAAATTTACGCCCTTGACCACACGCCCGTTCTTTACGTCAAGGCACGGGATTATTCTTTTTGTTATCATTTCGCCACCTCAACAGCCTCTTTTAAGTCTATTGCGCCGGTATAGTACGCCTTGCCGATGATCGCGCCGTAAAGCTTCATCGCGGCAAGATATTTTACATCGTCTATATTTGATACCCCGCCCGAAGCAGTTATCTGCATATTGAATTTTTCAGACATTTCTCTGTACAACTCGCGGTTTGTTCCGCGCATCGCGCCGTCCTTCGAAATATCGGTACATATTACTGTTTTTACTCCGATATCCTGCATTTTTTTGCAGAAATCGAATGCCTCAAGCGACGAATTTTCCGTCCAGCCCTTAAGGGAAACAAATCCGTCGCGGATGTCGATGCCTACTGCGATGGCATCCCCGTACTTCCTGACTGCCGCCTCAACAAACGACGTGTTCTCCGCCGCGGCAGTGCCGAGTATCACCCGGTCAAGCCCCGCGTCGATATAGCGGTCGATGACCTCCATAGTGCGTATGCCTCCGCCTATTTCGCAAAACAGTCCGCTTTTTTTCTTGATGGCGCACACAGTTTCGATATTCGGTGTTTCTCCGCTTTTTGCGCCCTCAAGATCAACGATGTGGATATGTCCGCTTCCCGCTTCCTTGAAGCGCATAGCGACCGCCGTGGGGTCATTGTCATATATGGTCATTTGTGCATAATCGCCTTTATACAAGCGAACTGCCTTGCCGTCAAATAAATCTATCGCCGGAAAAATAAACATATTCTACACCTCAAGCTCACAGAAAGCACGCAATATATCAAGTCCCTTACTGCCGCTTTTTTCGGGATGGAACTGACATCCGTACACATTTTTATCGTTTACCGCGGCTGTCAGAGGCGCACCGTATTCGGCTGTGGCAATGACCGACGGTTCGCAGTCGGCGGCATAGAACGAATGTACGAAATACACCGCGTCACCGTCGTTGATATACTTAAAAAGCGGGGAAGCTTTTTTGAATATAAGCGGATTCCAACCGATATGCGGTATTTTAAGGTTTGACGGTATTACATCCGCTATCGGACGCACCGAGCCTTTTATAAGTCCGAGCCCGTCATGCACGCCGTATTCGTAGCTTTTTTCAAACAAAAGCTGCATGCCGAGACATATGCCCATTATCGGCTTGCCCTTTTGAGCCTCTGAGCATATCACGTCGGCAAGTCCGCTTTGGCGGAGCTTTTGTGCGGCATCGCTGAATGCGCCGACGCCCGGCAAAATAAGCTTATCCGCCGAAGCAATAACATTTTTATCGCCCGTAACGGTCACCTCCTGCCCGATATAAGCAAACGAGCTTTGAAGTGAAAACAGATTGCCGACGCCGTAATCTATAATGGCTATCATTATAAGACTCCCTTCGTTGAGGGTATCTCATCAGCAAACTGACCGTCGATTTTTACCGCATCACGCAGTGTGCGTGCAACGGATTTGAATGCACATTCTATTATATGGTGCGAATTTTTTCCCGCAAACTGCTTGAAGTGAAGCGTACAGCAGGCGTTTCTTACAAATCCGAGGAAGAACTCCTCAACAAGCTCTGTATCAAAATCGCCGACCTTGAGCGTCGGGATATCAACATCGAAGTTAAGATAACTTCTGCCGGAAAAATCCACCGCGGAAAGCACAAGCGCCTCATCCATCGGCAAACATGTATCGCCGTAACGCGTAATTCCTTTTTTATCGCCGAGCGCCTGAGCGAACGCCGTGCCGAGTGCTATGCCGATATCCTCAACAGTGTGGTGATAATCGACATTCGTATCGCCCTTGCATATCACGGTAAGGTCAAAGCGTCCGTGACGCGCAAAAAGCGTAAGCATATGATCCATAAAGCCGCATCCCGTTGATATCTCGCTCTTTCCGCTTCCGTCAAGCCCAAGCGAAAGTGAAATATCGGTCTCATTCGTCTTGCGTTTAATAACTGCTTTTCTCATTTTTCTTCCTCCAGAATACTTTTTACCGCATTGATAAACTCCGTCATTTGCTCTTTCGTACCAACGGTTATGCGGTTATGATCGGATATTTTTTCTTTTGAGAAGTGGCGCACGAGTATGCCGCGCTCCCTTAGCTTTTTATACAGTGCCTCTCCGCTTATCCTGTCTGTTTTTGCAAACAGGAAATTGGTTTTCGAATCCGTCACACTAAAGCCGAGCTTTTTAAGCTCATTGGCGGTAAACTCACGGTTTGCTTCTATCGTTCTGCAATTTGCACGGGTGTATTCCTCGTCATTCAGTACGCCGATCCCTGCCGCCATAGTCATGCTGTTGATATTGTACGGATTTGTCGAATACTTTATTGTATTCAAGTCCTGTATCAGCTCTTTTTGCGCTATTCCGAAGCCGAGCCGTGCGCCCGCCATCGAGCGTGATTTTGAAAACGTCTGCGTAACAAGCAGATTGCCGTATTTGCTTATAAGCCCTATTGCGCTTTCGGCACCGAAGTCAACGTAAGCTTCGTCGATGACAACTACATTATCGGGATTGCTTTTTACGATTTTTTCGATATCCTCAAGCGTGAGCGCTATACCTGTCGGCGCATTCGGGTTAGCAATGAACACCGTTTTGTTGATTCCGATATAGTCATTTACATTCAGCGTGAAATCGTCATTCAGCGGTATCTCCTCATACGGGATATTGTTTATTTCGGCAAACACGGGATAAAAGCCGTATGTGATATCGGCAAATGCCGCAGGATGCTCTTTATCGCAAAACGCCATAAACGCGAAGTTGAGTATTTCATCCGAGCCGTTTGTAAACAGTATCTCATCTTTATTAACGCCGTAGACCTCCGAAAGCTTTTCGACAAGCAATGTGCATTCGGGATCGGAATAAAGCTGAAGCTTTTTCGCCGCTTCCTCCGCCGCACTTATCGCCTTTGCCGACGGCGGGAACGGGGATTCATTCGTATTGAGCTTGATGTATTTCATGTCCTTGGGTTGTTCTCCCGGAACATACGGCACAAGCGAAGCGTATTTTGAACTGAAGAACCGGCTCATTTTTCATCCTCCGACCTTACAATGGCACTTCTTGCATGTGCTGTAAGTCCTTCCTTGCACGCAAAATAGTATACGTCATTTGCAACGCGCTTGAGCGCATCGGGCGTAAAATATGTATACTGAGTTTTTTTGATGAAATCGTCAACCGAAAGCGGGCTTGAGAATTTCGCCGTACCGCTCGTCGGAAGTGTGTGGTTCGGTCCCGCGAGATAATCTCCGAGTGCCTCGGGACAGCTTCTGCCCATGAACACCGAACCTGCATGGCGCACCGCGTCAAGATAATCAAACGGCGAATCAACGCAAAGCTCAAGATGCTCCGGCG
>JAZRZN010000074.1:0-4013 GCA_045601365.1 Clostridia bacterium | reverse complement strand
GAGCCAATTTCCCTGCGTGAAGCCTATGATACTGTTCGGCCAGTATTCGGGATGCTGTGAAACCATGTTCGCGTCGGTCTGATCGAGCGTGCCGGAAACAAGCGAAACATGTGCATAGCACGGAAGCTTGCTTTGATCCTTTACCTTCACCTTGAGCGAAACCGTATACTCGCCCGCGCCCGTGCCGTAATATGCATGTTTGGCATCGTTGAAGATATCCGCGCCGATATTGAACATCGCCGACATCTGATAGTTTCCGTTTGTAGGAGCGGTAACATCTATCACGCGGTTATCCTTTCCGCTTTCGGCAATATTTGTAAGCACAGTGCCGTTCGCGGGAGTTTTCCAGCCCTTAAGCGTCTGAAGCTCACAGTCGCCGTTGACAGTCTCGGGAAGCTCAACGCAAACATCGTCGATATAGTAATCCGTTGTGATATTATCAAGTGCGACATACAGCTCATACGCCGCATCGTTCTGCGCTTTTTCGACTTTTTTTGTATTAAGGAAATCCTGCGAAACGATAAACATCTTTTCGACTTTGTACCAGCCGTCGCTGAGCGTGGTAACGGTGTATTCGGGGTTGCTGTTTCCGCCTAAAATAAGCCACTGCCCCTGTGTGAAGCCGATAATGCTGTTCGGCCAATATTCAGGGTGCGACGCCACCATATTTGCGTCTGACTGGTCAAGTGTACCTGAAACAAGCGAAACATGCGCGTAGCACGGCAGCTTGCTTGCGTCCTTGATTTTTATTTTGAGTGAAACGGTATATTTGCCCGCACCGAGTCCGTGATAGCCTGCAAGCCCGTCATCAAAAACAAGTGCGCCGATATCAAACATCGCCGATATCGGATAGCTTCCGCCGGTGGGCGCGGTGACCTCTATCACGCGGTTGCCGCCGAGTTCGATATTGTTAAGCATTGTACCCGATGCGCGGTATGACCACCCCTCAAGCGTTTTAAGCTCGGCATCGCCGTTGATGACACTCTTATCTTCGGGAATGATGACCTTTACGTCATCGACATAATAATCCGTCACGAGATTGTCAAGTGCGACATAAAGTCCGTATGCATCGGCACTTGACGCAAGACGCGCCTTATTCGCATCAATAAATTCCTGCGTTACGGCAAATGTTTTTTGAATATTGAACCAGCCGTCCTCAAGTGCTGTTACAGTGTATTCTTGATTGCTGTTGCCGCCCAATATAAGCCAATTATTCTGAGTAAAGCCGATAATGCTTTCGGGCCAATATTCGGGATGTGTTGCAACCATCTGTGCGTCGGATTGGTCAAGTGTGCCGGAAACAAGCGTTAGATGTGCATAGCACGGAAGCTTGCTTGCATCCTTTACCTTTACGTTTAACGAAACCTTGTAATTGCCTGCGCCGAAGCCCGCGTAGCCGTTGGCTTCATCATCGTACACAAGCGCGCCGATATCGAACATTGCGCTTATCGGATAGCTTCCCTCAATGGGAGCTGTGACTTCTATCACGCGGTTATTTTTGCCGTCTTCTTTTACATTGGCAAGCGTCGTGCCGGGCGCAAGACATTTCCACCCGGTCAGATCGCCCGTTTCCGCATCACCGTTGATCACTTTCTTTGCTTCAGGCGTTGCAAATACGGTAGCGGAAGTGCATACGGCACAAAGCGCGATCGCTATCGCCATAATGATACCGAGAGCCTTTTTCATATTATCCTCCTGTCATTAATTTTTATTTATCTGTCCGAAATATCATGTCACTGACCGCTTGACATACCGTCCGTTACTTCTTCAAAATCATCAACAGGAAGCGTGATATCCTGTTCCGTAAACTCTTCGCCGTCGAAGCTCGTTAAAATGACATCCGCACAGTCAAGCCGTACAAGCTCGATTTCGGGATCGGTAAACTTTTTCATTTGCTTTTTTTCCTCCTGTTGCAAAACTGTTTCCTTTTGCCATACTTAAATAAATGTTATATTGTTACATTCCCGTTACCGTTCGCGGGGTTATTGCTTTCTTCTTCGTCATCGGGAAATTCATCCTCGGGCAAAACCGTACTCGCTGTCAGTATAGCTTCAGTATCGAATACGACATTAATTGCCTCCGGCTTTTCATGAATCTCTTTCATACAAATACTCCTGATTTTTTATATTCCCGTCTTTACCGCGGCGGCATTTCTGACCGACGCCGCCGCAGACGGTATAATCAATGCGATGCAAAAGAACAAAAAAAGTGCAAAAATAAAGAAAGGAAAACGCACCGCAAAAATTATCAAATATTTATTATTTCAGTGAATCGGAGTATTCCTTTGCCGAATCTCCGTATTTGATAAGCATCTGCACAAGCTTTGCAAGCCCGGGAGTTGTATCTTTTATCTTTTTGCTTATATACGATTCCGCACTGTATTGAAGCGTATTTGATATTTGCTTGCCGCTTGCATCATACAGGGTGACATACATCGGCTCGCGCATCTTATCAATAAGCATGCCGTCGAAGCGCAAGGTATAAACACCCGTGTCTTTATCTTGCGTAAACACCTTAATATCCTTTTTATTGGCTCCGATTTCCACACGCGCATATGCAGGAGCAACCGCATTCTCCTGTGCCGCCTTAAAGTTGAACAGACAGCTTAACGAATTATTAAGCACGAGCTGTGCGCCCTTCCATGTAAAGGCAGGTGACGCTATCTTAGAATACTTGGTGTCTGAATACTTGGTGTCTGTGATATTGCTAAGTGTCGGGTACTTGCTTGCACCGCCATAAGCCTTTTGAACGTCGTTAAGCAAAGCGTTTGCGGGATTTTGGGTATTGTAGTTTTCATATTCCTGCGTCGCCGCACCGTAGTTCAAAAGGTCGATGCAAAGCTTCCTTAATTTGTCATTACTGTCGTATTTGATTTGATAATTGCAATAGTCGGCAATGCTGTACTCAAGTGTATCTGCAAGAACATATTCTCCGTTTATCTTTACAAACAGTTCCCCTTTTATTTTATCGTTTATATTGTGCGGAGCAATGCCTTTTACAGTGAAGCCTATGAGACTTTCCGCCGCAAATCCCTTGGTGCTGTCGTATTCAATGCCGTCAAGCGTAACATAAAAGTCTTGCTCACACACCGCTTGCGGAACATAGTACGAAAGTGAGAAGCTGTTGCCGAGTGAAACACTTGCGCCCGAAAACGCTGATTTGGTTATTTCAAAATCGTCAACATAATATACAAACTGTGAATCCTTGAACGCATATGAGCTTCCGTCGATACGCACGAAAAGCTTGTATGCATCGTTTGCTTTGTTGAGTGCAAGCTTTTGAAGATATTCTTCCGTTACATTGAAGCAGAAGCTTACATTCTTCCATTCCGTGCCGTTAAGCATGATTTTGTTATCGGCTGCGGTCGGTTGCAGTGATCCGCTGTTCCAATGTCCCGATTGAAGCGTCAGACCAAACCACTTTTCGCCGTTGTCCTCAGCTGCTCTTATTCTGAATGAAACATTGTAGTAACCTGCACCGTGACCCGCATAGTACATACCATCCTGCACGAAGTCGGGATCGTTTACTATCTCTGCGCCGAGATCAAAAGCAATACTTGCATATGTGTCATTTGCGTTCGGCTCAAACTTGATAACATGATTGGTTTCGTCTTCCGGGTCGGTGATCTTTGTAACCGTTCCGTTGCCGAACAGTGTGCCCCAGCCCGACATATCGTTGCCTTCGGCATCGCCGTTCACTACCGTTTTCGCCTCGGGCTTAACGAGCTTGACATCGTCGATATAATAGTCAGTTGTGATGTTATCAAGCGCAACATACAATTCATACGCCGCATCGTTCTGCGCTCTTTCGGCTTTTTTCGCATCTATGAACGCCTGTGAAACAGAGAATGTCTTTTCTATTTTATACCAGCCGTCATCAAGTGCTTTTACACTGTATTCGGCACTGCTGTTGCCGCCCAAAATGAGCCAATTTCCCTGCGTGAAGCCTATGATACTGTTCGGCCAGTATTCGGGATGCTGTGAAACCATGTTCGCGTCGGTCTGATCGAGCGT
>JAZRZN010000073.1:0-17765 GCA_045601365.1 Clostridia bacterium | reverse complement strand
GGCGTGCGGATTATCGCCATCGGCGACAGCATCGACTATCCTACCAACGATGACTGGATGCGGATTCAGATTTACTTTTTTGTCAACGAAATGCCCGTTACCGACACCTCCAAAAAGGTGCGGAATGTTATCAAACGCCGTCAGGAAGAGGGCAAGTGGATATGCTCTGTGCCTTACGGGTATGTGATTACCAACTCCAAAACCATGACCTTTGAGGTAGAGCCCAGCGAAGCGGAAGTGGTGCGAGAAATTTTCCGACTGTATATTGACGGCTACGGCTACAAAAAAATCGCCAACCATCTGACCGACAAGCACATTCCCACGCCCCGAAGCAACCAACGGGCGAGAATCGAGGCACGGGGCGAGGAATGCAAATATAAGGTAAAGCCGTCTTGGAGTATCGTTACCGTGCAGGGCATTTTGCAAAACGATTTTTATATCGGCACTTTGCGGCAGGGCAAATACTCACGAAAAAAAATCAACGGTGATGACATCAAAAAAGACGAGAGCGAACACCTTGTTTTTGAAAATCACCACGAGGCGATTGTGGACTACCGCACTTTTTCGGTAGCGAGGGAGGCAATGAAAAAGCGGACGACAAGCAGTTACCGAGGCATTAAAAAATACGATAATGTCTATTCGGGATTTATGGTCTGCGGCGACTGCGGAAGCCCGATGTTCCCCATGAGCCGAAAGGATTTGAAAGAGGCGTACCGTTGCGGTGCCTATCATGTGCGGGGACTGAAAGCCTGCACTTCCCACCACATTCGTGTAGATGTGCTTGACGAAGTCCTAAAAGGGTATCTGCGAGAGGTCAAAAAGACGAGTGCCAAAATGATAAAAAAACTCAACAAGTCCATTGCCGAGGAAGCCGAGCAGATAAGGAAAAAGGACGAATCGGAGGACGACCTCGAAAAGAAGCTTATTGATGTGAGAACGGAACGGGCGATGCTCTCCCGCCAAATGACAAGAGAAATTATGCGAGACCTTTCCAAAGAAGATTTGATTGTTGAAACCTATCAGCCGTTACTCGATGAATGCGACAGCACAATCGAGGGCATACAAAATCAAATTATGCTGACAAGGGACAAACGCAATACGGTAATAAGGGTAAACCGCATCGCCAAAGAAATGATAGACATTATTGATGAAATCACCGAAAAGGACAAGTTAGACAAGACCGACCTTGAATTTATCATTGATAAGATTTTCGTCTATGAAGACCACATTCATATTAAATTAAAAGACGATATTACCTGCATTCTTAGAAGCGGAACACTGCCTGACGAGGGCACGGAGGAAGCCGCAAATTTTAATTTAGGCGTCATAAATAACTTAAATACGAAAATAGTCCAAACGGCCAAAAATCACCGTTCGGACAAGGTTTATGGCGTCAGTGTTATCAGTAACGGCGAGCCCTGCCCGGTTTGCGGTGCTATACAGCATCCGACACCGGCGCGGCTCGCGCCGGACGCAGTTACGCGCGAACAAACTGATCGCGCGGAAAAAAACCGCGACAAAATAAACGACGAACTGAAAACAGCGGAAAAAGAGATGGAAAAGCAAAAAGCGTCCCTGTCCGCCATCAAAGAAAGCCTTGAGCGGCTGAACATGAACGAAAATACGAAGGAGAAAGAGATCCTTAAACAGATCCGAGAGGAAAACGAACGCGCCGAAGCTATCAGGAAGGAGATCGACGACGCGCGGAAGGCGGTGCAGGATAAGCGTCTGTTGTTGGAAAAAGCTCGCACGCAGGAAGAATCCGCCTTGAAACAGCAAGAGGATGCAAGGATAAGAACAGAGGAACATCAGCGGAAGTTTGAAGAAAAAATGCGGGAAGAGCAGTTTGCCTCCCTTGAGGAATATGAAAACGCCAAATTGCCGCAGAACGATATAGAGAAAAACGAACAGTGCCTGAAGCAATACGATCTTCGCAGAAATTCTCTTGAGGATTAGATCGCCGGGCTGAAGGGAAAGCTTTCCGGCAAAGTGCGCTGTGATATCGGACAGCTGGAGGAGCAGTACAAAACCGTTTCGGATGGTAAAAAGACGGCATCCGAACGGGCTCGACAGACGAGCGAGCGGCTGGCCGTCAACGGCGAAGCACTGAAAAAACTGAAGCTTTTTGAAAAGCAGAAACAGCGCGCGGAGGAAAAATGGACGGTCATCACCGATCTGTATCAGGCGGTCGCGGGACAGCAAAAACAGAAAGTCAAGTTTTCGTTGGAGGCATATGTACAGCAGTTCTATTTCAAGCAGGTGATCGCCGCCGCCAACCGACGGCTGAGCGTATTGACGGAGGGGCTTTACACACTGCGCTGTAAGCCGGAAGGGAAAAATATGGCAAGCCAGATGGGACTTGATTTGGAAGTGCTGGATCGGGGGACCGGCTTATGGCGTGACGTATCCACGCTGTCCGGCGGCGAAAGCTTTTTGGCATCGCTTGCGCTGGCGCTTGGATTATCCGATATCGTTCAGGGGCAGAGCGGCGGCATCCGCATGGAGGCGATGTTTATTGACGAGGGCTTCGGTTCTCTTGATGAAAACGCACTGAAAAATGCGTTGGAGTTGCTTTCGCGCCTCGCCGACGGCAAGCGTCTGATCGGCGTGATCTCCCATATGCCGGAGCTTTCCGAGCGCATTGACAGAAAAATTGAGGTCAGAAAAACGGCAATCGGTTCCGTGGCAGAGATCACGGGGGTGTAAATAGCGGTCGTTTGTGTTCGATGTCGATTATTTGATAACGGAAGCTTCAAATGCCGAAATTATACACTGCAGGTTTTTCAGATCGTCAGCGTCAAGCCTTGCAAGCGTTTTGGTTATCGTGCCGATAATATATTCGTTTTCACTGTTCGGATACCGCTCAAGCCCAAGCAGGAAGTCGGCACTGACATTGAGAATGACGCAAAGATTTTTCAGCGTGGAAAGAGATACTCCTACTTTACCTGCCTCGACATCTGCAAGAAAGCGTGAGCTTACATCGGCTTTTTCGGCAAGGGCTTCGCGTGTCATTTTTTGCGCAGTCCGTATTTCTCTCAAACGGGTTCCGAGTGTGCCGTTAATGCTTTCCATAATCGCTATTCCTCCAATATGAATGCATACTTCAATTATATGACAAATCAATACTTCATTAAATGATGTAACAATTCACTTGACATATGAATAATCACATCATATAATATTATGCACGATAAAAAAACATTCCATAGTACCGAATATCGGACTTATAATGTGATAACATACGGTTGCGGACGGAGGAAAAGAGATGAAAAAGAGTTCGGGATATGATGTTGCAACGGTGTCTCTTTCAAAAGACGGTAACGATGATTTTTCTAAGATAAAAAGCATTACGTTTTCGGTTCGCGGTTTTTCTTACTGCGGTGACACATATCTGTTTGATTGCTCGGACGGAAAGCTTTTTGCATCACATACGCATTCGCCGATACCGCTGATGTCGCAGGAGCTTTGTGATATCACCGAAGCACGAGCGGAATTTATCGAAAAATTGTGTGATCTGCATATATCGGAATGGAAACATGAATACATAGATGACAGTATATCTGACGGCATTCAATGGGAGCTTACGGCAGAATTTGACGGCACCGCCGTAACATATTACGGAAGTAATGCTTATCCGCAAAACTTTGATAAATTGCTTGAGCTTCTCAAAATCGCAGATCGCCGAACAGCACTGTAGTCACGGTGAAATAAAAAAGCCCCGGGAAAAGAACAGAGACGAAAGCCGGATGATCGGTGATCGTCTCTGTTTTATTTATTCAAAAAAATGGTAATAAATGTTGGGGTAACCAAATAGAGCCTGCAAATAAAAAAAGTTAAAAGTCAAAACGCGTAAATAAAAAATACAGCATTTTTCACATTTTGTTATTTGTACAAGAATAAAACATCCTGCAAATTCATATTCGGTTGCGTTGCAGTGAAACGGCGCAAGGTTAGTGAATAACAGTCCGATGTGTAGCCGGAGCCGCAAGAAGTCGATGTTAATGCATTGAATGCAGGTTTTTCAGTTCGATATTCTGCCCGCTTCCCTTTTCGAAAAACGGCTCATCGGTCAGCGCCACACCGTGGGTCGGGGTGGTATGATCTATCACATACTCGATAGAACCGCGCCAGAATCCCGGGTTGGTTTCGGTCGCACGTTTTCTTCCGTCGGTGAAATCCGACGCTGTACGATCGGTATGACCCGGGCAGGTATTCGGCCATTGGATATTCATACCGGTGACGGTGATCGACTGACTGCGGAATTCCGGCATATATCCGTTGTGATTGGCAGTGCCGAACAGAGGCATATTGATATTGTGTTCATCCAGCAGGTTGACGCACACCATCGGATATACGCCGACCCCCAGACTCGGCACATCGTCAGGGTCTTCGATCGACTTTTTGCCTTTGTAGTTATTAAAGGCGAAGCCGTATCCGTTATAAAGTGCCGACAGGCTCTCACAGTACACATGCTCGCCGCCGATATCAAATCCGATACCGAAGCCGGCCGCAACACAGTTTTTCCATTCGGTCGCGTAGAAGTTCGAGCCACAGCATCCGCGATACGCCACCGACTTCGGATTCGGTACATTGATACCTTCGGCAGATGCCCAGTTGACCGCGAGCGGATCAAATGCGATGACCCAGTTGTCCTCAAAACGAACATCTCCGGCAAACTGTCCGTTGAACACCACGATCGGTTTCTGATTATCCGGCAGGCGAACGATCAGATTTTTAATGACCATCCCACGACCGAAAATGTCGTTTCCGTCGTTATAGAACATCGAGAACAGCTCGTTTTCCTGTATGGAATCATACAGTTCCCGTCCCATCCGAACGACCGCGCCGTCACGGTAACCGAGCGGTAGCTTGCAACCCGTCAGCACATGACGGCGTGCTTTGTTCTGTGCGTAAAACCGCGTCGCCGGTTCGGGATTATAAAAGCAGACGGCGCCTTTGCGGCTTCGTTCCGAGCGAGAATTTATCACATAGTTTCCGCGAAGAAGAACGCAGTTCACACCGAGTGCATCCGCTTTATCAATTGCCTGCTGCAAAACGGGACGGGCATCCTTCTCGTCACAAACGAACATCGCCTGACTTTTGACCTCTTCCGGCGTATCAAACGCCGCCACAACTACATCGATCATATTTCTTTTCCTCTTTTCAAACGGTTTTTTTATAATGTCTGCTGAATAATTCAAAAACGCTGTTGCGAAGCAATATTTTTGCGTTTTTGAATTATTCGTGTGCAAGGGCTTTTGCTATTCCGATCTATCGGGTATTGCAGTGCATTTCGCTCCATAACCGCACTTTCGATATTATTGGCATCATTTTATCATAACCTTCATGAATTTTCAAGCATTGAAAGATATTTCTTATAACCTGCAGGGAAAAGAAGTACTATTATTCCGAGACAAATCCGGATGGAACAAAAAAGGCGTTCGACTTCGGTTACCGTATGTCTCCTTTGGAGGCGTACGCCGCAATCAAGGTGTACGGTGATCTTGAAAATGCGGAGGAGCTTGATGAAATGCCGGATCCCGAGCAGAACGGGAGGATTTTATCAGTGATACCAAGTGGGACATGGATAAGCAGATGGCGAATTTTGTCCTCGAAAAAATCACAAAGAATGCCGATGCCGCGCATGCATTTGAAAAAATGAAGACAGAGACGGCAACTCCTGCATAAAGAACAAGAAGGAAATCATCGCCGCCTGCGAGGAAGCGATAGCCACGGTTTGCGACACGGCTGAAATCGAAGCCGAAATCGAACGGCTGGGCGAGGAACTTGAGATCACGACCGAACTGATACGCAAGTGCATCGATGAGAATGCCCACATTTCCGTCAAGCCGGAGGTTTACGAAGAGAAGTACCGTGGATTGATTGAACGGTACGAAGCCGCCAAGGAAAAGCTCGACAAACTCGAAACCGAACTTGCCGAGAGAAAATCCAAGAAAGAAAAAATCGACCTCTTTCTGAAAGAACTCAAAAAGAAAAAAGAACTCCTCACCGAATTCGATGAGGGGCTATGGAGCATAATGGTCGATACCATGACGGTTTACTCGAAGGAAAGAGTGGTGTTCAAGTTCCGGGACGGAACCACGGTTGAATGGCAAATAACGGGATAAGACAAAACGCAAGCACGATGGGAAGCACCCGTCCGAAGTATGATAATCTCTGCTTCGGGCGGTTTTTTTACAAAAATTTCTGCTTTGCAGGCAAAAACAACGGCGGAAAATCTTGAAATACCGAGAAAAATATGATATACTATTATGTCAAGATATACGCATAAGACGAAATCGAAAATTTTTTTGAAAAAACAGTATACCTTTTTCGGTTTTCTTCGTATAAAGAGATAAGGACATATAAAGGAGTGATTTTTGTATGAAAAAGCGAATTGCAAGTTTGATTTTAACGGTGATTTTGCTCGTTACTGTCCTGTCTGTTTTCAGCGTACCGGCGAGTGCGGCAGGCGAACCTGTGGAACTTAAACTGAACAGTCACGAAAACGGAATATTTCTAAACGGCGGGGATTATATCATCAGCAGCGGAGACTATACGGTAGATACCTTTAACATTGATGCCGATTGCATCTTGACCATTGGCCGGGATGCAAAGGTCACGGTAACGAGAAAATTTTATAACAATTCCGCAACGATCCACATACTCGGGGCCCTTATTGTTGAAGTTGACGGGGATGACTATGCCTATAATGACGGCACGATCCGCGTGAGCTGCGGCGGAACGTTCACAGGCCGCATTAATGACGGAGGCACCGTAACATACGACAAACACACCTATGTGGATGGCGTTTGCTCTGTTTGTGACCATCACTGTCCGCACGAATGGAAAGACGGGGTTTGCAAGGAGTGCGGTTATCATTGCCCCCATGACGGCAACACCTGCGTGGAGTGTGGGAAAGAACTTCATTCGCTTGGAAACGGTGCTATCGGCTCCACGCTCTCCAACGGTAGCTTGACGATTATCTGCACGGTTGCGGCGGCGGTCGTGTTTGGTCTCGGCGGCTTCTTCATCGGCACGAAGAAAAAGAAACCCGCACTTGCGGATGGCGCTGAAAACACAGACAAAGAATAATTGAAAAGGAGATTTTTACGATGAAAAAAATCACAAGCTTACTTTTGACGGCGGTGCTGATATGCACCATGATGACTTTTGGCGTAATTCCCGCTTTTGCGGAAGAAACACCGGAAACGGTACCTATAAGTTCTGCTGGGGAGTTACAAGACTTTTTTAATAATCTTGAATCCGGAGCTAATGTCAGAGTACATATGACTCAAACGATAACATTTAATTCTTGTGTTACAATTAAAAAACCTTGTACTGTAACATTTGAAGGTGATAACAATTTTGTTGTAACAAATAATGGTCGTGCGTTTTTAATACAGTCAGACTATGTATCATTAATTTTTGGAAGTTCCGGTACAAGATCTGTTATCAATGGAAATGATACTGAGTATGATAATCCGGCTCATGCAATTTATATAGAGGGTAGTCACAATACTGTTACAGGATTAAAAGTTATTAATTGTCGTACTGTGGAAAAAGGATCAAAGATTGGTTATGAAGGCGGAGCAATTTGCGTTGTCGGAAATAACAACTCTATCAATAATTGTATTTTTGATAACTGTCTTTCAATAAGTGAAGGCGGAGCGATATGGTTAAAAGGAGCATATAATACTGTTGCTTCTTGTCATTTCAATAATTGTAAAACATACAATGCCGGTGGTGCTATTAACTTTAGTGAAGATTCAAATCATAGTACAATATTTGATTGTGTTTTTGAAAAATGCAGCGCTGAACGTAGTGGTGGTCAGCGTGGTGGTGCCGTGGAGGTGTATGGCGAAGATTCTGTTATTGAAAAATGCACCTTTACTGATATAAAAGCGGGATCAGATGGCGGTGCTATTTTTGTGAATAATGATAATTGCACTATTTGTAAATGCAAATTTAATACTTGTACATCTGGCGATGACGGTGGAGCAATCTATTTTGCTGATGATGTAGACAATTGTACTATTGAGGCATGTTCTTTTACAAACTGTTCGGCAGATGATTGCGGTGGTGCTATAGAATACTATGAAGTTTGTGATTACAACAATGTTATAGACTGTACATTTGAAAACTGTACATCCGGGGATGACGGCGGAGCAATTGATGTATCTTATAATTCAGATGTATTTAAGGTGAAAAACTGTAAGTTTATTAATTGTCAAGCTGAAGGCGACGGCGGCGCTGTCAACATCTGTCAGCAATGCGACAACTGCCGCTTCGAATATTCAAATTTCAATAATTGCCATGCCTCGGACGAAGACGGCGGCGGCATATTTTTCAGTGCCGGCGCTTCGGAAGGCAGAATTTATCGCTGCATTTTCACAGACTGTACTGCCGACGATGACGGACATTGTGTTTACGGCAGAGAGGATGATACGGTAGTTGAAGAATGCTTGCCCTGTTCAGAGAGTGAGCTGCTGTATTATAACTGCGAATTCGAGGGCGAGAGTCCCGAAAACTGGGACTGGTACGACTGGAATAAATACGACGATGCATGGTGGAAAGTACTGGTCTACGGCCCTGACTACTACGCCTCTGTTCTCTCCGAGGGCAGCATTTGGATTATCATTGCAATTGCAGTTGTTGCCGTTGGCGGTGTAGCGGCACTCTTTATTGTAAAAAAGAAAAAGAAACCCGCACTTGCGGATGGCACTGAAAACACAGGCGAAGAATAATTCCGAAAGGAGATTTTTACGATGAAAAAAATCACAAGTTTACTTTTGGCTGTGTTGATGATTTGCACCCTGCTGACCGTTTTTGCGGTGCCGGCGAGTGCGGCAAGAAGCGACGCCACCGACATCAACAATGTGGGCAAATGGGCAGAACAAAAGCAGGAACGTGCCGGGTATGGAGTTGATATATACTATTACATTGTCGGTGTCAGCGGTAATTCGTATACCGCGGCTAAATACCAAGTGATTCTTGCTGAGAAATGCTCAAAGATTTGTGAGATCACGGAGAGGCCTGATTACTTTAACTTTATATACTCTGACGAAGTTCCCCAAGTAGCACGCAACAAGGCGGCACAGGATTACCCGAATTTAGCTTCCGGTTCGTCACTTTCCGAGGGCAACATCATGATCATCGCGGTCGTTGCGGTCGTTGCGGTCGTTGCGGTTGTCGGAGTTGCGGTGCTTGTTATCGTGAAGAAGAAAAAGAAACCCGCACTTGCGGACGGCGAAAATAAAGACGAAGAATGATACATAAACCTTTACGGCAGGAGGACACGACACCCTGCCGTATTTGGTATAGGCGGTATATTATGCAAAATATTATTTTCGGGCTTGCATCGTTTCTCGTGGCGGCTTTCGCTTTCGGTTACGGTGCGGCAAAGCTCTTCAAAAAGAAAAAGCCGATGTATCTGCAAATCCTCGTCTGTGCGGCGGGGTGCTTTGCCATACAACAGCTTTCCTATGTGGTCAATATCTGGTGCGATGTGACGGCGGCGGTCAGCATCGGGATGTTCGGCATTTTCGGCTGTAACTTCTTCCTGCTCTCCGCAAACTTCGGCACACTGGATAAAATCGTGGATGACGGCAGGGGTTCCGGCAAGGCACGGGCAATTTCAATCATTGCTCCCGTTATTATGGCTGTGCTGACCGTTGCGGCGTTCCTTTCGTGGAAAGATAAGGATATGTTCTGCGCCGTGATGTGGCTTATTATGCTCATTCCGGCTCTGCCTGCATCGTATTTCAACTTGAAGCACATTCTTTTGCCGATGGATCCGTTTGAGTTTCTTCGGGCAACCAAGCCCTGCAACATTGCCGCCCTTGTGTTCTATATCGTCACTTCGGCGTATGTCATTTGTTCGGCTTCACAGAGCAACACCGTCAGCGGTATTCTCTCCGTTGCGATGTCGGGTTCGGTACTCGCACTGTCGCTGTGTGCAGTAAAGGGGGCGAAAAGATGGGGAATCTGAATTTAATTCTGTTTATCTCCTTCGCCGCACCGATGCTGATGACCTTGTTCGTCTGCAAAGGCAAGGCAAGAACGCTACTTACATTCCTCTTTCTCGGCACGGTGGTGTGCCTGTTCAGCGGTGAGTTCAGTGCCATAATAATGAAAACGCTGCCGTTTGACAGCAAGTATTACACATCCAACTTCACCCCGCTGTTTGAGGAAGTGTTCAAGGCATTGCCCATCCTCGTCTATGCGTTTATGTGGAAGCCCAAAAAACGCACCCTGCTCGAATGCTCCATCCTTGTGGGTGTCGGCTTTGCGGTGCTTGAAAACGCATTTATACTCGGTGGTGCGGCAGGTTCGGTGTCGGTGGCAAATGCCCTCATCCGTGGCTTCGGTGCCGGAATGATGCACGGCGTCTGCACCCTCGCTGTCGGCTACGGCATGACCTTCGTGCATACTAAACGCAAGTTGTTCTACACGGGTACGACCGCACTTTTGGCTGTTGCGATGATCTACCACTCGGTATATAACACCCTCGTCCAGTCCGAGCATCAGCTTGTCGGCTTCCTGCTCCCGGTGATAACCTTTGTGCCGGTGCTGGTGTTGCTGAACAAGACGGAAGAAAAAAGTAATAAATTAAAGAGATAAGGACATATAAAGGAGCTTTTTATCATGAAGAAATTTGCAAGTTTACTTATGGCAGCACTGATGCTTGCCGCCATGCTGACCGTGTTTGCGGTGCCGGCATCGGCAGAGATTTTTCAAGGTAATGTAGAAATACCGAGCGGTTTCTATTCTGAAGGAATAGAGATTTGGCCATTGGCGAACGCTAAGGTCAATTCGGATGTCTCCTTCTCAAGTCACCTTATTATACATGATTTTTCATCCATTGTCATCGGGAGCAACGGTTTCCTCACCACGCAAAACCCTATAAGGCTTGGTATGCTCCCCAATGGACAGCCAATAAAGATTGAGGATGGTGGCGGGCTGTCTTTAACCTTTCAAGACTCTGATGATGCAAACAGCTTTGTCCGTTCTTTGATCGATAACGGTATTGCCTTTAACCGCAACGGAAATACGATTCAGGCAGGTACCTGCCGCCACGATGGCGGTGAGCATACAGTTTGCAGGCAATGCGGTCAGCCTGTCTCCGGCGGAAAAGGTTCCACGCTCGGAGATGGAAGTTTGACGATTATCTGCACGGTCGCAGGTGTTGCCCTCGGTTTTGTTGCGGCAATGTTCATTTTCAAGAAGAAAAAGAAACCCGCACTTGCAAGCGGTGCGGACAATACAGAGGAAAAATGATTTGTACTTCATAATTCATAATGCATAATTAGTTCAAAAAAAAACGAAAGTGTCATCGAGAAATCGGTGGCACTTTTTGTTTGCAATAATCCAATCTTTTCACGATTACTCAATCTTTTCACGAAAGGTCTAATCTTTTCACGATTACTCGTCCCAAAATCGGCTCTGCTACATTTTCGGAAAAATCGGTTTTCAGACGGCAGCAAAACGAACCACGGGAGCGAGTCCCGAAACGGTAAAAAAACGAAAAAACGCCGAGACGCCCTTGTTTCAAGGCATTTCCGGCATAAAAGAAGTACGCAGTCGGTGACGAAATTGTATCACTGTCTGCGTACTATTATGGTTGCGGGGGCGGGACTTGAACCACACGACCTTCGGGTTTTCCCCGCCGCAAAGCGGCTCTGCCCGGCTTGCGGTGCCCGGAATTTTTGCTTGATGCAAAGCATCTTCGCAAAATTCCGACCGCTGCGCAGAAAACCGCTCCCTGTATCCGCCGCCGGCGGCGATCGCGTTTTCTCCCAACGAGCCACGCTCGTCGGTCTCAAAACCCGAAGAATGCGATATAACTCACACTATCGAAAATCAAAACCACCGATAACTCGGTGGCTTTGATTTTTGGTTGCGGGGGCGGGACTTGAACCACACGACCTTCGGGTTATGAGCCCGACGAGCTACCAACTGCTCCACCCCGCGATATGGGGTAATCAACTGATTACGCTTATATTATATATTAACGTTTGAACTTTGTCAACTGTTTATTTTGAAAAGTGAATGACAAAATTTACGCAAAATTTTCTTTTTTTATATGTGCAATATTAAAAAATACTTGACACATGAAAATAAAGTGATACAATTTTAATGTAACAAATGTTTCCTAAAAAATTCATATTTCGGATAGAGGTGCGATATCCAACAGTAACCTGTGTTTGTCAGGAAATCTTCACGGGCGAAAGGGGCTGTCGCCGAAGGGGTGAACGCAAGCCTGTAAAGCGTTCGTCAGCTGGATCGCCGGGGAATACCCGTCGGTTTGTCACAATCTTTTTGTGGAGCGCTATCGGTTATTATAAGTAAAAAATGACCGCTTGCGAGGGCGGTTTTTTATTTGAAATTTTTTTTGAAAGGGTGTTATTCATATGAAAAAGCATTTTGGGCTGAAAAGGCTCAGAAGTATCGCGGCAATATGTATTCTCGTGTGCCTTGCTGCGATCATCGTCTCAAGCTTCGTTTCCGTTTCGGCCGAATCGGAAGAAGCATCGGCTGCGGCAAGTACATTTACCGTTGTTGTCGATGAGGAAGAAATAGAATACGATTTCTCGGGCGAGACCGACGGAGCGTGTACGGCAGAGGATTACATAGACAACTATGCCGATAACATCACGAACGATCCCGACTTCGAGGCGCATAAGGCCGAAGCGCTTTCCATCAAGAAAGAAAGTGTTCCGCTCTATGCATCGTTCGTTTCACTCGTTCCTCCGCTGATAGCGATAATCCTTGCGCTTATCACCAAGGAAGTTTATGTTTCACTGTTCATCGGTATTCTTTCCGGCGCCATGTTCTACGCCAACTTCAATTTTGAAGGCACTATGGTGCAGGCGTTCCAGGACGGCTTTATTGCTACGATAGCGGATTCATACAACATAGGTATCCTTATATTCCTTGTTCTGCTCGGCGTGCTTGTTGCCATGATGAACAAGGCGGGCGGCTCGGCGGCATTCGGTCAGTGGGCATCAAAGCACATCAAATCGCGTATCGGCGCACAGCTTGCGACGGTCATACTCGGCGTGCTGATATTCGTTGACGACTATTTTAACTGTCTGACCGTAGGCTCGGTAATGCGTCCCGTTACCGACAAGAGCAACGTTTCGCGTGCAAAGCTCTCGTATCTTATCGACTCCACTGCCGCACCTGTCTGCATAATCGCTCCCATTTCGTCATGGGCGGCGGCTGTTGCGGGCTTTGCGAAGGGCGCGGGCGCGCAGAGCGGCATGTCGCTTTTCGTAGCTACCATACCGTTCAATTTCTATGCTATACTCACTATCGTTATGATGGTTATGCTCGTTGTTCTCAAGTTGGATTACGGTCCCATGAAGAAATTCGAAGCCAATGCGCTTAAGGGCGATATCTTCACCACCGGCAAGCCCGAGGGCGGAAACGAAAAGGAGAACATCAACCCGAGAGCCCGCGTTTGCGACCTTGTTATCCCCGTTGTCGTTTTGATAATCCTCTGCGTACTCGGCATGATATATTCCGGCGGCTTCTTCACTTCCGACAGCGCGCAGTATCTTGATTTCATATCCGCTTTCTCAGAAAGCGACGCATCCGTAGGACTTGTGTTCGGCTCGTTCGGAGCGATAATATTTACAATGATATATTATCTCTGCCGTCGCGTCATCGACTTCAAGGGCTGTATGGAAGCTATCCCCGACGGCTTCAAGGCAATGGTTCCCGCAATTCTTATTCTTTGCTGTGCGTGGACGCTTAATGCCATGACAGGCTCACTCGGTGCGAAGATATTCATCTCCGATCTCATCGAAGGCAGTGCCGCGGGCTTACAGCTCTTCCTGCCCGTAATAATCTTCCTTATCGCTGTCGGACTTTCGTTTGCGACGGGTACATCGTGGGGTACGTTCGGTATCCTTATCCCGATCGTGCTTACCGTGTTCGGCGCAACGGACGGCAGTCTTACCGTTATGGCGGTTTCGGCTTGTATGGCAGGCGCGGTTTGCGGCGACCACTGCTCACCGATCTCGGATACCACTATCATGGCATCCGCCGGCGGACAGTGCAACCACATCGACCACGTTTCCACACAGCTCCCGTATGCGCTCACCGTTGCGGCAGTATCGGGTGTCAGCTACATAATAGCTGCATTTGTTAAGTCCGTATGGATCGCATTGCCGATAGCCATAGCGCTGATGATCGTTACACTCGTAGTCATCAAGGCGCTCACGAACAAAAAATCGGCGGACTGATATTGTATATTGACAAATCGCGCTTTGTATAGTATTATCTTTACAGTGGTCTACCGATAAGGAAACAGGAGGAAAAAGCATGATGAAAAAAATCATTTCGGCTTTAATCGCCGTTGTTTTGACCGCAACTTTGTTTTGTGCATGCGGCACCGGCGAGACTGTAGCAGATTCGGAATATGTAAAGAACAAGGGCAAACTCGTTGTAGGAGTTACGGACTTTGCGCCGATGGACTTCATGAAAGACGGCAAATGGGTGGGCTTTGATGCCGATATGGCTGCCGAATTTGCAAAATCACTCGGCGTGGAGATCGAGATAGTAGAGATCGAATGGGAAAATAAAGAGATGGAGCTTAACAACAAAAATGTTGACTGCATCTGGAACGGCATGACACTTGACGACGGCGTGCTTGCGGCTATGGAATGCTCAAAGCCGTACTGCAACAACGCACAGGTGATAATAGTAAAGGCATCGCAGGCGGATAAGTATCAGACAGCCGATGCTTGCAAGGAACTCAATTTCGCCGTTGAGTCCGGCTCTGCGGGCGAAGAAATGGCAGAGGCAAACGGATTTAATTATACTCCCGTAAAGGATCAGGCGAGCGCACTGCTTGAGGTTGCTTCCGGCACAAGCGACGCGGCGATAATCGATTCGCTCATGGCGGGTGCTATGGTCGGCGAAAATACCGGATATTCCGATCTTACTTATACAGCGAAGCTCAATGATGAGAAGTACGGTGTAGGCTTCCGCAAGGGTTCCGATCTTGCAAAGATGCTCGATGATTTCTTTGACGCGAGCCTTTCAAACGGTACTACGGAGCGCATCGCCGAAGAATACGGCGTTCAGGCGGCCATTGTAAAGTAAACTTTTCTTAAAATAAGGGCTGTCGAAAGTCAGCCCTTTTATTTAATAACAAGCAGGAGAAGCGTATGACTCTGTTTAAGAATGTCGTGGAGCAGTTCCCGATCGTTTTCAATTCACTAAACATAGGCTTTTTGCAAACATTAAAGCTGTTTATCGTAACACTGATAGGTGCGTTACCGCTCGGGCTTGTGATATCATTCGGTTCGATGTCACGCTTCAAGCCGCTCAGCGCGGTAATGCGCTTTATTATATGGATAGTGCGCGGGTCTCCGCTTATGATACAGCTTTTGATAATTTATTATTTTCCGGGGCTCGTATTCAAGACCAATATCTGGGGACAGGGCGAAACAGGGCGTTTTGTCGCGGCATCTGTGGCGTTCATAATAAACTATTCATGTTATTTTTCCGAGATATACCGAAGCGGGATACAAAGCGTTCCGAAAGGACAGAATGAAGCAGGTCAGGTACTCGGCTTATCGAAAAAGCAGATTTTTACGAAAATCACGTTGCTTCAGATGATAAAGCGGATAGTTCCGCCGATGTCAAACGAAATAATCACGCTTGTCAAGGATACATCGCTTTCCCGTATTATCGCGTTGCAGGAGATAATTTGGGCAGGTCAGGCGTTCCTCAAAAGCTCATCCGGCATTTCCGGCGAAATATGGCCGCTGTTCTTTACCGCAATATACTATCTTGTTTTCAGCGGATTGCTTACAGTGCTTTTCAACCGTATTGAAAAGAAGCTTTCGTATTTTAATTAAGGGGGAAATGTCATGGCTATTCTTGAAGTGAACGGACTCAATAAATCCTTCGGCAGACGGATAGTGCTTGAGGATATCAGCTTTTCCCTTGAGAAAGGAGAGGTACTGTCGATAATCGGCTCATCGGGAAGCGGTAAGACTACACTGTTGCGCTGTCTTAATTTTCTTGAACATGCGGAACGCGGAACGATAACTGTTTGCGGCAAGACCGTGTTCGACGGGGTGAACAGTAAAAACATCAGCGACAGTGAGCTGCGTGAAAACAGATTGCATTTCGGCTTGGTATTCCAGCAATTCAACCTGTTCCCGCAATATACCGTGCTTAAAAACATAACGCTCGCTCCGACGCTTCTTAAGCTCGGCACGCCCGAGGAAATAGACAAAAAGGCGCGTGCGCTCATCGAAAGCGTAGGGCTGACGGATTGGACAAATTCATATCCGTCAACGCTGTCGGGCGGTCAGCAACAGCGTGTTGCGATAGCCCGCGCACTTGCACTTGAACCGGATATCCTTTGTTTTGACGAACCGACAAGCGCACTTGACCCCGAGCTTACGGGTGAGGTACTGCGTGTAATCCGCTCACTCAAGGATACGGGTGCTACGATGATAGTCGTAACGCACGAAATGCAGTTTGCGCGTGAGGTGTCCGACAAAGTGCTTTTCATGAGTAAGGGCATTATTGAGGAAAGCGGCACGCCCGAGGATATTTTCGATCATCCGCAGTCAGAGCGGCTGCAAACATTTTTGTCAAATTCACTGTGAGCTTATTATTTGCGGCAGGAGGGATACTATCCTCCTGCTGTTTTTTTATGCTTGAGCATACATATCTTATGGGTGCCGTGAGTTGCCGCATTATATATCCGCACAAATAAGTTAATGTTTTATGAACAAATAATATTAGTGCTTGCAAATACTTATTTTTTATGATAAAATCAACTGTGAATCTAACTATGGAGGTAAGATATGAAAAAAGTGCTTTCTGTGGTGCTGTGTATCGCGCTTGCTTGCGGTATATTGGCATCATTCGGCGCGATAACAGTCGGCGCCGAGAACGATTATACCGCAGAGCTGTGGTCACCGGTCGAAATACCGCTCACAGGTACGGTAAGATACAAAAATCCTTACAAGGATGCTGAGATCGACGCGGTATTCACACATGAGGACGGAACGGAAATAAAAACTCCCGGCTTCTGCAAGGACGGCGAGTACGGATGGGCTGTCCGCTTTTCACCCACAAAGACGGGTAAGTGGACATTCAAGGTGACCTGCTCGGATGCTTCGAACGCAGGTCTTAATGTCAGCGGTACCGTCACCGCTACCGAATCGACAAAAACGACCGAGATAGCCAAGCACGGCTTCGTCAAGGTTTCCGACAACGGCAGATACTATACATATGCCGACGGCACACCGTTTTTGTGGATAGGCGATACCAACTGGCAGGCTCCCAACTATGTTGACGCTACAAAGTGCAACTATCCCGGATGCGATTGCGGCAGTCAGATAATGCATGAGGTAAAGGACCGTGTTTCAAAGGGCTTTACCGTATATCAGACATATTTCTCTTCTTCCGGCTCGGAGCTTTGGAAGGCGGCATATACAAAGCCCAATTACAATAAATTCAACGAGACGATAGACAAGATATTTGAGACGATAAACGATTACGGTATGGTGATCGCGCTCGGCTTCGGTCTGCACAACGGCACTCCCAGCGCGATGAAGGATGAAGACCTGCTTGCATTCACACGCTACTGCATAGCCCGTTATTCCTGCTACAATATAGTTTGGATAACAGGTCAGGAAATAACGAATACAAATCCTTCGGCGACAAAGGACAAGACATGTATGGATGTCTGGATGGAGGTCGGCGAGCTGACCGGCAAGCTTGACGGT
>JAZRZN010000072.1:0-7198 GCA_045601365.1 Clostridia bacterium | reverse complement strand
ATAAATCAAGTATTCGAACAAAAAATTCCCCCGGCACCGTCCCCGCCGAGCAATTTTGTTGTAAGTAATAAAATTTTTTTGCCGAGCTTTTTTTCAAAAAAGCTCGCAGGGTGCGGGACAGCGTCCCGCGAAAAAGGGATTCGGGGACAGCGTCCCTCGAAAAAAGTGGTGCGGGGACAGCGTCACGCTAAAAAGAGTGCCGTGGCTCAGTCCCCGTAAATTTATTTATTCTTCTTTATTTCGCCGGTGGCTAACTGATCGCATCTGTTGTTAAATTCATTATCGGCATGTCCTTTGACCTTAATGAATTCTATTTTGTGTATCCGATTCAAAGAATACAGCTTCTGCCACAGTTCCTTATTAAGAACCTCGCCGTCAGACCTTTTCCAGCCTTTTTTTGCCCAGCCGAATATCCAGCCCTTTTCAAAGGCGTTTACAAGATATGCGCTGTCGGAATACAATTCGATCTCGCACGGCTCTTTTAATGATCCAAGTGCCATTATCGCGGCTGTAAGCTCCATGCGGTTGTTTGTCGTTTCGTTCTCAAAGCCGCTTATTTCTTTTTTTGCGGTGCCGTACATCAGTACCGCGCCCCAACCGCCGCGCCCCGGATTGCCGGAGCATGCGCCGTCGGTGTATATCGTTACTTTTTTCATTTATTGCCCTGCGCCTTATCGTAAGCCGCCCATACAGATTTATATTTGTTCTTTATTGCTACATGCTCATCATATGTGCGTGAATAAGCGACCTCGCCGGTGTACGGATCGGTAAGCGTAAAATAGAGATATCCGCCGTTCAAAATGTCCTGATCCGGGTAAAGTACAGCCTTTATTGCGGCAAGTCCGGGGTTGCAGATAGGTCCTGCGGGGATGCCCGAAACCAGATATGTATTGTACGGCGAATCGGTTTTAAGCTCGTCGGACGTAAGCACAAGCCGCTTAACGCCGATGGCATACTGCACCGTAACGTCGGACTCAAGACGCATGCCCTTTGCGATACGGTTGTGGAAAACAGCCGCTATTTTGGCAAAATCAGCGCCTCTGCCCTCTTTTTCGACAATAGATGCAAGCGTGATGACCTGATGCATGGTAAGCCCCATGCTTTCGGCTTTTTCGGTCATTTGTGCCGTGTAAAGCTCATTCGTGCGCGTAAGCAGACGGTTGATTATGACTTCGTTTGATGAGCCGACATAAAACTCATATGTATCAGGGAAAAGATAACCTTCAAGCAAATAGCGAAGATTTCCCGCATTGTACAGCGGCTGTGTGAAGTAGTAATCGGAATAATTCTTCCCGTTTTTGCATTCATTCAAAAAGCTGTCTTTATTCGTGATTATGCCTGCGTTGACGAGCAATTCGGCAAAATCCTCGACCGTCGTACCTTCAACGAAAGTAACGCTTGAAACTCTTGCCGATGCCGTGGGCTTTGTGATGACATCAAGTATTTCCTGTACGGTCATCGTCTTATCAAGCACATACTGCCCGCTTTGTATCTTTGATGAAACACTTGTGAAATCGGCAAGCAGTTTTATGCCGAGTGAAGTCTTTATCAGCCCGCTGTCCTTGAGCTTTGATGCCACATACGAAAGCGAAGCGCCGCTGTTGATGTCGATAAGCACAGGCGAATCGTCATGCTTGTCGGCAGCACCGAACAGTATTCCGAGCGTGAGCGAGATCGCATTTATCATTATCACCAAAACCACGACCGCGCTTATTACATAAATAGATATGGGACGAAGCTTTTTCCATGCCGCCTTCGTATCGCGCCCCGATCCCGTCAGCTTACATGCCGCGGCGGATATCTTCTTTTTTGCATTTTTGAAGAATTGCGGAATATCAAATTTCTTTTTCATATTTCAATGATCATTGGCAATATCATAGGTGTACGCTTTGTTTTTGCGTACAAAAATTCCTTGAGCAGCCTTCTTATTTCATTTTTGACATATGACCAATCCCGAAGCTTATCGGCGCTTAAGTTTTCGATAAACTCCTGAATAAGTACCTTTGATTCCTGTATGAGGTCTTCGTTTTCGCGCATATAAATGAATCCGCGTGAAATGAAATCCGGCTCGGTGAGCAATGCACCGTCCGTGCTTGAAAGCGTGATGCACACGACTACAAGTCCGTCCTGTGAAAGTAAGCGTCTGTCACGCAGAACTACACTGCCGACATCGCCGACACCGCAACCGTCAACCATTATGACACCGCCGGGTACAGTCTCCGATAGCTTGGCTTCGTTTTTAGTGATCTCAAGCACCTTGCCGACCTCAGGCATAAATATGTCGGCATCGTTCATACCGAGCTTTTCGGCAAGCAGAGCATGCTGCATGAGATGCCTGTATTCGCCGTGTACCGGCATGAAATACTTTGGCTTTGTAAGCGTGAGTATAAGCTTAAGCTCTTCCTTGCAGGCATGTCCCGAAACGTGTACGGCATCAAGAGCTTCATATATAACTATTACGCCGAGGCGGTAGAGATTGTTTATCACGCGGTAAACCATGCGTTCGTTGCCGGGTATAGCCGAAGCCGAGAGTATCACCATATCGCCCTTTGTGAGCTTGAGCTTTGAGTGATCGCCCGATGCAAGGCGTGAAAGCCCGCTCATCGGCTCGCCCTGTGAGCCGGTCGTAATGATGACGACTTGATTTTTCGGCATGCTTTCGGCCTTGTCCGGCGTGATTATCATTTTCGGATCGACCGTCAGCTCACCAAGCTCTGCGGCAATAGCCGAAACATTTTCCATACTTCTGCCCAAAAAGCATATCTTTCTTTTTGAACGCTCTGCACAGTCAACTATCTGCTGGATGCGGTGTATATTGCTTGCGAATGTCGCTATTATGATACGCTGATCTGCGCCTTCGTCGAAGTATTTTTCAAAGCATTCCCCTACCTTGCTTTCACTCATCGTGAAGCCTTCGCGTTCGGCATTCGTGCTGTCGGACATCAGCAAGCAAACGCCTTCTTCTCCGTAGCGGGCAAATGTTGCAAGGTCGATAACATCACCGTCAACGGGTGTGTAGTCAACTTTGAAGTCACCCGTGTGTATAACAGTACCGACGGGAGTAGTGATCGCAAGTGCGACGGCACCGGCGATGGAATGATTGGTTTTGATGAACTCTATTGCAAAACAGCCTGTTCTGATTACATCTTTCGGTTTGATGCAGTTAATCTTGATTTTTTTTGGCATGTTGTATTCTTTTAATTTGTTTTCGATAAGTGCCTGTGTGAGCCGTGTGCAGTATATCGGTGCATTTACGCGCTGAAATACATAAGGTATCGCGCCGATATGATCCTCATGCCCGTGGGTGATGATGAATGCCCGTATCTTATCCGCATTCTTTTCCAGATATGTAACGTCGGGTATGACAAGGTCGATGCCGTAGAGATCCTCTTTCGGAAACATCGACCCGCAGTCAATAACTATTATATCATTACCGTACTCGACGGCGGTCATATTCTTACCTATTTCTTCAACGCCGCCGAGCGGTATTATGCGAAGCTTGTTTTTACTTTTCGCCACAAAATTACCTCCATGTGTATTTTCATATAATTGAATTATACATCAAAAAGGTAAATTTTGCAAGCGTTTATATTTGCAGAATAAGTGATGATAATGTCAAATATCCTTGATACTGTTGTTCACAAATTCTTCCACTATATCGGGAGCGTACTCTTCCTTTGAAAACCTGCCGTAAGCCGTAAAGGAATATCCGTTGTTTTTCGGTATGACGGTAATAAAGCCGTTCTTGTATTCGGCGGTTATCGTTCCGGTTTTATTCTTATTCAGTGCAGTGATGGCAGAACAGGTGCTTCCCGGAAAGCAATCGAACGAAAACCGCGATATAACGGTGTTGTCGGAGTGATCGACCTCGTTATTATCAAGATAATAAGCGAGTGCCTGAGCGAAGAATACCGGCACAAATTCAAGCAGTACGGCTGCGTTGTTGAAGCTGTCTGCCTGCTGCATGGAATTTCCCTTGTGCTGTTTGAGCGACAGCACATTTATCCTTCTTTTTTCGGCTTCTTTTAGAATGTTTTCGGGTGCATACGCAGGTAAAAACACCTCATGACAGCCGAGCATTTCCGTAATATCAAGCAGAAGATGCATAAATTCCGTTACCGAAAGCTTTTCGCCCTTGACATATACCGAGCTTATACCGCCGTTTGCGGTCACTACGGCGGCTGAGGCGATATTCTGCTTTGTATCTACCGACCCGGAGCGCATTATAACATTGTGGATGCGGAATTTTTCGTTTATATATATTTCCGCATTGCTGTCCGAAAAAGGTATAGCCGAATTGAGAAAGTATTCAAAATCGGGATCAAGCGTTGTGAGCTTGACCATCCTGCCGATCTTTACCGACATCGAATCGGCGGTGAAGGAGATTTTTCTTTCGTCTGCCGATGAAATATTAAGTCCCTTTTCGTCGATGATATCTATGACCGTATTTTCCTTTTCACAGCGGATATATATCGCGCAGATCTTATATACGCATGAATGGAACCTGCACGAAGCCTCATTTGCCCTTGCAAGATATACATCCGTTCCGCACAGATTATAATACGAAGCGAGCAAGGATGCGATCGCGCTTGCCTGCCGGTCATCGTTGTAGGATATCAAAATTTTATCTTTTTTATAAGAAGATGCTATGCCGAGCAAGGTCTGCGGAAAAATATCGTGATCCCATATGCCCACAACAGAACCGTTTTGCCACAGCGAGTTTTCGGATGCATTGCTGAAGCTCATGGTGCCGGATACCGTAGTATTACGCGCTACATGAGTATTGTTGACGATATATGCGTTTTTCATAAGATGCACGTTTTTTTCAAGCGTTGAGCCGGAGCCGACAATGTTGTTTCCGCCGAAAACTGCTTCGGATATTTTGACGCCGTTCCCCGCTATCAGCTTGTTGCATTCGCATTTCTCGATCACGCATTTATCCCAGAGAACGGAATTTTCAAGCTTCACGCTGTTCAGGATACATCCCTCACCTATCACCGTGAACGGTCCTATCACGGAATCTCCGCTTATGACGGTGTTCTTTGAAATATACACAGGCGAAACGAGCTTGGTTTGCTCGGATATCTTAACGCCTTCTTCGATGACATTGCCTGCTTTTTCGCCGAAAAGCTTCCCGAGCAAAATATCCTTGTGCGCTTGGATATATGCTTCGGGTGTACCGAGGTCGCACCAATAGTCTTCGGTTATATATCCGTACAGCTTTGCGTTATTTTTTAACAGCTTCGGGAAAAGGTCCTTGCTGAAATCAAATTCGGTGTTTGGGGGTATTTCATCAAGAATACTTTTATTTATGATATATATCCCCGTATTGACTGTATCGGATATCACGTTTTCCCATTGCGGCTTTTCCTCAAAGGCAAGCACACGGCAATCCGTGCCGGTAAGCACGACTCCGTATTCAAGCGGATCTTCCTGCCGCGAAAGCACTATCGTAACGTCTGCGCCGACGCTCTTGTGATACGACATGACCTTTGAAAGATCGACATTTGTAAGTGCGTCACCGCTCAATAGCGCAAATGCTTCATCAAGCTCATTTTGCGCCGACTTTACGCTGCCCGCTGTTCCGAGCGGTTCTGTTTCTTCAAAATACTTCATTTTAACACCGAAACGTTCTCCGTTGCCGAAGTATTCCTTTATATTCTGCGGTAAATACAAAACCGTTACGCCGATATCATTAAAACCGTGTTTTTTCAAAAGCTCGACCGAATATTCCATCAGCGGACGCCCGAGCAGCCGGACCATGGGCTTGGGTGTCTCTTTTGTGAGAGGTCTTAAACGCGTTCCCTGTCCGCCCGCCATAATAATAGCCTGCATATAAAAAATCTCCTTTTCTTTTATATGCACTTATTGTTGCCCGAAATTGATGTTTTATCAAAAAATGTATTCATTCATCAGCAGAACGATACAGCGTGGCTTATCCGTAGGGAACGCCGTCCCCGGCGCTTGCGCTTGCATAAAACAGATTGCAGGAAATTGCAGTATGTTTTATATTTTAATATATCGTGTCATTGCGAGCATCCGCAGGATGCGTGGCAATCCATAAATAACGAAACAGAGACGATCGCTTTTTTCAGCTTTCGTCTCTGCACTGTTTTCGGGACTTTTTTAACAGCCCCTTTTTGTGAAAGACTACCTAAACGTAGCAAAAGCAAGGTAAAAAACGCAAAAAGCACACCACGGCAAACCGGGATTTATCGGTTATATTTGGTGTTCAATTTATCTGCGTTTGTATAGGATGATTTCCGGCTCAGCACCATTACACCCATACTCACACACAAGAACAAACTCTTCATTAGCAATAACACCATAGCAACGTTCTGAATTTGCTCTTTCTATCTGATTACCAAGATATACGTCTTTGTCATTCAGAAACTTTACTGTAGTTCCGTTCAACAACGGATACTCTAAGTTCACATAAGCACCGTTCAATAAAAAAAGTTCATTTATCACAAGCCCCTCGATACACAAATTATTTATTTCATCGATCAGTCTCTTTTTTAGCTCATCAAAATTTTTGTTTCTTTCGGCAATACAGCTTCCTCCAAACGGATGTCCGCTACACTTTTCGCAACCACCACATTCAGCATTTCTACTGCATTCTTTACAGCAATCACTACCGCAGTATGTCATATATCTTTCCTCCGTTAAATTATGATTTGTCGATATCACTATACTATGGAATTGATTATTTGTAAAGCGATGTTTGCCCTAACGGGCAAGTGATGTTGTGCTGTTGCACAGTGATGTTTTTGCCTTCGGCAAAAGTGATGTGATTTGTCCCACCCACGCCCGCAGCCACATCACTCGCCGTAGGCGAACACCCCGCCGACAGGCTCATCACGTCCCGCGCGCGGAACACATCATTCAAAAAAGTCCCTTTTGTCGGTAGACAAAAGAGACTTTTTTGTTGGTGGACCCGGAGGGGATCGAACCCTTGACCTCCGCGTTGCGAACGCGGCGCTCTCCCAGCTGAGCTACGAGCCCTTATTTTTTGCAGTTATCATTATACAATCTTTTCTCTGATCTGTCAAGATGTTCCATAAAAAAATCCCGGCTTTTGGGCCGGGATTTGAATTATTATTTCAGCAGTTTGATTTTTCCGATCAGCGGTAATTCTTTTGCCTTGCCGTTGATCGTATTGATCACGCCGAACAGGCAGTAGAAAAACGAAATGATC
>JAZRZN010000071.1:0-28714 GCA_045601365.1 Clostridia bacterium | reverse complement strand
GGGGTTGTTAAAAAAGTCCCTTTTTATACTGTGCGACACCATAATGAACTGTCTTGACCGTTCCGCAAGTGCGAAGCGGGTGGCAGGAAAGTACAGTGTGCTTTATATTTTTATATATCGTGTCATTGCGAGCATCCGCAGGATGCGTGGTGATCCATGCTTGGCGTTAAAGTAACTTTTGGACACATATGGATTGCCACGTCGCGTTGCTCCTCGCAATGACACGAGGGAATACGCGACATGATAAAATGTGTATTCCTGCAATAAACATCGCAAGCGGTGCGACAGCGGATGCCGCACCCTACGGCATATGACATAAAGTTTGTCTTACCCGTAGGGAACGCCGTCCCCGGCGTTCCGCTTGCATGAAAAAGATCGCAGGAAAATACGGTATATTTTATATCTTTATACATCGTGTCATTGCGAGCATCCGCAGGATGCGTGGTGATCCATAAATAACAAACAGAGACGATTGCTTTTTCAGCTTTCGTCTCTGTGCTGTTTTCGGGACTTTTTTAACAGCCCCTTTCGCTTTCGTTTTCGCCGCAAGTGCCTGTTCCTTTACCGTTTTCGGATCATCGCCGCAAAGTGATGAAAGAGAAGCGGCTATCGCACCTTCGGCGATAGGACAGTCAACCGGACAAATATTGTCATAGCCCAAAGCTTCTATGACCATTTCAGCAGTCATGACGGCACTGCCCATATCGACAAGGATGATCACTCCGTCTTCCGAATAAACGGATTTTACGGCACTTTGTATCTTATCATAGCTTGTACCGAAGCCGCCGTCATCCGTTCCGCCTGCCGTAGCGATCAAAGCACCGTCCGTCATTATCCTTATCAGCCATTACAATGCCGGCTTTCATAAATGCCGTGCCGAAAAGAGGGCCGGATGAGCCGCCTACAGCCGATACCAAGGTCATTCCTACGGCTTTAAGCACCGCGCCGACATTTTGATCCCTGAGGCTGTCAAGCTTAGCTTCAACTGCGGCAAATCCCTTTGCCGTCAGAACATCGTTTACATGATTATTTATCAGATAAAGCTCCATTAACGGAGTTCCGCCGGAGCCGTTGACCATAAGCGCCACGTCACTGCCGGAATAATCCAAATCAGACAAAATCTTTTCAAGAAGCAGATCGCGAAAAATTCACCGCAGATGCTGTCGCCGAATTATCAGAGATCACCTTCATTCATTCTTCCCGAAATAGTCAAGGCAGAGCATGGTTATATCGTCGAACTGCGGTGCTTCGCCTACAAACGTGTCTATATCATTTTTTATTGCGTGCAAAAGCTCTTCGGGATTGAGGTCCTTGTGGTCGTTGAGTGACTTTTCAAGTCTGCCCATGCCGAACAGCTCAAATGTGGCGCTGGTTGCCTCGGTCACACCGTCGGTGTACTGGAATATCCTGTCACCCTTGTTCAGCTGCATGTGTCCTGCTTTGAATTTCATATTTTCCATACCGGCAAGTACGAAGCCGGGACGCAGGTTGTATACCTCAAAATTCTGTCCCGCTCTTTGAATGAACGGCATTTCGTGACCGGCGTTGACAAAGTCAAAGTCACCGGTATCAAGATCAAGTACACCTTCGAATGCGGTGATGAACAGTCCCTCGCTGTTGGATTCGCACAGCAGATTATTGACTTCACAGAACACATCGCCGAGTGAACGACCGGGCTGAGTGTGGTCTTTTATAAGAGTCTTACCTATGACCATGAACAATGCCGCCGGGACTCCCTTGCCGGAAACGTCAGCCATGACGATCGCAATATGGCGTTCGTCAACCATAAAGAAATCATAGAAGTCACCGCCTACCTCCTTTGCGGGTGTCATGGTCGCGAATATGCGGAATTCCATGCTGTTGGCAAACTTCGGGAAGATGCTGGGCAACATGGATGACTGGATATGCGTTGCTACGTCAAGCTCCGCGCCGATCCTCTCCTTTTCGGCGGTCACTGCGGTGAGATTGTCGATGTATTCGCGCAGTCTTTGTGTCATGCCGTTAAAGGTGTTTGCAAGCGAGCCTATTTCATCGGTCCCGAGTTCGGGTATCACATAGTCGATATTTCCGCTGCCTATTTCATTGGCGCCCGCCGTAAGAATCTCGATAGGTGCAGTGATGATCTTTGCCAGCTTATTACTTGCAAATACGGCGATCAGTGCAAGCACGGCAATAATGACAACGAATGTCACGATAGTCCCTTTCACTAACTTGTTGATGTCCTTTGTTACATTCGTTGAAACATTGCTGACGGTGTTTGCGACCTTTGTGACAGGTTCAAGCATTTTGTCATAGTCGAATTGGATAAACAGTGTCCAATCCGTCTCAGCCATATCGGCAAAGCCGACGATCAGTTTATCTGTGGTATAACAGCCGGATGAACTGCCTTCGGCGGTAGAAGAAAGATAGTTTTTGTAATCGCTCGTTTCTAAAGTATCGGATATATCCCTTGTGCTGAGAAGGACATTTCCGGCGGCATCCTTAATATATGCGTCGATAAATTCTTTGGAATCACTCGTGAGGACTTTGTCCGAAATCTTTGTTACATTGAAATCGAATGCGGTGACACCGAATACTTTTCCGTCAAGGTCGTATACGGGAACGGCAATGGTAATATAGTTATCTCCGCTTATTCCCAAATATATCTCGGACCAGCAGACAGTGCCTGCCGCAATCGCGTTCTTGTACCAGTCGCGGGTCCTCATATCGGCTTCTTCAACTTCGGGATAGAATGTATCCGAGCAGGAAAACACAACACCGTTTTCCATGACCACATAGGCGTAATCCAACTTACTGTCGTTGGCAAGTACATTGTCAAACATACTTGTTGAGCCTTTCATTATGCTGACCGTCTTTTCTATCTCCTTGTCTGTGATGTCTGCCATTTGTGAGACGACATATTCTTCACATCTGCGGACATCCCCCGGATAATCAATAAGACCGTCACTGTTGTAAAGGTTTTCGATATCGCCCTTGAGCGTTTCAAGCTCACTGCGGATCGTTGCGAATTCACCGGCGATGCGCCTTGAATTAAGCTGTGCGGTAGCCTGGGCAAGGCGCAGACTCATGTTCAGCATATCCTCTGTGTTGCCTTCGGTTATTTCTTTTTTTGCTTCGTCAAGGTCTGTTTTGACCTCTTCGTTTATCGCAAAAATACTTCCCAGAGAAATTATCATCAAAAGCACGATCGCTCCTATGCTTATACCGAGGATCGCTTTTCTCACACGCTTATTTATCGACATTTGAACAACACTCCTTTTCAATGTTTTTCATCTGCTGTTTTGTCTGCTCAAATACATCATCTGCCCAACATTCGGCGGGAACACGCCAGCCGTTCTGTTCAATACGGGCTATCAGAGCTTTAAGTAATTTTTCCTCTCCGAAGCCGCGCTTTTCAAGCCCCTTTATCGAAAGCGAAAGCAGTTTTCTGCCATCGTCTCTCAGTTCTGCTCTCAAAGCGGCATCCGAGCGCTTCATAAGTAATGCTCTGACCTGCGGCGGTTCAAGTCCGGGGAAGTATTTACCGTAGATACCGTCAATAAGTGCGGCGGCATCGTCTGCCACAGCCAGAAGCCCCGCATAGAACGCCGTCGGCTCCATCATGGCGTCCAGCGGCTGAATGCAGGTGGAACGAAGCTCCATCGTTCCGAATTTTGTCGGAGCAACAGGCTCAAAGGAACGGAAAAAGGTGAACATTTCCTCCGTCCAGTCGGAACCGTTGCAGTATTCGTCAAGATCACAGGGTGCCATTGCTGTCAGCTTTCCGTCTTTTTTTACGATAAAAAGCTTCAGTGAACGTATGTAGCGTCTGTAATCATCTTCGGTGTCGAGCCGAACGTTCAGAAGCTGCGTATTGGGCGCGCCGGAGTATTTCCACAGATCGTCCCTACAGCAGAGCGTATCCCGCGTGATCGGCTGCAGAGCCGGACGACCTTCAATAAATGCGTTATCAGGCGGCAGTGAGTTTGCAAAAAACAGCGCATCGAATACATAGGCTTTGCGCAACAGCCTGAACATCTTCAGGAAGGTTGGTACATCGGGCGCGGAAAAATGTGTCTGTACCGATGCACAGAGCGAATGGAAGATCTCTCCGTCATGGTGCCATGTATATTTTTTCAAAAAATTGGTGTATGCATCAAAGACGGAAGAACCAATGGGTGCAGGATCGAATTTTGCGTAATTCGGATTAATTCCTCTGCCGCACAGAAAGTAATTATTTTCCATGCAGAAACGCTGTATCGGAATAAGCAATGATGTATATTCACGGTACAAAGCATTTATGTCTTTTTTGTGCATCAGCGAGAACTCCACGGTATTCCATGATGTATCGAAGGAAAATGTATTGTGTTCCGTGTCGTTCATCTCGCTGACAATACCGTCATGCGTTCTGTCAGTCGGAGTAAAGCCCATGCCGATGACAAACCCGGTCAGCTCTTTTATAAACGAAGTCTCAACTTTTCCGCCGCCGACCGGGATGAGCGGCATTTCCGCTTCGATACCTATTTCTGCCTGATTATGCTTTATCGGTTCGATAAAGCTTTTGTCAATAAGCTCAAAAAGCTTCATTATTGCGTCCCTTTCCGGCGATAGTTATTTTAACATTGTTCATGCCGAGATTTGTGGAATAAGATATATCCAATGCCATTTTCAGCAACATTTTGACGCTTAAGTTTTCCATTTCGTCTTTGCACTCATAATGAAGCGGATCAAACCATTTTCCGGCGCATCTCAATCGCAATATCGTTTCATATTCGGTGATGAACAGCCTGAATTCAAGGCAGTCATTTTCGTTTTCTATCGCATGCCGTGCCATCAGCACCATTATCTCTTCAATGCCGAGACTGACGGTCATGGCCTGTTTTGTGGTAAGACCGTGTTCGGAACAGAAATTTCCCGCCATTTCCGCCATTTTGGAAATATCTTCGGAGGTAGGCAAGACGGTTTTTGAAAGGTAGTATCCGCAGTCAAACAGTTTCCTTGATAAAAGCAGGATACTGTCACAGTTTTCCTTTTTCTTCTTTATCCACGCCGAGATAAATGCGGGAATAATACTGAATATCCCGGAAAGAGCCAATCCTGCAAGAAGCCCGGTAAAACCGAACAGTTCGGAGCCGATAAATGCAAAGGCGACCCTGAATATCAATCCCTCACAGAGCGTAAGCAGGTTTGAAATTGCGGTACGTTCAGTTGTCATGTAGTAGTAAATAAATACTTCCGCCGCCAGCGACGAGACAAGGTTGAAATTCAGTATGGAGATCGCAAGGACTGCATATTTAATTTGCTCAGGTGTGACCATACCGAACAGAGCGGCAAGCTGCCTGCTGAAAACGACCACAAGTATCCACAGGAAGAACGTAATAATGCCGCCCAGCTTCATGGCGAGCGATACAGTGCGTTTTATGCCCTCCTTGTCACGCTCTCCGTACAATACACCGACAAGCGGCCCGACCGTCTGTGCGACGCCGGAAACCACTGCCAGACCGATATTGTTGACGCTGTTGGCACAGCCGTAGGCGGCGAGCGCAAGACTTCCGCCGCAGGAGATGAGCAGAGCATTGAAGATCCTTACTCTTACAACACAGTGCAGATTCCCGAGTGCGAGCGGACTGCCGGTCTTGAGGATCATCTTTATATCCGGTAGTAAATTCTTCAGCTTTACAAGAGAGTACCCGATATCGTGAGAAAACAGCGACGGAAAAACATACAGCACCGCGATAAGACTGCTGAGTCCCGTTGCAAGTGCAAGCCCGCTCATGCCCCAATGGAATACCAGAACAAAAACAAGGTCAAAAATGATATCGAGTATTGCCATCATAAAGAACATTATCATCGAGACTTTTGCTTTTCCCTCAATGCGGAAAAAGTAAAGCGGAAAAAATACAAACATTACCGCTGTGCCGAAGATTATCAGCATTCGTGCATAGTCTTTCACGAGAGGGAAAAGCTCCGCCGAAGCACCGAGAGCCGTAACGAGGGGGTCAATGAATATCAGCCCCAAAACCGTGGTAACAGCGGCAGCAATAAGGAGCATATAGAAGGAAAGCGTAAAGTATCTTTTTTTGCTGTCGTTGTTGCTTTGCCCGATGCTTATGCTTGCCATCGCCGATGCGCCGCCGCCGATAAGCAGACCAAAGAGCGTCAGAAGGTTAAAAACGGGGTTTGCGATACCTATTGCCGCCAAAGCTTGCTCGCCGAGTACGGCACCGGCAATGCAGTTGTCGACCATTATGCTGATATTTCCGCCGAGAATAGACAAAATCGAGGGCAAAAGATAACCGGTAAAGCTTTTTTTTATAAAATGATCATTGTCATGTGTTTTCAGTGTTTTATTATCAACTGCCATCAATACTTCCTCGTTTATCTATAAAAATGCATTTTTTATTTATAATACACCATAATATTGATTTCTGCAAGTGTTTCCAACCAAAAAATTATCAGAAATATCGCCTGTTAAAACCAACGGGAGTTCATATAGCATATATACTCAAAACGGCATATGCCAAAAAATGACATACGCCGCTGTTTTTTTGCAAAAGCAGACATCGAAATGTTTCCTCATTTGAGTTTATTACGCCTCAAACATCGTTTTTACAAGCTCATAGGCAAAAAGCCAATGCATTTCCGCCGTCGGATGATTGATGCGGTTTGAGAGCAGGTGATTGATGTCAACATCGGCGTTTTTCATTGTCAGCCAGAGCTTGTTGCAATCGCAGACGGGTACGCCGAGACGTGCGCAGAGCGCACGGGCTTCGTCCATATATGCGGTCAGCCAGCCGTCACATTCGTTTTTGACGATCTGCTGTGCGCAGGCGTTGAGCGGTTCATCGGCAAAGGGCATATCAAGTATATCGGTGCGCAGATTCGGTGTCATAAATATCACTTCGGCACCTGTCGCACGGATTTTTTCAAAAATCTCTTCCAGTGCTTCAACAAACGGTAAAAGACCGTCACCGACGCGTGTGGCATCGTTAAGACCGAAGCACACTACCACCAAATCGGGAGCAAAGCTGAGGATATCACGGTCAAGACGCATCTTTGCCTGCACCGCGCTGTCACCGCTGATACCGCCGTTTACGATGGTCACGGGCACTTCGGGATACAACATGGAAAGTATTTTATGCACTTTTGCGTGATATACCTCATCGGGATACATCGCGGTTTCCATTCTTTCACCCTTCATGTAGGTCTCAAAGCAACCGTGTGTGACGCTGTCGCCGAAAAAAGCGATCACGGGCTGACGGTTTTCAAGCGGGTGCGCCTGTTTTGCACGGATAAGGTCAATGATTTTCATGTTTTTCTCCTTTTCCCGGAATGTCAGTAAGTCATAATGCTGATATCGCTGTTTTCGGGAAGCCTGTATTCAAGCTTGACCGATTTCGGAACGGCAAGCGTAAATTTGTTTGTCGGCTGACCGTCCTTTTCACATTTTTCAAAAGCAACGGCGATAAGACCGTGCTTTGTCGGAACGACACCCTTTATACTTGTAAGATCACACACGTTCGGCTCAAACATGACCGAGCCGAAATCAGGCGACACGGCTTTTATGCCCATAACATATTTGCTTAAAAGATATGTGCAGCCAGATGACCATGCGTGCGACGGGATATCCCATCTGCCTGCGCTGTCGTTCGGGGCAAATTCCCAAAAAGTTTCTGCGCCTTTTTTTATCATAGTGCCCCAACAGCGTCGGATAAGGTCAAGACCTGCTTCGGGCATACCGTTTTCGAAAAGCGCGATGCATTCGTAAGCGTCCATCAAGGGCGAAACGGTCTTGTTCCCGTCGCGCACATGACTTACATATTCGTTAAGGAGCGCAGAGCCGTACGGAGACCAAAGCTCTTTTTTTACTGTCGAAAGCACTTGCTTTGCACGTTCGCCGTCAGCGACCTTGAAAAGCACCGCAAGCACATTGCCGTCCTGCGCGATAAATGAGTCAAGCGAATCCATATAGCATTGCTTTTCTTCACTCCACAGACGCTCATTGATGGCTTTTTTTGTTTCTTCTGCAAGTCTGTTCCATTCGCTTGCCTTTTCGCTTTCGCCGATGGCGGCAGCCATTTCCGACATGGCGACAAGGCTTTCGTATAAAAGAACATTGAGCGCGACCTTTTCGCCGAGCCTGTGCGGCGAGCATGTCCATTCGGTTTGACCGAGCGCATAGCTGAATGTGGAAACAAAGCAGGGCTTTTGGAATATCAAACCGAACTTGTTGCGCCGCTCCAACTGCCACAAAAGCGCATTTTCGCCTTCGTCAAAATAGCGTTTTAAGAAATCGGTGTCTCCGTGGGCCTTGAAATGGATATAAATGCAAATTATGCGCCATGCGAAATAGTCCCACTGTATCGTGCTTTTATTGAATTTCGGCGCGAATGCGATACCGCCGCAACGAATGTCCTCTTTGATACTGAGAGATGCGTTCATAAGCTCGTCTTCGCCGAATGCATATAGATCGACAAGTGCGTCGATAGCGCCGTCGCCGGAGAAAAACTCCATTTCATTGCGGGGACAGCTTTCATATTCCTGATGTTTGTTTACATGAAGCGTGTATTTGCCGACATTCCACGCTTTTGTGAGGATGCTGTCATTGCATGTGAACCAACCCTGCTTCGGCGCGGGGAACATGCAAAGCTTTACTTTTACGCTGTCGAGTGCGATATTGTCGGAGTCAAACCGAAGCTTTAAGAATCGGAACGCACGGCGGCGTAAAACGAGTGCATCGGTACTGCCTGCATCCAACTTTTGCGTTACCGAAAGCTTGTCTATATATGTTCGCCAATCCGCATTTTCGGCAAAATCGGTAGCACGTTCGGTAAAATCGTGATAAAGGCGGACATTGACGTCGGATTCGGCTTTATACGAAATTTCGGTAAAGCCTACGACCAGCTTGCCGAAATCGTAAACTATATACGGCGGCTCATTCTGATGTGTATCACTGAACGAATATGTACCGTTTTTTTCGGTCATGTTCGTTTCGATGATTTTTACGGGAAAAGCATATTCGGGTTCGTGTGCGGTTGCGTATTCAAAATATTCATTGCCGACGACCCTGACGATCTCAGGTGCTATCGGCTCTTTGTGAAGCCCGATCTCCATCCATACCGCGGCATTTTTCCAGAACATATCGTATTCGGCATCGGTCACGCGCATGCTTTCAATGACCTCTGCAGGCTTGCCGTCGGCAAAGCCCGACCATGAATCATCTGTCGGAACGAGCTGTGTGCTGCCGTCCGAATATTTTACGCAAAGCTCAAATGCGACGGAATTGAGCCAATAGCCGCGCTGTTCCTTTATTGCAAAGCCTTCACCCTGAAAATAAGGACCGCCGAGTACAAGCTCTATCACATTTTCGCCACGGCAGAGCTTTGATGTTACCTCATGGCAAACTACGCGCTCGGGCAAACGTCCCGTGCCGCTTGTTATAAATTCGCCGTTGATATATACGGCGCAGACGCAATCGTTTTCAAAACGGAAAACGGCTTCGTCAATATTGCTTTTGGCAACGAATTTTTTGGTGTAGGTCGCCCATTCGCCGCCGTCAAATCTCTGCGAGGTTATCCATGTTACATTTGTTTTGCCTTCGTTATACAGCATGACCGTTTACTCCTGCCGAAAAATGGATTTACTTTGTGAACGAGGGAATTTCATATAACTGACCGTTGTTTATTTGCGATTCAGCGGCATATATTCCCGGTAATGTCATTGCAATGCCCATTTCAACGGGAATGGGCGACGGTGTATCATCAATAATGCAACGGATGAAATCCTTTACCATAGCGGCATCAGCGCCGCCGTGTCCGCCTTCGCCGACCTCAAAGGTGATGGGAAGCTGTATCATTTTTTCACGCGAGCCGGGAATATCCGAAAAAGATGCATATGAATAGCTTTCATCCATCGGCTTTGTCGAATCCGTTTCGATCGCACCGCGAGTGCCGATCAGCCTGTAATTGTGCGTAAAATCACGGTAGCCGCCGAAGCAGATAAGTATGCGTATGACAGCGCCTTTTTTCGTCTTGAATATAGCCATACCGTTTTGCGACTGTATCTGCTTGTAGGGATTGTACGGAACGTCGGGCATGAAGCACGATACGGAAACGCATTCGTCATTCATTATGTAAAGGAGCGGTCCCAAATCGTGCGTAAGATATTTTATCGCCGAATTGTACTGTCTCCAATGGTCTGCGGGGAAATCCTCCTTTTTGAAGGTCTTGTAGTCACGGCAGTGGATGTATTCCGCTTCCGCAATAGTGATATCGCCGAATTTGCCGTTATCGTACATTTCCTTCCATGCCTGTATATTCCGCCAATAACAGCAGTTTTCGGCAGTCATGTATTTAAGCTCGGGATGCGCCTTTACCGCGTCATAAAGCTTCTGCGCTTCCTCAAGTGAATTGACCGCGGGTATCTCACTTAAAACATGCTTGCCTTTTGCGAGCGCCTTTATTGCAAATTCCACGTGGCGAACGGCGAATGTTGCGATAAAAACGGCTTCGATATCGGAATCGAGCATTTCGTCATAATCCGCGAAGCATTTAAGATCGGTCACGCCCTTTGCTTCAAATTCTTTTTTTGCGTTTGCAAGATGCTCAGGGTCGATATCACATATCGCACAAAGCCGAAAGTTTTCAAGCGGAAGCGCATCGCTCATAACGGCGATGCCGCGGGGACCCGAACCGACAAGACCGAATCTTACTTTTCTGTTTTCCATATTTATAAATCTCCTTTATCGTAAGCTTAACATTACAACGGACACCGCTCCGAGAATGACGCCGGCGACCTGAAGCTTTGAAAATTTTTCCTTGAACAGTATGAGAGATACGAAGAAATTCAACAGTATCGTGATGCCTGTGGTCAACGGGCCTGCTATAGAAAGTATCATCATGCTGTTTACAAGCAACGATAAAAAGTTCTGCAAGCCGTTGCATAGACCGGAGCCGACGGCGTACAGACGACCGGGCGAAAAGAAGTGCCGCCATTCGTCTTTTTCCTTTATGAGGCTGATTATAAGGAATACGATGAATGAACTGAATATCATATATATGGCGTATTCGTTGTCGTGAGCCTTATTAAATTCAAGCTGCTGGACTTTTTTGACTATTGAGATCACACTGTTTCCGATAAAGCATGCAAGTGCCGCAAGAAGCCATTTGAGCGAAATGCCTTTTTTGCCGATGCCGTCACCGCCCTTGGCGATATTTATTAGGATCATCGAAACAAATATCAGAACCAAGCCTATGTAGCCGAACACGGAAAGCGAATCGTTCAAAAAAATAAGCCCGTATATAACGGATGAGATCAGTGAAAAGGATATAACAAGGTTGGTCAGCACGAACGAGCCACTGGAATATGCAACAAATGTAAAAAAGTATGCCGAACAGTAGAAAGCGCCGGAAAGCAGACCGTAAAAGATTATCTTCGGCTCAAAGCTGAAGCCGTTCTTGTTCGTTACAGCGAAAAAAAGTGAAGCAAAAAAACACAGGATGGCAAGATAAATGAATCTTCCCGAAGCATGCTTTTTGTCGTATTGCTTCATAAAAGAGCTGCTTACTATTCCCGCTATCGCGGATGTCAACATGAGAACATAAGGCATAATGCGGTATCTCCTTTATGTAAATCGTTCGGTAATGTATTATAACATATAATCAGCCGTTGTAAATTGTTTTTCTTGCGATATTTGAATTTATTATTGTTCTATTTGCAAACAAGACCGTGAATTTCCCCTTGTGCTTTTTGCGGATTTGGGGTACAATGGTAATGATTTTACGGGGAAGCGGGTGAGACTCCCGCGCGGGCACGCCGCCGTGAGACGTATGCGAGATGCGCATTGATACTTTCGGGCTACCGTTTGCCGCAAAAACGGGAACAGCCATTGGGGAAAAATTCCCGAGAAGGCATGCCGGGAAAGATTACGTCGAGCCGAAATATCCGAAAAATCATGCCTTGATCTGACGGCGGATGCCGTATCCGCGAGTGCCGGATGAAAGGTCGGGGACAAAGATAAAAAAGGAGAAAAAAACAATGAGAAAAACAAAATGCAACAAATTGTTCTTCATCCTTTGTACCGTGCTTATTGCGGCAACAGCACTGTGTTCAATGGGATGCGCAAAAACGGGAACGCCCGAACCGAGCGCAACGGCGGCAGGCGAACCGACGGCGACGGCATATTCCTACACGCCTGCCGAGGAGATCGGCAACGGCTCAAAGAAGCTTTGGGTAAATGTCGTTCACAAGGACGGGAGCGAAAGAAGCTTCTGCGTAAAAACCGATAAGGAAAACGTAGGCGAAGCACTTGAAGAAGCAGGTATTATCGTTTCCAAACAGTCGGCATCGGGAATGTATACCGATACAGTTGACGGCGAAACGCTCGATTTTGACAAGGATAAGATGTATTGGGCATTTTACGTCAATGATGAATATGCGGTAACGTCTATGGATAAGACAGAGATCAACGAATACATAACATACACGCTGAAAGCGCAGTCTTGAAGCTTACCGTAAAAGAAACGGCGATATTCGGAATGCTTGGCGCGATAATGTATGTTTCCAAGCTTTTGATGGAATTTTTGCCGAATATACATCTTATCGGCGTGTTTACGGTGGCGTTCACATTGGTGTATCGGCAGAAAGCACTGTACCCAATATACATATATGTACTTCTGAACGGAGTGTTTTCGGGATTTTCGGCATGGTGGCTTCCGTACTTATACATATGGTTGCCGCTTTGGGGCGCAACGATGCTTCTGCCCGAAAATATGCCGAAAAAGATAAAACCTTTTGCCTGTATGGGCGTGTGCGCGCTGCACGGCTTTGCATACGGCATACTCTATTCTCCCGTGCAGGCTATAATGTTCGGGCTGAGCTTCAAAAGCACTGTTGCGTGGGTGCTGGCGGGCTTTCCGTTCGACTGCGCACAAGGCATGGGAAATCTTTTGCTCGGTACACTTATCGTTCCGATATCCGAATTGCTGAAAAAAACGGAAAAATTCAGTTTGTGACCAAAGAGGGCGGATGCCCTCTTTTTTGTATGCGATATGGCATATATCCATTGTATCGTGCTGTTGAAAATATTGAAACAAAATGCGATTTTTTTGAATATTATGTTGACTTTTTTTTATCATGGAAGTAAAATATTGTAAAATAGGTCTAACTATGCGGTTTTTTAGTATAAAATGTACTTGAATCGCGGATCATGGAGGGAATATGAAGGGAAAATACAAGTTTTTCACCATAGCGATCGCACTCATATTTGCTGTGACGCTGTGCATTACATCGGTGTTCGTCGGAGCGGAGAGCGAAAACGATAAAAAAACATACGAAATAGCGATGGTGTTTGACAATTCCGGGTCAATGTACCAGAATGAATCGTGGTGCCGGGCAAAATATGCCATGGAAATTTTTGCGTCGATGGTAGACTTCAAAAAGGACGCACTGAAAATATATCCGATGTGGCAGGTCACTACCGACGGCTCTCACGATGGCGGCAGTTATGCCCCGATAAAAATAAACAGCGTTGGTGATATAGACAAGATAAGCAACATGTTCACGGTATTCTGTGAGCATACTCCGTTTGAAGCGGTAGAGGATGCGTATAACGGGCTGAAGGTGTCAACTGCCGATGAGAAATGGCTGATAGTTATGACCGACGGTGCATTCGACCAGTATAAACGCGGCGAAACACTTGACAGTACGATCCCCGCAGATGAGCTGACAATGAAGCTCAAAAACTTGATAACCGGCGGTATCAAGCTGCAATATCTCGGGTTCGGCTCGGCAAGTGAGTTGAAATCCGATACGGATAACGGATTCTATGTTAAAAATTCCACAAGCGAGAGTCTGCAAAACGATCTTATAGAGATCTGCAACACGATATTCAACCGTGATACACTTGATGAAAAAAAATATATTCGCGGAGAAAAATTATTATTGGATATTTCAATGCGCAAAACTATAGTTTTCGCGCAGGGCGACGGCGCCAAGATCAATTCGCTTACAAGCAAGGACAGCGGCGGAACAGTTGATAAGCTTCAGGACAGCGGACAGCGCAAATACAGCGAGATAAGGGCAAAGGATTATCCCGATGCACCGATCGATGACAGGCTTGCGGGGCAGGTGACGGTGTTCGGTGCTTGCATAAGAGGACAGTACATACTTGATTACACTGATGTTTCGGCAGATAAGCTTCGCATATTCTATGAGCCGGATGTAAAGCTTGATTTGACGGTCAAAGACAGCAACGGCAACGTAATGGATGAAAATTCAAAATTTGTCGAAGGTGATTATACCGTTACCGGCAGAATAATTGATGCACAGACCGGTGAAGATGTCACGGAGCATCCGCTGATGGGCGGCAATGTTGATATAAAAATAAAGGTAAAGACATCGCAAGACAGTGATTATACATATTACCCCAACGGTTCGACGATATCGTTGAAGGAGGATAAGGGTACAAAGATCGGTGCCGACGGTACATATCTTAAGGACAGCAAAATAACGACAGACGATAACAGCGATCTTGATTGGCTGAATCCGATAGAGGTGATACCGCGCGGTCCTGAGCTTGTTATCAGTGCCAATGTGCTTCAAAAGGCGCGTTGGTATGTATTAAGCAAGCATGAAAATTGGAAACCGATACGGGTTACGTTTGCGATCGACGGTCAGCCGCTTACGGATGAACAGCTTGGCAGATGCGCTATAATCATCCCGGGTGAGAAAAAATTCACATATTCATATGTTAAAGTACCGGGGGAGTCGGCTTACGATATATATATCGGCAAGGATGATGACGGCAATTATGTTCAGCCGGACAAAGGTAAATATAAGTGCCAAATAACAGCGGAGTACACGGATGAACACGGAACAGTGTCTCCTTCAAATGCAGCTGATGTAAAATTCACGGTAGCATCATGGGCACTGCTGTGGAAGATACTGTTTATATTGGGTATAATCCTCGCGGTGCTTGCGCTTATAGCGGCGTGGCTGCTTCATCCCGTACTGCCCAAAAAAGCATATTTTGTATATGCGCCAAACAAATATCTGTTCATGAATGTCAAAAGGGGCAATGTATCGGTGCCATGCCGGTTTGACACGAGCCATGCGGCGTTTTCGGGCAGTGCGCGCAAAGTTGTATCAATGAATAACAGTTGGATATTCGCACGGCTGCACAAGGAAAATCAGTCATTTGATCTTTGCGATGTTAAATTCAATAATATCACACAGTTGAATATCAACGGTTATCAGTACAGATTGAGAGGAACCAAGATCTACGATCTGGGCGGAGAAGAAATCACGTCAATAAGAATAGATGCCGGAGCATTCAGCTGGAAAGAAACGTCAGGGTCGGTTTCGGGCGATATTGCAATAAATAAAAGGTAATTTAATTGAACGAATATATTATAAAGGAGAGTAATCAGTTATGGGAAAGGAACAAATCAACGGAAACAAAGCTCCCGCTTCGCTCTATGTAGGTGTCGGCGGCATAGGCGGAAGAATAATAAGAAAGGTTACGGAGATTGCGAAAAACGACGATCTTTCAAAAGCGCGTTTCGTTATCATGGATACCGATGTGAACGACCTCGGACGTGCAAACAGCAACACGAAAATCATTCAGATACAGACGTCGTCTCCTCGCACGGTGCGTGATTACCTCATGCAGGACACCGATGCGCGTGATGAATGGTTCCCGAACAACATGATAATCAACAGCAAAACAGTATCGGAGGGCGCGGCACAGGTGCGTTCGATATCGCGCCTTGCGCTTAACGCTACGATCCGCACGGGGAAAATAAAAGCACTCTACGATGCTATTGACGATCTTTACGATAAAGACGGCACGGATAAAAAACAGACGGTCAAAATATCCGTGGTTTCGACCGCCGCAGGCGGAACGGGTTCCGGCATCGCGATGATAATTTCGATGCTTATCCGTAATTATATTTCCGAAAACTATCCCGATTCATCGGCGATAATCAGAGGCTTCATGCTTCTTCCGAGCATTCTTGATTCGGTAAAGCCGTCTGCAAGCGAAAAGCTGAGCCTTCGCCGTAACGGTTATGCCACTATAAAGGAAATAAATGCATTTATGATGCGTCCGTTCTTTGAGGCAACACCTGAGCTTCGCCGTTATCTGAACTTGGGCGTGGAAGTTCCGAACGCCGCGGGCGGGATCGACAAGCTCAATTGCGCACCGTTTGATTTTTGCTTCCTGTTTGACCGTACCGACGGCAATGTGTGCAACATGTCAAGCCTTGCACAGTACGAGGATTATGCGGCGCACAGCATATATGAGCTGTTCATAGGACCTATGAGCCAGAAGGCTTCAAGTAAGGAAGACAATATCCACAAAGAATTCCTGGACGAAAAAAAGCTTTCGCGTAACCGCTTCTGCGGCGCGGGTGCGGCTGTTGTACGCTATCCGTTTGAGCAGATAAGGAATTATGTCGCTTATGAGTGGATGGAAAAACAGATACTCGGATTTTCAAGTGAGCAGGTAGATGAAAAGGACGCTAAGAAGCTCATCGGTAACGGCTGGCTTACATATGACCGTGTATATTTTGATAAAATGCGTGAATACAATCAGAATCCTGCCGGAAAGCCTGAACCGAAAAGAAGCGATTTGTACGTTTCGGCGATCGAAACGGGTTCGGATGAGCTTTCGAAACGGCTGAGAGAACAGTTTATTGATCCCAAGAACAATAAATATCTCAATTTCAGTAACGACGATGCGAACGGAAACGATGAAGAAAAGCATGTGATAATACTTGATGATGCCGCTCCTACCATACCGTCGGTAGAAAACTATATCAGCGAGCTTGTTTCGCGTGCGTGTGAGCTTTATGAGATACCGTATCAGCAGATAGCACTTGATTTCAAGAACAGCAAAAAAACGCCTGCTAAGAGTGAATGCTTCAAAATCAGATATTCATCAATAGACGATGCGGCTACTAAGCTTGTTAATCCAAAGCTTATAGAAAAGACCGTAAAACCGTTTATCGAAAGCGTATTCAACGGAAGTGCAAAAATGACGGATACGATACCTGAACCGTATATGCTTGAGGCGTTGCTCTCACTTGACGGCAAGGCAATGCATCCGAATGCTATGCGTTATATACTCTATAAGCTTCTTGAAAAGCTTGAACAGTGTTCAAAGGAACAGCCGAGCGAGGAAAGCTATAAGACAGCGAAGGATACTATATGCCTCGGAAGGATCATTGATAAGGATTCCGGCAAACGTGATATTTCAAAGTTCCAGGTTTTCGGAAACGGCAAGGAGCATACACTTGAAGAGATGTGCGACTCGTGCGACCAGAACAACAGCGAGAGCGGTCATTCCGGCTGCAACAAGCTTATGAATGCATATGCCTCTACGGTTGACGGCGCGTACAAGAGCTTTGTTTCTTATTACATATGTGTTGAAGCAAAGCATTATGTTGAACGTCTTATTGCCAAATATGAGCAGTTCTATGACAGATTTGAGAAAAAGGTACTCGGTCTTGCTAAAAAGAAGCAGACGGTGCTTGCGGCTGTAAGATTTGCAAACGGTGACTGCGAATACGATCTTTTCAACAATCCCAAATATCTTCAGATGCTTGCAAAAACACAGATGATACCTCAAAGCGGCGGACAGCATGAAAGAGATATGTACGCGGGCATCTATAACGGGATCAAGTCCAATGCGCAGGCTGAATCGCAGAAGAAAAACAATGTGTTCTCCGATGCTGTGGAAGAGGACATATTCGACGATGTAATGATAAAGCAGTTCAGGCTCATGGTAGAAACCGAAACCGACCTTGATATGGATATTGTACGCGCTTGCGGACTTGAGCATAAGATAGCATGTCTCTGCGAAGCCGCCGAAACGCCTAACGAATCCACAAAAGAGGAGCTTGAGGCAAAGGCTATCGACAGCGAAGAAATGAATGTGCATATGATACAGCTTATAAAGAAAGGTTACAACCTTGCTTGCCCGAGCATCATACGCAAAGACTTCGAGGAAGAGCGTGCAGTCAATGCCATGGCATTCAACAAGTATATGGAGGACGGAGACGGCATGCGTCTTGACGGCGATTATTTCTTCGCCGATTATGCTTCCGATACGGTTTCAAAGTACGAGTTCCGCTTCTATCGTTCAATATATAATGTAATGCCTACACAGCTCCAGAAGCTTTGCCCGCCGCAGGAGGATCCCGCAAAGCTCGGAACATGCATCGACCACTGCGATGACACCGACAGCGGCATAGTAGGAGCATACTTTACGTCATATCAGGATTATATGGCAAAGATAGGTCCCGATAACCGCATCAATCCCGTTATCACGCCGCATATAGACAAGCGTTGGAATTCTCTGACGATCCTGCCTGAGCTGGATCCGATAGAGTATCAGAAAATGCTCATGAAGAAGATACATAAGGCGATGATATACGGCTTCATCTACAAGATAATCGAGAAGCGTATGACTTCCAAGTACGATACAAAGAAGCTTGTGTATGAGTATATCGACGGCAGAAACGGCTCCAAGAAATTCATCGTTTCAAATCACACAAAATGTGACCGTCTGTTCGAAGTGCTTGATGCTCTTTACTTCGACCGCTATGCAGTAAATTCAATAATGCAGCTCGTAAGCAAAAAACGCAAGAAGGAATATGAATGCAGTACCGTTTATGAGGATACGACATTTGCACGTTATCTGTTGAAGCTTGACCGCAAGATGCTCATAGATGATGCACAAATTGTAGATCTTGCGCATACGGAACTTGCCGAAAAAGCGGTTTCGCTGTTTGAGATCCCGATGCTCTATTGGAATTCGCTTCCCCGCAAGGATGAAGCGGAGCTTGCGGCTATGGTTGACGCTATATTCGAGATACTGGAAAAGAATATCGGTACGTTCGTAAGCGATGACGATTTTGCACCGCTTGTGGCTAAGTCTATAGTAGAGCATTACAATTTGCTTTACACGAACTTCAGCGCCTGCCCGAGCGTATATGTCGGAATAAGTGATTTTGCGAAGCCGGACAATGCCGCTGAAATAGCGCGTAATGACCGTGCGCTCAAGCTGATACGCAAGAAGGTGCTTGAAAAGGTTTCCGATCTTGATGTTTCCGACGACGATGGATTTGCACTTGCTGACAAGACTGAAATGGATGATATGTTTACCGATTAAGGTTTGCCTATTGCCCTCCGCGGAAACGCGGAGGGAGATTCGGAGGTGATAAAAGTTTGTTTACGGTAATAATATGCTCCGATACATTGCAGAAGAGCATAAAGAAGAATTATTCCCATATTATCGAAATGATAGCGAACAAACAGGACTGTGCGTTTTGCACATGGTATCCGGAAGCGGCAAACTTTGAGGAAGCAGTGCCGGAGCTTAAAAAGCTTATCCACGATAAAGCCGTATGGCGTGCCGTTGTCGTTCAGGACGGTGAAACATTCGGCATGGCTCATATCGACAAACGCAATCCGTTCGATGGAGTCGGTTCCGTAAAGGTGCTTCAGGATTTCGGCGAACAGCAGATATTCAGTATGTACGAGCAGCTTTTTGAAGCCGAAGAAGAGCCGGAGCAGACGGCACTTGACGAATTTGACGGGCTTGTAAGCGAGAGCGCAAGGCTTATCGGTGAGTATCGCAACAGAAAAAAGCAGAATTATGCGCAGGCGGTCGGTCAGCCGCTCACAAGGCTCAGCTCGTGGCTGTTCGGCACTGCGATGAAGGCACCGTATCAGCCGGGCAAGGATTGGCCGAAAGAGCTTTTGGATGATACCTTGCCGATCGACAGAGAGTATTACCGTTTACTTGACGATAATTCCGTGCTTGCGTCCGAAATCGAGCAATATCACACGTTTACATATAAGTACAGGGCGCTTACGGAGAATTTTGAACTCGGTGCGAAAATGGAAAACAAGCCGGATTCGATGCTTGTTATTTCAGAGCGACTCGGAAGCCATGCAAACGATATATTCGAAAAAGCATGGGAACAGCATGAGGAGCTTGAATACGATAACTTCTGCGATGATAACCTGTACCATGAAAAAATGCGCTTTGCTCTCTACGATGTGCATTATGAAAACGAGATACGTTCGCCGCAGGATTATTTTGCGTTTTTGTCATTTGCAGCGGTGCTTGCGATGAATGAAGTGCCGAGAAATTCCATGAAGCCTTTTTGCGTTTATAATGGAAGTACATCGGTGGATGATGACGCGGCACAGAACTTCTTCTCATATTATCTTGCAAAGCTTGAAGCAACAAGGATGTTGCTTGAAAATATGAAACGGCGTCGGCTCACAGAACGTGACGAAAAAAATGTTACGGATGATGATGCCGCAAAGCTGTTTGAATCGGATACCCGTATTCCCGTGATCATCCGCGGTAACGTAGCGGAAAAAGAGCTGTTTGCGGATTGCAGTAAAATAGGTCTTGCCACGGATTGCCCGCGTGATGAGTATACATATTGGTATGACCAGATGCACGAAATAATGAAGAAATTCATACGTTATCTGCGTGAACCGCGGCGTGCGGTAAAGCATGCGGCACATGATGATCTGCGGCGCTTGAATGAAACAGACGACGAGCGTGCGCTCAAGCTCAATGAGGATCAGCTTGAAAACGTGCAGTACCGTCTTAACGAAGAAGAACAGAAGATGGTCGAAACGACGACGTGCGCATTGTTCAAAACACGCGAGTATACCGAAAGGCTTGATAAAGCGGACAAAGAAGTGCGCAGAAAAATATCGGAACGTATGACGAAAAAGAAGACAGTCATTACCGGGATCGTAGCGGCGGCAGCATATCTGTCGGGATTCGCAGGATTGCTTTTCGGTAACCTTATGCATCCGGCGGCACGGATCGTTGCGCTTATTATGATCGGTTGTTCACTTGCAGTTGTAATTGCGGCGGGCTTTGTGTATCTTTTCGTTCTGCGCAGACGGCTCATCAACAGAATGCGTCATTTCAATTATGAGATGCGCGGGATACTTGATTCAATAGACAGTTCGCTTAAGGCATTTTCAAATTATCTTACGCACGCCTGCAACGTGATGCGTGAATATTCGGTGTTCCGAATGTTTGAACGCAAGGAAGATAAAAAACTCAACGCCATTAAAAAACATTTGTATGACATTGAGTGCAGGATACACGATGTGAACGAAATATATATCGGCTATTGCAAGCCGGGCAGATCGGTATACTTCGAGGCAGAACCGTACAACTATGATTTTACCGTTCCGTGCGAATATGAATATGATACGCCGTATGATGAAAAATTCAGCGAAATAGAATTCATCAATAAAGATAATCTTATTCAGATGCCGATAGACTATATCAAATGCGTAATGCTTAAGAGGGAGGAGCTGTATGATTAAAGGAATTATATTCATAGTGAAGATAATTATCGCACTGCTGCCGTCTTTGCTTCTGCTTCTCCTCAATAAAAAAATAAATCTTCCGAAGCGTGAACGCTGTAAACAGTATAAGATGCCGCTTTATGCGGCGCTGTACTCATTTTTGATAATGGTTTTTGCCGATCCGATAAACAACTTACTCATAAAGCTTTTTACCGGGATCCCCGTATGGCTTGCCAAGCTTTCACACGCATCGTGGATGAACGAAAAGGTCGGCAAGATCATATACAGTGTGGCAAAATTCTTAAGGGATCTTATTGCATCCGTAAATTTGAATTTCTGGGTATTCTTCATTGCAAACCTGCTCATAATTGCCGCATATTTCTTGGTTAAGCGAATTATAATCGACACAGAACGCAGGCGCGTTAAGACAGACGGCAAGCTGTTTACAAAAATAGCGGGAAGCTTTTATGAATACTTCACCGAACGCGATGCATGGTGCATCAAAAGCGGATTCGTTCAGGTGCGCAGTCTGCTGGGAGTATTTTATTATGCCTCGCTTGTTGTTTCCGTATTGCTTACCGTTGTAGCTGCGAGATTATATGCCGCAAATCTGCTCGATGCCATGTTTTATCCCGTGTTCGGTATAATCATCGTCGGCGAATGTTATTTCTTCCTTGACGGGCTGACAAAAAGAGAGTACACGAACGATGTTCTCGGAGAGGACGAGGATGCGTATAAGATAGTTAATTATTCATTGCTGCGCAAATTCCTGCGTTCGCTTTTCGGCGATAAGTTGCTTTCGGAAAACACGAGCATAAACAATCCGCTTGCTTACGATGTGACGACGGAACAGATGCTTAATGAACTGGAACGTGATGAAGATCCGAAAGTGGTAAGCTTTGCAACATATTACGGTGCGCTTAACAAAACGGGTTTCAAAATCGACCATGCGTATCTGCATTCATCGCTTGATTTGATGAACGGTAAGAGCATACTGTTCAACAATCCGTTCTATTACGACTTGATTCCGTATGCGTTCTATCCGATGAACAGAGTGCTTTTGTCACATAAAAAAGTGCTTGTGGTACTCGGACGGCATGCTGTGGAGAACGATATTACCGAGTGGCTCATGCGCGGAATAGAGGCTGTGACGAATATCCCGTTCATGTGGAATATCGGGATTTTGAACAATACGCCCCAACCGGAGCTTGATATCGGTATCATCGTCCGTTCGGATGTGTTGAATATCGAACTTCAGGAAGCAAATGCCGATTTCTTTGCCGAAACCGGTTATGCGGTAGTGATAGAACCGTCGAAGCTTATTTCAACGGCGCAGATAGGACTTAATCTCATTGTCCGTCATTTTTCGGACGGTGTCGTATATTGCATGTGCGATAAAAACTGCGACGGACTTGTCGATGCGATGTCACATATCCTTATGACGGGAATAACGGAGGTTTCCGCAACAAACAAGCATTCGGGAACTTCATCGTACATGTGCTGGGATACTGATGAAGAATATCTCCATCACCGTCTTACACCGAATATTTCAAGATACCTCGGTGTCGGCACAGAGCTTTCATTTGCGGCACTGAAGAATCAGGTGTCTGTTACAAAGTGGTACGGCGGCGAAGCGTTCCCGGTAGTTGACATGAATTGGATAGCACGCCAGTACTATTACGAGCTTATGACATATGCGGGGCTTCCGACGAGCCAGCAGGCAATGGATGAGCATTTTACGGTGAATCCGAGCTTCTGGTCGGCAGAAGCCGAGCAGAATTCTTATCTGACGGTAGAAGACGAAGCCTTCAATATGTTTGAAATATTACGCGATTTCTCGACTCGCGCGACGGAGCAGGGCTTCATCAATGTCGTTTCGTCCGATTATCTCCTTAAAGAATACATGGCAGATAACGATTCGATATTTGTTACCGATGCAAAAGCAATACCGTATATCGTGCCGGATTATGCGCGTACAAACAGAAATACGGCACTTAAGCTGATACTTATGCTGAGCAAATATAAGCTTACCGCCCGTCAGCTTGAAAGAGAGCTTTCGTTACTCGGGATCAAGGTCTATGATATAAAGAAACAGCTTTGGTATGAAATATATAACTGCTTCGCTTCGTCCGATGAAATAAGTACGGATGAAGATTACCAAAGCAATGTTGAACGTGCGTTCAAAAAACCGATCACATTCAAAGGCTGTACGTTTGACGCTTCGGTTATAAATCAGGGCAAACGCTTCAATTATGAGATAAGTATGCTCGAAAGGGTATATTTTATCGACAATGCGTCATTTATTGATGCCTGTGTAAGAGAGCTGAGATCAGCCGGCTATGTTTCAGAGGACGAAAAGGGCGAAAAGTATTATCTCGGTTCGGAACTCAGCGGTCATATCTATCAACGCTATTTGCCGGGGCAGTTCTTCACATTTGCGGGCAAATATTATGAGATGCAGTATCTTACGGCTGACGGGCAGGTGCTTGTACGGCGTGCCGCCGATCATATAAATAACCGCCCCGCATACCGCCAAAAGCGCGATTATACCGTAAGTGCCATAAGACATTCGGATAAGATCGGCTCACAAAGAAATGTTTCGGGCATGAGAATAACTCATGAATTTGCCGATATCAATGTAAAAACCAACGGCTACTACAGAATGAACAGCTACGGCGATTTCGTGACCGCAAAGGAAGTGCTGTTTGAAGAAAACGGCATCCCGGAGCGCACATATCGCAATAAGGATATACTTGTCATAGAGCTTCCCGAAAATGAAAAATACAATGACAAGGTGCGTTATACCGTTACAATGCTTTTCAATGAAGTGTTTAAGTCGGTATTTGCCGAAAATCAACCGTTTATTTCGGCTGTGACAGACACCTCATTCATGGATGATTGCAAAGAAAAGGTTTGCCCGCTTACTTATAAACTGTACGCTCAAGGTTGCGAATTGAAGAAAAACGCAATATATATCATTGAGGACAGCCAACTTGACCTCGGATTGACGATAGCGGTGGAACGTAATCTCGACAGATTGTTCAAGATAGTACACGATATGCTCCTGTGGCATATGGAAGCTATCGAAAAGAGCCTTAATCCGCCGACAGATCCGCAGATCCCGGTAACATTCACTCCTATACAGAAGAAGAAAGGCTTTTTCGGAAGACTTTGGGACGGCATAAAGAATATTTTCAAACGTAAGAAAAAAGATGACGGTAAGAAAAAAGAGAAGCCTGAAAAGCCCAAAGATGAAAAACCGCCTAAGCCTGAAAAAGAAAAGAAGGCAAAAAAGAAAAAGGATACGCCGACGGATACACCCACGGCACCAACGGATACACCCACAGCGCCTACGGACACACCCACGGCACCAACTGATACACACACAGCGCCTACGGACACACCCACAGCGCCTACGGACACGCCCACAGCGCCTACGGACACGCCCACAGCGCCTACGGACACGCCCACAGCGCCTACGGACACGCCCACAGCGCCTACGGATACGCCCACAGTGCCTACGGACACACCCACAGCGCCTACGGACACACCAACAGCGCCTACGGAGGCTGTTCCGAAGAAGAAAGGCTTTTTTGCAAAACTCGGTGACGGCATAAAGAACCTTTTCAAGCGTAAGAAAAAGAACGACGGTACGCAGGAAGAAAAGCCGAAAAAACCCAAGAAGGAACCTAAGCCTAAGAAAGAGAAAAAGGCAAAAAAACAAAAAGGCAAGCCCGCAGATGTACCGACGGCTTCTGCGGATACGCCGACCGATACGCCCGAAAATACGCCGACAGATGCTCCGGCGGATGCTGAAGGCGGTACACCGGCGGACGGCGGAGAAACAGAAACGAAAGACGGAGAAAAAACGGATATGCTTGATGGCGAACCGGAGGTGAACTGCTTCAGAAAACGCAAGAAGAACACTGAGGAAGCAGAGCCGGAGGAACCCGAGGAAAACAAAGAAATATTTGTACGCAAGCCATATCACAAACGTCACTTTATGCTGTTTGGCGGAGAGGAAGAACCCGACACCATAAATATTGCCGGCACACTTGCATATCTTACGGAGCTTGGCTTTGACCGCAATCCGCTCAAACAGGCACGCGACGGTAAATATATCGCCGAGATGATCGGAACGATGTATAAGCCGAACAAGGCGGGCACACGTTATTGCGATTTCTGCGGTGCCGAAATATTCGGTGTTGAGTACGAAACGCTTGCCGACGGACGCGACAGATGTATTTCGTGCAGCAGAACGGCTATAAAGACAGGCGAGGAATTCCAAAAGGTATTTGAGGATGTCAAACGCAACATGGAAGCGTTCTTCGGGATCAAGATCAATACGGGCATCCGTGTTGAAATGGTCAACTCACAGACGCTTCATAAACGGCTCGGTAAGGCATACATACCTACACCGAAAATGGACGGCAGAGTTCTCGGTGTTGCCATCAAGGATAAAAACGGCTACAAGCTGTATGTCGAAAACGGCTCACCGCGCATGATGTCGATGCTTACCATAGCACATGAGCTGACGCACATCTGGCAGTATCTTAATTGGAACGATAAGGAAATAGTGCGCAAATACGGAAAGAAACTGCGTCTTGAGATCTACGAGGGCATGGCTAAATGGGCTGAAATACAGTATGCCTACCTTATCAATGAACCTGTGACAGCAAAACGCGAGGAGATAATCACAGCTTACCGCGATGACGAATACGGTCACGGATTCCTCAGATATCGCGCACAGTATCCGTTCTCGACCGGAACGGTGATCAACAGAGAAACACCGTTCATGAATATCAAAGAACCGCTCAAAACGGAATACTGCGGCGAAATGACCGTGGATATACCAAAGATACGCGAAGTGCCGTCAGGCAACGGGATACCGAAGCCGTCCGGCGACAAGCCGCAAAAGCGCATAACTGCCATAAAGGGTAAGCATGAACGTTCACGGGACAATGTGAAAATGTATGCTTACGAAACGCTTGAAGAAAACGAACGGACAGTATATAATGCGATACTTAAGGCGGTAGAGGCGCAGCTCCCGGAAACCGATGTGCCAAGCATCGGCAAGGAACAGGTACAAAAAATACTTGATTTTGTTATGCGCGACCATCCCGAAATATTCTGGTTCCGCGGCGGTGCGAGCGTCATTATGGACGGCGAAACAGGCAACGTAAACAAGGTTCAGTTCACATACTGCATGAGTGCAGATGAACGCGCAAGCCGTCAGGCAAAGCTTGATATCGCACAACGCTCGTTCCTCGAATCCATAACGGATTCAATGAGTGATTACGAGGTCGTGCTGAGAGTCCATAAAAACATTACATCGCTTGTGGATTACGATACGCTTGAGCTTGAGGCTCAGGCCGCCGAAGGGCATGTACCGAGTGACAAGCCCGACGACATTCGTTCAATATACGGTGTGTTTGTAAACCGTAAAGCCGTATGCGCGGGATATGCCAAGGCAGTTGAATATCTGCTTCATAAGCTCGGTATAGAGTGCGGTTACGTTCGCAGTGATACTCATGCTTGGAACATAGTTAAGCTTGAGGGCGAATACTATTATCTCGATACGACATGGGATGACGGTTCAAATACCAAAAAAGAAAAGAGCGATGACAACGGTTGCGGATATGCGTATTTTTGCATAACATCACAAGATCTTGCACAGCTTGAAGATCATGAGCCTGTCGGCGATCTTGCACTCCCCGAATGTACTGCAACAGCGTGCAATTATTTTGTACGGCACGGTCTGTATTTTGAATCGTGTGACACAGACAGGATGCGCGATATAGTAATGCAAAGCATTGAAGCGGGTCAGCTTGATGTTGCGATAAGATGTGCTGACGATAACATCTACAATGAGTTCCGACGCGAGCTTATCGAACAGGGCAAATTGCGCGACATGCTTCAGTATTCAAACCTTAAATCGAATAATAAGGTTGGTATGTCATATGTTTATTATACCAACGATGCTATGCGCGTGTTGCGCTTCATCCTAAAAAAATAACGATATCAGGAGGATAAAATGAGAAAAATTATCGGTAAAATTATTGTCTTGGTCGTTATCGTAGCATTGCTTGCGGTATTTATTCCGCGGCTCGTACACAAGTGCGACGATTGCGAAAAAGTATTTTTCGGTACGGGATATGAGCCTAATGTACTCTCGGAAATACTTTCGGAAGATGATCAGATAATATGCAAGGAGTGCGCCGAAAAACAGCATGCTCTTTCTATTGCTATGGGCAAAACACTCAATGACTTCAAAAAACCGCTTTTCTGATTTTGTCAGTTATCGGTAATAAACGAATGCGGAAGGCACATGCTGCTTTCCGCTTTTGTTGTTTGGGGATGCATAACGAAAACTCGTGAGGCTGTACTATTGACAAAACGGTATGAATATGATATTATACTGCCATATTTGAATGAGGTGCTTTTATAATGGATATTTCACTCGGAATATTTGACAGCTTAAATGCCGTTACACAACTGAATTTCTGCCTGCGCATCGTCGCGGCGGCACTTTGCGGTTGCATTATAGGATATGAACGTTCACGCAGGCTCAAGGGCGCCGGCGTGCGTACACATATGATCGTTGCCATGAGTGCGGCACTTATGACGATAGTTTCAAAATACGGGTTTTTTGATGTTCTCGGTATCGGACCGAGCCTTGATGCTTCGCGAATCGCGGCAAATATCGTTACCGGCATACCGTTTCTCGGAGCGGGCGTTATTCTGGTAAGGCAGACGAACGTGCAGGGGCTTACCACCGCCGCCGGCATGTGGGCTACCTGCGGCATAGGCATGGCACTCGGTGCCGGGCTGTATCTTATAGGCATCTTTGCGGCGATACTGCTTATGTTGCTTCAGCTTCTTTTGCATAAAATACTTACGGGATATGATGCCAGCTTCGTCGGAGAAATAGTCATAGTTGCCGACAGCGCATTTGATGCGGATGAAACAGTACGCACCGAGCTTGCCGCTTACAGTGTAACGATACAAAACAGCAAAGTAAAGAAACTTGAATCGGGAAAGCTTGAATACACGATCTCGTTCAAAACCAAATGCGATATACCGTCGAATGTGCTTGCAACACTTATTTCAAAGCATCCCGAATTTGTGACGATAGAAATCTGATCTGTTTGCAAAAAGGGCTGATACAAACTGTAATGACATATCTCGCAAAACGGTGCAATTGAAAAAATTCGCTCGGCAACGTTCACGCCGAGCGAATTTTTTGGTGCCTTTAGGTGTGGAGAAAAACCCCCGGTTCTACCGGGGGAAGAAAAACGAGCGGAGCGACAAAAGAAAGGGCGAGCTAAAAGCAAGCCCAAAAGGTTTGAAAAAAGAAGAAACCTCCATTATAATAGCAATG
>JAZRZN010000070.1:0-1319 GCA_045601365.1 Clostridia bacterium | reverse complement strand
GGCTTTTTTGCATATTCGGGAGGCAATTATGCTGACATCACTTTCACTCATTTTTCTTGTCGGGCTTGCCATGGCATTTATCTGCCGCAAAATCAAACTGCCCCGCATCATCGGTATGCTTGTCACGGGCATCGTGATAGGTCCATTCGTGCTTGATTTTCTCGATCCGAAAATACTCGGTATTTCGTCGGAGCTTCGGCAGATCGCTCTCATCATCATTCTCATCAAAGCCGGACTGTCACTGAACATTTCCGACCTCAAAAAAGTCGGAAGACCGGCGATACTGATGTCATTCCTGCCGGCACTTTTTGAAATCGGTGCGTTTGTCCTGCTCGCTCCGCCGCTTCTTCATATCACGGTGCTTGAAGCGGCGATTATGGGAGCTGTACTCGGTGCGGTATCTCCTGCTGTTGTAGTACCCCGAATGGTACAGCTTATGGAAGACGGCTACGGCACGGACAAGCAAATACCGCAGCTCATCCTCGCCGGCGCATCGCTGGACGATGTTTTCGTCATCGTGCTGTTTTCCGCCTTTGTCGGGATGGCGCAGGGAGAGACGGCAAAAGCAATGGACTTTGTGAACATCCCCGTGTCCATCGTTCTCGGCATCCTCGCCGGATTCTTGCTCGGCATTGTACTTTCATTCCTTTTTGAATTTGCACACAAAAAAGGAAATCCGATACGCCAAAGTCTGAAAACGATCCTTGTCCTCGGCTCGGCGTTTCTTTTGATGTCGGTCGAAACTTGGCTTGAAGGCATCGTTTCGGTTTCGGGACTTCTTGCCGTGATGAGTATGGCTTGCGTTATTCAAATGCGTTGCCGGAAAGAAGTGTCTGCCGATTTATCCGCAAAGTACGGGCGGCTCTGGCTCGCCGCAGAGGTGATTTTGTTTGTGCTTGTCGGTGCGGCGGTGGGTATCCGGTACACCCTGCAAGCCGGACTTGCAGCAGTACTGATGATATTCATTGCCCTCATCTTCCGTTCGGTCGGTGTCCTTTTGTGCCTTGTCGGGACTAAACTAAACGGAAAAGAAAAACTGTATTGCGTGATTGCGTATCTGCCCAAAGCAACCGTTCAGGCGGCGATTGGCTCTGTGCCGCTGTCACTCGGTCTTCCTTGCGGAAACATTGTCCTTTCGGTTGCGGTTCTTTCGATCTTGATCACCGCCCCGCTCGGTGCGATCGGAATGGATGCAAGTTATAAGAAGCTGTTGAATAAATAAAGGAACGGCTGATTTAACGCAGGATTAAATCAGCCGTCACTATACGCCGTTTTAGCGATTGCTTTATTGTGTCCGGTATCTTTTTTGTTTGGATAAA
>JAZRZN010000069.1:0-3368 GCA_045601365.1 Clostridia bacterium | reverse complement strand
CAAGTGAAATAAGTAAGGAAAATGATGAAAAAAAGCACGTTTGAGGTTGTCGCAGGGTTTGATGAAATTTCAGCCGACAGGATAAAAAAATATCCGGGATGTGCGGGAATACCGCTTGAAATCAAAAAATACGGCACGGTCGATTCAACGAATATCGTCGCAAAACGGCTCGCAGAGGACGGTGCGCGCGAATGGACGGTTGTCACGGCGGACGGTCAGACAAACGGATACGGACGGCTCGGGAGACAGTATTTTTCTCCCGACGGGTCCGGAATATCCATAAGCGTGATACTTCGTCCAGACACTGAGGCGGAGAAGCTCCGAAACATAACCACCGCGGCGGCAGTCGCGGTATGCGAAGCAATTGAGAGCGTTTCGGACTTGAAACCGACGATAAAGTGGGTGAACGATGTATATCTTGACGGCAAAAAGGTTTGCGGAATACTGACTGAAACGAAATTTTCGGGTGAAACCGCGGAATATTCCGTCCTCGGTATCGGCATCAACCTGTATAAGCCGGTAAACGGGTTTGAGCAGAGTATTCGCGGCAAAGCCGGATATTTGTTTGAACACGCGGAAAGCGAGCGCAAAAACCGTATTATCGCCGCGGTAATTGCGTCGTTTTACGGTTATTATACACGTCTTGACAGCACAGCACACCTTGACGGATACCGTAAGCGTATGTTTTTGTGCGGCAAAACCGTCGGCGTGACTGCGAACGGAGAAACAAAGCAAGCCGAAGTGCTCGGGCTGACCGACGATTTCGGGCTTGAGGTCAGATATATGAACGGCAAAAAGGACGTTTTGCGCGTCGGAGAGGTCAGCTTGACCGTATAAAATCTTAGACGGAAATATTATGGAAGCATTCGGATATTACGGAAGAAATCTCGCGGGAGACGAGCAGAAGCTGTATAGGGCTTTGGAGCTTGCAATACCGCTGATGGAAAAGGAAATAAATATACCTGCTATGGAGATCAGCCGGATCACGTCAATTTTTGAGATGTATAAGCTCGACCACCCGGAGATATTCTTTGCGTCATACCCGGGTTACCGAATGACGGGGGACGGATATTACACCTGCATCCCCGAATATCCGTTCGGGAAGAAGCAGACGGCGGAAATGGCGGGATCGCTCGACAGACGCATTGAAAGGATACTGTCTCCGGCAGCTTTGTTTGACAGCTACGCCTCGGTGCGCTTTGCAAGGGAATGGATCCTTAAAAACGTTACATACGAAAAGCTGAAAAGGAATTATTCTCACGAGATATACGGCGTTCTGTCCCACGGCATCGGGGTATGCGAGGGTATCGCAAAGACGTTCAAGGTGTTCCTTGATCGTCTCGGAGTTGAGTCCGTTATTGTGATAGGCGACGCAAATCCCGACGGGCTTCGCCACGCGTGGAACATCGTATATCTTGCCGGAAAGCCGAGGCATTACGACCTGACCTTTGATCTTTCGCTGATAAACTCCGGCAAAAAGCCAAAGTATTTTGCGATGACCGATGAGCAGATATTTATTGATCACACAAGTCCCGTATATCCCGTCCCGGAGTGCAGATGACACCGGAGCCAAAATCGTCGGACAGTGAATGTTGACAAATCGGAATTTGTTGAGGAACAACAATATGGGGATCACTCTAAAAAAGATGGAGACGGACGAAGAAATAAAGGGGAAAGCCTATGTCCATTGGAAGTCGTGGCATGAAGCCTACTCGGGAATTGTAAACCGGGAATATCTTGACCGACTGACATTAGAAAAGTGCGAAAAAATGGCATATAGCTGGCCTGAAAATACTATCGTTGCAGAAGAAAACGGCAATGTAATTGGCTTCGTGTGCTATGGCGATAGAGGTGAAGAGGCACCCGATGTTGGTGAGATATTCGCCCTGTATGTTTTGGCTGAATACTACGGAAAAGACATTGGTCGTAAACTAATGGATGCAGGATTGGAACAAATTAAACACTTCTCACAAGTGCGTCTATGGGTGTTGAGAGAAAATAGAAGAGCTATTCGCTTTTATGAAAAGTGTGGATTTTTGCCGGATGGCACAGAGATGACAAATGCCAATATTTCTGCTACTGAAATAAGGATGGTTTTAAAGCGATAAATTCCGGTTTGCCGGGATAAAACGGAAATATCTTTTAGGGAGCCTATACTCAAAAACCCCCGAATGCGCAAGCAGTCGGGAGTTTTACTTATTACTTCTTCACTCTCCACTAATACGGCGCATTCGGGAGTTTTTTGGGAAGTAAGAAGTAATAGTGACTAGTGAAAAAGTAAGGTAGCTTTTCGCCGGGGCGAAAATCATTTTATTTTTAGTATTGAAGTTTGAAAGCATTTATGATATAATGAACTCAAAAAATCAGAATTTGCAAAGGAGTTTAGTCATATGCCGTCACCGGAAAAATTCAGAGAAACGCTTGCCCAATTTGCAGTAGATGAATCGACCGTGCGCGAGATCAATAAAGGGTATGAGAACGTCGTATCCAAAACGAACAAGAAATTCAAATCCGCGTACATGAAGCAGGCGCTCGACGTGATGAACGAGAGACTGCCGAAAGAGCGCGTGCAGGAGATCATCGAAGCCAACGCCTGCTGCAAGAGTGGCACACGACTGAAAGCGTCGAAGGAATTTGCCCGCATCCATGCGGACAAGACCATCGAAGAAAAGCTGAAGGTGATCAGTTCACGTCCATATCTGAACATGGGCTCGGCAGAGCTGGACGAAAACGGTGACCTGATCGTTCACGCGGTGTCGTTCCGTATCGGCGAAAAGTTTGAGTGCGTTTGCCCAACGATCAGCAAAGTAAAACGTGATTATAACATTCCTCGTGAGTATTGCTATTGCTGCGGCGGACATTTCAGATTTCGCTATGAGATCATGCTTGATGTGAAGCTGGAACTTTGCAGCATAGTATCGTCACCGCACGATACCGACGGCCAGAAACCGTGTGTGTTCCAATACCGTATAGTTAAATAAAGAACAAAAGTATGACATCAACAAATCCCGGTTTGCCGAGATGTACCTTTTGGTCGTACTTACCTTGAAAATGTACCTTTTGGTCGCTCTTTTTTTGCGTCCTCGTGGACTCGAAGGGGAAGCGGTCGGAAGCCGAGGACATTTTGCGTCAAAACCCATTGAAAAAATCGTGAAAATATGGTATAATGAACTCGATAAATCAGAATTTGTGGAGGAAATCGTATGACATATTGTGGTATGAATTGCTGCAAAGATTGCAGCAAAGCAGCGCAGTGCGGTGGGTGCGAAAAGTGTAATGGTCATCCATTTGGAGGAAGCTGTATTGCAGAAAGAAACAAGAACTTCGCTACGCTGAAAAATAGCCTGATTGACGAGATAAATGCCCTA
>JAZRZN010000068.1:0-59590 GCA_045601365.1 Clostridia bacterium | reverse complement strand
ACGCGACATGATAAAATGTGTATTCCTGCAATAAACATCGCAAGCGGTGCGTCAAGGATGCCGCGTTTACGGCATATGACACACAGTTTGTCTTATTCGTAGGGAACGCCGTCCCCGGCGTTCCGCAAACATAAAACAGATCGCAGGAAATTGCCGTATGCTTTATATCTTTATATATCGTGTTATTTTTTTTGACAAAAAAATACGGAGACCGAAGTCCCCGTATCAATTTCTATCGGCTATCAGCCTTTTTTCTTCTTGATAACAACAACTGCAACGGCAGCGCCTACGGCAACTACAACAACAGCAGCGATGATACCGATGATAAGACCGGTGTTGCTTCCGCCGTCTTCGGCATCCGCACCTGCGGTAGCGTCAGCACCCGCACTTGCGGTGGTCTTAGCACCTGCGGTGGGAGTAGCTGTAGCATCGGGTGTAGGTGTAGCTTCGGGTGTGGGCGAGGGAGTGGGAGTGGGTTCGGGAGTAGGTGTTGCATTTGCCTCATAATATTCTTCGGCAACATAAACGCCTGCCTTCTGAATATCAATAGAAGCGATGTTTGAGAAATCGTCGGTCGAAACCTTCATGTTATCGAAGCAAAGCCTCCATGCATCGTTGAAGAACTCGGTACCTGCGGCAACGAGACCCTTTTCGAATACAACGGGTTCGGACTCAAAGAGTGTCCACTCGCCGTCGGTTATTGAAATCGAGCCGCCGAGAGATGAACACATAACGTTTCCGGCTGAATTTGAGAACAGCTTGTTGGAAATCTCATTGTCATCGCAGTAGGTCTGAAGATTATCGTTGTAATCCTCGTCACCGCTCTTGCCGCCACGGAGAAGCGGACGGATCGAAAGCTCTTCGCCTTCATAATCGGCGGAAACCCATGTAACCTTAGCTTCAAAAGTAAAGAGGATCTCTACTTCGTCTTCGTCACCAAGGGCTTCTTTAACAGCGGGGAAAATGTTGATGGCAGGCGAGTGCCAAGGCTGTTTTACGTCTTCGGTAACGCACGAGAATGCATCCTTGCTTGTTACCTTGCCTGCACCGAGTCCGCCGGTGTCCCATGTGCCGGAGATGTAGTTCTTAGCTTCGCCTTCGGCGCCTACGCAAACGCTCATAAGCGACAATGCAAGAACAACTGTAAGTATTGCGGTAATAATTTTCTTCATTGTTTTCATCCTTTCTTTATTTAATTATTTACCGTCTCATATTATACCCCACATGTTAATAAGATGTCAACATTTATTTAATCTCAACAGTAAAAATTTATTTTCTTTTCTTAGCACAATTCAAAAATACTATTGCGAATGTTGCAAAAATGAGGTATAATAGTATAAACATTTATTATCATCATGCGAAAAAAGGAGAAAAATATGATAAATGCGGCAGTATTGGGCTTCGGAACGGTAGGAAGCGGTGTTGTAGAGCTTGCGGAAATGAATAAAAAACATATTTCGGCAAAGCTTGAACAGGAGCTTAACATCAAGTATATTCTCGATATAAGAGATTTCCCCGACAGCCCGTATAAGGATAAATTTGTCAAAAGCTTTGATATTATAGAAAATGATCCCGACATAAAGGTCGTTGCGGAGGTGATCGGAGGTGCTACATTTGCATACGATTACACCGTTCGCGCACTCAAGGCAGGCAAGAGCGTCGTAACGAGCAACAAGGAGCTTGTTGCACAAAAGGGTTACGAGCTGCTGCAACTCGCAAAAGAGCATAACGTAAATTATTTTTTTGAAGCATCGGTTGGCGGCGGAATACCGCTGATACGTCCGATGCACCGCTGTATGGCGGCAAATGAGATAACCGAGTTCTACGGCATACTCAACGGTACTACAAATTATATTCTGACACAGATGATAGAGGAAAATGTCAAATTCGAAGATGCACTTAAGGATGCCCAGCGGCTCGGATACGCTGAAGCCGACCCGACAGCGGACGTGGAGGGGATAGACGCTTGCAGAAAAATGTGTATCCTTTCATCGCTTGCGTTCGGCAATCACGTTTATCCCAAGGATGTTTACGCAGAGGGAATAAGCCGCATAACGCTTGAGGATGTCGCACTTGCCGATGAGAACGGTTTTGCGATAAAGCTCGTCGGTCAGGCGAAAAACGAAAACGGCAAGCTCAAGGTGATGGTTTCGCCTGCACTTGTACCGCATTATTGCATGCTGTCGCAGGTAAAGGACGTGTTCAACGGAGTGCTTATAAAAGGCAACGCCGTAGGCGATGTGTTCCTTTCGGGGCGCGGCGCGGGAAAGCTTCCGACGGCAAGCGCGGTCGTAGCGGATATGATAGATGCGGCAAAGCATAACGAATATCTTAAGGGCTGGGGCTGGCAGGACGAGCTTCCCGGCGCTGTGCTTAAGCAGGAAGAACTTGAATGCACATGGTTTATCCGTACTTCGGGTACTGCTGACGACTTGCTGAATGTATATCCTGATGCCGATATAGTATATAATGACGGAAAAACCGTTGCCGCATTTACCGAAAAAGAATTGAATGCACGGCATTTTGAAAAGCAAAAACAGCTTGATATGCTTTCGGCTATCCGCGTGCTTGAGGTATGACAATGAATAAAAATATATTGCCGTGGATGATACTTCTTGCGGTATTCGGATTTGCGCTCGGCATTATAATATGTTGGGTGACATTTTCGGTTACCGGCGGAAATTAACAAACAGGAAAAGAACGGTATAAACGGAAGTTAATGTCAGACACATAAATATAGTCAGTTTGAAATCGGGGACGCCACCCCTCACAAAAAACAGGATTTCATGAATAATATCATTTACAAGGGGGATGCCACCCATCGAAAAAAACATAAAAGTTGTAGATGAGCAAGGGAACATATACGAAGCGACCTACCCCAAACGGGCAAAAGGTCTTGTAAAAAACGGCAGGGCACGCTTCATAAATGAAAACACAATATGCCTTGCGTGTCCGCCGGAAATAATGGAGGACAAAACTATGTCAAATGATAAGAACGGCAATACTGAGATGAATATACCATCGGGTGATGAACAACCGAAAGGAAAGAAAAAGGTTACAATAAATTACATATTGGAACAAATTGAGGCAATTGCTAAAAATCAAGAATATCTGAATGATGCTCTTCAAAAGCTTACTTTTATGGAATCAAAAGGTCCCGGCGATATCGGAACACAAGGTCAGGCAATAGCAATTTCACAAATCGTTGAAGCAAGGGAAAAAACAAACCAAAAGTTGATTGCACTTTACGAAAAAATGTATGAAGATTTAATGCCTAAACCGAAATACGATTCCGAACGGATCACGCTTCTTAAAACCGTAATAAAAGAGTTGGGTGAAGGTATGACGCCTGTTGAAAGCAAGGAAGCATTAAAAGATATTTTAGAAGTATCATTACAAGATTTGACTAAAAATATTTAACCGATCAGGGGCTGTTAAAAAAGTCCCGAGAACAGTGCAGAGACGAAAGCTGAAAAAGCAATCGTCTCTGTTTCGTTATTCATGGATCGCCACGCATCCTGCGGATGCTCGCAATGACACGATATATAAAGATATAAAACATACTGTACTTTCCTGCCACCCGCTTCGCACTTGCGGAACGGTCAAGACAGTTCATTATGGTGTCGCACAGTATAAAAAGGGACTTTTTTAACAACCCCTAAGCCAAAATCTTACGATTTTGGCTACAGCATTCATTGAATTATTCAGCAGACATTTATTAAAATTTTACAAAATATAAAAGACCTCCTGACGGATAGCGTCGGGAGGTCTTTTGAACATCGTGCAGATCAGAATTCTGCCGAATTCGGTGTTCTGGGATAGGGGATAACGTCACGGATATTTTCCATGCCTGTAACGTAGCGCATCATGCGCTCAATGCCCATTCCGAAGCCGGAGTGCTGGCATGAACCGTATCTGCGCAGGTCAAGATACCAAGCGTAATCCTTGGGGTCAAGCCCAAGCTCGTCTATACGCTTCATGAGGACATCGTAACGCTCCTCACGCTGAGATGATCCGACTATTTCGCCGAGACCGGGGAAGAGAAGGTCAGTTGCGGCAACGGTCTCATTGTCGTCATTCAGACGCATGTAGAAGCTCTTGCATTCCTTGGGATAATCTGTAACGAATACGGGACGCTTGAATACTTCATCGGCAAGATATTTTTCATGTTCGGTCTGGATACCCGTTCCCCATTCGGCGGGAATATCGAACTTGACACCGCTCTCGTTGAGTATCTTGAGCGCTTCACGGTACGGTATGCGCGCGAAATCGCTGTTGACCGTGTGATTGAGCTTTTCGATAAGTCCCTTTTCCATGAACTTGTCGAAAAATTCCAATTCATCGGGGCAATGCTCAAGCACATACTTGATGATATATTTTGAAAGTGCTTCAATGGTATCCATAAGGTCGTTGAGGTCGGCGAACGCCATTTCCGGCTCTACCTGCCAGAATTCGGCGGCGTGACGCGGCGTATTGCTGTTTTCGGCGCGGAAGCACGGACCGAAGGTGTAGACTTTCCTGAAACCCCAGCAGAACGGCTCTACGTTGAGCTGTCCGCTTACCGTCATGAAGGTCTGCTTGCCGAAAAAGTCTTTTGACCAGTCGATCTTGCCGTCATCGGTGCGAGGAGGCTCGGCAACGTCCATTGTCGAGATCCTGAATACCTCGCCCGCGCCCTCGCAGTCACTTGACGTTATGCAGGGAGTGGCGATGTATACGAAACCGTTATCCTGCAAAAACTGATGCACGGCGTATGTCAGCACACTGCGCACGCGGAATACTGCTGTAAATGTATTCGTTCTCGGGCGCAGATGCGCTACCGAACGGAGATATTCAAAAGAATGTTTCTTTTTTTGTATTGGGAAGTCCGGCGTGCTTTCGCCGTGAACGGTAATGGCTGTTGCATGTATTTCAAGCGGTTGACGTGCGTCGGGAGTAAGTACAACGTCACCTTCGATTATCAGGCATGCCGAAACGTTTTGTTTTTCGACTGTATCGAAATTATCAAGCTTGCGGTCAAATACAACTTGGATGTTTTTTTGCGTAGTACCGTCGTTAAGCTCGATAAAACCGAAATCCTTTGATGCTCTTATGGTGCGCACCCAGCCCGCTACGGTCACATGCCCTTCGGATGCGGATGCGTAAATATCCTTTACAAGATCGGTTTTCATTTAGCCACCGTGCCGCGCGGCTACGGCAAAAACAAGAAAGACACCGCCGCCGAATTGGTGTATTTCAAGACATTATTATAATAGCAATTACGGGCATTTGTCAATGTTTTTTTATTATCTTACTTTAGCATATTTGCACGGAGACAGGCATACCGTTTACTGAGGTGTTGAAAATGACTGATTCTTTGACAGTGCTGAAAAATGAAGCGGGCGATGAAGGCTTTTTTAAGTTTGAGGACGGATACAGGAATATGACGGTGGCTTTTTCGTGTAAGCTTACCGGAAATTTTATATGGGTGCTGACAAATGCCGACGGCGAATTTGAAAAGACGCATGTGAGATTGGCTTCGCCCGTTACGCAAAAGCCGCTTGATTGCGGTATATTTCTTGTGCGCGATAATGAGGCGTATCCGATCCTGTACTCGGGAAGCAGGCAAATACTATGCGATCGTATTGCGCAACGCTATACAGTTAAGAATCTTGATATTACCGAAGAAAACGAAGATATGCTTAGCGGAGCAGATGAACATAAATATGAGAAAGCAGAAGGATTCGGCGAAGATGCCGATACTGCGCCGCGTCCGATGATGCAAGATGCATCAGATGAGCCGATCACGGTGCAGCTTGATGAAGATGTGATGAGCGATCCTCCCGAATGTTTTTGGGATTGCAATAAAAACGATTACGAAAAGTTGCTCGCGGATAATCCGTCCCTTGAATATATGAATGCGCTGATACCTGATTCCAAGTGGGTACAGCTTGAGGACTATGTGTTCGGCGTGATTTTTGATGAAAACGGAGATCCTATGTACCTTTGCTACGGCTTTGATTATCCGTGGAATGAAAATCCGCCCGAAAAGCTTGAAGGCTACAGTCAGTGGATACCGAAAGATGTATCTGCGCCGCACGATAATGGAATGTGGGTGATTTATATAAATGCGAAGACAGGCGAACGGGTAAAGTGAGCAGGTAAAAAATGCCCCTGCCGAAAAAATGATTCGGTGGGGAATGCTATGCTTACGTTCTGTGAAGAATATACACTGAAGAGCTTCTGAGCGGTACACATATTTGTACCGCTTGGATCATATTTTAACGGATCAGTAGTTTTCGGCGGTTACTTCAAAGTAAGCTTGCGGATGGGCGCAAACGGGACATATTTCGGGAGCCTTTGTGTCGACCGTTATATGACCGCAGTTTCTGCATTCCCATACCTTGACTTCGCTCTTTTCGAAAACAGCAGCGGTCCCAACATTTTTGAGAAATGCGCGGTATCTTTCCTCATGGTGCTTTTCTATTGCCGCTACAGCACGGAATTTTGCCGCAAGCTCGGTAAATCCCTCGGCTTCGGCAGTCTTGGCAAAGCCCTCTTACATATCCGTCAATTCGAAGTTTTCGCCGTCGTCGGCGGCACCGAGATTTTCGGCGGTACTGCCGATGCCTGCAAGCTCCTTGAACCACATTTTTGCATGCTCTTTTTCATTGTCCGCGGTTTTTAAGAATAGCGCGGATATCTGCTCATAGCTCTCTTTTTTGCAGTTGAAGCGAAATAAGTATATTTGTTTCTCGCCTGTGATTCGCCTGTAAATGCGGCTTCCGAATTTTTTTCGGTCTGAGTGCCGGCATATTTGTTCTTAAGCTCCTCAAGCGAATCACCGGATTTTTTTGCAACGCGGGCAAACAGGTGTTTCGCCTGCGGCTACGGTGAATATTTCGCCGCAAATCTTGCATTTGAATGTTTTTATAAAAATACCTCCGTTATGCGACAGATGTCGGTTTTTATCAATAATACTATATCACCTTACACACATGATGCCAAGCATGACTGTTTGCCTTGTAAAGATTAGCCGTTTCGTTTTTTTACTGCATTCAGCGGGACGTTATGCTTTTAACAAACAGTTCTGTTCCGGCTACCGTAAACCCTACTTCGTAAGACGAAAAAGACATCATATATATTCTCGTTTCGTCGTTGCTGTATGCGGGACGCGGATCATGCTCAAGCATTTTTACTATTATGCGTTTATCGGAGGCGTTAAGAGCATCGAGCATGCCGCTATCATCGTGGACGTTAAGTGAATAGCCGACAAATTCATCGGCAAAGCCGCTTACGGCATCGGGATGGGAATCGGTGTAGGCGATATACGGTTTGATGTCTATTATCGGAGTGCCGGAACAAATGTCAGCGCCGGTCACCGTAAGCACAGTGCCGTGTTTTTTTGTTTCCTTTATTTCCTTTAAGCGCACGGACGAAAGACCTATCGCGTTGGGACGAAACGGAGAGCGTGTGGCAAAAACTCCTTTGCGGGTGTTCCCGCCGAGACGCGGCGGACGCACGGTCGGATGCCATTGCCCGTCATCTGTCTCTGAAAAATTCCACAATAGCCACAAATGCGAAAATTCTTCGATACCGCGCAGTGCATTCCTGTCGGCAAATTCTTTTTCGAATATTATTGTCGATTCGATCTCGTCAAGTATGCCGCTCTGGCGCGGTATGCCGAATTTTTCATTGAATCCGTTGTAAATGTGAGCGATTATGTTGAAATCGGGCTTTTTCATATTTCACCTATGATACGCTTGCGGAATTCCGACGGCGATATCCTGTTTTTTTTCTTGAAATCGGTTGCAAAATTAAGCACGCTTGCGAAGCCTGTGCGTGCGGCTATTTCGCTCACTGTATCATTCGATGTCAGAAGGAGCTGTTCCGCAACGGAAAGACGGTAGTTGATGACATATCGGTGAAGCGTTACTCCGTTGGCAGCGACGAACAGCTTGTTGAGATAATACGGATGATATCCGACGAGTGAAGCAAGGCAGGTATTATCAATGTTTTCGGCAAAATGCGTATGAATGTAGGAAACGACCGTTTTGATGGCATCCGTTCCGCGTTTGTCGATAGCGTTTCCGCGCAATAATTCGATAATGCATTCCTTGAGCAAAGCGGAGGCACGTTCGGCGTAGTAAAGCTTTCTTGAGGAAAATTCCTGTATCAGTTTATCAATAAGCTCATGTGCGACCGGGGGACAGACGGTTATGAATGGCACGTTCAATAACGGACAATCATCAAAAACGATAGGCGTGGGACGGTAAGGATCGTTAAGCACGTCTATCATCGGCAACGGCTCGCGGATATCGGAACGTTCACCGGTGTAATCAAAATTTACGGATATCATTTTCAGCGGCTCACATGAATCAAAACGGTATTCGTAACCGGCTTGCCAAAGCATGACCGTTCCCGCACCGAAGGAGTACAGCGTACCGTTGACCGTTACGGTGCCGATTCCTTCCGTACAGCAGAACAGGCGGTTGTCGTGGCTCGAAAGCGATCTGCCGGTACGCATTGGAACGGTTTGCGCGAAGCGGATAAACGGTACGGAATCAAAAAATTTCATCGGATCACCTTACTTGATAAAAGACTGTTTTATAAAATCGTAAACGAGGTAAAAAAGTGCCGCATTTTACTGCGGCACTATTATGGTGATCTCCAATAATTCGGCGGCAGCATCTGCGGTGAATTTTGCGTTGCTTCTTGCACGGAATTCATCCGCATCTGCACCACCTCATTTATTAGAGATTACCTTATGTTATTCGTTGCTGTCGGGTGCGTCGGTGCCTTCTTCGGCAGAGGTCGTATCTTCGATCGGAGCGTCAGTCGGATCGGGGATATCAACGAGATCGTCACGGACACGTCTGCGGGCAACACCGCCGTTTATCAGTCCGCTGAAACCGAGCTTTTTGCGCCATATTATGGCAACTATATCAGCCGCAAGCAAAAGCAGAAGTACAGCGAAGAGTATTATAAGCCCCAATGCCGGATCGTTTGAGACCTTGTCGGAAAACGATGCATCCGGCGTAGGTGTTGCCGGCTCGGGAACGGGAGTGGCAAGGTCGATATCGGAAATATCGACATCGCCTACGATCGTGGGCGGGGGATTGGTCACTTTGTTGCGGTCATTGTATGTATCATTAGTCGGCTCGGTTTTTGAGCCTGAATTTGGCTTTGAGGTGGCTGTCGGAGTCGGGCTGTTTGCCGTACCGGCAGAGGCAGACGGTGAAGCCGAAGCTGAGGCGGAAGGTGACGGATCTTCGTCTTCAGGTGTCGGAGAAGGGCTCGGCGACGGCGTTGGCGTAGCGTTCGGCGTGCCGGTGATCGAAATGTTGCTTACGCGGAGGCTTTCAAGTTTTGAAGCATCAACATTTGTAACGGTGATGACAAGTGAAAGTCCCGAACGTGACATATCGTCCTCTGTAAGCGTAAATTCGCCGGATGAGCCGTTGTTGTCAAGAGCGATAGTATACGATACATTGCCTCCTTCGTCCTGCTTGTATGTAGGATCGACAGAAAGTGAGATATCAAGCACGCCACCTGCGGTCCCGAGCAGGGAACGCGCAATGGAAGCTATGTTCTTTTCAAGGCGTATCGTGCCTGAAGAAATATTCTCGGCAGTTGCGACATTACCGTTGAAGGAAGCTCCGCTTACCGTGAATTCACTCGGCGAAAGGCTTGCAGCGCCTACGGAAAACGAAAATACGGTAACGGCAAGAACCAATGCCGTAATAAAAGCAAATATCCTAAGTTTTCTCATCAAAATACCTCATTTACAGAATACTGTGTATATTATACACTGAATCAGCTTATAATGTCAAATACCGAATTTGAAAAACACATAAATTTTATTGATTGCCATAAAAATATGATTATGGTATACTGATTACGGATAATTCGTATTTGGCGGAAACGGAGAGGAACGGGTGAATATCGGCTTTGATGTTGACGGTGTTTTGACTGATATCCATAAATTTCAGTTGAAATACGGCGAACGGACATTCGGGCATAAGGCTGTAAAGAGCAATTGCTATGATATAAAGGATATGTTCGGATGTACGGAAAAAGAACGAAAATCATTTTGGATAAAAAACATATGGCGATACGGGATATTTGAAAAACCCCGTGAGCATGCGGCAGAATTTATCGGAAAGTTAAAAGAAAACGGTAACGCGGTTTATATATTGACAAGCAGAGTGTTTTGCACAAAACGCAATGTTTTCGGAAAAATATTTCGCACTATGCTGAAAACATGGCTCAGGCGTAACGGAATAGAATATGACGGGATATTTTTTTGCAATGTCGATACCGCCGCAGAAGAGAAGCTTGAATACTGCCGTAAGCTCGATATAGCGTGGATGTTTGAAGATACTGCGAATAATATACGCAGAATAAGCGAATATTCGCGCGTGGTTTGCATTGATACGGAATATAACAGAGATATCTGCGGTGAACGTATTGTAAGAATAAACGGATTTCGCGATATTGATGCCGATGCGCTGTGAATATCCGCCGATTGGATCACGGATATTCGGCATCGGAGATCGGAATTTTACCGCGATAAGTAATGTCTGCTGAACCCAAGATCGCAGTGGTCGGCAGAAAAAGCATGGAAATGCTTTTTCTCAAACCGCCTGTATCAAAAACTTAACAGATAAAATGAAAAACGGATGCAACATTAACAAAACATTGCATCCGTCGATTTTTATTATTCTTCGACCGTGACTTTTTTTATGACATGATCCTCATACGGACGGTCCCGGAAGTCGCACGGCGTATTTGCGATCTCGTCAAGCACCTCAAAACCGTCGGTCATCATACCGAATGCGGCGTACTGCCCGTCAAGATGCGGAGCGTCGGCGTGCATGATGAAAAACTGCGAGCCTGCCGAATTCGGATCCATCGCACGCGCCATGGAGATGACACCGCGTACATGCTTTATGGGATTGTTCACACCGTTTGCGGCAAATTCACCCTTGATGGTGTAACCGGGCCCGCCTGTACCTGTGCCTGTAGGATCGCCGCCCTGTATCATGAAACCGGCTATAACGCGATGGAATATCACGTTTTCGTAAAAATCCTGCCTTGCGAGCTTCTTGAAGTTCTCAACGGTTATCGGTGCGGCATCGGCATCAAGCTCAAATGTCATTTTGCCGCCGTTAGTCATTTCTATTATTGCTTTCATTTTTATTCAAGTCCTTTCAAATCTTCATTGTTATCGTCATCGTTGCTGTCTGCACTGTGTTTGGGCATTTTTATCACTTTTACATCGTTATAATCAAATGTGTGCATTTCTATCTGATCGCCGTTCTTAACAGTGACTTTTACGGTTTCCTTTAATACATTTACTTCCTGTATCCTGCCGTCACCTTCCGGCGTTTTGACTTCCGCACCGACGGGCGGCATTTTCTTGTGAGTTGATTCATAATGGTGCTGTTCGTATTTGAGACAGCACATCAGTCTGCCGCAAAGTCCGCTTATTTTTGTGGGATTAAGTGAAAGCCCCTGCTCCTTTGCCATTTTTATTGATACGGGCTGGAAACCTCCTAAAAAGCGTGAACAACAGCAAGGCTGACCGCACGGACCGAGTCCGCCGAGCAACTTTGTTTCATCACGCACACCGATTTGACGAAGCTCTATTCTTGTGCGGAAGGTCGATGCAAGTTCTTTGACGAGTTCTCTGAAATCAACACGGCCGTCCGAAGTGAAATAGAATACAGCCTTGGCACAGTCGAATGTGTATTCGACCCGCACGAATTTCATATCAAGCTTGTGTGCTTCGGCCTTTTGTCCCGCGATGTCAAGCGCACGAAGCTCCTTTTGTCTGTTTTCATCAAGCTTCCTTTTATCCGCTTCGTTAGCAACACGGATGATCTTTTTCAGCGGTGCAACTATTTCTCTGTCCGGCACATCTTTTGTGGCGACAGCTGTGTTGCCGTATTCGACACCCTGCGCCGTTTCGACAATAACACCTGTGCCGATGGAAATATTTTTTCCGTCGGGATCAAAATAATATGTTTTACCGCTGTTTCTGAATCGTATACCGACTATCTTTGCCATTTGGTTCCGCCTTTCACAAGAGCATATGCCAGCTCTTCTGTTATAAGCCCATTGTTTACATTTTTGTTTTTTGAATCTATTGCGTCCTGCACTGCTTTGAGACGTGTAAGCTCGCTTTTGCCGTTTTTGCGGAAGAGAATGGACATGCGATCCTCAAGCGCATACAGCATATCCGTAAGCCCGTCCTTTTCTTTTTCAAGAATATCGGCTGTTTCCGGCACGCTGAGCGAACCGTCGGTAAGCTTTTCGGCTATGTGGGCAAAACGCAATGCTTCGCTGTCATTTATCATTTGTATGGCTTTGCCTATGTTGCCGCCTGCGGCATGTGATACAAATACATTGTTTTCGTTGCCCGGGAAGCGTGATCCAAGCTCATCGAGTATCTGCGCCTCAGTGAATCCGCCGAGACGGATCTTTTTACAGCGTGAACGTACTGTGTCGAGCAGTGCGTATGAATTTTCGGTAAGCAACAGGAACGATACCGACCTCGGAGGCTCTTCGAGTGTTTTGAGCAGTGCATTCTGAGCCTGATCATTCGCTTTGTGAAAGCTGTCTATTATGTATATCTTTACCGTTCCCTCATAAGGTGATTCATACACAGTGGAAAGCATTTCACGCACGGTATCGACACGGAGGATGTTTTTCTCGGGAGTGATGATATGCACGTCGGGATGTATTCCGTCAAGCACTTTGCGGCAACCGGCACATTCAAGACATGGCTTATGCTCACTTTTGCAAAAATAAATGCATGAAACAACCAAGGCATATGACATTTTGCCTATGCCTTCGCTGCCTTCTATGATGTAAGCGTGACTGCCCATGCCGTTCAGAATGGCATCACGTTCGTGCAGAAACTCAGGACGTGACAGAGTAAGCTTCATTTAATACTTTTTGAACTCGTCTACGGAAAGCACGAATACGGTAGCGCCGCCGATCATTATTTCGATATTTGAGTGTCCTGCTGCGCTTATTGAAGCATCGAATGCTCCGATATTCGAATTTATTATCTGCTTGCGTTTCTTGCCGATTTTTTCGATGATAGCAAGGCATGCATCGATCTTTTCGTCATCGACGCCGACCATGAGCGTGGTGTTGCCGGCACGGAGGAAGCCTCCTGTGGTGGCAAGCTTTGTAACGCCGAAGCCATCTTTCATAAGAGCGCTGACAAGGCGGCTCGCATCCTCATCCTGAACAATAGCGATTATAAGTTTCATAAAATAAACCTCCGAAATATTGTTTGCGGTTTTATTATACACTAAATGCCGATTTTATGCAAGAGAGTTTATATTTTTTTTACCGTAAAGTGAAAAAAACAGAAAAATGAAAAAAATAAGCTCCGCAGTGCCGGATAAACACTGCGGAGCGGTTTATATTAACCCGGGAAACTTATAAAAGAATACGGGCATCCGCCGCGGTCTTCACTTACCGCTTCGCTGCGGCCTGACGGAATGAGCGATGTGCAGGGATATCTGTTCGTATACTGTGAAATGCACGCTATGCGTGAATCAAGCTGACGGCAATCCATAAAATCAACTCCCGATATATTATATGCGTATATTTGACAGTGTGTCAATGTTCCCCGTCATACAAGCGCATACTGAGCTGTTCACGCCACGAAGAATGACGGTAGCACAGGAAGCCGAACATTGCATCGGCGAACCACGAAAGCACCCATCCGCCGAAAAAGCCGTACATCCCGAAAATCTTAAGAAGTATGAAGCCTGCAACGATCCTTACGAATGAGCCGATGAACGTTGCGATGACCAGCGGACGCATTATCGCCATGCCGCGGAAGAAGGCATGGAAAAGATTCGCCACTACGTTGAACAGTATTATCGGCATGAAATACCGCATGAACACTATCGAATACTGTATGCCGATGCCGGTATAACCGGATTGGAAGAACAGATAGCATATCTGTTTGGGACATATAACGCAGGGAAGAAGCACCGGGAGCAGGAACAGAATGTTTTGCAAAAGACCTACTCGCAAGCCTTTTTTCAGCTTTTTGGGCTTTTGTGCGCCGACGCACTGCGCGGTATAGGTGCTTACGGTCTTGGCACTGCCCTGATACACCTGCGCATTAAGGTCGTAAACGCGCAGGCATACCGTGTAGCTTGCCGAAGCATCACGTCCGAGTATATTCACCATAGGCGAGAGCATCATTCCCGAGGCATACATTATCGACTGCTGAAGCGTATTCGGGAACCAATACCGTGCATGAGATAGGAAACGTTTCGGCTCAAGCGGATAGTGTTCGTGGAGGACACCCATTTCCGCAAAGCATCCGCGTATCTTGAGAAGATAGCAGATATCGACGATTATCGCCGAAAATACCGATGAAAACGCTATGCCCGCAACACCGAGCTTGAATACAGTTACCGAAATTATATTGCCCGCTATATTCAGCACCGATGAGATGACCGACATCAAAAACGGGAACGAGCTGCAACCGAAGGCGTTAAGTATGTATACACCGCAGTAATTGAGCAGTATGAATGCAGAGCCGCTCATATATATACCAAAATACTGCGATGCCTCGGTACGGATAGCTTCGTCAACATTCAGGAATCCGAGTATCGCATCCTTGAATATAACGGCAAGCGCACTTACGAATATCAATACGATGGTCAATATGATATAACCGTTGTACAAATCTCTTTTTATTGCGCTGAAATCTTTTGCACCAAAGCGTTCGGCAAGGTAGATCGAATAGCCTGCACCGCATCCCCAGCACAGCGATGAGACAAACGTTATAAAAGGTGATGTCGCGCCTATCGCCGCAAGAGATGCATCGCCGACGAATTTTCCCGCTATGACCGTATCGACGGTATTGTACATCTGCGAAAGCAAGCCGGACAAAACCATAGGAAAAGCAAATAAGATGAAGTTTTTATAAATATTTCCGTGCGTAAGGTCTTTCATGGCTTCTCCTGTTGACATCATTTGAAATTACAGATATAATTATATTGAATTTTTCATTTTTTCGCAACTACGTTCAAAATAATGAAAAATTCTCATTTTTTCTCATGCCGGGTGATAGATATGAGCCAAAGAGCAAGACTTGATGACATTATCGGGATACTGAAAAAGCACGGATATGTGACGGTAAAATATCTTACCGAGGAGCTTCATTACAGCACCGCAACGATAAACCGCGATCTTAATCTGTTACAGAAGCAGAAGCTCGTCAAGCGTAACTACGGAGGAGTGGAGTTGGTCGAAAGCACAAGCGTGCCGCTGATATTCCGCTACCACAAAATGAAGCCCGCGAAAAACAGGATAGGAAAAAAGGCGGCAGAGTATATCTGCGACGGTGATACGGTATTCATTGATGCATCGACTACGACCCAGTGCATCGGGCAGTACATAACCGAACGCAAGGATATTACGGTCATAACAAATAATATGGCGCTTGTGTCGTTTTTGAGTGAATACAATATAAAGTGTATCTGCCTCGGCGGGACGGTGACCGAGATACCGAGCATGCTCGGCGGGCTCGAAACCAACGAAAATGTTCGAAGATATCGCGCAGATAAGATGTTCTTTGCGACCTGCGGCATCTATGACGACGGAAAAATAGGCTCAAATGAGACCTATCACACCATGCACAGCATAATGGCGGAAAACTCAAAAAGCATATTCTATCTTGCTGACAGCGACAAGGTAAACATAGATACGCCGATGATACTGTTTGATGCCTCGCACGTCGATTATGTGATAAGCGATTTTTCATTTTCGGATGAGGTCATCGAAAAATATAAAAACACAAAGTTCGTACATGTGTAAGAATGTAAGAAACATGACAGTATAAGAGTGAGCTAAAGCGATGCTATGATATTTAACTTCCATTTAACAGTATTGTGAGTTTGAATTTAACATATAACTGCTATAATCAATACTGTGTTGGAATTTTTACATTGATATCACCATATCGCACTTCTTATTGCCCCTTCTTTGAACAGGAGTATAAAGTGGAAGAATTTTCGATTTTTAATGTTGTAACGATGATCGGCGGGCTCGCGCTCTTCTTGTTCGGAATGAACATCATGAGCAATGCGCTTGAAAAGCGTGCGGGCAACAAGCTCAAGAAAATACTTTCCGGCATGACATCGAATCCCATTCGCGGGTTTTTGCTCGGCTTGGCTGTTACGCTTATAGTGCAGTCATCCAGCGCAACGACCGTTATGGTCGTGGGATTCGTAAACTCGGGAATAATGACGTTGGGACAGTCGATAGGCGTCATTATGGGCGCAAACCTCGGCACGAGCGTCACATCGTGGATGCTGTCGCTTCAAAGCATACGCGGCACCGGGTTCCTTCAGCTTTTTAAGCCGTCGTTCTTTGTTCCGATACTCGCGCTTGTCGGTGTGTTTCTGTACATGTTCCAGAAAAAAGCCAAGCGCAAGGATACGGGATTGATACTTCTCGGTTTCGCCGTACTGATGTTCGGCATGGAAACGATGTCTGATTCGGTCGAAACGCTCGGCAGTGTACCGCAGTTCCGCGGCATGCTCACTCTGTTCAGTAATCCGTTGCTCGGTTTGCTGATCGGTACTGTGTTCACGGCTGTATTGCAGTCATCAAGTGCATCTGTCGGAGTTTTGCAGGCACTTACCGCAACGGGAAGCGTGCAGTATGCGACCGTAGTTCCGGTTGTAATGGGACAAAATATCGGCACATGCGTGACTGCAATGATATCGTCTGTCGGTGCGTCCAAGAATGCTCGCCGCGCCGCGGTGATACACCTTGCATTCAACGTTCTCGCAACGGTTATAATACTGCCTCTGTTCTACCTGTTTGATGCGATATTTGATTTTGCATTCATGAATATGGCGGCAGATTATGTCGGCGTAGCGATAGTGCATACGGGCTTCAAATTAGTCGCATTGGCGATATTGATGCCATGCTCAAAGTATCTTGAAAAGCTTGCCGTATTTCTTGTACGCGATAAAAAGGATAAAGAGGAACAGCTTCTTGACGAACGTTTCCTGAGCGTTCCCGCAGTCGCAATAGACCGTTGCCGTCAGGTAGCCAATACGATGGCGGACATAGCAGTCGATTCTATATACAATGCCTTTGATTGTATGAATTCGTACAGTGATAAGCATGCGGCACTCATCCGTGAGGATGAAAGCAAGGTCGATGTTTATGAGGATAAGCTCGGTTCGTACCTTGTAAAGCTTTCCGGGCAGGATATGTCGGAAAGTGACAGTGCAGAGGCAAGCAAGTTGCTCCACGTCATAAGCGATTTTGAACGCATAAGCGATCATGCGGTCAATATAATAGATTCCACCGAAGAGATAAGAGATAAGAATATGGCATTCTCCGGCGAAGCTCAACGCGAACTGAATGTGCTTTCAAGTGCGGTGCGTGAGATACTTTCGCTTGCTCTCAAGTCGTTCAAGGATAACGATCTTAACAGCGCGGTTATGGTCGAGCCGCTTGAACAGGTGGTCGATTCCCTCTGCGATAAGCTGAAAAAACAGCATATTGCCCGTCTTCGCAGGCAGGAATGCACTATAGAATTGGGCTTCATCCTTACGGATTATCTTACGGATATGGAGCGAATAAGCGACCATTGCTCCAATATTGCCGGTTGTGTGCTTGAAATATCGCACGAGAACATGGATGTCCATGAGTATCTCAGCAAGGTCAAGGGCGGTCAGGTCAAGGAATTTAACGATTTCTATGATTATTTCCGTCTCAAGTACACTGTTTGATTTGTTAACTTTCTATCCTTCCTTTCAAAAACCATGTCACGGTGAAAACCGGCGATGTGGTTTTATTTTTTTGCTCATTTTAAGTCACGGTACAAATTTGCGGTAAAATGTATCTGTTTTCGCGGTAAAATACATTTTGTTGCAAAATATTACAAAAGTATTGCAAAATCCTCGTGGATATGTTATACTATTCTTGAAAATACAGAATAGAATTTATTCGGTATTATTTTGGAGTTGGAAAATGAGAGTAAAAATTACGGCACTTGCGCTAAGCATCGTGCTTATGATAACGGCGATGCTTGCGGTAAACGTGTGCGCTGATGAGGAAAAATCACTTTCGGGCATAGGCACTGTCAACACACAGTCCGCCGACCTGAACATCCGAAGCGGTGCGGGAACACAGTTTTCGATAGTCACTACCGTTGCGAAAAATTCAAAGGTTTTCGTTGAAGGCATAGCGGAGAACAGTGCGGGCGAAAAATGGTATAAGATATCCGCCAATGGCTATACCGGCTATGCACGGGCCGATTTCATCATATTCAAGGAGATAGCTCCGGGCGATGAAAGCGCGTTCGAGGAAGAAATAGCGGCATTCCCGGAAAGCTATAAGGCGGGTCTGCGTGAGCTTCACAAGCTTCACCCGACATGGAAATTCTCGGCGCTCATAACAAATATATCATGGGAAACGCTCATGAAAAACGAGTGTGTCATCGGCAGAAATCTCATTCAAAGCCCCAAAGCATGGATGTCCTACGAAAAGGGCGCGTACAATTGGAATACAAATACATGGTATTCCTTTGACAGCGGAAACTGGGTTCAGGCATGCACAGAGGCTATAGCATATTATCTTGATCCGCGTAATTTTTTCAACGACAACGTATATCAGTTTCTGACGCTTTCGGATGACGGAAGCGCAGTCGATGCCGCGACGATCGATGTGATGCTTGCGGGAACATTCATGCATGATGCCCCGGCGGGAGACGACATGACTTATGCCGAAGCTATCATCAAGGCATCAAAGGCGGCAGGCGTTTCACCCTATCTGCTCGCGGCGCGAATACGGCTTGAGCAGGGGAGTACGGGAAACAGACTTGCACACGGTACGGTAGAGGGCTACGAAGGGTATTACAATCATTTTGATATCGGAGCATACGCGCACGACGGCAGAAGCGCGATAATGAACGGTGCTATCTACGCAAAGAACAAGGGCTGGAACAGCATTTATAAGTCATTGCTCGGCGGCGCGGAGTTTTTGGCAAAAAGCTACATAAATGTCGGACAGAACACGCTTTATCTGCAAAAGTACGATGTCGTAGACGGCGGTAACGGCTTTTACGGTCATCAGTATATGACTAATATTTCCGCGGCGGTGTCGGAATGCTCAACACTGCGCAAGGCGATAGCCGGATCACCTGCCGAGGATACCGCACTCAACTTCCTTATACCCGTCTACGGCAATATGCCCGACGAGCTGAACCCGATGCCCTTGCGCACGGGAAGCGCGAACAACCTGCTTACACAGCTCTACGTTGAGGCGCTTACGTTCAATACCGCATTTGACAGATATACATATCAGTACGAAACCTATACGACTGCCGAGTTTATCGGAGTGCATGCTACTGCAAGCGATGCCGAAGCTACGATCTCGGGTGCAGGCGTTTACAGGCTGGATATCGGTTCAAATGAAATAGATGTCACCGTCACGGCGACAAACGGAACGAAGCGCACATACAGTATATTTATCGAGCGTATAAAGGATCCGAACGCGGGCAGCGAGGTCACGCCGACCGAGCCGCCTTCGGATATCGGCATCAAAACATCGTATAAAATAAACGGTACATTGCTTGAAGATATTCCCGAAAACACCGCGGTATCAAAGCTTGCAGTGTCGGCAGACGGATGCAGTGTAAAAACGTATTCATCCGACGGCAAGGAAAAGTCCGCTTCCGATATAATGAAGACCGGCGATGCTGTGCGCATTTACCGCGGAAGCGAATGTGTGCAGACATATTACAGTGTTGTTTTCGGAGATTCAACGGGAGACGGCAAAGTAAATTCACTTGACCTTTTGAATACTCAGAAGCACATATTACAAATGAAGCTGTTGAACGGAGAAGCTTTTTTGCGTTCTGCTGATTTCAACCGTGACGGAAGCATAAATTCCATCGACCTTCTTTCGTGTCAAAAATCTATACTCGGTATCGCATAAAGGAGACACTAATATATGAAACATTTTCAAAAGACACTCTCGTTGATAATGATCGCGGCGATAGCCTTAAGCTTGCTTTCCGTATGTTCGTTCGCATCAGCGTCGGTAAAAACAGGGGTTTCGTCATCTGCCGTCCATGTCGGAGATACTGTTACCGTGAGCTTCACTTTTACTACCGACAAGCCGACCTGTGTGGCAGAACCGTGGATCAAATTCGATAATTCCAAATTCAGCTTTGTTTCGCTTGCATCCGGCGGAAGCGCAAGTCTTATCACCGATGATCAGATAAAAATATCATATTACGATGCATTGAACACTTCACAGACATATAAGGTCTCGGCAACGTTCAAGGCTAATGCGATAGGAAGCGGAAGCTTTGATATCGCATTTCCCGAGGTAGGACTTACCGATCTTAACTTTGTTTCGCTCGGCTCGCCGACAGCATCTGTCAGCGTGACCGTCAAGGCACGCCCCGATCAGCATCTTTCGTCAGATTGCAACCTCAAGTCACTTACCGTTCCGACGGGATGCACACTCGTTCCGGCATTTTCGCCGAACGTAACTGAATACACATGCAGTGTGCCGGCTGATGTTGAATCTTTCCCCATGGATTGGAAGCTTTCCGACTCAAATGCAAAGGACAGCGTTTCCGGCTCGGTCAAGCTTGCCTACGGCGTGAACAAGCGAAGTGTCAAGGTGGTGGCACAGGACGGCACAGCAAAAACATATACGGTTACGGTTACACGCGCCGCCTCACCCGACACGCCCACGCCCACGCCCACTCCGACAACGGAGATACCCGTAACACCTTCCGTTAAGCTCATCGCAACCGTTGACGGCATCGAATATGAGGTTATGCCGACGTTGTCAATAGCGGCGCCGCAGGGCTATGAGCTTCAGTACTGTATGTATAACGATTACGAGATACAGACATACGTTCTCGGAAGCGTGCGGCTTGCCGAGCTTTCGGACGGTACAAACAGTGAACTGTATATTTTTAACGTGAAGTCAGGCACATTCGAAAAGAGACGGACGCTTGAACGCTCCGTAAGTGTATATACGGTGCTTTCGCCGGAAACGATACTGCTTCCGTCAAACTACAAAAAGACGAGCATATCCATAGGCGGGAACGAGTACCCGGCATGGCAGAACGATTATCTCGGAGTTGAATACTACGTTCTGTACGTCCTCAACGAGCTTAACGGAAAAGAATATCTTGCTCTTTACTGCACGGAGGACAACTCCGTACAGAAGATGCTCAATGTCAACCTGTTCCGCGATACTCCCGCGATGAGCGAGGTAACACCGCAACAGGTCGAAAAATCCGACGGCATCCATTGGGAGACGGTGCTTATTATTGCAGGCGGCGCGGCTGTTGCAATACTTATAGCATTGCTTGTGATCATCAGCGTAAAGCGTAAAAAGGAAGAAAGAACGCTGAGTGAGCGCAAGCATGATTGGGGTTTTAACGACAGCTACGATTTTGAAGAAAGCGAACGTAATAACACCGCGTTAAATAAAACGGACAGCACAAAAACGGACAGCGGCGCAAAAGGTCATGGCGGAGATAATGACGATGATGAACCGACAGACCTTGAATTTGAACCGTTCAACAATGATTTTGAGTGATCCGTGCTTTGCCGGATGATGTCACAGCTTCAACGCTTTTATCGGTCAAAACAATACAGTGCCTTACACTATCGCAGTGGCACTGTATTTTGTTTTTTACCGTCCGGCGCGCACCAATATGTAAACTTTTCTTGAATTTCGGAAACTTTATATAAAATTGTGTTTACTTATTTCGCTAAAAGTAGTATCATATATATTGATAAATTTCGGTCATTATGCGTATACGCCTGGCCGGTAAAATATTTAGGAGGAAAAATCGTTATGGCAAGAAAGTTCAAGACCATGGACGGTAACAACGCCGCGGCATATGTCAGCTACGCTTTTACCGAGGTTGCCGGTATTTATCCGATAACCCCTTCAAGTCCTATGGCAGATTACGTTGACCAGTGGTCAGCACAGGGTCAGAAAAACATTTTCGGTACAACAGTTAAGGTAGCCGAAATGCAGTCAGAGGCAGGTGCCTCCGGTACTGTACACGGCTCTTTGGCGGCAGGTGCGCTTACCACCACCTATACCGCATCACAGGGACTTCTTTTGATGATCCCCAACATGTACAAGATCGCGGGCGAATTGCTTCCCTGCGTATTCCATGTATCCGCACGTTGTGTTGCCAGCCACGCGCTCAACATCTTCGGCGATCATTCCGACGTTTACGCTTGCCGTCAGACAGGCTTCGCGATGATGGCTGAAACGAATCCTCAGGAAGTAATGGATCTTGCACCCGTTGCGCATCTTGCGGCTATCGAGGGCAGAGTACCGTTCCTCAACTTCTTTGACGGCTTCCGTACCTCTCATGAGATACAGAAAGTAGCTGTCTGGGATTATGACGATCTTAAAGAAATGTGCGACATGGATGCCGTTGACGCTTTCCGTAAGCGTGCGCTCAACCCTGAGCGTCCCGTAATGCGCGGCAGTCATGAAAACGGTGATATCTTCTTCCAGCACAGAGAAGCTTGCAACGCTTATTACGAAGCAGTTCCCGCAATCGTTGAAAAGTATATGGCAAAGATCAACGAAAAGCTCGGAACGGATTACAAGCTGTTCAACTACTACGGCGCACCCGACGCAGAGCGCGTTATCGTTGCGATGGGCTCTATCTGCGACGTTGCCGAGGAAGTTATTGATTACCTTACCGCCAAGGGCGAAAAGGTCGGACTTGTAAAAGTTCGTCTGTACCGTCCCTTCTCGGCTGAAAAGCTCATCGAGGCTATTCCCGAGACAGCAAAGACGATCGCCGTGCTTGACAGAACAAAAGAGCCCGGCGCGCTCGGCGAGCCGCTTTACATGGACGTTGTTACCGCACTTGCTTCAAAGGGCATCTGCAAGAAGGTCATCGGCGGCAGATACGGTCTCGGCTCAAAGGATACTCCTCCCGCAAGCATTTTCGCTGTTTACGACGAGCTTAAAAAGGCTGAGCCCAAAGAGCATTTCACACTCGGCATCAACGATGATGTTACTTATCTTTCACTTGAGGAGAAGCCCGCGCCCAATACTGCGGCAGAAGGCACTATCGAGTGCAAGTTCTGGGGCTTGGGCGGCGACGGTACAGTCGGCGCCAACAAGGACTCCATCAAGATCATCGGCGACCATACAGATAAAAATGTTCAGGCATACTTCCAGTATGACTCAAAGAAGACCGGCGGCGTAACGATCTCGCATCTCCGCTTCGGTGATAAGCCCATCAAGAGCCCCTATTACATCAATAAGGCTGACTTCGTTGCCTGCCACAACCCCTCATATGTTGAAAAGGGCTACAGAATGGTCAATGACGTTAAGCCCGGCGGTGTATTCCTTATCAACTGCCAGTGGGACGAAAAGGAGCTTGAGGAAAAGCTTTCAGGCGAAGCCAAGAGATATATCGCAAACAACAATATTCAGCTTTACACCGTAAACGCTATCGACCTTGCCGCACAGATCGGCTTGGGCAAGCGTACGAACACGGTTCTTCAGTCTGCGTTCTTTGCTCTTTCGGCTGTTCTTCCCCGTGAAGAAGCTATCGGCTATATGAAGGAAAAAGCTCAGAAGTTCATGAAGAAGGGTAAAGAGATCGTTGAAATGAACGAAAAGGCTATCGACGCAGGTGCTAATGCTTACGTTAAAGTCGAAGTTCCCGAATCATGGAAGAATGCAGAAGATAAGCCCGAAGCCGCTACTACAAAGGGAAGCGCTAAGCTTATCAAGATGGTTGACGGCATCATGAAGCCCGTAGGAAAGATGAACGGTGATCTTCTTCCCGTTTCCGCTTTCGTTGACCACGTTGACGGTACGTTCGAGCAGGGTGCCGCCGCTTACGAAAAGCGCGGTGTTGCCGTTATGGTACCCGCTTGGAACAATGAGACCTGCGTAGGCTGCAACAAGTGCGCATTCGTTTGCCCGCACGCGACCATCCGTCCGTTCGCGCTCAACGATGACGAAAAGGCTGCCGCTCCCGCAAACATCAAATATGCTGTAAAAGAAAAGACAGCCGCCAACAAGGGCTTTGCTTATACGCTCGTTGTTTCGCCTATGGATTGCATGGGTTGCGGCGTTTGTGTAGGCGTTTGCCCGACCAAGTCACTTACAATGGTACCCCGTGAATCTCAGGATGACATGCAGCCCGTATTCGATTACTGCGTAGATGCCGTTTCCGAGAAGAAAGAGCTTACCGCTGCGATCAATGCTATTTCCAGCCAGTACAAGCAGCCGTTGCTTGAGTTCTCCGGCTCATGCGCAGGCTGTGCCGAGACCGCTTATGCCCGTCTCATCACACAGCTTTTCGGCGACAGAATGTACATCTCCAACGCGACCGGTTGCTCCTCTATCTGGGGCGGTCCTGCCGCAACGAGCCCCTACACCGTAAACAAGGAAGGTCACGGACCTGCATGGGCTAACTCACTGTTCGAGGACAACGCCGAGCATGGTTACGGTATGTATCTCGGACAGAAAGCCATCCGTACACAGCTTATCGAGCAGGTAAAGGAGATCACCGAAAAGGCAGAAGCTCCCGAAGCACTTAAGGCGGCGGCGCAGGCTTACCTTGATACCGTTGATGACGGCAAGGCTAACGCAGAAGCTACAAAGGCTCTTGTTGCCGAGCTTGAAAAGGTTGCGGGCAACTGCGAGCATTGCGCTTCGATACTTGCAAAGAAAGAATATCTTTCCAAGAAATCCGTATGGATCTTCGGCGGCGACGGTTGGGCATACGATATCGGCTTCGGCGGACTTGACCATGTACTTGCTTCCGGCGAGGATATCAACATCATGGTATTCGATACCGAGGTTTACTCCAACACCGGCGGACAGGCTTCAAAGGCTTCGCAGATCGGTCAGGTAGCACAGTTTGCCGCGGCAGGTAAGACTATCGCCAAGAAGAGCCTTGCCGAGGTCGCAATGAGCTACGGTTACATCTATGTTGCACAGGTTGCTATGGGTGCCGATCCCGCTCAGACGCTCAAGGCGATGCAGGAAGCTGAAGCTTACCACGGTCCGTCGCTTATCATCGGCTATGCACCCTGCGAGATGCACTCCATCAAGGGCGGTATGATCCACTGCCAGGATGAGATGAAGAAGGCTGTTGAATGCGGTTATTGGAATATGTTCCGCTTCAATCCTGCAAGTGAGAAGCCCTTCACGATCGATTCCAAGGCTCCCACGACGGATTACAAGGAATTCATCCTGAACGAAGCACGTTATTCTTCGCTTACACGTTCGTTCCCCGAGCGTGCGGAAGAGCTGTTCAACAAGGCGGCTGAAACCGCTAAGGCAAAACGCGCTCACCTTGAGAAGCTTCAGGCACTGTATAACGAGTGATCCGATAAAGGCGCAGTAACATTTATTCTTCCGGCATCTTTGATATAAGGTGCCGGGAGTTTTTTTATGCTGTATCCGATAAAAGACGGCAAGTTTTTACCAAATATTTGTTTTCATATATCTTTAGTTGGTTTTCTATCTTGAAATATGACTTTTCAGGTGGTAGAATATGTTTGAAAATATATTTTAAGGAGATCAATATGAAAGAAAAGTTTTCTGTTGCCATAATCGGTTGTGGCGAATTTTCACGCCACTTTATCCCTTTGTTCAAGGCACATCCGTATATAAGCAAGGTTTATGTCTGCGACATTGTCCGCGAGCGTGCCGAAGAATGCAGTGAAAGATTCGATGTTGAAATAATCGATTCGTTTGAGGATGCCATAAAAAACAGTGCCGTTGATGCGATAGCGTGCTTCGTTCAGCGCCATCTGCACGGACCGATAATCACTGCCGCACTAAAGGCAGGCAAGCATGTATATTCGGCAGTACCGATGGCAAGCACTGTTGAAGAATGCGGAGAGATCGTCGAGCTTGTCAAGCAAACGGGGCTTACATATATGATGGGTGAGACGTGCATATATTATCCTTGTTCGATGTTCTGCAAGCGTGAAAACGAGAAAAACTTTTTCGGTAACTTTGTTTACGGAGAGGCACAGTATCATCACGATCTTTCGCACTTTCCCAAAGTCTTCAACGAAGACCGTCCGGCTTCGTCAGTTCCGCCGTTCTTCTATCCTACTCATTCTACTGCGATGTTGCTCCATGCGGTCAACGATCACGTTGTAAAGGTTTCGGCGGTCGGCTATAAGGATAAGGAAGAAAATACTCCTTTCAATAAGGAAGAAAGTCTTTTCGACAATGAATTTTCCGATGAGTTTTCACTTATGCAGCTTTCCGGCGGCGGCACGATAAGGATAAACGAGTGCAGACGCATCGGCTATAAAGCTCCAAGCTCATATATTTCGGCATTTTACGGCACAAAGAGCGCGTATCAGTTCAATAACGCACAGCATCTTGTGACTACACTGACGGAAAAAGGCGTTTCACTCAAGGATGTAAGTGATGAAGTAAATCCACGCGCTATGACCGAAAACAAAAATAAGCCTACATTCAAGGAAGAGGTCGCTAATCACGCTTGGCAGTGGACAGACGCTTCTCCGATGCAGGATGGCGAAAAAGAAAAGAGAAAGCATTTGACCGAAGAATATTGGGCGATACCGTCAGGGCATATGAATTCTCATCGCTTCCTTGTCGATGATTTCTGCCGCGCGGTACATGACGGTACTTTGCCGCCTGTCAACGCTTGGGTGGCGGCACGCTATACCGTTCCCGGGCTTATAGCTCACGAATCTGCCAAGCAGGGCGGCGTACTCATGGACGTGCCTGATTTCGGAGACGCGCCTGACGGAAGCAAAGCTTAAAAGAGCGTATTTATCTGTGAACTTGGGATGATATATCCACAATAACGCGGCAGACATACTGTAACCGGTATGTCTGCTTTTGCTTTCGCTGTACTTTCGACAAAAACAATTTGCATTTTTTAGCTTTTTATAATATAATTCACGGTATAGGAAGATTATTTGATTTATACAAATATAATCCGCATGATTGCTGTGATGATAACTAATAAATGCTTTTTGTAGGTAGGATAGATTGGAAAAATCAATACAAAATCAGAATCAAAACAACTATGTAATACGGCGCATGCTGATGCGTTCATTTTTGCCGTGCTTTTTTCTTGCATTGACATTTAACATTACCGGGCTTGTTGACAGTATGCTTGCAGGTGCTTTCTTCTCGTCGGAACACATTGCGGCGATAGGCATTGTTGCATCTGCGGAAATGATCGTTTCTTCTATACTGCTTGCGTTTGTGCAAGGTACGGTGATGTTCTACACCACGGCACTTGGCAGAGGAAGCCGTAATGTGATAAATGAAATATTTTCATTTGGCGTGTGTTCCGTTGCACTGACCGGTCTGCTGCTGACACTGATATCAATGACCTTTGCAGGGCAGATAGTTACGGTATTCGGCGCAAAAACTCCCGAGCTTCGGGAATATGCATCACAGTATCTGTGGTTCAATGCGTTGACGTATATACCAAATTCACTTGCCCAGCTTATATTTTTAATTCTCGGTGCATATGGCTATCAAAAGGATATGATGTGGGCAAACATTTTCAGTTTTATTACAAATGTACTATGCTCGGTGGCTTTTGTAAAGCTTATACCGGATATCGGCATAGGTGCGCTCGGGCTCGGCACATTTGTTGCATCATTAGTTAATTGTCTCACATGCGTCGCAATAGTACGCTTGCGGGCTATCAGGCTTCCGCTTGTGAAAGTGAAGCCAAGCCTGAAAAAGTATGTATCGACATTTGCAAAAGGAAGTGCATCGTCTGTTGATAAATTTATTGACGGTGCGATATCGGCTGTCATAAACGGCATAATAGTTACATCGGCACTTGGCGTAAACGGATTGGCGGTTTATGCAGTAGTGAAGAATATTCGGCAACTTTTACAGGTGGCGGCTGAAGGCATGGGTTATACGGTAACTCCGATGGCAGCATTGCTTTACGGCTCAAAGGATAAGAACGGTGTGATCCGGGTACTGTCACTTGCAATAAAGCTCGGAATGATCCTTGCTGTTGCATGGTCGTTGCTGATATGGTATTCGTTGCCGTTGCTTTTGAAGATATATTCAGGCACTGCCGATATCAGCGGAGACATTTACGATATCCGCAACGGTATTCTTATATTGCTCATTTTTTTGCCACTATCACTGTCGCTGTATTTACTTGGCTTGTTTTATGATGCGACGGATAAATCAAACTGCTGTATAGCTGTTTTTGTTATACCTGATTCTGTCATCTTCCCGATACTTGCATTTTTGCTGATACGCTTTTTCGGATATGACGGACTTTGGTTTGCTTTTGCCGGAAATCAGGCACTGTTTGCTGTCGGATATTATATTTTCTATATTATAAGAAATCGTAAGCTATCCATAGGAATTGAAGATGTTATTTTCCTTAAGAACGGGATGTGTGAAAAAGTTCCCACGCTTGATGTGAGTATACGCTATGATGATACTGATATCTGCTGGCTTTCGAAAAAAATACAAAGTTATCTTATTGCCGAGGGTTCAAGCAGCCGCACGGCATATATAGTAGCACTTTGTATGGATGAACTTGCGACGGATATCGTTCAACACAGCCGAAACACACAAGTAAAAAATGTGTCAAAGACGGTAATGGATATCAAGATACTTTCAAATGAAAAAAGGTTCAAGATACTGATACGCAATATGTCAAAAAGGTACAATCCGTTTGACTTTCAGACGCTTGATGACAATGTGTCCAAAATCGGCATCAGGACAGTGCAGAAGCTTGCGTATAAAATACGGTATAATTATGTTTATCAATCTAATATAATGACTATTAACATAGATAAAAATATAGATAGCAGTATTAAAAAACAATGAGAGAAAATGTGATTTGGATCGTCTTGAGGGGTATCGTATGAAATTCAAAAGATTTCTGTTCGGATTTACGGTATTTACGGTGGTTGCATTGCTTTGCATTACATCATGCGCTGTGCCGGAACTTGCGCAGTGTCTCAGTAACGGCATCAATGCAAAGGTTTACGGCTCGCTTCCGCTGAAAATATATATTGATACCGAAGGTAATGCAGAGATAACATCCAAGGAAACATATATAGGCTGTGATGTTTCGGTAAAAAGCAGGAATACGAAGGATATTTTCTTAATCGCAAAGATAAAAGGACGCGGCAACAGTACATGGGAAATGCCGAAAAAATCATACAAGCTCAAGTTTTCCGAAAAAGTTGCACTTATCGGTGATAAAGCGGCAAAAACATGGACGCTTATTGCCAATTACGGAGACCAAAGCCTTATGCGCAATAAGCTCGCTTATGCGGTAGGCGCATTACTTGAGGATCAACACTTCACAACGGAAGCTGAGCAGGCGGAGCTGTATCTTAACGGTGAATATATGGGTGTATACCTCATATGCGAACAGGTAGAGACCGGCGACGGTCGTGTGGAAATATCGGGATTTTCCGATTCGCCGGAGCAGACGGGGTATCTTATCGAATTGGATTCTCATGTCGAAAATGAGGGCGTTGAGGGAACGGATTGGTTTTCGATCGCCGATGGACTGTATGCGATAAAAGAGCCGGATATCGCCGATAAAGGCTTTTCGGATAAGCATTTTGCATATATTGAAAGTTATGTGCGTGAATGCTTTGATGCTGTGAAAGGGGAAAACTACGGCACTGTGTGCGATCTGCTTGATATCGGCACTTTTGCGGATGTTTACATAGTACATGAGCTGTTTCATTGCTGCGATGTCGGTTTTGCAAGCTTTTATATGTACAAGGATGCCGGAGGAAAGCTTTCTTGCGGGCCTATATGGGATTTTGATATAAGCTCCGGTAACTGCAATTACAATGCATCTTTTAAGCCGGATATGCTGTGGGCATCCACGGAAAATGTATGGTATAAAGAATTGCTCGGGTTTAAGGAATTCAAGGATGAAGTAGCTTGCAAGCTCAGACTTTACGAAACGTTGATTAACGAAACCATCAAGCGTGAAGTGTACGCGGTACTTCCGTATTATCAGGCATTTGATAAAAACTTTGAGAGATGGCATGTTATGAACCGTTCGGTGTGGCCGAATACCGATGAGCTTGCCGCACTCAAAAATTGGTCTGCTCATATGGCATATTTACAGGATTGGCTCAACCGAAGCTTTGAGTATATGATGCAAGTTTATTGCGGTTGATGTTTTTTGTATGGTGATCGCCTTGCGAACGGACCGCCGATAATAGAAATAGAACGGTGATATAAAATGAAAGAATATATGGGGAAAGATTTATCCTGTGTCCATGTTCACGGACGTATTTCCGAACGCGCAACTGAAGGCGTACCGTTGTTCTGGACGGGTGCATGTGCGGAGATCAACATGACAGGCTCAATGCTTTTTGCAACATTTGACTGTGTGACTGACGGGGGAGAGGGATACGTTCGCATTGAAGTGGATGGCTTCGACCTGCTTCGCTTCACACTTGAAAGTGGGCGCACGCGCGTGCGTTTGCTTTCGGGATTCGGTGACGGCAAAACGAAAAATGTGCGTATCTACCGTGAAAATCAGACTTCTGCGACGCGGATAGTGTTGATTTCGCTGGAGACGGACGGCGAGCTTGTTGAAATTCCCGAACGTCCGCTTATAGAATTTATCGGTGACAGCGTTACAAGCGGAGAGGGACTTGCCTGTGCGCCGTCGATGAAAAATTGGGTGCCTGCCGTGTTCTCTTGCCGCGGTAATTATGCACTTATGACCGCACAGCATTTTGATTGGGATTGGAGCATCCTGTCGGTGTCGGGCTGTGGCGTGTACTGCGGATGGGATAATTGCACATATTCGTCGCTTCCGCGGCTTTACGGTACTGTTGCGGGTGCTTTCCCGACGGAAGCAAACAATCTGTACGGCGCGGGCGATGAATATTCGTTCCCGCGTCATCCCGTTGTAACGGTCGTGAATCTTGGTGCAAACGATGCTAACGCCATGGATCCGACGCGCCCGACGTGGACTGACGAAAACGGCGTTGCTCATAAGCTTTCGATGTTTGACGGCAAGGCGGATGCGCAAAGCGCGGTGCTTGTCAAAAATGCATATAAGCATATGATGCGTATCATACGCGAAAAACATCCTGATACATCCGTTATCATGGCGTATAACATGTTCGGTGACCGCAACGGCATCAACGGGATTCTTTTATCAGCCGTGCGTGAGTACAAGCGTGAAACGGGGGACAACAATGTGTTTACCGTTAAGCTTCCGCAAAATGAAACGGCGTTGCTCGGCTCACGCAGTCATCCCGGACCGCAGATGCATAAAAAATTTGCGAATGCACTGATAAAAGCGATAACCGCACACGGCATAGCATAGCGCATGCATACGAACACCGATGTGACGGGGCATATTTTGCGCTATGCTTCGTTAAAATACTCGTGAATACTTCCTGTATTCACTGCGTTTTTGCCTCGCTTATCGCAAAATCTGCTCCCGTCGCATTCTTCGGCGGGTTCGTATGCGTGCGCTATGCTATAGCTGAAAAAAACTAAAAGATAATAAAAAGACGGAACACCGAAAATGTGATGTTCCGCTTTTTATATTTGTGAAAGTGACCTTATAAGTATTCTTCGATCAGCGGCTTTCCGTCAAAGTATTCAAGCATGTTGAATGCAAGCAGATTCCAGCTTGAAAAGCCCTTGTTGAACAATCCGGTGCCTGTTTCGGGATCATAGTATTCGTGGAATGCTCCGTTCTTTTCAAGGTCTGCTTCAAGCAAGTCAAGAGTTTTTGTTGCCAATTCTTCACCCTCTGACTTGTAGCCGTATTTAAGGAGAGCTTTGAACAGGAAGTAATTGGAAAGTATCCATACTCCGCCCTGCCAGCTTGAGGGATTACCCGTGCCTACCAGCCTGTACATCTTCTCATATTTTGAAAGCGAACGCACGCCGAACGGTGCCCAGAATGCTTTTTCGTCGAGCAGATTTTCTACCATGCGTGCCGCTTGCTCTTTTGTCGGTATTCCCGCCCATAACGGAAGGAATGAACTCCAGCAACCAAGCCGCTGTATCAAGGTGGAATAGTGTCGCGGCGCTCCGGAATGCAACAGTACATTGCTATCTATCGGGCGCAGATTTATATCACAGCTGTAGTACATGCCGTCTTTTTCGTCATAGCAGTGTTCGTTTATTGCATTCTTGAGAGCCTGCTGTTTGGCTTTGTATTCCCCGGCATCCGCATGCTCGCCGATAAGTGAAGCTATGTGTGCCATTGCTCCCAATTCGGCATACATGAGTGTGTTCAAGAATATTGATGCCGAGCTGTTATCGGGACGGTAAAATGTCGAAGGATCGTTATCCACGCCGATAGCAAAATCGTCAAAGAAATAAAACAATCCGCTTTCGTGCTTTGCGTTTTTTTCGTAATAAGAAACGAATGCTTTCAGCTTGGGGTAAATTTCCCGTGCCCATTCGGTTTCGTTACTGTATTTCAATATGAATGCGACATGCTGTGCAAGCACCGGCTTATGAACATTCCTGTGCGGCATCAGTGAAACGAAATCATATTCTTTGCCGCTGAAAACAGCTATTTCGATACTGCCGTCCTCATGCTGTTCGTTAAGGAAATTCATTACCGAGCCTTTTTCGTATTTAAGAAGCTCATCACCTTTGCCTTGGTATTCGGCGATTTGGCGGAGCGCAATGTTGTTTGCCCAATTTCCCCAATCCCAAAGCTGTGAAGGGTAACTGCTGTTCTTTGTGACTACTATGCACGGATTTTTGAAATCTCCGTAGGGCTCAGCCCAAAGGATTGAGGAAAGCTCAAGCATATAGCTTTTCAAATTTTCATATTTCAATGATATCACCTCTTAAACTTGATTATAGCACATTTTGCCGTATCGTCAAAGCGGATTTTCGGTTGCGGTATTGAAATTTACCGTTATGGCAGTGCCGTGTCCGGGAGTGCTTTCAACTGATACGGTGGCATTGTGGAAGCTTGCGCCGTGCTTGACTATGGAAAGTCCGAGCCCTGTTCCGTCAACATTTTTGGAATGGCTCTTGTCTACACGGAAGAAACGTTCGAATATTCTGCCGGTATATTGAGGCGGGATACCTATTCCGGTGTCGCTGACCTTTATGTACTTTGGCGAATCCGATATTTCGACTTCTACTTTGCCGCCCGGAACATTGTATTTTATGGCATTATCAACAAGATTATATATTATTTCTTCAAGAATTTCGTATACTCCGAAAACTGTCGTATTACAGCCGGTCACACTGAGTGATATTCCTTTCGGCTCTGCGGCGGGCTCAAGACGTTTTATAACGCGTGCGGAAAGCTCAAGCAATTCAACGGGAGCCTTTTGCTCATTGAAATATGTCCCGTCGGTCTGCGAAAGCTTGATAATGTTGTTTACAAGATCAATAAGGCGCCCCGCTTCGTCGTGAATGCTCTTCAAAAACCTCGGTGCGTCCATAGGCTTGACTATTCCTTCGGCAAGTATTTCCGATGTGCCGTATATTGTCGTCAAAGGTGTTTTCAGCTCATGTGAAAAGTCGGATGTGAAATCACGGCGCATCTTTTCGCGTGCCTCCTGCTCTGTCACATCAAGTAACAGAATGACCGCACCCGAAAGCTTTTCGTCAAGCATGAGCGGATTTGCGTATACCGTGTATATTCCTTCGCCTATGTTGAGCTGACCGTGTGACGGGACCCCGGCGAGAGCTGAATTGACCGCGGAGAGGAATACTTCATCATTGCTCAGCTCCAGTACATTGTTGTATCTGCTGCCAGGATCAAGGATATTGCGTGCAAGCAGATTGCATATTATCATATCTCCGTCATTGCCTGCAACGATAAGTCCTTCGGCGATATTATCTACCATTGCTGCAAATTCGGCTTTTGACCGCTTCAGCTCTGTCATTTGGCTGTCTATCAGAGAACCTTGCCTTTCGAGCTTAAGTGCGATATTCTTCATTTCAGGCTCGCATGTATCCGGAATGAGTTCATCGGGGGAAATAGCGGAAATATGCTTCGAGATCTTATCGGCAGCAATATCGGAGAACGCATAATTCAGCATCAGTGTTGCGATAAACGGAACTATTGTGGCGGTGAATTTGTGAAGGATCATTATCAGCGCCAATTCGATTATGCATGTCGTTGCCGCAGAAAACATAAATATTATGCGAAAGAATCTTTTTTTCATCGTTTGATCAGCTCCGTGAGATTTGAAAGAGTTTTGGATATGGCAAAAGCCGTGCTTTGCTTTGTTGAATAATCTGTATCATCGGTGACGGAAAAATCAAATTTTCCCTCATAAACGATCTCATTTCCGAAAATGTGCATCAGTGACATTACCGAATAAAAGCTATCGGCGTCAACACGACCGTCAACTGTTGCCAGCATCATTGCCGCAAATTCAACGCAAGTATATGAGTTCTTTTTTATTACCTTGTGCCTGAAAAGCGCACATATTGCCGAAAATGTATTGTATATATATTCTGTGCGGTGCGCATACATATCTCTTATGCTTTCGGCAAACGCATCGTATTTGCTTCCGTCAAGCCTAAGCTCGGCAACGGCTATATCGGCAAGCTTTCCGTTGTGCTTATAACGTGACGGCGAATCCTTGACGAGTCCGCCGTAAAACGGTGTGTTGATATAGTGACGCGCAAAGCAATATGCTTCTGAAAAGTCACTGTCAAGCGCCAGTGAAACATGATTGTATTTTTCGCGTGTAAAAAACCGTATGAAACTGCCCATTTTGAACGGCGTTGCCGAAAAAACGATATATATGCTTTTCATCGTGCGTCTTCAAGTGCTTTCCCGAGTTCGGCAATGCTGTCAAAGATATATGTCGGCTTGACAGAAGCGGCATCGACATCCTCAAGCTTTGCTTCACCGCTCAATACAAGTGCGGTGCGCACGCCCCATTTACCTATGGCTATATCGGTGATAAGCCTGTCACCGACCATAAGCAGGTTTTCGCGCGAAAAGCCGGTCTTATGCTCTGCCGCAATAAGTATTTGTTCGTTCGGCTTGCCGCATATGACCTCGGGACGCCTGCCGGTGCAGGCGAATATAAGCTCCATGATCCCGCCGAGATCAGGAATAAAGCCGTTTTCTGCCGGACAGACAAAATCGGGGTGCGTTGCGATATACGGAAGTCCTTGTGCCACAAGATTGCAGAAGCGCGTAAGACGGTCATATTCAAGCGATGTATCAAAGCCGGCAAGCAAAATTTCCGGGTCGGAATCGCTGACATTGATTCCAAGCGATCTCATTTCAGCCTGCATGGAGTCAGTACCGAGAATAAATGTTCGCTTGCCGCGGTATTTACCGTTGATGTAATCCGCCGCCGCGTGACTGCTGATAAGGATCGTGTCACTGTCAGCCTTTATTCCCATGCAGGCGAATTTTTCAATATACGCATCCGTGCTTTTTGATGAATTGTTGGTAAGAAACAGATGACGTATCCCGAGCCTGTCAAGACGCTTCAAAAAATCAACGGTGTACGGAAATACGGTGTTGCCGAGATAGACAGTGCCGTCAAGATCGAGCATTACGCATTTAACAGTATTCATATATTTTTCCTTATCAAATCAGCCTCTGAGCGAAGCGCCGAAACGGTATTCAAGCGAACGCACGATCTTATCGAACGCTTTCTGCGCTTCCTCCGCCTTGAGAGTGCGCTCTGGGTTGAGCATGGTTATCGAGAACGCAACGCTCATTTTGCCGGCTCCGAGTACGGGATTTTTATAAATATCAAAAAGCTGAACATCGGTGACGAGTGCGCCGCCCGCCGAGCGGATGGCATCGAGCATCGGACCTATTTCCTGCGTTTCGTCAACAAGCACCGCAAGGTCACGCTGGATGGCGGGGTATTTCGGCAATGCCTTGTAAAGCACCTTTGTATCCGCAAGCGCAAACAGCTCTTCAAGGTCTATCTGGGCGATAAGCGGACGCGCTTCGATATCGAAGGTCGCGGCGGTATCGGGATGTATTTCACCGAGGTATGCAAGCACCTTATCCTTGTGCATCGCCACTGCCTGCCTGCCCGGATGCATGAATGACTGCTGAGAACGGGTATATGTCGCCTTTACGCCGAAGCGTTCGAAAATTGCCTCAACAAGCGATTTAAGCGTGAAGAAATCCTCGTTGCCGCCGATAAGTCCTATCGCAAGTGCCGGCTTCTCATAAGGCTGTTCGGTCACCGGCTGAGCTTTCGGGATGAACAGCTTGCTTATTTCGAACAGACGCATTTCATTGGTACCGCGGCTCAAATTGAGTGCCATGCACGAAAGCATGCTTGAATAAAGCTGTGTGCGCATTATGCTGTAATCTTCGCCGAGCGGGTTCAACAGCTTTACGGTGTTTTCACTTGAAATGCCGAGCATATCGTACGCTTTTTGCGAAATGAACGAATATGTCGCTATTTCGTTTGCACCGCCGGCAACAAGCAGATCCTTAACGATGTCGGAAAGCTGCATTTCCCTTGTTTTTGTGCCGCGCGTAAGCACGCCCGAGAGCGGCTTTGAAATTATATGGTCGTAACCGTATACGCGGATTATTTCTTCGGCTATGTCTGCAACGCCTTCGATATCGTCACGGCGTGTCGGGATAACGCACTTGATGACATCGCCCTTAAGAGTTGCATCAATACCGAGATTTTTAAGTATCGAAAGAATCGTTTCCGTCGGAACGGTTATGCCCAAAAGCTCCTCGATGCGCTTTAATGGTGCATCAAGCTCTTTTGCTTCGGGCAAAGCATCGTAAATATCGGGGTTCCATGAGGTTATATCGCCTGCGTCAAGCTCGTCTATCAGGGAAAGCGCACGGTCAAGCGCGAAGCGACAACCGGCGGCGTCGATGCCTTTTTCAAAGCGTGAACTTGCCTCTGTTGCGATGCCGAGCGTACGGGCTGTCTTTCTTACGCTGTCACGGCGGAATTTAGCCGATTCAAAGAAAATACTCCGGGTGGTATCCTTTATTTCACTGTTCTCACCGCCCATAACGCCTGCTATACCTACGGCACGCTTGCCGTCGGCGATAACGAGAACATCCGTGTTAAGTGTGTATTCCTTGGAATCAAGCGTCGTGAGCTTTTCGTTTTCCTTTGCTCTGCGGACAATTATCTTACCGTCGGATATATCGTTTATATCGAATGCGTGCATCGGCTGACCTGTTTCAAGCATTACGAAATTGGTTATATCGACTATATTGTTTATCGGGCGCATACCCGCCGAAATAAGACAGTCGCACATCCATTTGGGCGACGGAGCGATGCGGATATTCTCGACCGTAGTTCCGATATAACGCGGGCAGAGGTCATGATCCTCGACCGTGACTTCGATCTTTGCCGAAGCCTCATGCTTAACGGTATATTCCGTTTTCGGCAACTTTATCTCCTTACCGAGACATACTGCGACCTCGCGTGCGATGCCGAGTATGCAGTTGCAGTCGGGACGGTTAGATGTTACCGAGAAATCTATCACGCAATCATCCGCGCCGATAACGGCATTCATGTCCGTGCCGGGCGTGTACTTATCGTCAAGTATCATGATGCCGTCAACGTCGGCATTCGGGAAGCCCGAGCCGAGCAAGCCAAGCTCACCGCCGGAACACATCATGCCGTAGCTCGCCACTCCGCGAAGCTTGCCACGTTTGATATGTGTGCCGCCGGGCAGATCGGAATCGTCAAGTGCGGCAGGCACGAGCGCACCTGCGAACACGTTCTGCGCGCCGGTAACTATCTGTACTTTTTCACCCGTGCCGCAGTCAAGCTGACATATCTGCAAATGATCGGAATCGGGATGCTTTTCTATCTCAAGTATCTTTGCGACCACGACATTGCGCATCACGGCGCTTTTCTCCATACCCTCTACTTCAAAGCCCTGCGATGTCATTTTTTCGCAAAGCTCTTCGGGCGCAACGTCTATATCAACATATTTTTTAAGCCAATTATATGAAACCTTCATCTATATCACCCCTTACCTGAATTGCTTAAGAAAGCGTACATCATTTTCGAATACGAGACGGAGATCGGGTATCTTGTAGCTCGTGGTGGTGATACGGTCTATGCCGATGCCGAACGCGAAGCCGCTGTAGACATCGGGATCAATGCCGCATTCACGCAGAACGTTCGGATGGACAAGTCCCGCGCCAAGCACCTCTATCCAGCCTGTCCCCTTGCATACCCTGCATCCTTTTCCGCCGCATTCGGAGCAGGAAAGGTCTACCTCGATACTCGGCTCTGTGAACGGGAAGTACGACGGGCGGAATTTTACCTTTACATCGGGACCGTACATTTCGTGAGCAAATTCCTCAAGTATGTATTTAAGGTGACAAAGGTTGATGCCCTTGTCAACAACAAGTCCTTCAAGCTGATGGAATACGGGTGAATGTGTCGCATCGACCTCGTCGGCGCGGTAAACACGCCCGGGGCAGACAACGCGGATAGGCACATTGCGCGATTTCATCGTTCTTATCTGTGCGGCCGATGTCTGTGTGCGCAGAAGCAGCTTTTCGGCAATATAGAATGTATCCTGCATATCGCGTGCGGGATGATCGTCGGGCAGATTGAGTGCCTTGAAGTTATAGTAATCGGTCTCCACCTCGGGACCGTCAACAACATCGAAGCCCATATTGCGGAATATCTCACACATGCGTTCGCGCGTAAGCGAAAGCGGATGAAGCGTACCCTTTGTCGCGGGCGCGGCGGGAATGGTGACATCCACCACCTCTTCGGCAAGCTGACGCTCGCGTGCGGCGCGCTGAAGCTCTTCCTTTTTTTCTGCAATAGCTTCTTCGATAGCATTGCGAAGCTCGTTTACCTTTTGTCCCATTTTAGGTCTTTCATCGGGCGCGACCGATCCCATCGACCTGAGTATTTCAGTCAGCTCACCTTTTTTGCCCGTAAACGTTATGCGCAGCTCTTCGAGATCCGCCGCAGTCTTGAGCTGTGCGAGTCTTTCGTCAAAACGTTTTCTGACATCATTCAGTTTGTCAAGCATACAAATGCCTCCTTAAAAATAAAAATAGGTCTTTCATCCGCAAGGGACGAAAGACCGTGGTACCACCCTTATTCACACTCAAACAAGTGCCTCAACAATTAACGGTTTGTCGCCGTCCGTGCCTACTTTTGTGTTCAGCCGGAAGCTCCGAAGGGAACTTCACACAGACCGTCCGCAGATGCTTACACCGACCGCATCCTCTCTGTGCCGAACGGAAAACATTACTTTCCTTCTTCACTGCTTTTACTTATATGCGTATTGTAGCATATTATTTTCATATATGCAAGCGCTTTTTATATTTTTACCTTAACGAATTCCGTGTTCGGGTAATGTGCCCGAATGGCATCGGGGAATTCATAATCGCTGATGATAACGTCAACACTGCCCGCGTCGCAAAGGACTCGCTCATAGCCGGCACGGTCAAGCTTGCCGTGATCCACCATATAGAAAGAACGGTCGGCGCATTCAAGCATCGCCTTATGCATCAGATAATACATATCGTCGCTGAGGATACGTCCGTCGCCCAGTATGCCGCCGGTCGAAAAGAATACCTTGTCCGCATGATAGGAACGGACATTTTCCACCGTTTCGAACGAACAGAGCATGCTCGGTATCTCTATCACTTTTCCGCCGAGGCAAATGCATTTGATACCGTATTCGCTCAAAAACGAGACCAGCGCCATGTTGTTCGTAATGACCGTAAGGTTCTTGCGGTTGGTGATATACTGTCCGATATACTGTCCCGTCGTTGATGCATCAATAAAAACGGTGTCGCCGTCGTTAATGTATCCTGCGGCTTCCTGTCCTATCCGGTTTTTATACACGTGCATCTTATGGTAACGGAATGCCAACGGTGTGAACTCGCTTTTTACAAGCTCCACACCGCCGTATGAGCGTTTGACTACTCCCTGCATTTCCATCATGTTCAGGTCGCGGTTGATCGTTGCCGGACTGTAATGTAACTCGTCCGACAAAAACCGCACCGACACATAACCGAACTTTTTCAAAAGATCAACGATATCGCTTTGTCGTCCCTTTTGTGACATGATTTACACCTGAAAAATGATTATTTGTGAGAATTTCGCTTATTTCTTAACCTTCTTGATTTACTTTGAGAAGGTGGTATAATAATGATAGCATCGTACAGTTGATTTGTCAATAAAGAAAGGATGATTATATATGCGTTTTACCGTTGACCATGATTATCACATCCACTCGCATCTTTCGCTTTGCTCCGGCGATCCCGAGCAAACTACCGCACGCATACTGCGCTATGCCCGCGAAAACGGTCTGCGTGAGATCGCAGTGACCGACCACTTCTGGGATGATTCTGTTCCCTGTCCGTGGGAATGGTACGCAAAGCAGAATTTTGCGCATGTGTCCGAATCACTTCCGCTGCCTTCGGAGGACGGCATCCGTTTTCTTTTCGGCTGTGAAGCCGAGCTGTGGGGAACGGAGATGACTCTCGGCATCACAAATGAAACAATAAAGAAATTCGATTTTGTCATAATTCCGACTACGCATCTGCACATGTGCGTAGTAGAGCCCAACACTCCCGAGCATCGCGCAAGGATATGGTTCGACCGCCTGCACAACGTGCTTGACCGTGACCTGCCGTTTGAAAAGATAGGCATTGCGCATCTGACATGTCCGCTCGTGTCAGGGTATAATCCGTTTGAGGATCATTTGCGTGTATTTGAATATCTGACCGACGACCAATATCATGAGGTCTTTGAAAAAGCCGCAAAGAAAGGCGTGGCCATCGAATTGAATCTGCCGCCGCTGTCGCAGTATGAAGGCACGTTGGAGACCGTGCTTCGTCCGTACCGCATCGCCAAGGAAGAGGGTTGTCACTTCTATTTCGGCTCGGATGCACACACTCCGAGTACGTTTGATACTTGTGTAAAGCAGTTCAACGAGCTTGTCGATCTTCTTCATTTGACCGAGGATGACCGCTTCGTGATCGGAAAATAAATACTTCAGTTCAGCAAAAAAGCATTTTCGGTAAATCGACCGTTCACGGCATATCCGTTTGAACGCTGTCAACGTTAACTACCGGCTGTAAGCTTTAAGAAAGGATGATTATATATGCGTTTTACCGTTGATCATGATTATCACATCCACTCACATCTTTCGCTTTGCTCCGGCGATCCCGAGCAAACTACTGCACGCATACTGCGCTATGCCCGCGAAAACGGTCTGCGTGAGATAGCGGTGACCGACCACTTCTGGGATGATTCGGTTCCCTGCCCGTGGGAATGGTACGCAAAGCAGAATTTTGCGCATGTGTCCGAATCGCTTCCGCTGCCTTCGGCGGACGGCATCCGTTTTCTTTTCGGCTGTGAAGCCGAGCTGTGGGGAATGGAGATGACTCTCGGCATCACAAATGAAACAATAAAGAAATTTGATTTTGTTATCATCTCTACCACACATCTCAATGTGTGCGTAGTAGAGCCCAACACTCCCGAGCATCGCGCAAAGATATGGTTTGACCGTTTGCACAACGTGCTTGACCGTGACCTGCCGTTCGAAAAGATAGGCATTGCGCATCTGACCTGCCCACTCGTGTCCGGGTATAATCCGTTTGAGGATCATCTGCGTGTGTTTGAATATCTGACCGATGACCAATATCACGAGGTATTTGAAAAAGCCGCAAAGAAAGGCGTGGGCATCGAATTGAATCTGCCGCCGCTGTCGCAGTATGAAGGCACGTTGGAGACCGTGCTTCGTCCGTACCGCATCGCCAAGGAAGAGGGTTGTCACTTCTATTTCGGCTCGGATGCGCATACGCCGAGTACATTTGACACCTGCATAAAGCAGTTCAACGAGCTTGTCGATCTTCTTCATTTGACTGAGGATGACCGCTTCGTGATCGGAGGATAAAAAGCCGTAAGGGTGCATGTCCCGAAAAATATTTTAAGCAAAAAGATACCCGTTGAAACAGAAGCCGAGCTTCTTTTCATCGGGTATTTTAATGTCTGCTGAATAATTCGGAAGCCGATGCTTATTCTACTGCATTGTATCTGCTTCTGTTATCTCTTTTGTCAACGGCGATCTCATCATCGTTCGTGCCTGTTTCCGAATTGCGCAGGAAAATGAAATATACCGCAACACAGAGTGCAAGCAGGATATACGCAAAATATACGACGGCTTGCTGATTTTCTTCAAACTTCGATTTGATGCGGCAAATTCCTGCAAATCGTTTTTACCGAACTTCATTCCTTTTGCGTTTCTTTTGCGTTTGCGGCAAAAAAATTGATTTGCATTTTGCCTGATAATGTGGTACAATTTATCAGAATATATACCGTCGTTTTTTTTAATCGGCGAAATATGTACGGAGAATATTTTCTTGAAAAGATTTATTTTTGTTTTACTTTGTACCGTGCTTATCGGACTTTGCGCGTTCGCGTATCTTTGCCCGCACAGACAATTCGCGTGCTTGGGCGTTGACGGCGAAAGCGTTTATTCGCTCGGCACGGAAAGCATTACTGAAAAAGTGAATTGCACCGTGGCGGATGACGGGACGCTCAAAGCCACTGCGGAGGACCCGTGTCTTATTTTCGAAAATGTCCGTACGGATGCACGCTATGTTTCCCTTGATGCGCAGGGCATCAATGCGGGAGTGCTGATCAAGCTTTCATACGGGACAGGCGGCGTGTTCCGAGAAGATGATTTCGTTTATTTGCAGAAAATAACCGAGGATATGCCGATAGTGCTTGAATTGCCGGATAGCGATTTTGATACGCTCAGGCTTGCCGCGAGTACATACGATTATACCTTCGGCGGTCTTGATTTTTATAATTCCGCAGGCAAGGCATATTATACGATAGGTATATCAAAAATACGCTATGCGGTATCTGCCGCGGTGACTGTGATCGCGTTTGCGGTTTTACTGCTTATTGACATCAAGCTTGATATCAGTGGGAAAACAGCCGGATATATCAAACGCAAATATAAACGGATTCTTGTTTTTATCGGTGCAACGCTCCTGCTCGGTGTATTGTCGTTTATTGCGGAGTATCTTATAGGTAACGGCTTATTTCAAACATTCCGTAAAGAGTGGTTCGCACTGTATTACGGCGTGTCGTTTGCCGTATTCGCATTTGTGTTCTTCCGCCGCGATATAGTAAAAAAGCCGGAAAAGCTGACTGCGGCGATATTGCTTTCCGCAGGATTGATGCTTATAATATCACAGCCGTTCGGTCATATCGCATGGGACCTTGACAGCCATTTCAAGCTTGCGGTGGAAAACTCGTATTTCAAGACATATTTCTATTCGGAGGGTGAACGTGTTGACGGCTGGGCGTTCACGGAAGAAAATTTTGACCGCAACATTGACCGTGCCAATATAGAACGGGCAAACGAGGGCTATTCGGAGTTTTTCCTTTCCGATAAGGCGGAAATAACATTGCCGTATATCCATACGGGCGTGGCGATGGCGCTTGTACGGATGTTCGGCGGAAGCCTTCACGCGCAGGTATCAGCCGCATGCGTGGCAAATCTGTTGTTGTACACGCTTTTGTGCTATTTCGGGATACGCAAGCTCAAGAGCGGAAAAATGATAGCATCGGTCATCGTGCTTCTGCCGACGGCGGTCTATGTGGCATCGAATATCACCTATGATTATTGGGTGACGGGCTTTATCTTCCTCGGGATGGCGTACTTTGTTTCAATGCTTCAGGGTAAGGATGAGCCGTTCTCACTTGCGGATACGGTGATAATGTGCGGCGCGATGGTTCTCGGCAGTCTGCCGAAGCAGGTGTACCTGACTGTATTGGTATTCACGTTCTTTTTGCGCAAAAAGAGCTTCACGAAAAAAGATTACATCAAGTATTACGCTGTATGCGTATGGGCACTTGCACTTGCGGCACTGAGCCTCTTAAAACGTTCCGGCAATGAGGCGGCTGTCGGCGGAGATATCCGCGGCGGCAGTGACGTCGATGTAACGGGACAGATAGAATTTATTCTTGCGGACCCTATCAGGTATATCGGCATCCTGTTCAATTTCCTCAAAACGTATCTTTCGCCGCTTGAGAGCGGAAAATATATAAATTATTTTGCGTATCTCGGCTACGGAAAATTCTTCGCGGTGTTCCTTGTGCTGATGGTGTTTACAGCCTTTACGGACAAGGAAAAATGCGATTCTTTCAAGGGGCATTGGTGGCTTAACGGCGCGTCGCTCGTATACCTTATCGGCACGTCGGCGCTTATCGCAACTGCACTTTATGTCGCATTCACGCCGGTAGGGCTTGATACGGTCAACGGTTGTTCTTCGCGTTATATAATACCGCTTTTGTTCCCGACACTTGCGCTTATCGGAAATCCGGGTATAAGATTCAAGCACAGAACGGTATACAATTATGCCGTGCTTGCCGTCACGTCAGCGACACTGTACTTCAATATATATTCCGCGGTGATATCACGCTTTTACTGAGGTGATCTTATGAATTACGCCGAAATCAAAAAAAATGATATAGCAAACGGCGAGGGTGTAAGAGTAAGCCTGTTCGTCAGCGGCTGTACGCATCATTGCAAAGGCTGTTTCAATGAACAAACGTGGGATTTCGGATTCGGAAAACCGTTTGATGCACTCGCGGAGCAAACGATCCTTGACGCACTGAAGCCGTCATTCGTCAAGGGGCTCACACTGCTCGGCGGCGAACCGTTCGAAAAAGTCAATCAGCGCGCGTTGCTGCCGTTTTTGCACAAGGTCAGGGAAGCATATCCGCAAAAGGATATATGGTGCTTTACGGGGTATCTGTTTGACGAGGAGCTTTTGAAGGAAAGCAGTGCGCGCTGTGAAGTGACCGATGAAATGCTTTCACTTATCGACATTCTTGTTGACGGGGAATTTGTTGTTGAAAAGAAAAATATTTCGCTGATGTTCCGGGGAAGCGAGAACCAAAGGATAATCGACGTTAAAAAATCTCTTGAACAAAAGCAGATAATACCTTGGGAGGGCTTGAAAAATGAAGCTGAACGTAAAAAAATTAAACCCTGATGCAATAATACCGTCATACGGTTCACAGCATGCGGCGGGCGCGGATCTTTATGCACTTACCGAAGGCACGCTTACGGTGAAACCGAATGAAACGGTTTTCGTACATACGGGACTTGCACTTGAGATACCCGACGGCTATGTCGGTCTTATTTACGCGCGGAGCGGGCTTGCCTGCAAGCGCGGGCTTGCACCTGCGAACAAGGTCGGCGTCATCGACAGCGACTACCGCGGTGAAATAGTGGTCGCACTTCACAACCATTCCGATGAGGCGCAGACCGTGGAAAACGGCGAGCGCGTGGCACAGCTTGTGATAATGCCGTATCTTACGGCGGATCTTACAGAAGTTGACGAGCTTTCCGACACCGAACGCGGTGCAGGCGGATTCGGTTCGACGGGAAGAAAGTAACAGAGGGATAACTTATGAAAAACAGAAAGACTGTAATTAAAATATTATTATTCATTCTTTATGATGTAGTAGCAGCCAATCTGTCGTCGGTGCTGAGTATATTGGTGCTGAACATCGGCATTTCAAATATCTTCAGCAGAATGTATGTTGCGGTATTGGCGATAAACTCGGCGATGCTGCTTGCAGTGTTTTTTGCACTGCGGGCATACCGTTCGCTTTCCGCGTATATGAGCGTATTTGATGCCATTAAAGCGGGTTTTGGTTGTTTTACGGTCACGGCGGCGCATTATGCGGCAATGATCGTATTGATGAGATATCAGCCGTGGATGAACGGGTATATCCTCATATATCTGCTTTTGCTTACGGTGTTCGTGCTTATTCCGCGCTTTGCAGTGAGAGTATATAATTCAGTTGAAGCATACATTTCAAATGTACGCGGGCATGGCGGTATACCGACGATGATAGTCGGTGCAGGCGATGCCGGAATAACGCTTTTAAGAGAAATGGAAAACTCGGACAAGCTTGACTTTTCGGTAAAATGTCTTGTGGATGACGATGTTTCCAAAATAGGGACATATGTATACGGTGTAAGAGTGGCAGGCAACAGGGATAAGATACCCGAGCTTGTGCAGAAGTACGGCATCAAGGAAATATATATTGCAATGCCGTCGTGTGAAGGACATGTTGTAGACGAGATAACCGCTATATGTAAGCAGACCGGGTGCAGGGTCAAGAGCCTGCCGGGAATATATCAGTTCGTCAGCGGAGAGGTGACGCAGAGAGCCTACAAGGAAATAAGCATTGAGGATCTGCTTGCACGCAAGGCTGTCAAGGTCGATCTTGATAAGATCATGGCATATGTAAGCGACAAGGTCGTAATGGTCACGGGCGGCGGAGGCTCGATAGGCAGTGAGCTGTGCCGTCAGATAGCCGCACACGCACCGCACAGACTGATAATCGTCGATATATATGAAAACAATGCATACGATATCCAGCAGGAGCTTTTAGCAAAGTATCCGATGCTTGACCTCAAGGTGCTTATCGCTTCCGTGCGTGATGAAAAGCGTATGGAAAAGATATTTGAGACGTATCATCCGCAGATAGTATACCATGCCGCGGCGCACAAGCATGTACCTTTAATGGAGGAAAGTCCCAACGAGGCGATAAAGAACAACGTTTTCGGCACGTTCAAGACCGCAAAGCTTGCCGATAAATACGGAGTAAAAAAATTCGTGCTTATTTCCACGGATAAGGCGGTAAATCCAACTAACGTAATGGGCGCAACGAAGCGTATCTGCGAAATGATAGTGCAGAGCTTTGATAAAAAATCGCAGACCGAGTTTGTCGCGGTACGCTTCGGAAACGTTCTGGGCAGTAACGGAAGCGTCATACCGCTGTTCAAAAAGCAGATAGCCGCCGGCGGTCCCGTGCTTGTAACACATCCCGATATCATAAGATATTTTATGACGATCCCCGAAGCCGTCGCGCTTGTGATACAGGCGGGCGCATATGCCCACGGCGGCGAAATATTTGTGCTTGACATGGGTAAACCCGTCAAAATACTCGATCTGGCGGAAAATATCATCAGGCTTTCGGGGTATGTTCCGTATAAAGATATCGATATTAAGTTTACGGGCTTGAGACCCGGCGAAAAGCTTTATGAGGAAATGCTCATGGAGGAAGAAGGACTTCAGGAGACGGAAAACAAGCTCATCCATATCGGCAAGCCGATAGAAATGGACGAGGACAAATTCTTCGAACAGCTCGGTGAGCTTAAACGCATCCTTGAGGACGAACCGACAAACGCACGCTTACTTATAAGCAAGATAGTGCCGACATATAAGGGCAATGCCGACATCAAAAATATTTGACGGGGTGGCGGGTTGGTTTGTTGCCGAAAACGAAGATGTTTTTAAGAATGATCATATGGGCACTTGCGGTGTCGATCATGATATTTATATTTTTCTGCTCATCGGAAACCGCCGACCGTTCTCAACGGACGAGCGAAAGCTTTACCGAAGCGGTACTCTCATTGTTTCCGTCGTTCAAAGCACTTCCGCGTGCCGAAAAAGACGGTATCATTGAGGGCGTGCGATTCATCGTCAGAAAGCTTGCACATTTTTCGGTCTATTGCGGACTTGGTGCGATGATGTATCTGTCGCTTGTTGCGGCGAGAATAAAAAAGCTGACGCCGCTCTGGGCGTTCATATGCTCTGCGCTTTATGCGGTGAGTGACGAGATCCATCAAATGTTCGTTGCGGGCAGAAGCGGAGAGCTTCGTGACGTGTGCATTGATTCTTCAGGCGCACTGCTCGGCATCGTCATTGCGTTGCTCGCGGTCACCGTATACCGAAAACGGTTGCTGAAAAAACAAAAAAGCGTATAATGTATATATAAATAAGCTCCACCTGTCAGCGGGGGGCATTTATAAAAGCAATAAAAATTTCATCGGGCATCTTATAAAGAGCCGGAATGGAGAGAAAAAATGAATAAAACACGTAAGCTTGTCATTGCCGCCGCGCTGGTGGCACTTATCGTGGTATTGGCGTTCACGCCGCTGGGATATTTGAAAATAGGACCGTTCAGCATAACGTTCCTGACTGTTCCCGTTGCCATAGGGGCGATCCTGCTCGGAGAATGGTACGGACTTGCACTCGGCGCGGTTTTCGGGATAACGAGCTTCATCCAGTGCTTCGGACTTGATGCGTTCGGAACGCTTTTGTTTTCCATGAAGCCGTTCGCAATGTTTGTCACTACCGTTATCACACGCACGGTTATGGGGTATCTTACTGCGCTGATATATAAATTACTTTCAAAAAAAGACAAAAAGAAGCTTGTTTCGATGATCGCTTCAACGGTCGCGGCGGGCATACTCAATACAGTGCTGTTTACGGGGACGCTGACATTGTTTTTCTTCAAGGAAAATCTTGATGGCTTTGCCGATTTTTCACAAATGTCGCTTTGGCAGATAGTCGCATTCATCGTATGGCTCAATCCGCTTATTGAAATACCGGTTTGCGCGGTTATAGGCACAGCGGTAAGCAAGGTGCTTGTCGCCGTGTTGCCGCGGGCAGACAAAGGGAGAAGATTATGATACTTGTACTTGACATAGGAAATACCAATATAAAGCTCGGCGTATTTGAAAACGAAAAGCTCGCGTATTCGTGGCGTTTGGCTACCGATCTGCGTAAAACGAGCGACGAATACGGCGTTTCGGTGACCGCTATGCTTGCATCGGGAAAAATAGATGCGGAAAAAATCGACGGTGTTATAATGTCGTCGGTCGTTCCGGGCATCAATTTTACGATAGAGCATATGCTCCGCGATTATATCGGCAAAAAACCGATAATCGTCGGCGCGGGCATAAAGACAGGGTTGAACATAAAGATAGACAACCCGCGCGAGCTGGGCGGCGACATCATCTGTGATGCAGTATCGGCATTCCGTCGCTACGGCGGACCGTGCATAACCATAGATTTCGGCACAGCCACAACGACGAGCGTCATCAGCGAAAAAGGCGAATATCTCGGATGCACCATCAATACGGGCGTCCGCGTTTCAAGCGACGCGCTGTCGAACCGTGCGGCAAAGCTGCCGGCAGTCGCGCTTGAGCTTCCCGAAAGCGTTATAGGCAAGAACACTGTAGCCTGTATGCAGGCAGGATTGCTGTACGGGTATATAGGACAGATAGAGTATATAATATCGCGCATGAAGAAGGAGACGGGTTTTGAAAACGCACACGTCATCGCCACGGGCGGACTTGCGAAAACCATCGCGGTACACACCGATGCTATCGACGTTGTCGATTCAAAGCTTACTCTGGAGGGCTTGCGTATTTTATATAATATGAATAAGGAAGGTGCAAAGAAATGACCGAAAAAGGTAAAATTTCAGTAAATTCGGACAATTTGATGCCGATAATCAAAAAATGGCTGTACAGCGACCGTGACATTTTCATCCGTGAGCTTGTATCGAACGGTGTTGACGCCATCAACAAGTATAAAAAGCTTGTTTCCATGGGTGAAGCATCCGAGCAGGAAGCGTACAAGGTAACGCTCAAGGCGGACAAGGATGCCGGCACGCTTACATTCACCGATAACGGCATCGGTATGACAAAAGAAGAAGTTGAAAAATATATAAATCAGGTAGCGTTTTCGGGCGCGGCTGACTTTTTGGAAAAATATGAGAACAGCGGAAGCAGTGCTATCATAGGGCATTTCGGCTTGGGCTTCTATTCGGCGTTCATGGTAGCCGATAAGGTCACGATAAAGACGCTTTCGTATGCCGAAAATGCTTCGCCCGTGCTGTGGGAGAGCGACGGCAGTGACGAATACACGATCTCCGATACCGAAAAGAGCGAGGTCGGCACCGAAATAACGCTTTATCTTAATGAGGACAGCAAGGATTTTGCACAGGACCTCAATGTGCGCACCGTGCTTGAAAAGTATTGCTCATTCATGCCTGTCGAAATATACCTTGACGGTAATAACGACGGCAAGCCGCTCAACGATACTCAACCGCTTTGGCTCAAAAATCCGTCGGATTGCACCGAGGAGGAATATAAAGCATTCTATCACAAGGTGTTCACCGATTTCAACGAGCCGCTATTCTGGATACATCTGAATGTTGACTATCCGTTCAACCTCAAGGGAATAGTGTATTTCCCCAAGCTGACCGAGAACCCCGAAAGCATTCAGGGACAGATAAAGCTTTTCAACAATCAGGTGTTCGTTGCCGATAATATAAAGGAAGTCATACCCGAATTTTTGATGCTGCTCAAGGGCGTGATAGATTGCCCCGATATGCCGCTCAACGTTTCGAGAAGCTTTTTGCAGAATGACCGTACCGTTGCGCAGATAAGCAATCACATAACCAAGAAGATCGCGGACAGGCTCACCGGCATGGCGAAAAACGAAAAAGAGCAGTATGAAAAGTATTGGGACGATATCAACGTATTCATCAAGTACGGTTGCATGCGGGACAATAAATTCAATGACCGCATGAAAGAGTTTATCATCTACAAGACGACTGAGGATTCATATATCACGCTTGAAAAATATCTTGAAACGAGCGAGGATAAGAAGGTATATTATTCAAATAACAAGGATCAGCAGTATTCTTATATTTCAATGCTCAAGGAAGCGGGAAAGCAGGTCATCGTTCTTGACGGAATGCTTGATATACCGTTCATGCAGCATATCGAAATGCAGAATCCCGAGGTACATTTCGCGCGCGTGGATGCCGAGCTTGCAAATAAGGACGAAACCGAAAACCATCTTTTCGAAAAGCTTTGCAAAAAAGTGAAACAGCTCGTGAATGACGATAACACCGAAATAAAGGCACAGTCGCTCTCCGGCAATATCCCCGCCGTACTGCTTGTTGACGAGTTCGGCAGAAGAATGGAGGAGGCTCAGAAATACTACGGCATGAGCGGACTCGGCGGAATGCTCAAGTATACGCTTGTGCTTAATACCTCAAGCAAGCTGATGCAGTCCGTAAACGCTATGGATGACGGCGAAAACAAGGATAAGGCGATCAAATATGTATATGACCTTGCGCGCCTTGCTCACGGCTCGCTCAAGCCCGAGGATATAAGCTCTTTTATCTCAGAAAGTGCGGACATACTCGAAAAGACACTGTGATTTTTCTGGGAGACAATATATGAAAACAGCTTCGCGGTGACCTGCAAATATAGCTGTCGGCATCGCACTGTCACAACATAATAAAAAAATACGCTCAGTACGTTTTGTACCGGGCGTATTTTGCTAAGCGGAGCTTTTGTTTTGCCGAAAAAGGAGAATTTATTTCCGTTGCGGCTTCAAAGCTTATGAATAAAACTCTATTTCGCCGATATCTATCGGGGTGTCGGTATATTGGGGAAGTCCCGATGCCTGACCGACGGATGAAAGAACTCTTATTTTTATATACCGCGCGTGCGTTTCCGTGAACGAAAAGATGTTTTCGCCGCCGAACACACGGGCATATCCGCGTGCGAGCTTTTCGTATGATTCACCGTCGGAGGAAGCAAGCACCTCGATCCTGTAGGGGAAGTGCATAAGCTTTTCGGGCAAGACCGACGGCGGCGGAAGCTGTTCGCGCTTTTCGAACATCGGTGCAAGAACACTGACGGCGCGCAGTGATTTTTCGTTTTTCATGTCAATGACTATTTCCGCAACGCGCTTGCCGACATATTTTTCCGCGGGATTTCCGTTGAGCAGTACCTGCGCGCTTTTTTCGGAAATTTCGTCATATGCCGTAAATTCGGATTTGTCGATAAGCTTCAGGTCCTCGGCGGTGTGGCGCGCCTGCGGAAGGTCTGTCCAAACAGGCGTTGACCATGTCTTTTGACCGTTCTCGGCTACGAAACGCAGATAGAACCAGTGCGCGTTTTTGTTTTCGACCTTTACGGTTATGTGCGAAAGATCAATGTTTTCAAGGCGTGCGGCACGCTCCTCACCGTCGGTGATTATTTCGAGCGTTTTCAGCTCGCTTGCCTTTGTACCGTCGATATGCGAAGTGTAAATGTCAAATTCGTAGCATCCCGTTGCCTTGATCGTGGCAGGCGCAAAGGTCGAATTGACGGAATAGCGGATTTTTATATTGCCCTGCTCGGAGGCATAGCAACGGTTGGAAAGAAGCGCGTCGATGAATGCTTCTTTCGTTTTTTCACGCGCCATGATCACCGTCTTGCCGGGGCAGACGGTGGCAGACCAATCAGGACCGTGATGGTCGCTTCCGCTTGATGTTGAAACGCGGAAGCCGTTGTCGAGCGCAACGGAAAGCGTATGCTCAAACAGCGGTGTTTCGGAGCGCGGTGTGCCGTTGCCCATTTCGACACACTTGACGAATGGCTTCAAGCCCTGATTGCGGTCAAGGCAGAAATTCCATATACCGGGGATGAATGAGCCCATTACCTGCGGATGCGCAAGCACGGATATCGGCGCGTTGGCAGAGCCGATGCGCTCATAATATTCTTCATATGTTCTTGAATTGGAATGGTACAGCGTGTTGACCGAAACTATTTCACCCGAATTTTTATGCCTGATGCCGTAACGGTCATTTTCAAGGAACGTAATTTCCGATTCCGAGCCGGGAAGCACGACAAGCCCGTCGTGAACGCTTTCCTCGGCGGCGATGAAGCCGCGCAGAAATTCGTATTCGTTCAAAACGCAGGAATGGTCGGATATAACGGTAAAATCGAGCTTGCCCTCCTTTGTAAGGTCGTCGATGACCTTTTGCGGCGAACCGTCGGTTCTTGAGGGGAATTTGTCGGCAGTATGGACATTTGATGTATGAACGTGCATGTCGCCGATATAGTAGTTAAAATCCTCATCCGATGCGGCGTGGCGCATTGGACGCGCCGAAACGGCACATGTATATTTGTTTTCGCCGTCGTCGGCTGTGATGACGGCGTCGCCCTCTTTTACAAGATCCACAAGCACTGCGGACGGTACGGTGTCAAAACGTCTTATTATCGCCGCGTCGCCGGAGACGCTCCATGTTGCGTTTTTCGGCTCTCCGTTGTCAAGCAGACGCAGGCTGACTACGTCGCCTATGAATGAAGAAATATTTTCTTTTGTCAGTTTTGCTTTCATATTTCATACCTCTCTTTAAGTTCGTATTCTATCAGGAACGGCTCTTCATCGGGCTTTTGCAGACGGAACAGCTTCATCCCGCCGGGAATGAGGTCAACGTTCAGCGTGTCAGAGGCGTTGCTTACGATTTCCTGCTTTCCGTCGGCATCGGAAACAAGATATATGCGGAAGCTCTTTTTCAGCTTGAGCGCAAGTGATCTTTCGTTTTCACAGTCGCGCGAAAGCACCATGATATATGTGTTGCCGTAAGCGTCTTCATGCTCCGAAACCGAGACGAGAGGCGGAAGCTCCGAAAAAATATCACTTTCCTCTATCCTGCCGAACAGCCCGTCTTTGTACGGTGAATTTTTGAGCAGACCGGGATCGTGAAGCACGCGGACACAGTCAAGCGCCATAAGCGTATTACCGAGCGTTTTGAACTTTTTGTGCATTTCCTTTTGCTCATCAAAATAAATACCGTGACCGCCGGTCTTTTCGTCAACGACAGCGCCGACGGCGGTATAATGCTGAAGCCCTTTTGCGCCGTGGAGCGCGCCTGCATTCATAAAAAGACGCACTTGGTCAAAGGTAAGCTTATTTGAATTCCATACATCCTGCCCCTGATAGTAGAACCACATCGGCATGCCGTTTTCATGCGCAACCTTTTGCATCAGCGCGAGATCGCACCACATGAGCGTTTGCTCCGTTGTGGCTTTTATACCGTTTTCGGTAAGCCCTATCGGGTAATAGTCAAGCGACAGCACCGGCGGCCGAAGCGTATCTACGAATGTACGCAGATATCCTTCGAATTTGCCGTTCTGCCATGTATATGCGTTGTTGTAGCTCGGTATAGCCACGGTGAACAGCAGCTTTTTTGGAACATAACTGCGATAGAAGCCGTATTGGCGTGAGGCTTCGGCTAACTGATGCTCAAGATATGGCTCATCCCAGACGTAATAGCCGATACAGTACTTGTACTTCTTTGTTTTTTCTGCAACGCCTTTTATCACGGATGCGTCGATGCTTTTAATGAATCTGTCCTGCATACCGCCGCATACCGCGAGGTCCTGATATATCATGTCGATACCGCATTCCTCGCATGCGGGAAGCACTGCACGGAGATGCTCCTGCGTAGCCCAGCCAGTTTCAAGCAGATTGAAGCCTGCTTCGGCGCATGTGCGGACGGAGAGCGTTGCACGGCGGAAGGTATCTTCATCGCTTTTATAGAAGGTATCGGTAGGAGAAAATACCGAAAGTATGAAATCGTTTTGCCGCCACATCTGCTTTTTATTGCCGAGCGGAAAACGCGATAAGGTAACGGTTTCCATAAATCAAATTCCTTTGCTTTTTTCTTTTCGATATTATAATTAAAACAAACGCAAAAGTCAATACAGACGAGCGAGATTCATAAAAAATTTTGCAAAAAGACTTGAAAACATAATGCATTGTGTTGTACAATAAAAACATAAAAAATGTTATGGTATGATTTCATGTTATGAAGAAAACGACGGTAGGCATATTGGCTCATGTCGATGCGGGAAAGACGACGCTTGCGGAAGCGCTTTTGTTTTCGTCGGGAGCTATCCGCACGCAGGGAAGAGTTGATGCGAAAAACACTGCGCTCGATACACATCAGCTTGAAAAAGAGCGCGGCATAACGATATTTACGGGTGAGGCGGTATTTACTTCGGGCGATACCGAGATCACTTTGCTTGATACGCCCGGACATGTGGATTTTTCGGCTGAAACGGAACGCACACTGAACGTGCTTGATTACGCGGTGCTTGTCATCAGCGCATCCGACGGCGTTCAGGCGCATACGCGCACCGTGTGGCGGTTGCTTGAAATATACGGTATACCCGTTTTTTTGTTTGTGACAAAATGCGACATGGAGCGCAGGACACGCGAAAGCCTGCTTGATGAGCTTCAAAAGGAGTTCGGTGCGGCGGAGGATTTTTCTAAAGACGGGTTCGAAAGAAATGAAAGCGTCGCAATGCACAGCGAAGCGTTGCTTGATGAATACCTTGCTTTCGGCAGGATGAGTACGGCAACGCTCGCGGAGGCGATAAGAAGCCGTAAGCTGTTCCCGTGCTTTTTCGGCTCGGGACTTAAAAACGACGGCGTGAAGGAATTTGCGGCATCACTTGATAAATATACACTTCCGCGGGAATATCCTTTATCATTCGGTGCGCGCGTATACAAGATAGCGCACGATAAAAATGAGCGCATAACGAAAATGCGTGTTACGGGCGGCAGACTGCGCGTCAAGGATACGGTCGAATATAACGGAATAAGCGAAAAGGTAAATCAGATACGCATATATTCCGGCGCAAAATATGTTACCGTCGATGAGGCGGAGGCGGGGACTGTCTGTGCAGTTACGGGACTGACCGCCACAGCGGCGGGGCAGGGGCTCGGCTGTGAAAGCGGGAGCAGTACGGGAATACTTGAGCCCGTGATGCGCTACCGCATCGTGTTGCCGAAGGATGCCGACGCGCGGATAATGCTTCAAAAGCTGAAAGGGCTTGAGGAGGAAGAACCGGAGCTGAATATCACCTACAGTGAGTTTTCGGGAGAATTTCACTGTACGCTGATGGGAAAGGTGCAGGCTGAGATATTTAAGAGCATCGTGCATGAACGCTTTGACACCGATATCGGCATCGCCGAGGGCAAGGTGATATACAGGGAAACCGTCAAAAACACCGTTGAGGGCGTCGGACATTTTGAACCGCTGAGGCATTATGCCGAGGTGCATCTCATTATTGAGCCTGCGCCCGCAAACAGCGGTATAACGTTCGCAAGCGTATGCTCCGAAGCGATGCTCGACCGTTCGTGGCAACGGCTCGTGCTGACTCATTTGAAAGAAAAGACGCATCTCGGTGTGCTTACCGGCTCACCGCTCACGGATGTCAAAATATCGCTTGCAAGCGGCAGAGCGCATCTTAAGCATACGGAGGGCGGCGATTTCCGCCAAGCGACTTATCGCGCGGTCAGACACGGACTTATGCACGCCGCAAGCGTTTTGCTTGAGCCGTATTACGGATTTCGCCTTGAAGTCCCGGTCAAGTATATCGGACGCGCAATAAATGACATAAAGCTCATGGGCGGAAGCTTTTCTCAGCCGCAGAACGACGGCGAGGTCGCTCTCTTAAAAGGCAAAGCACCTGTCGTTGAAATGGACGGATATATGGCGGAGGTAGCGTCATTCACAGGTGGGCTCGGCAGGCTTTCGACGGAGCTTGTCGGCTACGGTGTATGCCATAATGCAGATGAGGTCATCCGCGCCGTCGGCTATGAGGCGGAGCATGACACGGAAAATACCGCGGATTCTGTGTTCTGTGCGCACGGAGCGGGCTTTAATGTGAATTGGCGTGACGTTTGCGATTATATGCATCTTGAAAGCTGTTTTTCAGCGCGTAAAAAAAGCGAATATGTGCATCGCAGTATAAGCATAGACGAAAAAGAGCTTGAAGCGATAATGCTGCGTGAATTCGGACCCGTAAAAACCGAGCTGTACAGACCTGTTTCGCACAAATACGATATGCACCAAGCCGATATACATACGCAGATAAAACAGAGATGCCTTATAATTGACGGCTATAATGTTATTTTTAATTGGCAAATGCTCAGGGAAATAGCCGAAACCGACCTTGACGGCGCGCGTGATAAGCTGTGCCATATCCTGTCGAATTACGCGATGTACACGGGAATGCGCACTGTGGCAGTGTTCGACGGCTACAAGGTCAAGGGAAATACGGGCGAAAAATCCGAAAGCCACGGCGTGGACATCGTATTCACAAAGGAAAATGAAACAGCCGATAATTATATCGAAAAGCTGATAAACGAAATAGGCAAAAACGAGCAGGTGCGCGTGGTGACATCGGATGCGATGATACAGCTTACCGCGGTACATTCGGGAGTGTTGAGAATGTCATCTGCCGAATTTGAGGATGAGATAGCACGAGTTGACGGCGAGATCGCCGAGCTTATAGAAAAAGTGAATTTTCGGGAAGCTTCCCGCAAAACGAAAGGAGAACAAATATGATAGGATTTTCGGTAACGATCGACGGTAAGGAGATCACGGAGCAGGAGTTTTCGCTTACGCGCGAAAACGGCATGTGCGAGGGTAAATATGACGGCGTAACGGTGCGTCAGAGCATAGCGCAGACAAAAGGCGGTGTGCTTGTAAAGCTGGAGCTTTCGGGAATAGCTCCGCATCGCTGTACGGAGCTTTGTCCCGTAAGGATAACGGATGTTGATATTTCCGATAAACGTCAGTACATACGTTACGGCTGGACATCACGGTGCGTTACGGTACAGCCGGGTGAGAAATTCTTTACGACGTTTTTGGGACTTTTCGATAAAAAAGGACAGGGACTTTTCGCTCGCACGGTATTCCCGTTAAAATTCCGCGAAAATGCCGAGCTTATCGGACTTGAAGACGGAAGCTATGTACTCAGTATCCGCAAATATCTTCCCGACAGTTACGAATGCGATACGGTATCTTCGGAAACCGTGTTCGTCGCAGAGGGCGATATGAATGAGGCTCTTAAAAACTATGCATCGCTTTTGCCGGAAAATCCGCGCAAGCCGCGCCCCGTTACCGGCTATAACACATGGGACTATTATTTTTCGGATATTTCGCTTGAAAAGGTAAAGGAGAATCTTGAGGTCATCGGAAAAACTCCGTTTTTGAAGGAACATTTGCAGTATTTCACCGTTGACGACGGATGGCAGACCGCATGGGGCGAATGGGTGCCGAATTACCGTTTCCCGGGCGGAATAGAGCAGCTTTCGGAAACAGTGCGCTCATACGGTCTGATACCGGGCATATGGACTGCACCGCTTTGCGTCAATCCGTCATCCGCCCCGGCACAACGTTCCGTGAAGGGCTTTTCGTTAAATGCGATCGGTGACCCGAAGCGTATCGACGGCATGTACTACCTTGATCCCACACATCCCGAAACGCGCAAGGCGATGAAGGAGCTTTTTACGGGACTTTACAAGGCGGGCATCAGGCTGTTCAAGCTCGATTATCTTTCGCGCGTGCTTGATATGCAGTATTTTTACGATAAAACGGCAGGACCGTACGATGCACTCAGACTGTTCATTTCCGATGTCCGCGAGTGCGTGGGGGAGGACAGCATCATCCTCGGATGCTCACTGCCCGCGGAGACGGCGTCACCGTATGTGGATGCGGGACGCACGGGCTTTGATATGCACAATAAGTGGGGACACGTTACATGGTCGATGGAAAACTATCAGTATTGCTGGTGTCAGCAGCCGCGGGTATGGGTGAACGATATCGACTTCCTGCTTGTTCGCGGTCCCGAAACGGATAACGACGATCTTCCGCGCAATACGCTTGATCCCGGTGCGCATGAGCCGAATCACGCGCGCTGGCGCGGCGGCGACGATATGACGCTTACCGAAGCGCAGACTTGGGCGGCGTGTGTAATGCTTACGGGCGGAAATATGATACTTTCGGACAGACTTTCCGTGCTGAACAGTGACGGAATGGAAATAATACGCAAGGCTTTCGAAAACCGCTCTGAAGTACCTGCGACGCCGGTAGATCAGTTTGTAAGCGATCTTGCCGCACAGTGGGTGCAGGAGAATAAGCATTATGTCCTGAATTGGCTTGATACCGAGCAAAGCTTTGATGTGGATGCGGATACGGATATGTATGAGCTGTGGAGTGAAAAAACGCTCACGCCGCAAAACGGAAAGATACATATCACGCTTGCACCGCATGCTTCGGCAGTGCTGATAAAGAAATAAACAGCGTGAAAACAGCGAGATAAATATACGCGATCCGTTTGTTCTCACGAAAAACGGGATGTATTATATGTGCGGCACACATTATTATTAAAGCTTATAATTAAGGGGCTGTAGCACTTGCGAGTGTTACAGCCCCTGTACGATATGACCGACATATCAATGCTCTGCGGCGAATTGATATCATCGGTTATTGCTGAATATAAATTGCGTGTTGATGGGAATTTTGAAATAATCATTATCACCGCTGTCGGTCAGTACAAATGTTTTTGTGTCCTTTATTTCAAACTTGCATGTTGTTATTTGCGAAGTGGCAATAATTATTCTGTTCTCTACATCATATGTGCCATATTCTGTATATGACACGATATCCCCGGCACAAAACCGGAATTCGTTGTTCTCCGCATTTATCCGCAAATACGGTATCAACATTTCTTCATAATCGCCGACAGCATAGTAAGAACCGGAAAGCAAGTTTGAAGTATTTGAATTATGACCTGTATTTGAATTGCATCCAATGAATAAAAAAATGTATATAGTTACTAAACATAAAGCAATTATCCTTTTCATGCTTATCTCTGTAAATTCTGATTTGTCGATTTCATTATACCATATTTTCGTGATTATTTCAACCGGTTTGGCACAAAAAAGCCCTCGGCTGCCGACTGCTGTCGGTTGCCGAGGGGCAGGAGTGAAATATCGGCTGTCGCCGATGTGAAATAATGCCTCGCAGGCTCGGCATTGTGAAATGTCTCGGCTACGCCTCGACGTGAAATGAAATAAATCCCCCACGCCCCGCAGGGCATTTCACACGCCGCAGGCGTA
>JAZRZN010000067.1:0-17231 GCA_045601365.1 Clostridia bacterium | reverse complement strand
GACGCTGTCCCCCCCCCTGTGAGCTTTTTTGAAAAAAAGCTCCGCAAAAAACTTTTATTACTTACAACAAATTCGCACGGCGTGAACGTTGCCGAGCAAATTTTTTGTCCGAATACTTGATTTATGCGCGTAGGGTGCGGCGTCCCCGACGCACCGTATGCAATGTTTGTTGTAGGAACATACATGTATCTTTTTTGCATACCTTTTTGTGTCATTGCGAGGAGCAAAGCGACGTGGCAATCCATACTTAGCAATAAGTTACACTGCAAACGCGGTGGCTCTGTCCCCGCGCCCCTCTTTGTGGGGACGCTGTCCCGCACCCTGCGAGCTTTTTTGAAAAAAAGCTTGGCAAAAAACTTTAACTGTATAGCAAATTCGCTCGGCGTAAACGTTGCCGAGCGAATTTTTTGTCCGAATACTTGATTTATGCGCGTAGGGTGCGGCGTCCCCGACGCACCGATGCGATGTTTGTTGTAGGAACATACATTTTATCCTGTCGCGTATTTCCTTGTGTCATTGCGCGAAGCGATGTGGAATAGTAAAAAAAACCGCGCCGAAGCGCGGTAGCGGTTATTCTATATTCAGCTTGAATGCCGTCCACGGTGCTGTTTCGGGCGGATAGCAGATAAATTGCATTGACTCTTTTTTTGTCGGATGGATAAGCCTCAGCTTTACCGCATAAAGCGCCAACTGCTGTCCTTTTTTATTGACATCTGCGCCGTAGCGCTGATCGCCCCAGAGCGGACAGCCCATATGTGCCATCTGAACGCGGATCTGGTGCGAACGCCCCGTTTCAAGCCGGACCTGAAGAAGCGAAAGCGGACCTGATTTCGTTTCCACCGTTTCAAGCAAGCGGTAATTGAGGATAGCCTTTTTTGCGCCCTCCTCAGCCGGCGGAACGACGGTAACGGTATTTTTGTCTTCGTTCTTTTTGAGGTAATCGACAAGTCTGTCGGATGTGTTTTTCGGAACACCGCGCACCACGCAGTAATATGTGCGCTTAAGATCGTTTGTTTTCAATTGCTCCGCCAGACGCGATGCCGCCTTGGATGTGCGGGCAAATACAGCAAGTCCGCCTGCGGGACGGTCAAGACGGTGAACGAGACCGAGGTACGCTTCACCGGGCTTATTGTATTTGACGCGAATATACTCTTTAAGAATATCGAACATTGATTCGTCGCCGGTCTTGTCTCCGGCAATTATCATATTCTGAGGCTTTTCGGCAACGACTATGTGGTTATCCTCATATAAAATTTCAAACATAAATTCACCTTTCCCATCTGCCGGACGCGCCGCAGGGGAGTATTATATCACTGTTTTTGACCTTTAAGCCGACCTCTTGCGCATCGACGTGACCGCCGAAACGGTTGCAGACGGTTTTTGTTATGACATTTCGCAATACAAGCGGTTGAAGCCCCGTTGTATAGCTGTTCAGCAATACGAACAGGGGGTTATCGGAAAGCACCTGTACACAGCTTTGCATGAACGGGTAGAGCATTTCTTCAAGATGCCAAAGCTCACCGCCCGGACCTCTGCCGTAGCTCGGCGGATCGAGGATGATGCCGTCATATTTGTTTCCGCGCCGTATTTCGCGCTGAACGAATTTGAAGCAATCATCGACTATCCAGCGCACGGGCTTATCGGCTAACCCCGAAAGCGCAAGGTTTTCCTTGCCTATGCCGACCATGTTTTTTGCGGCATCGACGTGGCAGACCTTTGCGCCTGCGGAAGCGCAAGCAACTGTCGCTCCGCCCGTGTAGCCGAAAAGATTCAGCACGTTTATTTCGCGCTTCTCCTGCTTTATAAGCTCACGCATCCAATCCCAATTAGCCGCCTGCTCGGGGAAAAGTCCCGTATGCTTGAAGCCCATCGGACGCACGGAAAATGTAAGGTCACGCCAATTTATTTCCCATTTATCGGGAACCTTTTTCAAGAACTCCCAATTTCCGCCGCCTGTAGAAGAACGTTTATATATTGCGTGGACTTTTTTTATATCCGGCGTACATTCATAAGCCCATATCGCCTGCGGATCGGGGCGCAGGAGAGTGATATTATTCCAGCGTTCAAGCTTCATGCCCTCACCGCAGTCAAGCAGCTCATAGTCATTCCAACTGTCGGTAACAAACATCAGAGCTTTTCCATGGATATAACGCATTTGAGATCGTTGATATCCCATTCCTTATTATTTTCGAGCGGTTCGCCGAGCGAAACAGAATCGGCAAGACAATCGGATGCGATACCGTTTTTATAAGCCTCAACGACATCGGCAAGGACTCCGTCAGCCTTTATAACGAGCTTAATATGATCTACGACCTCAAAGCCGGTCTCCTTACGCATTGTCTGTATTTTGGAAACAAGCTCACGCATGTAACCCTCGCGGATAAGCTCATCTGTAAGATTGTTGTCGAGAACTACCGTCATTTCGGCATCGCTCTGCGCAGTGAAGCCCGATTTGTTTGCGGGCGTGATGAGCAGATCGTCGGCGGTAAGCTCAACGGCAGTGCCGTTTATATCAAGCTTGATACTGCCGTTTGCCGTAAGCTCCTTATAGAGAAGCGAGCCGTCGGCGGAAGCAAGTGCTTTGCCGATCATGCCGACAAGCTTGCCGAACTTAGGACCTACCGTTCTCAGCTGAGGCTTGAATGTATAAGTGATGAAATCACTTGAATCATCGGTAAACTTAACTTCTTTTACGTTAAGCTCGTCTTCTATCTCACGGCAGAACATTTCGGGAAGTACACGCGCGCCGCTGATGTACAGCGTCTGAAGCGGCTGGCGGTTCTTGATGTTGGCATCGTTACGGCATGCTCTGCCGAGCGCAACAGCCTTGAGCAGATATTCCATATTATCCTCAAGCTCTTTGTCTATCCACGCGTCGTTTGCAACGGGGAATGCGCAAAGATGCACGCTTTCGGGCGCGGAAGCATCTACCGAACGCACGATATTGCCGAAAATCTCCTCGGCAATGAACGGGGTATATGGCGCAGTGAGCTTGGTAAGAGTAACAAGCACAGTGTAAAGCGTCATGTAGGCGTTTATCTTGTCCTGAGTCATTTCCTTACCCCAATAACGCTCGCGTCCGCGGCGGACATACCAGTTGCTCAGTTCATCGACAAAGTCGCTGAGCGCACGGGCGGTATCGGTTATTATGTAATGCTCAAGTCCGTTATCAACAAATTTTATAAGGCTTTGCAAACGTGAAAGTATCCACTTATCCATTACGGAAAGCTTATCATACTCAAACTCATATTTCGTCGGATCGAAACCGTCTATTTCGGCGTACATTACATAGAACGCATATGTATTCCACAGCGTACCCATATATTTTCTCTGAGCTTCGCTTACGGCATCGGCGTAGAAGCGTGAGGGAAGCCACGGCGCGGAGCCGGTATAGAAGTACCAGCGCACTGCGTCTGCACCCTGAACGTCAAGCACGCTCCACGGATCTACTACATTGCCCTTGTGCTTGCTCATCTTTATGCCGTTCTTGTCGTTGACATGACCGAGAACGATGCAGTTTTTGAACGGTGCCTTATCAAACAGAAGCGTCGATATCGCAAGCAGTGTATAGAACCAGCCTCTTGTCTGGTCGATGGCTTCACTTATGAAGTCGGCAGGGAAGAGCTTTTCGAACATTTCCTTGTTCTCAAAGGGATAGTGGAGCTGTGCAAACGGCATTGAGCCGCTGTCGAACCAGCAGTCTATTACCTCGGGCGCACGGTGCATATCGCGTCCGCACTTGGGACACTTTATCGTGAGCGGATCAAGGAACGGCTTGTGAAGCTCGATGTTTTCATCGCATCCGGTCAGCTCGGAAAGCTCCTTGCGTGAGCCGACGGTGTGAACATGACCGCACTCGCATTCCCAAACGGGAAGAGGAGTACCCCAATAGCGTTCACGCGAAAGACCCCAGTCGATAACGTTTTCAAGGAAATTGCCCATTCTGCCGTCCTTAATGGATTCGGGCATCCAGTTTACCGAACGGTTGTTGCGGATAAGCTGTTCCTTTACGGCGGTCATTTTGATGAACCATGTGCTGCGTGCGTAATAGATAAGCGGAGTATCGCAACGCCAGCAGAACGGATAGCTGTGTGTAAATTCAAGAGCTTTTACAAGCTTGCCGGATTCGTCAAGGTCTTTGATTATGACCTTGTCGGCATCCTTTATGAACATTCCGGTGTAGGGCGTGGCTTCTTCGACAAAGCGTCCCTGCGCGTCGATGAGCTGAACGAAAGGCAGGTCGTTTTCTCTGCCGACACGGGCATCATCCTCACCGAATGCGGGAGCGATATGTACTATGCCCGAACCTGCGTCAAGTGTAACGTAATCGTCGGCAACAACGTACCATGCCCGCTTGTCCGGCTTTGCAAAATCAAAGAGAGGCTCATAATCTATGCCGCAAAGCTCACTGCCCTTAACGGTCTTTATTATTTCACAGCCCTCACCGAGCGCGCTTTCGACAAGCGCGGCGGCGCAGATATAGATGCGGTCATCTTTTTTGAGATAAACATAATCCTGACGCGCGTTCACACAGAGCGCAACGTTCGAAGGAAGCGTCCACGGCGTGGTCGTCCATGCAAGGAAGAAGGTGTTTTCTTCATTTTTGAGCTTGAATGCAACAAATACACTCGTTTCCTTTACGTCCTTGTAGCCCTGCGCTACTTCATGAGAGGAAAGTGCGGTGCCACAACGGGGGCAGTAGGGAACTATCTTGTGTCCCTTGTACAGAAGTCCCTTTTCGGCTATGGTCTTTAACGCCCACCATTCGCTTTCGATATAGTTATCGTCATATGTTATGTAGGGATTCTCCATGTCAGCCCAATAGCCGACACGGTCACTCATCTTCTCCCATTCGCCCTTGTACTTCCATACGGATTCCTTGCAACGCTCAATGAACGGTTCGATACCGAAATCCTCTATCTGCGGCTTGCCGCTGATGCCGAGCTGTTTTTCCACCTCAAGCTCAACGGGCAGACCGTGAGTATCCCAGCCCGCCTTGCGCAGTACATGATAGCCCTTCATAGTGCGGTATCTCGGAATTATATCCTTTATTACACGGGTGAGGATGTGACCGATATGCGGCTTGCCGTTAGCTGTGGGCGGTCCGTCATAGAACGTAAATTCGGGATTGCCCTCGTTCATTTCGGTGCTTTTTTCGAAAATGTGATGATTTTTCCAATAGGTCAGAACTTCTTTTTCTCTGTCGATGAAGTTCAGTGCTGTATCGACTTTCCTGTACATAAAAACCCTCCTGAAAATAAACGATGTACTGTTTATCCAAAGATATATGACATATGCAAACAGATAAAAATCAGTTTCATTATATTATATATTATGTTATTTTTTTTGTAAAGTAAAAAATGCCGATAATGAGAAAGCATTCCGATGAACGAAGAAGCTCATTGCGGCACTCAAAAAAAGATTATTTACACATTTGCAAAAAAGTTATATAATGAAAAGGAACTGACAAACATCATCATTTACTTAAGGGGCATTTAATGGAAAAAAAGAAATCATTTCTTAACGGTGCATTTATTCTTGCGGCGGCGGGAATACTGTGCAAAATAATAGGCGCGGTATATAAAATACCTCTGCGCAACGCCGTGGGACCGGACACCATGGGCGTATATTCGTCCGTATATCCCATCTACACTTTTCTGCTTATTTTTTCAACATCGGGCATACCGACGGCTATATCGAAGCTCGTTGCCGAGGAGCGAAGCAACGGCAATTATAAAAACGCGCACAGGGTATTCCTTTCGTCGCTTTCGATGCTTGCGGTGATAGGTACGATTACGACCGTGCTGATGCTTGCGGGCTCGGGGATAATATCCGATATCTTAAGGATAGAATCATGGCAGCCGGTAGCGTTCATCGCGCCGTCACTTTTGTTCGTTTCACTGCTTTCGGCGTACCGCGGCTACTATCAGGGCATGCAGAATATGACGCCGACGGCACTTACGCAGATAACAGAACAGATCGTCAAGCTTATCGCAGGCTTTATTTTCGCAATAAGTTTTTATAAGAAATACGGCTATGTAATGGGCGCGGCGGGCGCACTGCTCGGCATAACCATTTCGGAAGCCGTGGCTTTTGCAGTGATATGGGTGATGTACCAAAAAAACAAATCGTCATTCCTGACGCTTGCCGAAAAGAATGCCTCCGCGGGAGAACCGTCCGTATATGTCAAACGATTGTTGCAGATAGCTATCCCGATGACGATAGGCGGAGCAATAAAACCGCTTGTCGATGCCATTGATTCGGTAATGATAAAAACAATACTCGAAACGAAGCTGAATTACAGTATCAATTATATTGATGAGCTATACGGCTTTTTGAAAAGTGATTGCGGTACGCTTATAAACATGCCTACGGTTCTGACCGTGGCGCTTTCGATGGCACTTGTTCCGGCAATAAGCGACGCACTTGCCGAAAGCGGACAGAAAGAAGTAAAACGCATCTCCGCTACGGGCTTGAAGCTTTCGCTCGTTATCGGTCTGCCGTGTACCGTAGGGTTCTTTACGATGGCGGAGCAGATACTTTCCCTGCTCTACGTTTACGCCGATGAGACGTTTGCCGAGGGCTTGTTCACGCAGGGCGCAAAGCTTCATCTGACCGGCACGTTTTTAATGATACTCGCCTTCGGTGTGCTGTTCCTTGCGGTGATCCAGACTGCCGCAGGCATACTGCAAGGTATCGGCAAAGTCGTCATACCCGTTATCAATCTCGGGATCGGAATGGTAGTTAAAATAATAATGAATCTGATACTTGTTCCGAATGCCGATATAAATATCATCGGCGTGCCGATAGGAACGGTGACCTGTTATGCCATCGCCGCGGTGCTGGATGTGATATTCGTGCTTAAGTACACGCATTTTTCGCTCAGCTTCAGGGATGATATCCTGCGTCCTGTCGGCGCATCTGCGCTTATGGCGGCTGTCGTACTTCTTCTCAAATATGTGTTAAGAAGTCCGCTTGCCGAGATAAATACGCTTTCAAAACTGCTTACGCTTGCAATAATCGGCGTGGCAGCAATCGTATATTTTATCGGGCTTGCACTGTTCAGTGTGTTTGACGAAAGTGATATCGCACTGATGCCGGGCGGCAAGAAGCTTAAGCAGATACTCAATAAGACGGGCGTAAAGATACGTCCTGAAAGGTAACATAATGATAACTGTTATCGGCGCCGGCTCGGGCAGAGCCGAAAATATAACGCTTGATGCGTTCAACAGAATAAAAAATGCGAAAAAGGTGTTCCTGCGCACTGAAAAAATGGCGCTTGCACGTCTGCTTGAAAGCGAGGGCATAGAATTTGAGAGCTTCGACGGACTGTATGACAGTGCCGAAGATTTCGATCGCCTGAACGAAAGCATCGCCAAGCGTCTTGAGAGCGAGCAGGACTGCTGTTATGCGGTTTTCGGCAGTGCGCTTGACGATACGAGCGTCATGAAGCTTAAAAACAAGGAGATAATCCCCGGAGTATCGCTTGCCGACTGTGCGGCATCGTTTTTGGATATGACCTCTGAACGCAAGGACTTTAGCGCCGTCGAGGTGCTGTCCGGCACGCTTCCGTCAACACATACGCTCTGCGCGGTTACATGTATAGATTCGCGGATGATCGCAAGCGACCTCAAATGTGTTTTAAGCGAAATATACGGCGATGAGTATGAAATACTTATGTATCATGAGGATTTCGACGGCAATCAGTTTTCAACGGCACTGCCGCTTTATGAGCTTGATATGCAGAAAGAATATAATCACACTACGTCGGTTTTTTTGAAAAAATGTGAAACTGACAAGGTTTATAAATACGATATCGGTCATCTTCGTGAGGTCGTTGAGCGTCTTTGTTCGCCCGACGGCTGTCCGTGGGATTCCGTACAGACGCACGAGAGCCTTCGCCCGTATCTTATTGAAGAAGCATATGAAGTTGCCGAAACCATCGACAAAAATGATTATTCACGCCTTTACGATGAGCTTGGCGATGTGCTTTTGCAGGTCGTTTTCCATGCCACACTCGGCAAGAACGAGGGCGAGTTCGATTTCTCGGACATAACCGACAGTATAACGCGCAAGATGATACGCCGTCATCCGGCACTGTTCGCCGGAGAAGAGACCGAAAAAGACCCAAAGGTGCTTAACGACCAATGGGAAAGCTCAAAGAAGACCGAAAAAGGGCTTGGTTCGGTAGGGGATGTGCTTCACGATGTTCCGGATATATTGCCTTCGCTTGCTTATGCCGAAAAAATTCAGTACAAAGCCGAAAAAGCAGGTATAAATACCGTTCCGAAAAACAAGAATATACTTGAAGTCACCGCGACAGATGAAGCGTCACTCGGGAAACTGTTGTTCGATGCAGTTGCGCTTTGCCGCGCGAACGGCGTTCATCCCGAGCTTGCACTGCACGCGGAGACGCTCAGATTCATTGACAAAACGGTGAAAGAATAATTGCTTACAAATAAAATTTTCATTCAAATGACGGTATTTTTTGTTAATATTCGCGTACAAAACACGCATTTCCGTGCCTTTTGAATAAAAAAACACTGATTTTTAAGAAAAATAAGCGATTTTTCACTTATTTTGCTTACTTGCCTATTGACAGTTTTTGAAAAAAGTGGTACTATCTTATTCGGAAAGCTAATCACGGACTCGTGTTAGTAATAATTTTATTATATTTGGAGGAATTACAAAATGAACAAAGCAGATCTTATCAATGCATTAGCCGCAAAGAACGGAATTTCAAAGAAGGATGCCGAAAAGGCAGTCAACGGTGTTATCGACCTTATCGTTGATGCTCTTAAGGATGGCGAGAAGGTACAGCTTATGGGCTTCGGTGCTTTCGAAGTAAAGACCCGTGCCGCAAGAACCGGCAAGAACCCCGCTACCGGCGCTACCATAGAGATCCCCGCAAGCAAGGCGATCGCTTTCAAAGCAGGCAAGGCTCTTAAAGATTCCATTCAGTAATTTATTACGCCTATACTTATCGCCTCCCAAACGGGAGGCGGTTTTTTTGCAAAAAAATACCTGTCGAGAATGGTCTTTTCGGCAGGTTTCTTTTAGTTGTCCTACGGCGCTGTTAAAGAAGTCCCGAAAACAGTGCAGAGACGAAAGATGAAAAAGCAATCGTCTCTGTTTCGTTATTCATGGATTGCCACGCATCCTGCGGATGCTCGCAATGACACGATATATAAAGATATAAAACATACTGCACTTTCCTGCCACCCGCTTCGCACTTGCGGAACGGTCAAGACCGTTCACTACGGTGTCACGCAATATAAAAAGGGACTTTTTTTAACAGCGTCTTATGTTTACTGCGCGATCGTATCATACCGCGAACTGGAATATGCAGAACGCCGCGTATATCACAAGCAGGAATATTCCCTGAAAGCGTGAAAGCTTTCCGCGCACAAGCGGCGGAACAGTCAAGATCAGCATTACCGCAAGCATTACGGGCAAATCAACGATGAGCGAAGCATTCATTCCGGCGATCGACTTCATCGTGCCGTCTGCGACGCCTTCACTGATGTTGAACGGTCGTATCGCTATCGAAAGCCCGCTGACAAGCACAAGGTTGAAAAGATTCGCGCCGATTATATTGCCGAGCGACAGTGCGCCATGCCCCTTTGCAAGTGAGGTGATCGCAGTAACAAGCTCGGGCAGGGAAGTGCCGAGCGCAACAAATGTCAGTGCAATGACGGATTCGGGAACACCGAGAGCCTGAGCGATCTTTGTGCCGTTATCCACAAGGAGCTTTGCTCCTAAAGCTATGAATACAGCTCCGACAACGAGCAGGATCAGGTCTTTGGTGATACTTCCGTCGGCTTCTTCGCTGACGGTATTCTTTTTGCTTTCTTTCAGCGCGGAAGCAACATTCATTGCAATGTACAGCACGAATACCGCAAGCAGACATAAACCTATGGATCTTGAAAAATAGCCCCCGCAGTAAGCGACTAAAGCGTATATAAGTGCCGCAAAGAAGAAGAATGCAACCGGGAGCGTCAAAGATTTTCTATCGGTATCACACGGCTTGATGGCTAACGTGAGTGCCGCTATCAGCGATGTGTTGCAGATAATAGAGCCTATGGCGTTGCCGTAAGCCATCGCGCCGAAGCCCTGCGCCGCCGAGGTCGCCGAAACCATGACTTCCGGAAGCGTAGTGCCGATGGAAACGACTGTTGCCCCTATAAGCAGTTCCGGCACATGAAGCCGCTTTGCGATCCTGCTTGCGCCGTCAACGAACCAATCTCCGCCTTTTATCAGAAGTACAAGCCCTAAAACAAACAGAATTATCGGAACTATCATTTTTATCCCCCTATTATATTATCCCGCTTATGAAAATCTCAAAGCCTATTATTATAAGTATTATTCCGCCGAAAACCGAAGCCGAATTTGCAAAGCGCATGCCGAATTTTTTACCTATCTTAAGTCCCGCCATGCATATAACAAATGTCACTGCGGCGATGATGAGTGCCGCAACGATCGCTTCAACGATACCGTAGGACGCTATGGTAAAGCCGACTGACAGCGCGTCTATCGATGTTGCAACGCCTTGCACGAGCAGTGCGCCGAATGTCAGCTTCTTTATTTCGTTTTCGTCAGCTTTTTTTCGGATGCCGCCGATGAGCATTCCGCTGCCTATATATAAAAGTAATGCAAGTGCTATCCACGGTATGAATTTTTCAAACGATGCGAAATATTCAACTACGGTGTGGACGCATATCCATCCGATCATCGGCATCAATGCCTGAAAACCGGCAAACATGCCCGCTATCAGCGACATTCTGCGTTTCTTCATGTCCGGCTCGTTCAGTCCGTTGGCAAGTGAAACCGAAAACGCATCCATCGCAAGTCCCACGCCGAGACAGCACGAATTGAAAATAAACAAAAATATTTCCATATTAACAGCTCCGATATAAAAAAAGAGACTCAAATATACCGGGTGAACGGCATATTTGAGTCTCGCAATTTGAAGCAAAGTCAGGCAAAAAGCCGAGATTGTTGACTTGCTACGCACATTTTGTGCGCTCGCTACTCCCTCAAAGCAACTATAGCATATCAAATACGAAAGCATTTGTCAAGCTTTTTCAGATACTTTTTTGAAGAAAATGACCTTTACAAATATTAAACTTGCAAAATTTTCAGAATGTGCTATAATATGCACAGAAATGTTTTATTGTGCAGGTCTTGCGATACGATCGTTTCTGCTTATTAAAATTATGATAGTTATTAAGGCGAACTATGCTTGAAAAAATAAAATCTCCCGCGGACTTAAAAAAACTGCATACAGACGAATTGGAGATACTTGCCGAAGAAGTGCGCAGGGAAATAATTTCCACTACACTGCATAACGGCGGGCATCTGGCATCGAATCTCGGAGCGGTGGAGCTTACACTTGCTCTTCATTACGTTTTTGACGCACCCGAGGATAAGTTTATTTTCGATGTGGGGCATCAGTGCTATACTCATAAGCTTATTACGGGAAGATATGATAAATTTTCTTCCTTGCGCAAAAAGGACGGTTTGAGCGGCTTTCCGAATCACTGCGAAAGTGAATACGATACTTTTGATTCGGGACATTCATCGACTGCGATATCATTGGCGCTCGGGCTTGCGCGTGCGCGCGATATAAACAAAAAAGACAATAATATCATCGCCATTGTCGGCGACGGTGCGATAGGCGGCGGAATGGCATTCGAGGCACTTAACGATGTCGGCACATCCGTCAACACAAAGCTGATAATAATTCTTAACGATAACGAGATGTCTATCTCAAAGAATGTCGGCGCACTGTCAAGCCATTTCAGCAGACTTCGTGCGGCAAAAAAATATATGCACGGCAAACGCAAGGTAAAAAAAGCCCTTGATTCCATAAGCCGATCCGGCAAGCTTGTGAACTTCGTTTCGCATTTGCGTGATACGGTGCGGTATTTCCTTATCGGAGAAACCATCTTTGATGCCATGAACATCAAATATCTGGGACCTGTTGACGGTCATTCCTTCAGCGGAATGATAGATATATTCAGGCGGGCAAAGGAATGTCAGACATCGGTAATAATCCATGTCGTCACGCGAAAAGGTCACGGCTATGAAAAAGCCGAAAACGATCCCGAAAGCTATCACGGCATTTCGCCAAAAAAGAACACGAATATAGATGAGATCGGGTATTCGGAGACGCTCGGCGCAACACTTTGCAGTCTTGCCGAAAAATTGCCCGTATGTGCTGTCACCGCGGGGATGACATACAATACCGGCTTGCGGGAATTTTCCCAAAAGCATCCTGATCGCTTCTTCGATACCGGTATCGCCGAACAGCATGCGCTTGCTATGGCGGGCGGGCTCGCCAAGGGCGGCATGCGCCCGTTCGTAGTCATCTATTCAACGTTTTTACAGCGCGGTTTCGACCAGCTTTTTCACGATATTTGCCTGCAAAAATTACCCGTTGCCGTATGCATAGATCATGCGGGGCTGACGGGTGAGGACGGTGCAACGCATCAGGGCATATACGATATAGGATTTTTGCGGTCAATGCCCGGATTGACACTGCTTGCACCGCGTGATACGGATGAATTTGCGCGAATGCTGGAATACTCGGCATCATCCGATATGCCGGTAGCGATACGCTATCCGAAAGGCTGTTGCGGAGCTGTTGACGGCACTCCGTTCGTTTCTCCGTCGTGGGATGTGCTTGCAGAGGGCATCAACGGCAGTATAATCACATTCGGGCGTTGCATTTCCTTTACTATGCCTATTGCAAGGGAATTGGGCGTTTCACTTATAGATGCACGTTCACTCAAGCCGCTTGACGGCAATATACTGAAAAAGATCAAAGACAAACCGATTTTTGTTATTGAAGATAATGCCTCTGCCGGTGGCTTATGCGAGGCTGTTCTTGACTATTATTCACGGGAAAATGCAACCGTTACCGTGAGAGGATTTTCGCTTAACGATGAATTTGTTGCTGTCGGCACGGTAAGCGAACAGCTTGTTGATAACGGGATAACGCCCGACGCGATAGCGCAGAAGATAAAAGATGCGATTGGATAAAGCTCTTTACGAGCGCGGGCTTGCGCAGTCACGCAGTCGCGCATCATTGCTCATCGACGGCGGCGATGTTGCGGTAAACGGCAGAACAGTGACTAAATGTGCGTTTGATGTAAGCGATTCGGACGAAATATCGGTAAATGATTCGATCGGCTATGTCGGGCGCGGAGGTCTTAAGCTTGAGCATGCGTTCAATGCTTTCGGTATAGACTGCTCGGGCGCGGATGCACTTGATATCGGAGCGTCTACGGGCGGCTTCACACAATGCCTTCTGAAGTGCGGCGCAAAAAATGTCGTTGCGGTAGATGTCGGTCACGGTCAGATGGATGCTTCACTTATGAGCGACCCGCGGGTAACGCTCATGGAGGATACGAATGCACGCATACTGACACCCGAAATGATAGGCGGGAAAAAAGACATCGCGGTAATGGATGTTTCTTTTATTTCGCAAACAGTCATTTTCCCTGCGATGTTTTCATGCCTAAAAAACGATGCATTTGCCGTAACACTTGTAAAACCGCAGTTTGAAGCAGGAAGCATGTTTCTCAATAAAAAAGGTATAATAAAAGACAAACGTGTTTATTTGCGGGTGCTTGAAAATATCGGAACGGCCGCGCTCAGGCATTCATTTTGCATATCAGCCGTTACGCTTTCTCCCATAAAAGGCGGCGATGGCAATACCGAGTTTCTGATAAAGCTTGAACACGGTGATACTAATACTGATTTTGTCGGTTTTTTGGAAAGGATCTTATGAAAAACATCGGTGTTTATGTGAACAAAAACAAGGATTCATCACTTACCGTTACATCAAAGCTTGCGGAGCTTTCGAAAAAATACGGCTTTTGCTGTGATGTGCTGTCCGATGCAAGGCATCCCGACGATCCGACTGTGCTTGCAAAAGCAAACGAGTTCGCGGGGCATAACGATATAATAATCGTTCTCGGCGGCGACGGCACGATACTGCGCATCGCCTCTGCCGCGGCAAAGGCAGGCGTACCGCTGTTATCGGTGAATCTCGGGCATCTCGGATTTCTGACTGAGCTTGAGCTTGACGAGATAGATGACGGTATGGCGCGGCTCTTCGAAAACGCTTACAACATTGATGAACGCATGATGCTTTCGTGTTCTGCAAACGGGCAGGAATTCCTTGCACTCAACGATATATGTCTGCAACGGGCAAGCAGAGCGCGTTTACTTAAATTCAACGCATACGCCAACGGTGAGCTGATAGATTCACTTTCGGCCGACGGTGTTCTTGTTTCCAGCCCGACAGGCTCGACGGCGTATTCGCTTTCGGCAGGAGGTCCCATAGTCAGTCCCAATCTGTCGCTCATGCTGATGACACCTATTTGCGCCCACACGCTTCGCGCGCGTCCGTTCGTATTCAGCGATGACGAAAAGCTGACGTTCACATCTCTTGATAAATGCGGGTTTGCCGTTATATGCGACGGTGTACAGATCCGTTCACTTGACGCTTCACCGTGCATCGAAGTTTCAAAATCAAAGCATTCACTTCAGCTTATCAATTTTAAGCAGAAGAGCTTTTATGAAAGATTAAGTTCAAAATTAGCAGAATGGAGTACCGGAGGTTTAACAAATGAAAGCTGTACGACACAGTAAAATTCTTGAGATCATTTCAAATAAGGAGATCGAAACACAGGACGAGCTTGTAGAAGAACTTTTAGCCGAGGGCTTCAACATAACGCAGGCAACCGTTTCACGCGATATAAAAGATCTGCGGTTGACCAAAGTACCGGATGAACGTGGTGGCTATAAATATACCTCGATGGATAAGGCAACTTCCGGCGTGACACTTAAAATGCGCCAGCTTTTTCTCAACAGTGTTATGTCGATAAACAGCGCAAACAATATAATAGTTATCAAAACTCTTGCGGGGTCTGCAAGCACCATCGGCGTTGTTGTTGATGCGCTCAAGCATCCCGCAATACTCGGCAGTGTCGCAGGCGATGATACGATAATCATCGTAGTTGCATCAAATGAACAGGTAGAAGATGTCATTTCAAGGTTGAAATCAATGTTAGTATGATTCGGAGATCGTTGTTATGCTTCAACAGCTTACGGTAAAAAACATTGCGCTTATCGAAGACCTTACTATAGAATTTGATACCGGCTTCAATGTACTTTCGGGCGAGACAGGCGCAGGCAAATCAATAATCATTGATTCGCTTGATCTTGTTCTCGGCGAACGTGCCGATAAAGAGCTTGTCCGCACGGGAACTCAAAAAGCGCGTGTGGAGGGTGTTTTTCAGCTTGAAAGCATTGACGGCATCCGTGAGATACTCGATGCCAACGGCATCGAATGCGATGACTCTGCGCTTATTATCCTGCGTGAGATATCAAGCGACGGGAAAAGCCTCTGCCGCATAAACGGCAGTGCGGTGACGCTTGCCACGCTCAAAAAAATAGCCGATAAGCTTGCGGATATACACGGTCAGCATGAGCATCAGCTTTTGCTCGACCCGAATACACATCTTGATTTTCTTGACAGCTTCGGCGGGGAGCAGATCGGCGTACAAAAGGAAAATGTCCGTCTCGCGTATACATATTACAAATCGTGCCTTGATAAGCTCAACGGCGATTGGGGCACCGAGGAAGAACGCGCACGCAAAATAGAAATGCTCGAATACCAGCTTGAAGAAATAGAAAACGCGCAGATCACTCCCGGGCAGGAAGCTGAGCTTAAATCCCGTGCCGAAGTACTCAACAACGCAGATAAGATACGGAATAACCTGAACGAAAACCATCAGCTTTTATCAGGACAGGCGCTTGACGATATTCGCTCAGCCTGCTCATCGTTTTCAAAAATATCCGATATGTCGGACAGCTATTCGTCACTTTACGAGCGGCTTGAAAGCGCATTCTACGAGCTTGAGGATATCGCATCCGAATTGCAGAACGAAGCGAATCAGGTAGATGCCGATCCGTATGAGCTGGAACAGATAGATGACCGCCTTGCGCTTCTTAAAAAGCTGTACCGCAAGTACGGCAACAGTGAAGAGGAGATAGTCAAATACTATGACGATGCTTCGGATGAGCTTGACAGGCTTCGCAACGCAGAGGATACTATAAAAGAGCTTGAAAAGCAGACCGCCCGATTCAAAACCGAATATTTCCGTCAAGCCGATAAGCTCAGTGAATTGCGCCACGATATCGCAATACAGTTTGAGGACAGAATAAAAGCAGAGCTTTCGGAGCTTGGCATGAAAAATGCAAATCTTGAGGTCGATTTTGACGAAACCGATACTCCCGCACCTGACGGTATCGACAAAGCCGAGTTTCTGTTTTCGGCAAATGCCGGAGAGCCGGTGCGTTCGCTTTCAAAAATAATCAGCGGCGGTGAAATGAGCCGTTTCATGCTTGCCATGAAAAGCGTTGCCGCAGACGATGCAATGCTGCCGACGATGGTGTTCGACGAGATAGATACCGGCATAAGCGGACAGGGCGCGCTTGTAGTAGCGCAAAAGATCGCAAAGCTTTCAAAGCATCATCAGGTGATCGCCATCACGCATCTGCCGCAGCTCGCATCAATGGCGGATTCACATTTTCTTATCAAAAAGCTTTCCGACGGCGAGCGAACGCATACGGAAGTCAACAGAATGAACAGAGAACAGCGCACCGATGAAATAGCCCGTCTTGCAGGCGGCGCGGGCACACTTCTTGCCAAACAGCGTGCGGATGAGATACTTGCCGAGGCGGAAGCATTCAAAGCAAAAATTTGATTTTTATAAAAAAGCATGTCGAAAAAAAGGCATGCTTTATTTTTTTATGGGTATATTAAATATAAATGTAAACAAAACAATTTTCAGTTATGTGTGGCAAAAAATTATCCGTTTAATAATAAAAAAGCGTCAAACAATAAAAGCAGCCTGAAGCAAGGGAGAAAAATTATGAAATCAAAAAAGCTTACAGCCGTTTTGCTTATAACTGCGGCACTTATAATTTCTCAGTCTGCTCCCGTGAAAGCCGTCTTCAATGAACGCGGTTCGATAAGTGCATATGCACCCGGAAATGAACGTCAGGTATTTCTCGGCGGACAGACGGTAGGCGTTGCGATATATACTCGCGGCTTGCTTATAACCGATATCACCGCAGTTGAAAACGAAAGCGGGCACGTTATCATTCCCGCGGCGGCGGCAGGATTGGAAAAAGGCGATTATATTCTTTCGGCA
>JAZRZN010000066.1:0-3701 GCA_045601365.1 Clostridia bacterium | reverse complement strand
AGCCGCCGAACTGGAAGCCTCCGTTCCGCTTCGCTCCACTCCGGCTTCCAATTCGATTGTTCTAGCCTAACATATCATTTTTTTATTTTACTTAATTTGTCTCACATCATTGACAAATGTACATGAAACGCTAACTTTTTTTCTAAACAGCATTAATTTACATAAGGCGAACCCTCAAACAGCAATTTTACATAAATTGAAAGCTAATCAGCAATCCAACGATAGCCAATAAAACAATACCGCCCTGTCGGATGAGTTTCCGGCAAGGCGGTATTTTGTGTAAAACCGTAGGATTGTTCTTATTTCAAGGAATTTTGGGTGAAGTCAGGTCCTTTTTTCTATTATCCGAAAATACTCATAAACCAGTTAATCACTCTGTAGAAAAAGCAGATTATCTGACCGAAGAAGCCATTTGAATGGCTGTGTCCGCATCTTGAGCATACATCGGGATTTGTCGGTTCTGTTGGATCTGTGGGCTTTTCAGCCTGCTTCTGGGCTTCAATCCTTGCAAGTCCCTCCTGCTTTGCAGCTTCAACCTCCTGAACGGTTTTTGCATTGTCAATGTTGCCCTTTGCTTCGGAAACGATTGCCTGCATTGCCGCTGACTGATTTGAGCCTGCCGCTGTGTCAATAGCTGATTTTGCCGCTGTCTTTGCATCGGCGAGTGTCTTTTCTTCACTTGCTATCTTATTAAGTGTTTCTGCTAATATTGCATTGGCTTCATCGGCACTTTCGGCATTTTCTATGAGTGATTTTGCCGCATTTGCAATAGCCTTTGACTTGTTAGCCACAGCACCCGAAGCCGCTTTTTCAAGTTCGGCAAGTGCCGCCGTAATTGCCTTTGCCGTCTTCATATTATTGATTTCGGCAAGAGCCGCTTCCAGCTTTTCGGTTACGGCTGTGATTGTCGTGAGTTTGTCTATATCGCCCTTTGCGGTTTCGGCATAATTCTTTATGTCATTGTCCGCGTTCTTTACGGCATTGTCGATTACGGCTTTCGCCGCTGTCTTTGCTTCCGCAAGTGCCTTTGCCGCTTCGTCCTCCACACTCTTCACATAACCGCAAGCGGTACAGGTATAGGTTATATTGTTGCCGCTTGCTACGCCCTCGCCAAAGGTGTGAGGCGCAAAGTCACTGATAACGCTGTGCTCACAGTTTGACGCATACCAATGGAACAAATCATTCGATGAATATTTATCAGAATAGGTATGCGTGTGCTCATCGGTAAAGCCGTTTACCGAAATAACCGTACCGCCGTTCTGCGTGTAAGTTTTTCCGCTTGTTGAGCCCTTTCCGCCGCCGATGCCGTAAGCACCGCTGCCGCCCGTAACATTGATATTACCGCCGTTTATAGTAATATTACCCGCGTTTTCTTTGTTGTTTCCACCGATTCCCGCATTGTTGGCAGCGGTATTGTTGATAAACAGTTCTCCATTGCTCTTTTTTTGCCCGTATATCGTCAGGGAATCAGCTTCGGCTACCTGAATGCCGAGCGGGGCAAATAAATATGTGTCATCGGGGATAATAAGATTAACGTTTCCTTTTATGACAATTCTTTTTTCGATAAAAGTATTGGCTGTCACGACATACCAGCCGTCTTCAAGAGTATCTGCGGAAGCATCTACCGGTAAGTAAACACTCTGCGATTTTTCTTCTCCGTTTTCATTTATGTAGGTTATTTCTCTATTCTTAACAAAAACGGGTTTGATAACGGTGTCCTCTTTTCCGAAGATAAAGACATTTTTAAGCATCGAAGAATCGCCGCTCACGGTTTCATAGTGATGAAATATATATCCCTTATTTGCTTTTGTGGTAACATTTACCCTGTGTCCCTCCAAGCCAAATGTTGAAACAGCACTGCAAGTTCCGCCGTCATTTTCTTCAAATGTGACATTGCGAACATCGTTTAAATCCGCAAATTTGGCAATAACTGTCTTCTTGCCCTTCAATTTGCCGTATATCGCAGCATTCTGCTTTTCGGCTGAAAGTATCATTTTACCCGAATCCACGGCAAAAAAGGCTTTTCCATCCGGGACGGTTATATTGATTTCCGACGGACCGTGCGAAGTAACGTTATCACCGCCGATTGCCTCCGAACCGTCTTTACCGCAGTATGCCTCAATTTCACCGCCCGAAATGTTTATAGTGTTCCCGGATTCCTCGGTTCCTATTGCGACGCCTCCGCCGTTTGCACGTATCTTACCGCCGGTGATCGTAACCGTACACGTCGGATGCCCGAAGCTGGTGCAGCCAATGGCGGGATTACGGCCATACGCGGTAGCTGAGATATTTCCGCCTGAAATAAGTATATTATTTCCGCCGATACCGGCACCTTCGAAGCCGGAGGAAGCGGTTATCGTTCCGCCGGATATCTCAACATAACCGCCCACAGCCTGATATCCTCCGCCGATACCGCAGCCGTTCGCCGCCGTAGCGTTTATGGTTCCGCCGCTTATATATATTCCATCATGCTCCGCAAAACGTCCGCCGCCTATTCCGGCGCCGCCCTCTTCCGATGCTTTTGCTGTAATATTTCCGCCCGTTATAGTAATTTTTCCTGCGTGTTGTTTGGCTCTTCCGCCTATTCCGGCGCCGCTGTTTCCGATTCTGAAAACGAACTCGCCGCCGACAGCCTTGACTGTACCGCCGTTAATACTCACATCTCCCGTGCCGCCGATGCCGGGAGCTCCTACGCCGCCTTTAACGTCAAGATCGCCGCCGTTTATGATAATATTGCCCTCTCCGCCGATACCGCAGTAATCGTCATCGGGTTTTGTTACTATAAGCTTACCTGTATCGGAAAGCTGGGTAAAAACAGTCAAAGTACTGTTCTCGGGTACAACAATACCTTTTTTTGCCTTAAATACGCAGTTATCGCCCAAAACAAGATTTACCTCTCCGTTGACAGTAATACTGTCCTCAACAGTCATTCTGCCGCCGACGAAATACCAGCCCTCGTTAAGAAATGTTCTTTCTTCTCCTTCAAGACCGGCATATTCAACCGTGCCGGTCGGAAGATTCTTTGCTATAAACATATTGGGTTCGGCGTCATATCTCATATAAGTACCGAGAACCCATTTGGCATAAAGCGTTAAATAATCGGAGTCTATCGGCACAGAAAAGTCAAAGGGTTCTCCCACACACTCAGACGTTGTATACCATCCGCCGAAAAAGTAACCGCTTCTTGTCGGAACAAGAACATTTTCCTCATGAATGCTGCTGCCTTTTTCAATAATTAACGGTGCTGATGCAGGTGCGCCGTCGTAATTCAAAATAAAAATAACCTTCACCGTTTCTCCTTCCGCAAATGCAGGAAGTGCCGTCACAGGCAGCATACCGAGAAGCATAATGATTGAGAGTAAAATGCTGATAATCCGTTTCTTCATAATCTTTTTGTCCTTTCCCTAAATTATTCCTTTATTATTATACTGAAAAAAATAATAAATATCAATAGCTTTTAATTAAATATCAATAGCTTTTATGTAGCTTTACAATTGATGTGAGACAAAAGATATAGAAAAAGTGATTGAGTTCTGATAGAATAAGTTCACCACAAACGTAATCTGACAGAAAGGACTCAATCACAATGAAAAGTATATCACAGAATCAGAGGTATTGTCCACATCAAATTACAACAAGATATTATGCGGTAAAGCTATATGAAAAATATCATGATATCAGCTTCGCTTGTCGAAGATACC
>JAZRZN010000065.1:0-108497 GCA_045601365.1 Clostridia bacterium | reverse complement strand
CACTTTGATAAAAATTCGCTCGGCAACGTTCACGCCGAGCGAATTTGTTATAAAAAGCATTAAAAGTTTTTTGCCGAGCTTTTTTTCAAAAAAGCTCGCAGGGTGCGGGACAGCGTCCCGCGAAAAAGGGGTGCGGGGACGGAGTCCCTGCAAAAAAGGGTGCGGGACAGCGTCCCGCGAAAGACAACTTTACAGCTTAATCAGCTTGACTTCGCTCAAACGTACTTTTACGTTTTCAAGCACAAGATAAAAGCCCTTGTTCGCGTCGTCGTCAAGCTCGCGGGAAACTTCTTTATCCGAATACAACACCGTTCTGCCGTCTTTTCTTTCAAGCCGATAGCAAAAATCCTTTTTTTCCGTGCCGAACATCAGCACCCTTTTTTCGTCAAGCTCGCGCGGATGAGCATCGTTCCACAAAAGTCCGAAAACGCCGTCACCGCTTAATATTCTGCCCTTAAGCAAAAGCGAAAATTCTTCCGCATCGGCGCTCATCCCCGGCGGGATAAATTCAACTACACTGCGTCTGTTTTCAGCCGAAAGCACGATGCCGTCATCTATTTCGGCATCCGCACCGAGATAGCCCGTGTTGCCGCCCGTCACGCACGACCAGCCCAAATCCACGATGCGCTTACCGATGAAATGCTCCTCATATACCGTTTCGCCGTGAGCGTATGTGCCGTACGGCGGATCATATTTCTTTATCGGGTCGGTAAGGTCGATGACATATTCCTTTTGCCCGCCCTGAAGCACCGAAATTATGTTTTCCGATTCGGTAAGATATTTATTCTGCGGCAAAGTACGCGCAAACCCGTACCAATAATCGGGACACGGCCACAAAAGTATCGACGGGTCAATAACGCGGCAAAGCTCATCAGTTGCGCCCCAATAGCCGTGATGCGCGACCTGCAGGATATCACTCTTGATATATTCTTTGGGATGGAGCTGTAATATCTTTTCCGCGCCCTGACCGTGGATATCGCCCAAAAACATGGCGGAATACTTCCCCGCCGTCATTTTGAACACCGTTGAGGTCTCGTTAAAATTCTTTATTTCTTCGATTTCGCGCCCCGTGGTGACTACCTCGAAGGCAACGCCCGGAAATTCAAAGCGCATGCCCGTTTTCGGTGTGACCGATTCGGCAATGCCCGGCGCAACACGCAAAAATTTCTGCCTTTGCATTTCGCTTGTTCCGCTTGCTTCGAAAACGAAATCATATACGAGCTTTTGTATCTCGACCTTGCCGGCATATTTTTCGGCAAATTTCAGGAAACATCCGATATGATCGTCGTGCGCATGAGTAAACAGCCACGCGGCAATAACGATTTTTTTATCGTCACGCTCGTTCTGGGCGCAAAGCACATCGAACAGATGCTCGCATTCCTCATGGTCGTCACAGCCGCCGTCGATAAGCACGAAGCGCGAATCCGCCAAGCGAACGACATACGACATACCGCAATCATAAGTAAAATACGAAAGCTTTATCTGCGTAAGCAATGGTTTAACGGTTTCCATTATTTCTCCTTAAAGCATATGCGCTCTTATTTCCTCTGCCGAAAGCGGAGAAAGATCTGCGGGAGCGATATCGAATACCGTCTTACAGCCCCTGTCGCCGCGAATGAACATTTTGTTTATCGCACGCGCGAACGCGACTATCGCCGAAGCCGTAAATTCGGGGTTTGAATCAAGCTTTATGCTGTATTCGACCGTATGCCTGTGTTCGTTTTTAAGCCCGGTACTGCCGCAACGTATCACCGAACCGCCGTGCGGAAGCTCTAAATGATTCGCTTTCATTTCTTCTTCGGAAATAAACGTTACGCTCGTATCGTATTCGGCGAAATAATTCGGCATCGTCTTGATTTGCCGTTCTATCTCGGCTTTATCGGCATTTTCCTCGGCGACAACATAGCACTCGCGCAGATGCTTGTCGCGCGTTGTAAGCTCGGGCATTTCGCCGTCGCGCACTCTCTGCATCGCGCTTTCGACGGGAACTGTGTACTGACGCGCATCTTTTACTCCCTCAATGCGGCGTATGGCATCGGAATGACCTTGGCTCACTCCCCTGCCCCAGAACGTATAATCGCGCCCGTCGGGAAGTACAGCAGAAGCATAAAGCCGCGCAAGTGAGAACATTCCGGGATCCCAACCGCCGGAAATTAGCGCGATATGTCCCGATTTTTCAGCCGCCGCATCGACACGCGCAAAGTGCGACGGGATGTTGGCATGCGTATCAAAGCTGTCGATAACATTGAAGCTCTGCGCAAGCTCGGGCGTCATGCGCGGCAGATCGGTGGCACTGCCGCCGCAGATAACAAGCACGTCGATATCGTTTTTATAATCAAGTATCTTTTCCGACGAATAGACAGGAACGCCCGTCAGCGTCGTAACACTTGCAGGGTCACGCCGCGTGAACACGCCGAAAAGCTCAATATCGGGATTATTTTTAGCGGCGCATTCGACACCTCGTCCGAGATTCCCGTAACCGTAGATCGCAATTTTCATAAAAAATCAGCTCCTTATTGAGAAATAACACAAATATTGTATAACAGCAAGCTGTTGTTGTCAATCGTTAATGCACCGCAGATTCTTTTTTCCGTGAAAAAATAATATTAAAAAAGCAGCATCGGTATCTGAAGTTTTTACGCCGCACGAATGCGTATATTCCGTAAAAAAATCCCGACACCGTATAGATATCGGAAGTTTTTTATTCAGTCAAAATATATGTCATACCCATCCCATGAATCAAGGTAGCGTGAAAGGATCATTCTGTCTCTTGCGGTGACATTGCCGTTGCCGTCGATATCTCCGATACGCATTTTTGGCAATAACACCACCGTGGAGCCCGCTTCGGAAAGCTGACCGTTGTTGTCCTCAATATCATTAAAACGCACTGTCACCGATGTTTTTTTACTTACATTCTCTAATACGGTGAACGTAAGCTTTATCAGCTCCGTTTCCCCGTCAAGCGCATGCTCAAGGTCGGTATCGTATACAAGAAAGCTCTCGGCATACTCGGCGATCCATTTTTCAGGCAAAGCCGATACGTTTTCAAGACTTAAAAGCGTTTTGTCATATTCAAGCTCAAACTGCACCGCCTCGGTCACATTCCCGTAAAAAACAAGTACAACATCGAACGTTTTGCCCGCGTTTGCGGTCTGAGGCGCGACCGCCGCGGCGGTGTCCCCGAATGCAAGCGTATTTATGCAAAGAAGCGCAAATACGGTCAAAAGCACAAGTAATTTTTTCATTTTTCTCACCTTATTTCAATTATATAATAACGCCTGTTTGATTGTCAACGTCAAAATCTTTCTTAAGCCTTGACGGATATGACGGTTATAATATATAATATATTCGGAGGTTTGTATGAAAAACGAAAAAACTAAGCTTATAGTCCTTACCGTGCTTGCGCTCGCGTTTGCGGCAGGAACATTTTTCATTCTGCTGTATTCAAATAACATGTATCACATGTTCGGCAAATTCACGCTTGCCGCATTTTTGCTGTTCCCCATCTGCGATGCCGCAATAGCGATAATCGCCACTACGGTGATATTCAAATCGGGCAAAATATCATATATCACGCCCGTAATAGCCGCGCTGGTCGGCTGTGTGCTTGCGTTCATTCTGGTGAACGGCGCATCGCTCAACAAGATAGAATCCGATTATCTCCGCCATGAGCTTGCGTTCAACAATGCCGTGAAAGAGATCGACACGGGCAAACCCGGTATATATCCGTTCAAATGTGATGAGCTGAAAAACGTACTGCCCGAACAGGCTGTTCAGGTAGCCGCCATCGACGCGAAGCACAGTGCGTTGCTGTTCATCGCGCTCGACCTGCCCGACCGTACAGAGGGCTACGCTTATATCCCCTACGGCGAACCGCTCGAATGGGATGAATTCGGCGAATGGAGCGATCCGCTCGACATCAACGGAAATTGGTACTATCTCTATCTGATAAAATAAGGAGCTGACAAAAAATGATAAAAATCGAACGTACAAGCGTAATGAATTTCGAAAATGCCATACGCGGCGCACGCAACCCGATGAACAGTTGGGATCGCTGTGACAGCTGTTTTGACGAAAAAGGAAATTTCGTGTTCGGCGAAAACGATCTTGCGCTTGCAAAGAAGCTCTGTGCCGCGGGAAGCGACCACAGAAAATTCATCCGCATGATATTCGTTTCGGTGGACATCACCGCGCCGCTGTATTGGTGGAAGGAATTTGATACCTACAAGGTCGGTACGGTGGCGAACAGCTGTTCGACGATGCACAAAATACATTCCAAGCCGTTCGAACGCGATGATTTTTCGTTTGACAGGCTCAGCGATACGTCGCTTGAAAAAACGGACAGGCTTATCGAATACATGGAAGATATCCGTCTCAAATACGTCGAAACAAAAGACAAATCGCTGTGGTATGAGCTTATACAGCTTTTGCCGTCAAGCTATAATCAGATGCGCACCGTAACGCTTAATTACGAAAACCTGCGCAATATCTATTTTGCAAGAAGGAACCACAAGCTCGACGAATGGCACAGAGTATGCGATTGGATAACCTCACTTCCCTACGCCGCCGAGCTTATCACGGGTGAAAGCAATGAATGATATCTTATATATTACCGTCCCCTGCTACAACGAAGAAGCCGTTCTGCCCGAAACCTCAAAGCGGCTGAAAGCAAAGCTCAAAGAGCTTATTGCAAACGGGATAATAAGCGACAAAAGCAAAATAATGTTCATCGACGACGGCTCAAAGGACAAAACGTGGGAGATAATATCGGATCTTTGCAAAGGTGATACCGTTTTCTCCGGCATAAAGCTCTCGCACAACCGCGGTCACCAGAACGCACTGCTTGCAGGGCTTATGACCGCAAAGGAATATGCCGATATCGTCATTTCCATGGATGCCGACCTGCAGGACGATATAAATGCCGTCGATAAGTTTATAGAAGAATACAACGGCGGCGCGGACATCGTCTGCGGTGTGCGCTCCTCACGCAAGACCGATACCGCATTCAAGCGTACGACCGCGCTTTCGTACTATAAGTTTTTGCAGGCGATGGGCGTTGACATCGTCTACAACCATGCCGATTACCGTCTTATGAGCAAGCGTGCGCTCGATGCGCTGAGCGAATACAAAGAGGTCAACCTGTTCCTGCGCGGCATCGTTCCGCTAATCGGCTTCAAGACCGCCACTGTCGAATATGAACGCAGTGAGCGTTTTGCGGGTGAAAGCAAGTATCCGCTGAAAAAAATGCTCGCATTTGCGATAGACGGCATCACCTCGTTCAGCGTCAAGCCGATAAGGTTAATAACGGCATTGGGCTTTATAATTTTCATTTTAAGCCTTGTTATGCTTGTTTACAGCATCGTTGTCAAATTCACGGGGCATGCCGACAGCGGATGGGCTTCGATAATCTGCTCGATATGGATGATAGGCGGCATACAGCTGCTTTCGCTCGGCGTCATCGGTGAATATATAGGAAAAATCTACAGCGAAACCAAAGCGCGTCCGAGATTCACCGTTGAAGAGTTTTTGCATAATTTGAATGAATAACATAAAATTACATAAAATTGCCGATAGCCGTTGGATATTCTTGACAACATCGGCATTTTATTGTATACTTTGGAAAAATACATAAAAGGAGTTTTATTATGTTAGTTTCCGATTGGATCATTCTTGTTGCGATCGTACTGTACATGCTTATGATGATTTGTATCGGCTTTGCGGTATCGGACAGAAACAAGACATCAAGTGATTTCTTCCTCGGCGGACGCAAATTAGGTCCGCTCGTTACGGCGATGAGTGCCGAAGCATCCGACATGAGCGGATGGTTGCTGATGGGCTTGCCCGCGGTAGCGCTCATGACGGGCTTGCCCGAAGCCGTCTGGACAGCCGTCGGACTTGCGATAGGTACATACCTGAACTGGCTGTTCGTAGCAAAGCGCATCCGCATTTACAGCAATAAGATCGACGCATTCACCATTCCCGACTTTTTTGCAAAGCGGTTCGGCGACAAGAGCAGGACGCTTACTACGATAGCGGCGCTGATAATCATCGTATTTTTCATCCCGTACACCGCATCGGGCTTCGCGGCGTGCGGCAAGCTGTTCTCATCTCTGTTCGGAATGGAATACATGCTTGCGATGATAATCAGTGCGATAGTCATCATACTTTACTGCGCACTCGGAGGTTTCTTGGCGGCATCGACGACCGACTTTGTACAGAGCATAATAATGACGATCGCGCTGTTCGTCGTTATCGGCTTCGGTGAAGGACTTGTGAACGGCTTCGGCAATGTGTTTGCCAACGCAAAGAGCCTTGACGGTTTCCTCGATGTATTCCGCGGCTTTGATGTTGCAGGCGGCACCACCTCATCGTACGGTGCGCTGCCGGTCGCATCAACGCTCGCATGGGGCTTGGGCTACTTCGGTATGCCGCACATCCTGCTCCGCTTTATGGCTATCGAAAACGAAAAGAAGCTCAGGCTTTCGCGCCGTGTAGCGTCGATATGGGTAGTTATTGCGATGGGCGTTGCGGTGCTTATCGGTGTTGTAGGCTATTCGCTTATGGTAAACGGCATCCTGCCCGCATATGCCAACGCCTCAGCCGCCGAAACGGTCATAGTTGATATAGCAAAATTCTTAAGTCAATACGGCTATGTTCCCGCGTTCGTTGCAGGTATAATCCTTGCCGGCATCCTTGCTTCTACGATGTCAACTGCCGATTCACAGCTCCTTGCCGCGGCATCGAGCGTTTCGCAGAACATCGTACAGGAGACCTTCAAGGTCAAGATGTCCGCAAAAGCATCCATGTGGCTTGCAAGAATATCGGTTATCGTTATCTCGGTAATTGCGATATTCCTTGCACGTGACCCCAACAGCTCGGTATTCAAGATAGTTTCCTTCTCTTGGGCTGGCTTCGGCGCGGCGTTCGGACCTGTTGTGCTGTGCGCACTGTTCTGGAAGCGCACCAACAAGTACGGCGCTATCGCGGGCATGATTTCCGGCGGCGCGATGATTTTCTTCTGGAAATTCGTTATCCGCAATATATTTGCCGGAACGGTGCTTGATATCTATGAACTGCTCCCCGCGTTCATTCTCGGTCTTATCGTTATCATCGTTGTTTCGCTTCTTACCAAGAAACCCGACAAGGAGATCACCGACACCTTTGACGAAGTAAAAACAATGCTGTAAGCGGCAGCACTCTTTGCAGGGACACACTTTTTTCATGGACAGCGTCCTCTGTGCCCTCCTTTGCAGGGACGCTGTCCCGCACCCTGCCCGCTAAAAAAGCGGGGCAAAAACTTTTATTGCAATACCAAATTCGCTCGGCGTGAACGTTGCCGAGCGAATTTTTTTCCGAATGCCGTCTTTCGTCAACTTACGGTTTCAAAAAGAGCCTGCACCGCAAAAGCAAGGAGAGCATAAAATATATCAGGTGTTTTTATATATAAAAGCACAAAAAGGAGAATAAATATGGCTGAGGTCTTAAGACTTGAGAGTATTTCCAAGCTTTACCACACAAAAAGCAGTGAAACCGAAGCCCTTAAAGATATAAGCTTTTCTGTAAACGAGAACGAATTTGTTTCTCTGATAGGTCCGTCGGGATGCGGTAAATCAACGGTTCTGTCGATAATCGCAGGACTTGAAGCACCGTCCGGCGGTAAGGTTTGTATCAATTCGGATGACGGAGAAAAGCACATAGGATATATGCTCCAGCAGGATCATCTCTTTCCGTGGCTTACGGTAAGACAAAATGCTCTGCTCGGACTTGAAATACGCCATGAAAAAACCGACGAAAAAATACAGCGTGTAGATGAGCTTTTGGAGCAGTACGAATTAAAAGGTTTTGCCGATGCTTACCCTGCTCATCTTTCCGGCGGCATGCGTCAGCGCGCGGCACTTATACGCACGCTTGCGGTCGATCCGTCGGTGCTTCTGCTCGACGAACCGTTTTCCGCTCTTGATTCGCAAACGCGGCTTGCCGTATCCGCCGATATACATTCGATAATAAAAAAGCAGAAAAAGACCGCCGTTCTTGTTACGCACGACATTTCGGAAGCAATAAGCATGAGTGACCGCATAGTAGTGCTTTCAAGCCGTCCGGCAACGGTCAAATGCATATACGAAATAAAGCTGTCAGGCTCAGAAAATCCGATCGGCAGACGTAAATCGCCCGAATTTTCAACATATTTTCAAGCATTATGGGAGGAGCTGAACGAGAATGGAGTATTCTGAAGAGCATAAAAGATATTTGAAATCCGAAAAGAAAAATAAAAAAATAAAGTTGAGCCTGCAAATTTCAATTTTTGTGCTTTTCTTTGTTTTTTGGGAGCTGTCAGCCGATTTAAGAATAATGAACCCGTTTATTTTTTCATCGCCGTCACGTTGTGTGAAAATTTTCGGCACTCTTATGCAAACAGGCTTGATGCGCCATATAGGGATCACGCTTTTTGAGACAGTAGCGGGCTTTGTCATCGGCAGTTTACTCGGTTTTATAATAGCCGCATTGCTGTGGTGGTCGCCCATGGCGCGTGCCGTGCTTGATCCATATCTCGTGATACTGAACAGCCTGCCCAAAATCGCACTCGGCCCGATAATAATAGTCTGGGTCGGTGCGGGCATCGGCTCGATAATCACCGTTACGCTGTTGATTTCCATAGTTGTTGCGATAATGGGTGTGCTTAACGGCTTCAGCGAGGTCGAAAGCGAAAAGCTGCTTTTATTAAAGACATTCGGCGCAACGAAATCACAGCTTTTTTTCAAGGTGGTATTCCCCGCAAGCATACCGACAACGGTTTCCGTGCTGAAGCTGAATATCGGCATGTCATGGGTAGGCGTGATCGTAGGCGAATTTTTGAATTCAAAAGCGGGGCTCGGATATCTTATCGTTTACGGCGGTCAGGTTTTTAAGATGGATATAGTGATGTGTGCAACACTTATCCTCTGTCTGCTGTCAGCGGTGATGTATTTTATTATCGTACTTGTGGAAAAGGCGGTCATAAAAGCCAGGAACGAGTAGATCACACAGGCTCTCAAAATAAATATACTGTCAACGGTCACATATGCACCGAAAATCGCTTTCCGTATCACAGACCGATAAACCGCCCGACAAATTTGCCGGGCGGTTCTGCTGAATTTGGTTTTTGATTATCTGAAATACTTTACCGCAGCTTCAAACATGCGGATATCGTAATTGCCGCAGACGTTTTTATAAAGACCTGCGCCGATGCGTTCGCTGTGCCCCATTTTCCCGAAAACTCTGCCGTCGGGAGATGTTATGCCCTCGATAGCGTACATCGAATCGTTCGGGTTAAAGTGAACGTCGCTTGTCGCATTGCCCGAAAGATCGACATACTGTGTGGCGATCTGACCGTTTGAGGCAAGCTTCTGTATCATTTCGTCGCTTGCAAGGAAGCGTCCCTCACCGTGAGAGATCGGAACATTCACGATATCGCCGACATTCATCAGTGACAGCCACGGTGACTTATTGGAAGCGATGCGCGTACGCACGATGCGTGACTGGTGACGTGCTATGGTGTTGAACGTAAGCGTCGGGCAATTTTCATCTGTGTCGATTATCTTGCCGAACGGTACAAGTCCGAGCTTGATAAGTGCCTGGAAGCCGTTGCATATGCCGCACATGAGACCGTCACGCTTTTCAAGCAGTTCGGTCACACCGTCTTTTATCTCTGCATTGCGGAAGAACGCGGTTATGAATTTTCCGCTTCCGTCGGGCTCATCGCCGCCCGAGAAGCCTCCGGGAATGAATATCATCTGCGATCTCTTGATCTCCTCAGCAAACTCAGCTACACTTGAGCGTATTCCGTCCGCGGTGAGGTTTTTGATAACAAGTATTTTTGCCTCCGCTCCGGCATCATTCACCGCCTTTGCGCTGTCGAACTCGCAGTTAGTTCCGGGGAAAGCCGGAATAAGCACCTGCGGCTTAGCGCATTTGATCGCGGGAGACGGGTATTTTTCAGCCTTGAATGAGAAATTCCCTATCGGCTTGTCGCTTCCCATGACATTGCACGAATACACGCCCTCAAGCTTATCTTCGTATATTTTAAGGATATCGTCAAGTGCGATGCTCATGTTCTCACGCTTTGAAGTAAGCATGCCGTCATCAGTCACTGTTCCGACGGTAAGCGCACCCTCGACATCTTCTGTCACTTCCATGAGGAACGCGCCGTAGCAATACGAGAATATCGCTTCGGAACACATTTCCTTATCAAACTCAAAGCCGAAGCCGTTACCGAATGCCATCTTCATGACAGCTTCGCCGATACCGCCGATAGCAGGCGTATAGCACGCAACAGCCTTGCCCGAGCGCATAAGCGCGGTCACGCGGTCAAAGGTCTTAAGCAGTGAATCTGTCTTCGGCAGTCCGTTATCATCATATTCGGGAGCGATAAGCACCGCCTTATGCCCTGCCTGCTTGAATTCGGGAGAAACGATATCGGCCGTTTTCTGTGTTGTGACGGCAAACGAAACGAGTGTAGGCGGAACATCAAGGTCTTCAAAGCTTCCGCTCATGGAATCCTTGCCGCCGATAGCGCCTATGCCAAGCTCCTTTTGCGCCTTGAATGCGCCGAGCAATGCCGCCAACGGCTTGCCCCAACGCTTTCCGTCCTTGCCGGGATGCTCAAAATACTCCTGGAACGTAAGGTACACATCCTTAAATTCAGCACCCGTGGCGATCAGCTTGCACACCGAGCTTACGACCGCGAGATATGCGCCGTGATACGGGCTTGCTTCGGTCACGAACGGATCGTAGCCCCATGCCATAAGTGAGCAATCGTCGGTATGTTTCTTTTCAACAGATATCTTCTGCACCATCGCCTGTATCGGTGTAAGCTGATTCTTTCCGCCGAACGGCATAAGCACCGTGCCCGCGCCGATAGTTGAATCGAAGCGTTCGGACAGTCCGCGCTTGGAGCAGATATTAAGATCTTCGGCAAGCGATTTATAGTTTTTGATGAAATCCTTTTTGATCTCACGCTTCGCTTGCTTTGCCTTTGATGCGTGAACGGTTATATGCTTATCGGCACCGTTTGAATTAAGGAATTCACGGCTGATATCGACTATCTTTTTGCCGTTCCAGCTCATCGTAAGACGTTTTTCTTCTTTTACGGTCGCAACGACGACAGCCTGCAGGTTTTCTTTTTCGGCAAGCTTAAGGAATGCTTCCGCATCCTTTTTCTCGACAACTACCGCCATACGCTCCTGCGATTCGCTTATCGCAAGTTCGGTACCGTCAAGACCGTCATATTTTTTCGGCACGGCATTGAGGTCTATTTCAAGCCCGTCGGCAAGCTCGCCTATGGCTACCGAAACACCGCCTGCGCCGAAATCATTACAACGCTTTATCATGCGGCACGCCTCGCCGTTGCGGAAAAGTCTCTGGAGCTTTCTCTCCTCGGGAGCATTTCCCTTTTGGACCTCTGCGCCGCAGGTCTCTACCGATTTTGTGTTATGTGCCTTGGATGAGCCCGTTGCGCCGCCGATGCCGTCACGCCCCGTAGAGCCGCCGAGAAGTATCACCACATCACCGGGAGCGGGTACCTCGCGGCGAACGTTTTCCTCGGGCGTAGCCGCAATAACAGCGCCTATTTCCATACGCTTTGCCGCATAGCCCGGATGATATATTTCATCGACTATGCCTGTTGCAAGTCCTATCTGATTGCCGTAAGACGAATACCCTGCCGCGGCAGTGGTAACTATTTTTCTTTGCGGAAGCTTGCCCTTTATCGTTTTGTTTACCGGCACTGTGGGATCAGCCGCGCCCGTTACACGCATTGCGCCGTAAACATAGCTTCTGCCCGAAAGCGGATCGCGTATCGCGCCGCCTATGCAGGTAGCCGCGCCGCCGAACGGTTCGATCTCTGTCGGATGGTTATGTGTTTCGTTCTTAAAAAGAAGCAGCCACGGCTCGGTTTTGCCGTCAACGTCGATATTTATCTTGACCGTGCAGGCGTTTATCTCTTCCGATTCGTCAAGCTTATCAAGCTTTCCGTGCTTTTTGAGATATTTCACCGCCAATGTTGCTATATCCATAAGGCATATCGGCTTTGTGCGTCCAAGCTCCCTGCGCACGGCAAGATACTCATCGTATGTTTGCTGCAGAAGCTCATCCTCAAATGTAACTCCGTCTATCACCGTCAGGAACGTGGTATGGCGGCAGTGATCCGACCAATATGTATCTATCATACGGATCTCGGTCAATGTAGGATCACGTTTTTCCGAAATAAAATACTCTTGGCAGAAAGCGATATCGTCGGCATCCATCGCAAGACCGTAATCCTGAACGAACTCCTCAAGCTCCTTGCGTGTAAGCGATGTGAAGCCGTCAAGCGTCCTTACCGTTGTCGGGATATCGTATACGGTTTTGAGTGTTTCGGGCTTTTCAAGTGCCGCGCTCCTTGCTTCAACGGGATTTATGACATATTTCTTTATTTTGTCGAAATTTTCATCCGACAGCTTGCCTTCAAGCACATATACCTTTGCCGATCTCACTATCGGACGTTCACCCTGTGAAATTATCTGTATGCACTGCGCGGCACTGTCGGCACGCTGATCGAACTGCCCGGGCAGATACTCAACTGCGAAAACATATGAATCCACATATGAAAAATCGTCCGACGCTATATCAAGCTGAGGCTCTGAAAATACCGTTTTAACGGCATAATCGAACAGCTCCTTTGTGATGTTTTCGGCATCGTAGCGGTTTATTACTCTTACATTTTTAAGTGATCTTATACCGAGCAGGTTGCGTGCGTCCGATAAAAGCGATTTTGCTTCATTTGCAAGCTCAGGCTTTTTTTCGACAAATACTCTGTAAACCATCTTATTTCTCCCCTACCTTCAATGCTTTTGCGCCGATATCGTGGCGATAATAAGCATTGCCGAAATGAATTTCGGATGTATATTCGTATGCCCTGTCAACGGCCTCACGAAGTGTTTTTTCCACTGCGGTAACACCGAGAACGCGCCCGCCGTTTGTGAGCAGCTTACCGTTTTCAAGCTTTGCACCCGCAACGAAAACCTTATCCTTAAGGCTTTCGGGAATAGTCATCTCGTAACCCTTTTCGTATTTTACGGGATAGCCCTCCGATGCCATTATGACACAGCATGCATGCTTATCCGAAAACTCAACCTCGCAATCCGCGAGCGTTCCGTTCGTTACAGCCTGCATAACGGTGAGCAGATCGCTTTTCATAAGCGGCAGTACCACCTGCGTTTCGGGATCGCCGAAGCGGCAGTTATACTCTATCACCTTAGGTCCGTCGGGAGTAAGCATGAGACCGAAATACAAACATCCTTTGAATGTTCTGCCCTCGGCATTCATCGCGTTCATTGTCGGGATGAATATTTTTTCCATGCACTCGGCGGCGATATCTTCCGTATAATACGGATTCGGTGCTACCGTCCCCATACCGCCGGTATTAAGTCCCGTGTCATTGTCGCCTGCGCGTTTGTGATCCATTGATGATATCATCGGCACAACAACATTACCGTCGGTGAACGAAAGCACAGATACCTCGGGACCTGTCAGAAATTCTTCGATGACGATCTTGTCGCCGCTCTTGCCGAACTGCTTATCGCGCATTATGGAAATGACCGCGTCGCGTGCCTCATCGCGCGTCTGCGCGATGATAACGTCCTTGCCGAGCGCAAGCCCGTCAGCCTTTATTACTGTCGGTATCGGCGCATTTTCAACATATGCAAGCGCTTTTTCGGCATCCTCGAACACCTCGTACCGTGCAGTCGGGATGTTATATTTCTTCATGAGATTTTTTGAAAATACTTTACTTCCCTCGATAATAGCGGCATTCGCACGCGGTCCGAAGCACGGTATACCCTTTGCTTCAAGCTTATCCACGCATCCGAGTACAAGAGGATCATCGGGAGCTACAACAGCGTAATCCACGGAATTTTTTACCGCAAAATCCGCAATGGCATCGACATCTTTTGCCGCGATGTCAACAAGCTCGGCATCCTCAGCCATACCGCCGTTACCGGGAACGGCATATATTTTTTCAACAGCTCTGTTAAGCTTTATCTGCTTTATTATCGCATGCTCGCGTCCGCCCGAGCCTACAACCAAAACCTTCATAAAAATTTCTCCTTAATGGTGGAACAAACGCATGCCGGTAAACGACATTGCGATATCGTATTTATCACAGCACTCAATGACCGCGTCGTCACGGATAGAGCCGCCCGGCTCTGCGATATACTTAACGCCGCTGCGGTATGCGCGTTCGATATTATCGCTGAACGGGAAAAACGCATCCGAGCCGAGAGCAACATTGCCTATCGTTGCAAGATATGCTTTCTGCTCATCCTGAGTAAAGCGTTCGGGCTGAGATGTAAAGTACTTTTGCCAAATACCGTCGGCACAGACATCTTCCTCGTTCTGGTTGATATAGCCGTCGATAACATTGTCTCTGTCGGGTCTGCCAAGCTCGGGCTTGAACGGAAGCGCAAGCACCTTGTCGTGCTGACGCAGGAACCATGTATCCGCCTTGCTTCCCGCAAGACGTGTGCAGTGTATACGCGATTGCTGTCCCGCGCCTACGCCGATAGCCTGACCGTCAACAGCATAGCAAACAGAATTTGACTGTGTATATTTGAGTGTGATAAGCGCGATGATAAGATCGCGGATCGCACTTTCCGGCATATTTTTATTCTTTGTTACGATGTTTGAAAGCAGCTCTTTATTGATCTCAAAGTTGTTTCTGCCCTGCTCGAACGTTATGCCGAAAACCTGCTTATGCTCGAGCGAATCGGGAACATAATCCGGGTCGATCTTTACGATGTTATAGCCGCCCTTGCGCTTTGATTTAAGTATCTCAAGTGCTTCCGGCTCATATCCGGGAGCGATTATGCCGTCGGAGACCTCACGCTTTATCATTTTGGCCGTCGTAACGTCACAGACATCCGAAAGTGCCACCCAATCGCCGAAAGAACACATTCTGTCTGTGCCCCTCGCACGGGCATATGCACAAGCAAGCGGTGAATCGTCAAGACCTTCGATGTCATCGACGAAGCATGCTTTTTTGAGCTTATCGGAAAGCGGGATGCCTACCGCCGCAGATGTGGGGCTTACATGCTTGAACGATGTTACGGCAGGCAAACCGAGTGCCGCCTTAAGCTCCTTAACGAGCTGCCATGAATTGAACGCATCAAGAAAATTGATGAATCCGGGACGGCCGTTGAGTATCTCGATGGGAAGCTCACTGCCGTCAGCCATAAATATCTTTGCCGGCTTTTGATTCGGGTTACAGCCGTATTTGAGTTCAAATTCTTTCATCGCAGTAATTCTCCTTAAATGTTTTTGTTAATAAGTCTGTTTTCGTTCTTGCCTGTCGCAAGATCGGTATAACGAACATAAAGTGATATCTTATTGTCCCTGTCAAGCGCATCCCAGAGCTTTTTGGTGAACTCGTCTATATCCGACGGGATCGCTACGCGCTCCGGCTCACCTTGGAATGTGGGGATCGGATTTCCGTCGCAAACGTATGTATGGATAAAATGACCGAGCCCTGCGCGTGACGGATACGAAAATCCGTAGCGGGCGCATTCACTGCCATCGGCATCAATGCTCTTGAGAATGCTCATCCGATATGAAAAATCATTGTCGGCAAATGTAAGCATACCGCTTATGCGGGGTGTAAAATTGGGCTTGTCCGGCTCAAAAGCACGCTTTTCAAGCGCTTCGTCGAACGAAAGCCCCTCTTTCAGCCCGTCATAAACGGTATCTGTCTGATCGCCGTTTGTTACGATCAGCTTGTTTTCATATTCGCGCAGTGCCGCGTAAATGATCAGGCTCGGGTCTTCCACCTTGGAAGCATCGAACGGTTCTGTAAACACTTCCCCGTTTCTTTCAACAAAAACACGGTTGCGGCTGTTTGCACTTCTGCCCATTATAAAATAAGCGGTGCAAGCCTTTTTGCCGTCTGCCGACTTACCTATCACGATGCCTCTGCCTACATATGAATTATCCTTTATAAGCTCAGCAATGTCATTTATCTTATATATATCCATTTTTACACCTCATTTACCGATTATTTGTTTACATACTTTTTCAGCCGAAAGCGGAAGTATCTTCCACTCGGCAAGCCTCATTACACGCTTCTGCAAGGTTTCGGGAGTGTCGTTTTCGCGGATGTTTACCGCTTTTTGCATGATTATTTCACCGCCGTCGGGTATTTCATTGACGAAATGCACCGTTGCGCCCGTGACTTTCACGCCTTTTTTGAGTGCCGCCTCATGAACGTGAAGTCCGTAGAAGCCTTCACCGCAAAACGACGGTATCAGTGACGGATGAACATTTATTATGCGCCTTGCGAATGTATCAGTAAAGCGTTTGCTTAAAATCGACATAAAGCCCGCAAGCACAATAAGGTCGATATCCGCCTGTTGAAGCTTCTCCGTTATAGCCGCTTCGAACTGTTCCTGATCGGCATGATCCTTTTTCAGCACCGTTGCGGTCTTTATGCCTGCATTTTTCGCCCTTGTGAGCGCATAAGCGTCGGCTTTATTTGAGATCACGAGCTTGATTTTTCCGCTTGTGATGATCCCCGATCTTTCCGCGTCGATAAGTGCCTGCAGATTGGTACCGCCACCCGAAACAAGGACTGCAATATTGGCTTTCTTTTTCATAAGCTCCTCCGAAAAATATCAGATAATGGTGATTTTCTCGTCCGAATCGGTTATTTCACCGATAACATATGCATCCTCGCCGCATGCGTGAAGAATGTCAAGCGCCTTTTGCGCATCGTTTTCGGGAACGACGACGCTCATGCCCACACCCATATTGAACGTATTGAACATATCGCGCTCGCAGATATTTCCGTCCTTGGCAATAAGCTCGAATATCGGAAGTACCTTTACGCTTGCGCGGTCGATCTTTGCGCCCTTGCCCTCCGGTATGCTCCGCGGAATGTTTTCATAGAAGCCGCCGCCGGTGATATGCGATATTCCTTTTACCTTGACCTGCTCAAGAAGCGCAAGCACGCTCTTGACATATATTCTGGTAGGAGTAAGCAGTGTTTCGCCGAGCGATTTACCGCCGAGTGCTTCAAGCGGAAGCTTAATATTTTTGTTTTCAACATCAAAGACCTTTCTTACAAGCGAAAAGCCGTTTGAATGAACGCCGCTTGACGGCAGTGCGATAACCACATCGCCTGCGCACATGGTCTTGTTATCTATTATTTTATCCTTATCCACAACGCCCGTGGAATAACCTGCAAGATCGTATTCGTCAACAGGATAGAATCCCGGCATCTCTGCTGTCTCACCGCCGATAAGAGCCGCACCTGCCTGAACGCATCCCTCGCACACGCCCTTTACGATATCGGCGATACGCTCGGGAACATTCTTTCCGCAAGCGATATAATCGAGAAAATACAGGGGCTTTGCGCCGCAACAGATTATATCGTTGACGCACATCGCAACGCAGTCGATGCCGACAGTATCGTGCTTGTCCATCAAAAACGCAAGCTTGAGCTTCGTACCGACGCCGTCTGTACCGCTGACAAGCACTGGCTTGTTTATTCCCGTAAGATCAAGCTCGAACAGTCCGCCGAAGCCTCCTACATCCGAGCAAACGCCCGAAGTAAGTGTCTTGGCGATATGCTTTTTCATAAGCTCAACAGCCTTATAGCCTGCGGTTATATCAACGCCCGCGGCTGCATAAACATCTGATTTTGAATCCATTTTTTATTCCTTTCCGTTCCAGCAGTATGTGCAAAGCTTACACGGCTCGATGCCGATAGCTTTTATCACGCCCTCAAGTGACTGGAATTCAAGTGAAGCCACTTTAAGCTCCTCACACATACGCTTGCGCAAATTTTTACCTCTTTCGGTGTTGGGGTCGCTGTATTCTTCTGTATGCTTAAAGCCTTCCTCGCCCTCAAGCTCCATTATCATCCTGCGTGCCACAAGATCCATATCGGTAGTATTACGCGAGAAATTAAGGAACTTACAGCCGAACATTATCGGCGGACAGGCAGAGCGTATATGGACATTTTTCGCACCGTTGGCATAAAGGAAGTCAACCGTTTCCTTGAGCTGTGTGCCGCGCACGATGGAATCGTCTACAAACAGCAGATTCTTGTCCTTGATAAGCCCGTGAACGGGTATCTGTTTCATTTTTGCTACATGTGAACGCTCTGTTTGCTTTTGCGGCATAAAGCTTCTTGACCAAGTCGGAGTGTACTTGATGAATGCTCTTGCAAACGGGATACCGCTTTCGTTGGCATAGCCTATGGCATGCGGTGTGCCTGAATCGGGAACGCCGCCGACATAGTCGATATCAGGCAGCTTGCCTTCTTTTTTGTCGTTCTGTGCCATGATATGACCGTTGCGGTAGCGCATCATCTCGACGTTTATATCCTCATATGTCGATGTCGGATATCCGTAATAGCTCCACAAAAACGCACAGATATGCATTTCCTTGCCCGGACTCGCGAGCTGTGTGACCTTATCGGCGGTTATCTCGACGATTTCGCCGGGACCGAGTTCCATATAATCCTCAAAGCCGAGCTTTTGATACGCAAACGATTCAAACGAAACGCAGAACGCATCATCGCGCTTGCCTATCTTAACGGGAAGTCTGCCGACCTTGTCGCGTGCCGCGATAAGCGAGCCGTCATCTTTAAGTATGAGTATCGACGATGTGCCGTCGATTTCCTTCTGTGCGAACCGTATGCCCTCTTCGAAGCTGTTTTTTTGGTTTATCAACGCGGCGACAAGCTCGGTAGAATTTACCTTTCCCCCGGTCATCGCGTCGAAGTGTCCGCCGCCGAAGGAGAGATAATTACTTATAAGCGCATCGGCATTGTTTATCGCGCCGATAAAGCTTATCGCATACGTTCCGAGGTTTGATTTGATAAGCAACGGCTCGGGGTCGTAATCACTGATACAGCCTATTGCCGAGCTTCCCTGCATCTCCTCGAAAACATGTTCGAAGCGTGTTCTGAACGGCGAGTTCTCTATGCTGTGTATGACCCTTTGCAATCCGATCTCGGGATCATAGGATGCCATTCCCGCACGCCGTGTTCCGAGATGCGAATGGTAATCCGTGCCGAAGAACACATCCTGTAAAATATCGCCGTTACGCCCGACTGCTCCGAAAAATCCGCCCATTGTATCACCTCCGTAAATGTTGAATCGCTTTCGGTTTTTCGGAAAATCAAGCGAAGAAAAGCTTTGAAAGTGTCATGGGGTCGATATACTTGCCATCCTTGTATACGCGCATATTGCCCGACGCTATTTCGTCTATGAGCATTACATTGCCGTCGGCATCGTAACCGAATTCAAATTTGATATCGTAAAGCACAAGCCCTTTGTCCTTAAGGTCATCCGCAACGATCTTCGTTATTTTCTGCGTCATTTCCTTGACAGCGTCATACTGCTCGGCGGTCATTACACCGAGGTCAACAAGTCCGTCCTTCGTTACGAGCGGATCGCCCTTTTCGTCATTCTTGAACGTTGTTTCAACGTAAGCGGGAAGGTCTGCGCCCTCTTCGATATAATCGCTGTAACGGCGGAAGAAGCTGCCTACTGCCTTATAACGGCAAATTACCTCAAGTCCTTTGCCGAAAACCTTTGCGGGAAGCACTTCCATCGTGGTGTTTTTAAGGTCTGCCGAAACATAATGCGTTCTGATGCCCGCCGCATTGACTTTTTCAAAGAAATATACGGACATTCTGAGGTTTACATCGCCTACGCCCTCGATAGTAAGACCGACTGAGTTTTCACCCGGATCGAATACGCCGTCTTTACCTGTGCAATCATCCTTGAATTTGAGAAGATAATTGCCGTTGTCAAGTGAGTAGACATTCTTTGTTTTTCCTGTGTAAACGAGATTCTTTTCCATAAAATTTACTCCTTAAAAATATATGTCAAAAGCGGGCTGCCACAGCAGCATCTTTTGCAAGCACTTTTTGGGCATCGGCTTCACGCTTTGCGTCAAGCTTCTCTCTTAAAGCCGCATCCTCTACGGCAAGTATCTGTATGGCGAGCAGTGCGGCGTTCGCACCGCCGTTTATCGCAACTGTTGCAACGGGTATCCCCGACGGCATCTGTACTGTTGAAAGCAACGCATCCATTCCGTCAAGCATTTGTGAAGCGCACGGGATACCTATCACGGGCAGTGTGGTATTTGCGGCTATTGCGCCCGCAAGATGTGCCGCCATGCCTGCCGCCGCGATCATCACACCAAAGCCGTTATCGCGTGCATTTTCGGCAAAATCGCGTGCCTGCTCGGGCGTTCTGTGCGCTGAATAAACATGGACCTCAAAAGGCACTTCAAACTCTTTGAGCATGTTTACCGCTTTCTCAACTATCGGAAGATCACTGTCACTTCCCATTACTATGGCTACTTTTTTCATTTTTCGTTCCTCCGTAAATAAAAACATAAAGGGCGCACTTACCCTCAAAAGCAGTAAGTGCGCCCAGACGGTCGGCTGAAAACCAAGTTCTTTGTTCCTCCGTGGTACTCCACGATAAACTCCGTCAGTTGCAAAGAACCTTATTAAATCATACGCAGATTATATCATGTTTCACGAATTCCGTCAAGTTTTATAACGAATTTTTTGTTATTTTCTATTGAGATTTTCTATTGAAATTTCCTTTGGTCGTTTCGGAAATCACCACGGATAAGGTCTTAAAGCCTCTTACCGTGCCTTCAGCATGATGACACATGCATCATTCGGCGCTATCTTCATGATATTGCCGTCACATTTGCCAAACGGCGCGCTTTCCGCATACCAGCCGTCGGCAAGTATAAGCCCGGCATCGCACGGATACGGCTGAAGATTTACCGCAACGGCAACACGGGTACTGTTGTCGATGATATGTTCTGTCACGCTGACGTATTTATTATCGCGATCGGCGATTTTTTGGGTTTTTACATTTTTACGCAGATATCTGTAAATCAGGTATTCATTCGTATCGCAGATCCCCGCGGAGCGCATCGTACGGTTTTCAAACGGCGCAAGCAAAGAGTAAACTCTGCCGTTACCGTATTTATGGCAAACGAACACCGGGTTGCCGTTTTCGTTGGCGGCGATCACTTCGCCGTCGATGCTGTCGCAGATATACTCATAATTGGCATAAGTCTGCACCTTTTCGCCCAAAAGTGTTATTTCTCCGTTGCCGGTGTATGCTCTGCGCTGTGCGACATTCAGTCCCGTCACCTCGGGGAACCACCTTAAGTAGCAGTTTTCCATTGAAATATAGAGGTCTGCCCCGTTCTTTACCTTTTCAAGCAGGTCAAGGAAACGGTTCTTATAGATGTAATGTGCGTTCGCTATGCACGGCACGATATACAGCGGTGCATCCTCGATCGGCTGATCCGCAAAACGGTAATCAAGAGAAAGTCCTGCCTGTACCGCAAAGCAATCCATCTGCGCCACAAGCTCGCGTTCGTTGCCGCCCACGCCGTGAGGCAGGATACAGATCCCGTCCTTAAGATGCTCAGGAAGCTTTTCAAACGGCATGCTCCTAATAGTATCATAAAATCTTTTTGCGACCTTGGCGACAGGCTTTACCCGACGGTCATACGCAAACAAACCGTAATCGCTTCCGCGCCCGTTCCAGCGGTACGGATTTTGGGAAAGCTCACCCTGATCGAACGCGCACCACCATTGCAGACCGTCACAGTTATGCGCCCATACATCAAAGAGCATCGTATTCAAGAACTCGGCTTCGGTACGTTCGTTAAGCACCGAATATCCTATTGAGCCTGTTTCTTCAACAAATGTAGGCTTTTGCGAAACACCCTTTGTCCATTTTGCCACCGCCGCCGCATAATGCTCGTTGCGTATAGTGTTTATCGGATCGCCCTGCGCAAAGCCGAAGCATGAATACGGATGTACTGTCATTATATCGACCGTGTCGGCGACATCGTCCGTGCGCCAATTACCCGATTCCGAATAAGTCCAATCAAGCCCCGAAACTATCGGATGCACTCTGTCGATACTCTTTATCGTGTTGGCTATAAGGCTTGCCCACGCATACGCACGTTCCGGCGCTCCGGCATCGTCAAGCCAGCAGACTTCATTTCCGAAATCCCAACCTGCGATGCACGTTGAATCCTTGTACCGTTCAACGAAATATTTAACATATTTGACAGTCCATTTGAGTGCGATCGGATCGGTATAGATATTTCGGTCATTCAGTGCAGGCGGTACAAGGCGGCGTTCGCTCATAAAACCCGTAAGAAGTCCGATAATAAGCTTTATATCATATTTTTGCGCTAAAGCGATAAATTCGTCAAAGTGTCCGAACATTTCCGTACTTACGCCTGCTTTGCCCTCGGGAGTGTCCGGGAGCGGCTCTTCGCCGAACATTATCTCCTTCGGCGGATTGCGCACAACGCTTACATAATGCGAACATATCGGCTGAAAATCACGCCATATGGGGAAAACTCTCAAGACCTCCACCCCATGCTCGGACATGACCTTGAAATCAGCCTCTACCGAAGAAGCATCCCACTTCACCCACATATCCGTTCCGGCATGCGACGCGAAGTAATTTGCACCTACAATAAAATTATCATAGTTATCAAATAAAAACTTTTCCATATTTTTACTCCTTTACTGAATACCTTAAAATTCACGGTCTGCAAACGCATGCGGTGATCCTGTTTTTGAAAAGCAGTTCGGTATTCGCCGAAACGAAGAATTTACTGCCCCTGTGTACCTTAAATGTGTTTGTGCCGTCGCTTATCTCGCCGTCACCGTCGAGTACGGCTATAACGGCATATTTGCCGACAGCTTCAAGACGGAAGCTGTCATCGCACGACAGCACATACATCGAAAACTTATCGGTAAGCTCACTTCCGACTACGCACGAAATCCCGTTTTCGGTATCTGCATGGCGAAAGCATTTTTCATAAACCTCTTTTTCGGTCATGCCTGTATATTCGAAGCAATCGAACATTTTATCGAAGCCAAGCCCGCCGTGCAGCTTCATTTCGTCCAAAATGCGTCCCGACGGCGTTTTGCGTTCCGGGATCACCATAAGGTCGCTCGGCTGTTGAAGCTCCACCATAAAACAGCCTGCGCCGATAGCGTGTGTCATTCCGCCGCGAACGAAGATCACGTCGCCTTTTTTGACGTTGAATCGGTGCATGAATGAAAGCATTTTTTCCGTGTCCTGCTTTTCAAAGGCATCTATCCACGCTTCTCGTGTAATGTTTGGCTTAAAGCCGATATATACGCATGCACCGGGCAAAGTATCAACTATATACCAGCATTCCGTCTTGCCGCACGGAGCATCAAAATACTTTTGCGCCTGTTCATCCGTCGGGTGACACTGTAAAACAAGCCGTTCGCCGGAATCAAGGAATTTTACAAGTATCCCGTTTTCCGTTCCCTTAAGCGACGGATCGTTTTTTAGAATATCTGCCAAAAATCTGCCGTCTGCCGTCAGGCTCAAGCCTTCGTTTTCCACAGGCTCATACCCCGGATTGAACGCTGTAACGCAGGAAGCTATCCAATCCTCGGGATAATTATCGGGCGCATATCCCGAATAGCCGTTTATAAGTCCGCTCGCCTTGTAAGCGCGTCGGACGCGGTTATCCTTAAGCTCAATAAGCATAAGCTTCACCTCTTGTTTTATTATGCTGACATTATTATATATCAACGGCATACAACATCAATACAACAAATTCGATTTTTTTGCACTTTTCGCTTATTCAAAGCTTGCCGCATTTTGTGAAATATGCTACAATATGCTTGAAAAGAGTGATGTTTTATGCGTATACTGCCATTTGCGGAGCTTTTCAAAAACGACTATATGATAACGAATATCGAGCCGCATTATCAATTCTGGAACACATCGGGTCGCTGGAGTACTCCCGATGACGGGCGGAGCTTTTCGGGGCTTATATTTCTTATGGGCTGTGACGCCTTCTACTACCGAGATAAAAAGCTTTTGCTTCACGCGCACTCGGGCGATGTCGTATATTTACCGAAAAATGCGCGCTATACCTGCGTGTTTTCACGCACAGGCGGCGACCGTAAAATAGAAAAGAATGCCGACAATTACTACGTTGACGGCATTCACGAAAGCATGCGGAGCGGAATGATAAATGCGGTCAACATGCGTTTTGATTTACTTGATAAGAACGGCGAATATATCCTGCTGAACGGCGACCTCATGAAAATCGAAGGCTTTACGGGCGCGTACCGACATTTTTCAAGACTTGCTTCAATGGCGATAACGGATGCTCAGCGAATCCCCGCGAGGCTCAAGGCAAATGCGCTTGAAATGCTGACCGAGCTGTCACTGCATCTTTACTCCGAAAACCTTCACGGAAAATACGGCGCGATCAAGCGCGCAATAGCAATGCTTGAGCGTTCCGATATCAAGGATATAACCGTGCAAAGCATGTCCGCATCATCGGGACTCAGCGTATCGCACTTTCGCAAGCTGTTTTGTGAGTATACGGGAATGTCACCGGTCAAATACATTTCAAGGCTGAAAGCCGAACGCGCGCATGCAATGCTTGCAAGCGGCGGTATGAGCGTTGCAGATGTGGCATTTATGCTCGGAATGAGCGATACCGCATATTTCAGCAGGTTTTACAAACGTGAGACGGGCAGGAATCCCGCTTCCGACATCAAACGTCCGATTTAGGCTTTTTCATTTTATACTGCATAAGCGGCTTTGCAAGCATTGTGCGTACAATTTTAAGAGTGTTCTCCCATTCGCTTACGACAAGCCGTTCGTTCGGCGTATGCTCGTCATAATAGCCGACACTTAAGTTCACCGCGCATATTTTTTCGGCAAGAGTGCCGATATCGGTTCTGCCCGGACCGTCGGAATCGGTATATCCCGTTTCGGTTATGACATACTCCCTGAAAGCATCTGATACAGGCAGATCGTAAAAGCGGTAATCATGCTGATAACGGCGGTCAAGCTGAAGCATGAATGTATGGCTGTTTATTTCTTCAAACAGCTCCGGCTCATGCTCCTTAAGATAATGTGAGCCGACTTGCCCATGCTCTTCACCATCAAGTATCAGCAGAGAATGTCCCGAATCGCGCAACAGCCACAGCATTGCGCATCCGGCGCGGTCATCCGCACCGATACCGCATTCCGGCGAGGTACTTGAATATACTCCGTTTTCAAGCTTGAGGCTGTTTTTGACTTCTTTGTTGATATAATCCCTGTCAAAAAACGTATCTGCATGCGCAAGAAGCAAACAGCGGTCTTTTCGCTTGCCCGGAACATATAAAAAGCGTTGCTTGCCCTCACCTATTTTCAGTATTGCACCGTCAAGTGCGGCAAAAGTGTCAAATACCTCATCGCTCGACGAAAGCGGCATCGACAGGAATTTATACAGCGCGTGCGTATCGGTATTGAAGGTATCGGGCGCATCCCATTTTTCCCCGCGCATTTCAAACAGCGTTTTAAGCATTATTTCGCACTCCGAATATAAGTTTGCAACGTTAACTGCCGAATCAAGCCTCATCGACCTGCGCTTTTCGGAAATATAATCCTTGAAATACATGCGGTACTGTCTTACGAGCTGACCGCCGCTCATTCTGTTTACGACGTTAATATCGTACGCACCCATGTTACAGCCGACGGCAAAGCGTTCAAGCTCGGACAGATAGTTTTTTACCGTTCGCGCATCGCCGCCGGAAAAGTCTTGATTCATGCGCCTTATTGCGGCAAATTCGTTCAGCGTCGCCCGTATTCTTTCGCGTTCGGTCTGTTCCCTGACAGTTTTATTTTCTTCTTTTGAAGTCAGTATAAAAATAACTATCGCCGATATAAATCCGAGAATATCAATAATTATTTCCGCTATCTCCATATTCTTTCCTTTCGTACTTAAAAATGCCGTTCAGGGCAGAAAGAATAACGAACGGAGATATATCGCGTTCGTTATTCTGAAGTATCATTCGATTTCCACACCGCAACGTTCCAATATATATTCAGCCATGTGATACATTATTCCGTACCCGTAAACGGTAAGCTCATGCGAAGGTGCGAAAAGTACGTCACGCGCACCCGAAGTGCTGTTGAACGGTCTGCGGTAGTTAGGCCATTCCTTGCCGCCGCGGAACATCTTTGTTTCAAAATTGAACGGTCCCGTATAACCGATGTCTTCCAGACCTTTCATGACATCGTCAAAATTGACGTTGCCGTACAGCGGTGTCATATGGTCGTCATTTTCACCGAAATTGTCATGCAGATGAAGCCCGCACAGTCTGCCGCCGAGTGCTTTGATATTGGCGTATTGGTCAAGCGCAAGAGTGTTTGCATGCCCGGTATCCCAGCACACTCCGATAAGCGGATGATTGCCGAGCATATCAATAAGCGTAAGGATATTTTCAGCTGTTTCGAGAACGAACGGTTGTTTGTATATCAGCTCGGAAATATTTTCAAGCATCAGCGTGATACCGTATTTCTCGGCTTCTTCCAGAATAGCTGAGAAATATTTCACATTCGTTGCAAGCATTTCACCGTAATCCTTATTATTGCGTCCGTAGCCCGCGTGTACCGTAACACGGTCGATGCCGAGTGCGTGGCATGCGCGCAGAGTGTGTTTTACTTCCTCTACCTGCACGCGGAAGCGATCCTCGCTGTCGCACGGATTGAATTTATACGGTGCGTGCGCCATCGTGAAATCAAGCCCGTGCTTTTGGGCTGATTTTGCGATATACTCAGTCAGCCTGTCGACCTTGCCTGCATCGGTTGAAGCGCTCAACTCGGTGCCGAAATCAAAATGGCAGTCAATGTGTCTGAAGCCTGCGTCATACAGCTCACCGTATGTGTCATATTTATCGTCGGGCGAAATGCCGACGGCTATCGAAATCTTCATGCGCGGCACATCCTCAAAGCTGTTTTGTTGCGATCTCAAGCAACAGCTTACTCAAAAACTCGTCAAGCGTCATCGTTCCGAGATCGCCCTCCTTGCGTGAGCGTACCGATATCTTGCCCTCTTCGGCTTCGCGGTCGCCGACGATTATCATATACGGAACTTTTTCAAGCTGAGCCTCACGTATCTTGTAGCCTATCTTTTCGTTTCTCGAATCGTATTCCGCGCGGATGCCCGTGTCGATAAGCTTCTGCGTGATCTCACGGCAGTTTGCATCCGTTCTGTCGGTAAGATTCATGACCTTTATCTGTACGGGAGCAAGCCATGTCGGGAATGCACCTGCATACTTTTCGATAAGCAGTGCAAGCGTTCTTTCATAGCATCCGATCGAAGTACGGTGGATGATATACGGACGTTTTTTGCTTCCGTCGGAATCGGTATATTCCATGCCGAACTGCTCGGCAAGCATCTGGTCTATCTGGATCGTGATAAGCGTATCTTCCTTACCGTGAACGTTTTTGATCTGTATATCAAGCTTCGGTCCGTAGAACGCGGCTTCGCCGATGCCTACTTTATAGACTATTCCGAGGTCATCAAGGATATTCTTCATGATGCCCTGCGCTTCGTCCCACTGCTCCTGTGTGCCGATATACTTGGCTCTGTCGTCGGGATCCCACTGTGAGAAGCGGTAAGTTACATCGCCGTCAAGACCGAGTGTTTTCAGGCAGAATGTTGTAAGGTCAAGACATTTTTTGAATTCATCCTCAAGCTGATCGGGGCGGCACATAAGATGTCCCTCGGAGATGGTGAACTGACGCACGCGGATAAGTCCGTGCATTTCGCCCGAAGCTTCGTTTCTGAAAAGCGTTGACGTTTCATTATAGCGAAGCGGCAGGTCCTTATATGAACGCGGTCTGTTGAGGTACGCCTGATATTGGAACGGGCACGTCATCGGACGGAGTGCGAATACCTCGTCATCTTTTTCCTCGTCACCAAGCACGAACATGCCGTCTTTATAGTGATCCCAATGTCCGCTTATCTTGTAAAGATCGCTCTTTGCCATAAGCGGAGTTTTGGTGAGCTGCCAGCCGCGCTTCTGCTCCTCGTCTTCGACAAATCTCTGCAAAAGCTGAATAACGCGGGCGCCCTTCGGGAGCATTATAGGCAAGCCCTGACCGATGATATCGCTCGTAGTGAACAGCTCAAGCTCTCTGCCGAGCTTATTGTGGTCACGCTTTTTGGCTTCCTCAAGCTGAAGTATATGATCGTCAAGCTCCTGCTTTTTCGTATATGCAGTGGCATAAAGGCGTGTGAGCATCTTGTTTTTTTCGCTTCCGCGCCAATATGCGCCCGTGATGGAAAGTATCTTGAAATGCTTTACGTCGGCGGTAGTGGCAAGGTGAGGACCTGCGCAAAGATCGGTGAATTCGCCCTGTTCATAGAACGATATCTCCTCGCCGTCGGGCAAATCGTTTATAAGCTCCTGCTTATACGGCTGATCCTTCATTTTTTCAAGTGCATCTGCCTTTGAAAGCAGATAACGCTTTAAGGGAAGCTTTTCGGCGGCTATCTTTGCCATTTCTTTTTCGATCTTTTCAATATCCGAAGCATTTATCGGCTCTTTGAAATCAAAATCGTAATAGAAGCCGTTATCTATCCACGGACCTATCGCAAGCTTTGTATCGGGGTAAAGGCGCATTACCGCCTGCGCCATGACATGGCTTGCCGTATGGCGGAGTACGCTCAAATACAGCGGGTCTTTTTTGGTTACTATCGAAAGCACGGTGTCCTCGGTAAGAGTATGCTCAAGCGCAACGAGCTTACCGTTGGCAACGGCGGCAACGGCGTTTGCGGCAAGTCCCGCGCTGATATCCTCGGCAACTTTTTTGGCGCATACGCTGTTTTCGTATTCCTTTACGGAATTGTCAGGCAAAGTGATCTTCATAATGATTTCCTCCTAAAAAAATAAGCTCATCCCTTAAAGACAAGGGACGAGCTGTAAATTACCCGTGGTTCCACCCAAATTGGTACTCATTTTTGCTTTTAACGCGGCAGGCGATCCGATCAATAAGTGGTATCCGATATGTTTTCCGCATCCGCCTCACAGCAAACGGCGAACTCTCTGCAACGTCAACACACATCGGCGTGTCTTATATCATTTCGGTATTACTTATAATATTATATAACCGTGTCTTCGGTTTTGTCAACACATTTCCCCGCTAATTTTTGCATATATTCCGGCAACGGTGCAACAAATGTCATTTTTTCGTGTGTGCGCGGATGAAATACCGTCAGCCGGTACGAATGCAGTGCCTGCCCGTTCAAAGCGTGCTTCTGATGTTTGAAGCCGTATTCGGCATCGCCCAAACACGGATGCCCGACGGATGCAAGATGCAACCGTATCTGATGCGTTCTGCCGGTATTGAGCTTACACGAAACGAGCGCATAATCGGAAAACTGTTCAAGCACTTCAAATTCGGTGCTTGCAAATTTACCTTCGCTTTCGTTTTTATACACCGCCATCTTTTTCCTGTCGTTTTTGGAGCGCGCTATATAGTTTTCGACTGTGAATTTTTTCTCTTTGAAAACGCCTTCGGCAAGCGCAAGATATATCTTTTCACACTCTCTGTCCTTGAACTGCTTTGCAAGTGCCTCATGCGCTGTGTCGTTTTTGGCGACGGCTATCAGCCCCGAGGTATTTTTATCAAGCCTGTGTACGATGCCCGGGCGCATGATACCGTTGATGCCGGAAAGATCTTTTATATTGTACATTATGGCATGCACAAGCGTGCCGGAATAATGCCCGTGCGCCGGATGTACAACCATTCCCTGCGGCTTGTTGATAATAGCGATATCCTCATCCTGATATATTATGTCAAGCGGTATATTTTCGGGGACGATGTCCGGTTCCCGGGCTTCACCGAAAATCACTTCTATCTCGTCGCCCGCTTTGACCGACTGTTTTTTTGTCGCGGGCTTACCGTTGATAAAGACCTTGCCTTCATCCATCAGCTTGACGCACTCATTGCGTGAGAGATGTTCAAACAGCGTCGGTATATAAGAATCGGCGCGTTTTGCATCGTTTTCAGCTGTTGCTTTCATTTTTATCTTTATCTTCCGTTTTATAAATTTTATCGTGAATGAAAAGTATATACACCGCAAGCATGATTATGCCGACGACAACGAATATATCGGCAACATTGAATATCGGGAAAGCGTAGCCCGTGAGCGTATCGACTAACGTGGCATCTATAAAGTCACGCACCGCACCGATGACCACACGGTCGAACAGATTTCCGATCGCACCGCCGAGAATGAAGCCCGATGAAATTTTAAGCAGTATATGCTTTTGCGGCATGCGCATAAGAATAATGATGCCCACCGCACAAATAACAAGCGTTACGATCAAAAAGAATATGCGTTGGTTCTGCAATATGCCGAACGCCGCGCCCTTATTCAGAACGTAAGTGAATGATAGCGTCTTGGGTATAAGCGGGAGCGTTTCACCCTGATATGTAAGCATCCCGGAAAGCAACATATCGGTGCCGTCGATAAAAAAGCCGGTAACAAGCAGCTTTGAGAGCTGGTCAAGTATGAGTGCGCCGACGGCAATAAGAATTATCATCAACATAAGTATCTCCTAATATCTGTATTTGATAAGATTCACTATTTCCTCAAGTATATCGCCTATTACGGGAAGATTCTTTGATGCAAGCAGGGTGACTATATAGATTATAACGGCACTAAGCACCGTAAAGCCTATCGCCGTTCCTATACCGCGTGAAACGCCCGCAAGAAAATTATTTACTATTATGCGTTTGGTATCGGAGAGATAGTATAAATAATCACGCAATACCGCCCAAGCAATAATGCGTGATGTCTTTTTTGTTACGACTTTGGCTTTTTTCAAATAATACCACCGAAAATATTATTGCCCGTTTTCGGTCTCATTATTCTCCAAAAGTGCAAGCTGTGACTTCAAGATATATTCGACGCGCTTGAGCAGTGCTTTCAGCTCCTGCTTTTTTGCTTCGATATCCTTATCGGCGCTTTCGTAATCGAATTTCTGTTTTTCGGCTATATCCCTTGCCTTTGCTTCGGCATCCTCGATAGTCCTGCGTGCCGAGAATTCGGCATTTATCATTGTTTCCTCAATAAGCATCTTCTGTTTTTCAAGAAAATGTTTTTCGGAATCGGCTTCCTCCAAACGGCGACGCAACTTAAACACTTCGTTTTGAAGTGCTTCGATTTCATTTTGCATATCCTTGAGGTACAGGTCTACCTCGGTACGGTCATAGCCTTTTCTTCTAACAGTGAATTCCATTATCAGTTATCATAATCCTCGATAGTAAAGCCTTCTGCTTCGGTTTTACTTTCATGAATATCTTCATTTTCTACTATAGTTTGCCCGAACGCAAACATATATATGCTGTTTTTTGCTATCTCCGTTACATGAGCATCACATGCATACGTTGCGCCGCTCATGAAATCAAGTATGCGCTGCGCGGTGCGTGTCTTCACCTTATCGAACTTTACGATGATATGCTTATGCTGTATCAGTTGCTTTACATATCCTTGCGCATCGTTATATGTTTTAGGCGAAAAAATCATTATATTCGAAGAAGTCTGTATCGGAACGACCTTTGCTCTTCTTGTTCTGCGTGCGCGCGCATCTCTGTCATAAGGATCGCGTTCACGGCGTGATGGCTGTTCCTCCTGCTCTTCATCTTCCTCATCTTCTCCGAAATAGCCCTCTTCTTCGTCGTAATCGTCATTGCTCCCAAAACCGAGGAAATCCGCGAATCTGCCTTTTCTGCCCTTTGCCATAACAATTAAACCTCTTTCTGTAAATTATAATTTCGTTCTCCGAAAAGAGAAGTACCTAATCTTACCATGGTTGCACCCTGCCTTATGGCAACCGTATAATCCCTGCTCATGCCCATTGAAAGCTCTTTGAATCCTTTGCCGAAAACAGCCTGTCCCGTGCAAAGCAAAGTACGCATTTTTTCAAAATAGATGTTTTGTTCGTACTCCGTAGCGTCGGCAGGAGCAACTGTCATAAGTCCTACAGGGTTAATATACATAAATTTCGCCAAATTGTCAAGAAATTCTGCTAATTCTGACGAAAAAATCCCCGATTTTGTTTCTTCGGCACCTATATTTATTTCAACAAGCACATCCATCGGCGCATTACGCTTTTTTTGCGCTTCCTTATCAAGCTGTTCAGCTAAGGATATCCTGTCAAGCGAATGCACAAGTGAAACCTTATCTATTATATATTTGACCTTATTTGTCTGAAGCTGACCTATAAGATGCACCGCTGCCGACTTATCAAGAGAATCGTATTTCGACATAAGCTCCTGCACTCTGTTTTCGCCTATATCGCCGATCCCGAGTGAGATCGCTTCGTTTATCTCTTGCACCGTGCGCGTCTTTGTAACGGCAATAAGCTTCACATCCGATTCTTTTCTTCCGCTTGAAGCACAAGCCGAAGCGATGTTTGCCGTGATTTTTTCGTAGTTTTCACGGATCGTCATTTACTGTACACCTTCATTCCTACCGAAAGAGAATCCGTTATGGCGATAAGTGTTTTTTTGCTGTCTGCGGAAATGACATCCACGGGGATGCTCGTTTTTCCTGTCGCTGTCCTGACCGTCACCGCATTGTTCTTCACATATTTGCTCGGCACTGTAAAGCCCTCCGTCCGTTTGCCGATAAACACATCCGTCACGCGCATATCTATATAATTCTGCACATTTTTTTCAAAGCTGAATATAAGTATATCGCCTTTTTTATCGTCTATTATCTTTTCAAGGCATCCTACCTCATGCTCCGGCTCATTGCCTATGAACACGGGATAGTAAAGCCCTTCCGTAAAATCAGCTGACTTTCCTGCTGTCACGGCAATATACCAACGGTCACTTTTTACTGTTTTGAATGCATTTATATTCGATTTTGCAGAGGATTTATATTCCTTCAGCGATGCCATATTCAAATTCATTGCCGAATCACCGTTCAGTTCCTCAAGCCCATCGCAGAAAAAGCCGCAATAGCCGTTTGCTTCAGCCGAGAACACATCGCACCACGCATTCAGCGAATCGGTCATATCCTTTTCGTCGGCATACAGCTCCTGCAAATATGTATTTGAATCCGTATTATAGGTTTCTTTTATATATTCCTCGCGTTCCCGCATCAGTGTGCAGAGTGTTGAATAAAGCTCTATATATCCGCTTTTATCTTCGCTCATGCGGCGGATCGCGACTTCGATATCAAAATCGAATTTTTCCACGGTTCGGTCATCGTAATCGCTTATGACACTCTGATTCTGATATGCAACGATGCTTTTCTCGGTCTCACCAAGCTTTTGGAGCGTTGCCTTGATATAGCCTTTTTTGAACGCACGGACAACAGGAGTACCCGCTTCGATATATTCGCCGTCAAGGATATTTTCAAAATACAGCTTCTCATATTCGGAAAGATCCGTACATGATTCATCCCTTATGATAAAGCCCTGACCGTCGATGCCGTCATAAATGACATCGTATTCCACCCTTGCGCTTTTCGGGACGGCTATTGCCGTGACCGTAACAGCCGTGATCAACACCACCGCCGCGATCACAGCCGCTATGATGCGTTTATAAAAATAGTTTTTCCTTCTGCCTTGCATAATACTCCTTAATATATGACCGTATTGTCAACGGGAAGACCGTCATCCTCGGTGGCATACTTCAAATCAAGATAATATTCAACGATATCCTTTACGGTACTGCTCGCACGCGAACCCGAATAACCGTTGGGGATATAAACGACTATCGCTATCTCAGGCTCGTCATACGGAGCATACGCAACGAACCACGCATTATCCTCAAGGTTTATTTCCGAAACCTGCGCAGTACCGGTCTTACCGCCCATCTGATCGTTGTATTTGAATTTATTGAAATAATTCCGCGCAGTCGAAGAATATCTGTCCTCCGACTCCGAAACCATGTCCTTCATGCCCTTCATGATGGTGTTGAGGTTTTCCTGCTTCACATCAAGCTTGCGGACAAGCGTCGGCTTCTGCTCAAAAATAAGCTCCCCGTTTGCCGATGTTACTTTATCGACGATATGCGCGTCGTAAACATAGCCGCCGTTCACTATCGCCGAAATATACCGTGCGACCGCTATCGGCGTTACGGTGGTTATGCTCTGACCTATTCCCGTCTGTATGGTGGTGGTATTCGTCCACGTCACCTGAACGAGTGAGCTGTATATATCCCATTTTGTGTGTTCGACAACATACGCCCTCGACAGTCCGTAACCGTCAACAAGTATCTTTTCAACCTCTGAGACTATCTGGTTGCGTGTATTTCCTATCATTCCGAAGCATTTTGAAATTATGGAATCTATTTCGGCTTCCGTAAGCGTTTTGCCGGAATGCTTCATACAATCCGCTATATAAGAGCGCATCTGCTTTGAAACGAGATAAGGCAGGCTCGTATCCTGAGAATTCACATCGCGTGCGCTGTCATAAAGCGTTTTCTGGTCGCCGACGATGCCGACCTTTTCGCCCGTAAGCTCGATATTCGTCTTATCAAGCAAGCCGAGATTGGTTGCCCATTTTTTGATTTTTTCTATACCGAGGCGATCCGCCACTTCATAGTAGAAATAGTTGCAGGAATAGTTTATCGCGTTTACGACATTTATTGCGCCGTGTGTTTCGTGGTTATCTCTGTACCAGCCGCACATAGGACCCTTTTCAGTGCCGGAAACGTATTTGCGGTATTCACCGAGATCGGTTATCGTCTCATCTGCGGTTATCGCTCCTTCTTCAAGACCTGCAAGCGAAACGCACAGCTTGAAAATAGAGCCCGGCGTATCGGATGAGCTTATCGCCTTATTGAACAGCGGCTTGCGCTCATCGTTTATTATCGCATCGTAGTCCGCGTTCGAAATGCCCTGTGAAAACAGGTTGGGGTCATAGTTCGGCTCACTTACAAGTGCGAGCGTATTGCCGTTTCTGACATCCATGACGACCACTGCGCCTACGGTCGCATAGCTTATTTTTCTGCCGCCGCGCTTTGCCACAAGTGCATCGTATGTGGCGGCCTTTTTCTCATACTGCTCATGCTGGACCTGATTTATTTCGGCGATATTTTTTCTTAATGCCTCTTCCGCTATCCGTTGAAGATTGGTATCTATCGTAAGATATACGTTATCGCCGTTCGATGCGGGCGAAAACGAAAGCTCACTGAGTATCCTTCCGCCGTTGGTGACCTCCACCTTCCGTGAGCCCAAGCGTGCGCCGCTGCTTCCGGTAAGGTAGTTTTCCATAACATTTTCGATGCCCGAAATGCCTACAATGCTTTCGATATCGTAATCAAGCTTATTGTAGTATTCAACATTTTCCGCGGTTATTCTGCCCAAATAGCCGACGATATGGCTCGCCACCGCCCCTTGCGGATATATGCGCAGTGATTTTGCGGTAACGTTGAAGCCCGAAAGCTCATAGCTGTAGCTCTCAATAGCCGTTGCAAGCTCGATGCCTATATTTTTAAGCACCGTTATTGATTTGGATGCCCAATACGATTCTATGCTCTTCTGCCACACTCCGAGTACCTTGAACGCCGTAAGGTCATCCATATCCTCAGGGATGCAGTAACGTGTACGCATCTCGCGGTACATTTCCTCAACGGTCATCGCCAGACCTTTTTTGTCCGCAAAATAGAAATTGCTTCTCCATGTGCTTTCGCGTTTTTTTGCGATCTCCTCGCTGACATCGCCCCATGCAAAGCAATACTCACCGTTGTCTTTTTTCGATATCGAAAACGCCGGTTCGATATCGCGCCCGTATTTTTTTACAAGCTCAAGCGCGAAAACTATAGAAGCGGTATACATTTCACGTTCCGATTTCAGATTGTATTCGCGGTAAAATTCAAGGTCGTAACTGACCTCATCCTGCGCAAGCGGGATACCGTTCGTATCAAGTATCTTACCGCGTGCGCCCTCTACTTTAAGCGTGCGCGTATGTTTGACGGCTGAAGCCGTATCGTATTCGGCACTGTGGACGAATTGCAGGTCGGCAAGCGAAAAAACAAGCACGGCAAACGCAAGAATAAACGCCGTAATGACCGTAATAGCACGACGTTTATTATTGTCCTTCTGTTCTTCGTTCTGCAGTAACCCCATCAAAGATACCTGCCCTCATTTTCTTTTTTCTCTTGCATGAATGACAGCGAAAAAAAGAATTTATAAACAAAATAAATCAAAGCCGCGGCAAGCGCAGTGTATATCACCGACGGCAAAGCATTGATGAACGTCCCGAATGTAAGCGTTGCATTGAGCCGCATGAGATACAGTATAAAGACAAGCAGTAGGTGCTTTATCGCTACTGCCGCCGCTGTAGCCGGAACGCATATTATAAAAGAGTTTTCTCTGTAAAAAAGCGTACCGAGTGCGGCAAGCACTGCAATAAACAAGTATATTCCCGTGTTTACAAACGTGCCTGCCTGCGTGACTATATCTACGGCTATCCCGGAATACAGCGCACACAATACCGCAGAATACCATTTTTTCGAAAACAGCGCCGTCATTATCACGGAGATCATGATAAAATCCACCTTGGCATTCAACACTGCTATCTCCGGCGCAACAGTCACATGTAAAAAAAACGAGATCACAGAAAGTGCAAGCATTACAAATGTGCGCATCCGCTATTCCTCCGTGCCCGTTATTATCAATACGTTTTCAAGATGGTCGAAATCGACAGACGGCGAAAGCTTTGCGGAAGAATTTATCTGATTGCCGCCGCTCCGTGAAACTTCTGTTATCGTTCCTATCTTTATACCTTTGGGGAATACCTCTCCGAGCCCGGATGTAACAACGGAATCACCCGGTTTTATTATTGCATTTGTCGGCAACTCGGTCATGGTGCAGTAGCCCGCCGTTGAGCCGGCATCGCTTACGCCCTTTATCACTCCCATATCGCGGCTCGCCTCGGAAAGTGCAGGCACGCCGCAACGCGGATCGGTTATTGCAAGCAGAATTGATGTGCTGTCAGTCGTTTTCACTATTTTCCCGGCAAGACCGCCCTCGGCAATGACGACCATATTTTCCGTTATTCCGTCAAGAGACCCTTTGTTCAGTGTATATGTAGCACTGTAATCATCAACGCTTCGCACAACTACCTTGGCATATTCGTATTGAAACTGCGGATAGCTTTCCTTTTCGCCGAGCAATGCAAGCAGACGCTCGTTCTCCGCCTTTACCTCATCGGAAACCGACTGTATATTTTCAAGCTGTGCAAGCTTTTCCTGTGCCGTGGCAAGCTCATCACGCAAGCGCATCCTGCTGCCGAAGCTTGAAAAAAAGTCTCCCACGCCGTCCATTGCACTGTCAAATGCAAAAATCACCGGGTTTATCACATAGCCGGAAACTCTTTCAAGAAATTTCACGCCGCTGTTGAACATCAGCACAAGCAGTGACGCAACAACAATGATGCCGATCAATATATATTTTATTATCTTTGCGCGTTTGCGTTCCGATCTGTTCATGTTCCGCTCCTATCAGGATAGATAGTCGAGGTCTTCAAGTGCCATTCCGGCACCCGTAACAACGCAGTCAAGAGGCGTTTCGGCTATCACGACCGGCATGCCTGTTTCGTATTTTATAAGCGTATCCATGCCGGAAAGCAATGCGCCGCCGCCGGCGAGATAAATGCCGCGTTCCATTATATCGGCGGCAAGCTCGGGCGGAGTATCCTCAAGCGTTACCTTGATGGCGTCAATTATCGCCATGAGCGGCTCGCGGAGTGCTTCACGCACCTGTGACGAAGTGATCGTAACTGTTTTGGGCAAGCCGGAAACAAGGTCACGTCCGCGGATATCCATTGACTTTTCGTCGCCTGTCGGATACGCCGAGCCGATACGCATTTTGATCTCCTCGCTTGTGCGTTCGCCGATAGCAAGATTAAATTCTTTCTTTACATAATTGAGTATAGCCTCGTCAAGCTTATTGCCCGCAATGCGAAGCGAACGTGAAACGACTATACCGCCAAGCGAAATGACAGCCATTTCACTTGAGCCGCCGCCGATATCCACTATCATGCATCCCGACGGTTCGTTTATCGGAAGCCCTGCGCCTATCGCGCTCGCCTTAGGCTCTTCCATGATCTCAACATGGCTTGCGCCCGCATTTTTGGCGGCATCCTCGACCGCTTTGCGCTCAACTCCGGTAACTCCGCAGGGTACGCATATTACCACACGGGTGCGCGTAAGCGAGAATGCTCTCGGCATAGCGCGGTGTATTATATCCGAAAGCATCGCCGCCGTCACGTCGAAATCGGCTATAACGCCGTCACGCAACGGTTTTACGGCAATTATATTGCCCGGAGTCCTGCCTATCATATTCTTTGCCGTTTCGCCCACGGCAAGAACCTCTTTCTTGCTTCCGGCGACCTTTACGGCAACAACGCTCGGCTCACGGATTATTATTCCCTTGCCGCGCAAATATACCAAAGTGTTCGCAGTACCTAAATCTATACCGAGATCACGAGTAAAAAATCCCATTATGCAAAGCTCCTTTATTTATTTGAAGAATAATAATTGATAAGTCCGCCGCTAAGCAAAATATCCCTTTCGTCATCGGTCATCGGAACTATACTGAGAGTAATTATTTCCGTTTTGCCGTCTTTTATAAGAACGGCTTTTGTTTTTTCGTTTTTCGCAAGCAGGTCTTTTTTGATCTCCGGCAGGAAAAGGTAATCGTCACATTCGAATTTTTCCGAAAGTGCTTTATCGCACAACAGCGGAAGTATGCCCCAATTTATAAGATTGCTTCTGTAGCGTTTTGTGGCATATTCTATGGCGATATTGCCCCATCCGCCCAAAACCTTCTGACAGCTTGCCGCCTGTTCGCGTGCCGAGCCGTCGCCGGGCATATTCGCATAAATACAGCTTCCGAAAACGCAATCCGTGATGTCAACATTTTCAAGTGCATTAAGCTCTGCGAAAAGACGTTCACGCTCATCGGAATTTTCCGTTTCGGCAACAGCGTCCGCACGGGAGACATATTCGGGGTCCTTTCTCGAAAGCGTGAAGCGGGAAAGCTTATACGGATTCGATCTGAGCGTGCTTGTTTCGCCCGACGGGATAAGCTCATCCGTCGTGGTCACTTTATCACGGAGAACGCTCGCAAGCTTAAGAAGTACCTGTTCCGGCATTTTTTTGAGCTTCGGCCAATCGGCGATATTAGGTCCGAGAACAAGCTCCGTATCGGGTTCGCTTGAATTGCGTGCGTCAAGCACACGCTTGGCGTAAATATCCCTGTGGTAAGTATATTCGTATTCCGTGTAGTCGATGTCCGATTCATCCGCTCCCGTCAAAACACCGCCGTTTGCCGCTGTCGATGCGATGCTGCGCGCATCCATGAGCGCAACAAGCGAAAGCTGCCCCTCACCGGGCTTACTGCCTTCGCGGTTGGGAAAATTGCGTGTCGTATGGCGGATGCTGAACGCGTTGTTTGCGGGAACATCGCCCGCGCCGAAGCACGGACCGCAGAACGCCGTCTTTATTATCGCACCGCTCTCCATAAGCTCGGAGATGATGCCTTTTTGAACAAGATCAAGATATACGCTCTGACTTGCGGGATACACATTGAGCGAAAATGCTCCGTTGCCGGTGCTTCCGCCCTTTAAGATATCGTTTGCGGCGGTTATGTTTTCAAATATTCCGCCCGCACAGCCCGCAATAACGCCCTGATCCACATGGAATCCGTCAGGCTTGAGCTTATCCGAAACGCGGCACGCAGATTTCGGATAACGTTCCTTAATGTCCTCATCAAGCTTTTTGAGTATCTCGGCGGCGTTGGCTTTGAACTCACGGATAGTATATGCATTGCTCGGATGGAACGGCAAGGCTATCATCGGTTCGATCTCGGCAAGGTCTATTTCAAGCAAAGCATCGTATTCCGCGATCTCATCGGGCATGAGCTGTTCATAGTCATCTTCCCTGCCGTGTGTCTTATAATATTTGCGTACCTTTTCATCCGTCATCCAGATCGAACTCAGGCATGTCGTCTCGGTGGTCATAACGTCGATACCGCATCGGAAATCGACGCTCAGATTTTTCACTCCCGGTCCGACGAATTCAAGCACTTTATTTTTTACAAGTCCTTTTTCGAACACTTCCTTGCACATAGCTATCGCAACATCGTGCGGTCCTACACCTTTTTTCGGTGCGTTTTTAAGATATACCGCAACGATATCGGGATAATCTATATCGTATGTGCGTTCAAGAAGCTGTTTAACAAGCTCGGGTCCGCCCTCGCCTATCGCCATCGTGCCGAGTGCGCCGTAGCGTGTATGGCTGTCGGAACCGAGTATCATCCTGCCGCATGCGGCAAGCTCTTCACGCGCGAACGAATGTATTACCGCAAGGTGCGGCGGAATGTACATGCCGCCGTATTTCTTTGCCGCCGACAGCCCGAACAGATGGTCGTCCTCATTGAGCGTTCCGCCTACTGCGCAAAGGCTGTTATGGCAGTTGGTAAGCGCATATGTGAGCGGGAATTTTTTCAGTCCGCTCGCACGCGCTGTCTGTATTATGCCGACATAAGTTATATCATGTGAAACGAGCGCATCAAATTTTATGCGCAGCTTGTTCATGTCGTCGCCCGTGTTATGAGCCTTGAGTATTTTATGGCTTATCGTACCGTTCTTTGCATTTTTGCCTTCTTTGACTATTTCGGTACCGTTTTTGATGAATGTTTTTTCTTTTACAAATCGCATATGTATTCTCCCTGATCAAAGTATCACAAGGTTTTTGCCGTAAGCCTTTTTGAAAAGCTCACTGCATGTAAGTGCATCTTTGATTTCAAGAGATGCATCGCCGGTAGTCTGTGTCTTCATGATGACCGAATCGCCCAATATATCGCACGAAACGCATGATATGATGCCGTCCATCGCACGGTCGAAGCTTTCCGCGATACGCACAAGTACCGCAAGACGGTAGATTATCATAACATCATCCGCCGATATCATGTCGGAATATCTCTGGCATTCCTTCTTTACGTCGTCCTTTCTGTGAGCAAGTGCAACGAATGCACTCATAAGATGCTCACGGTGAGTAAGCCCGTAAATATTGGAATTGAGGATAAGATAAAAGCTGTGCTTGTGATGGTCGTGATATTTGACCTCACTGCCGATATCATGCAATGTTGAAGCGGTCTTGATTATTTTCATGTATGAGTTCGGAAGCTTATGCAGCTGACGCAACTGTTCAAACATGATAAGCGAAAGATTTGCGACATTGTTTGCATGCTCTGTATTTTCCTGAAACAGTCCGAGTACATTTGCAAGTGAATAATCAAGCACATGCTGTATGGGATGCGCTACTATTGACGGTTGCATCTGCTCAAACATTATGCCTTCGCGCAAGCCGCAGCAGCTTATGAATATATCGGAACATTCGATATATCCCGCCATTGTCTTTATTGCCGCAAAAGCCGCAAGGAATATATCGGCACGCTCGTTCGAAAGTCCCTTTATCTTCATGCGTCTGTCAAGATCAAGACGGCACATGTTGTCATAAAGCGTATCTATTTCGCGCGGACGGATGACATAGTTGTGCAAAGTGCCGATATCGCGTTTGGTTTTCATGCGCATTATCTTGCCTAAGTTTCTGAACGAACCGCCCACACCGATAAGCGGAAGTCCCTGAACGGAGGCGAGCCACGGTATCGAATCAAGCTGTTGGCGGTAGAAATCCTCTATCGCGTCGATCTGTTCCTGCTTTACCTTATCATCGAGCCCGAAAAGCTCGGTAAGTGTTACCGTACCGAACGGCAGGCAGGCAAGCTCTTTTATCGCACGTTTTTCAAAATGTACTATCTGCGTCGTTCCGCCGCCGATATCCATTATCACGCCGTTTTCGGTCTCCATGGTATTGATAACGCCCTGAAAAACGAGTGTGGCTTCCTTTTCGCCCGAAAGCACTTCAAGGTTTACTTGCGTCATCGCATAGACCTCATCAAGGAAGCTCCGCTGATTGGCGGCGCGGTTTACCGCCGCGGTGCAGTACGGGAATATCTCATCTATGCCGTTTGCGGCACACAGACGCTTGAACATCTGTATAGTTTTTATAAGCTGTTGGATGCGTCGCGGCTTGATGATATTATCATGCCCCATATCCGAAATAAGTCGAACGGGCTCCTTGAGCTGGTCGGCGATCCTGTAACTTCCGTTATCATAGATATACACAAGTATAAGTCGCGCGTTGTTTGATCCGATGTCCATGATAGCAATTTTTCTCATAAATTTTTCCTCCGAGTATAACGTTCAAAGAGTAAAACTCTTATGCGGTAGTATAATTTTTTATATTATATACTATTCTTGCGGAAAAATCCATACCTAAATTGAAATTTTTTTGATTTTTTACAAAAAATTTTATTTTGCCGATGTGTTTTTTAATGCGCTGATAAGCATATATATGCCGAACCCCGTCAAAAAGAGCGAATAAAGGCGTTTCAGGTGTATTCCGCTTTGTAAAAATGATGCACCGAGCAATGCGCCTGCCAGCGCCGCAGGTATCAGCCTGACAGCGGATATATCACACTTTTTTCTGTTGGATACCGTCACCGCCGATGCCGCGGGAATATAGCATATCAAGCTTATATACTGTGCTTCGCTTTGGCTCATTCCGGCTATTTCGGTAAGGCAAGGTATCAGCAATGCGCCGCCGCCGAGACCGAGCCCGGCGAGTAAATATGCAAAAAATCCGAATAAAAAATACAGTATCATACAAACAGACCGCGAACTCCGACGTACAGTATCATAACGGCAAAGATCATTTTAATGTGCTTTATTTTGAATTTATCCGTCAGCATGCATCCTGCAAGCGCGCCGAGAACGCCTCCTGCGCAAATCGGCAGAACAACAGACATTTCGGCCTGTTGTCCGGATAATATCGCACTCAGCACGGCAAGCGGAAGCACAAAAACGCATACCGACGAATGAGCCGCACGCTCATCATGCAAGTATCGGTAAAGCATCGGAAGTGCTATCACTCCGCCGCCGGTGCCGAACATGCCGTTCACGATACCGGCACAAAATGCAAGAAATACAATAAACATAAAAATACACCCGAATATATTTTTTCACATTCAAAAAAATATATTCGGGTAGTTTTTTGCGCATCCAAGTCAGCGCGTCTGCATGCATATACGCAACAGCCTACTTTTTTCTTATAAGCAGGCTTTTCGCAAGCGATGTAAGGAATGCTCCTTTTTCGCCGAAAGCTTCCATCAGTTTTACCGCATTATCAGTGTGCCTGCGTGCTTCAGCTTCCGCTCCCTCGATCCCGTACAGTGTTACATATGTCGTCTTATTGTTCGCTTCGTCACTGCCCGTGCTTTTGCCAAGCTCCTTTGCATCGCCCGTGACATCAAGGATATCATCTATTATCTGGAATGTATACCCTATCTCGGTACCGAAATCTTCAAGCGTTTTAAGCTCTTTTGCGTCGGCATCCGCGCATGCGCCGCCGGCAAGAAGCGCACCTATTATCATTGCCGCAGTTTTGTTCAAGTGGATATATTCCATCGTTTTTTTATCGAATGCGTTGCCGTTCAGCGTAACATCCACCCACTGCCCCGCGACCATGCGCGAGCTGCCCGCCGCTTTGGCGATATACCGTGAAGCCTTAAGATTGCCTGCCTCAACCATGATCTCAAACGCATAGTTCAAGAGAGCATCGCCTGCAAGTATCGCTCTGTCCTCGCCGAATTTTTTGTGCGATGTCAGTTTGCCGCGTCGGTAATCGTCATTGTCGAGCGCAGGCAGATCATCGTGGATAAGCGAAGATGTATGTATCATTTCTATAGCCGCCGCATACGGAAGCGCATTGTCGATATTTCCGCCGCACATTTCGCATGAGGCAAGCAACAGTGCCGGACGAAGCCGTTTGCCGCCTGCAAAGACACTGTACGCCATCGTTTCCCTTAAGTCCGCCGGTATCTCCGTGTTATTCAGATATTCACGAAGCGTCTTGTCGGTAATCAAAGTATATTCATTCAATTTTTCAGTCATCGAGATTCGCCTCGCATTCCTTCAGTATCCCGTTTTCTTTTTTCAGTACTGTTATTCTGCGCGAATATTCATCCAAAAGCTTTCTTGAACGTGAAACGAGCTTGATGCCCTGTTCGAATATATCTATTGACTTTTCAAGCGAAATATCCGAGTTTTCAAGCTTGGCTACAGTTTCCTCAAGCTTTTTCATCGTTTCTTCCAGTGACATTTCATCAATACTTTTCAATTCTTTTTACCTCCGCTCCGATCGTTCCGTCAGCGAAACGAACGTTAATGCTGTCTCCCTCGGCAAGCTTTTTTACCGATTTCACCACGCCTGATTCTTTTTTCACTACCGAATACCCGCGCTCAAGCACCTTGAGCGGACTGAGTGCATCAAGTTTTCCCGAAAGTATTGAAAGCTTGCTTTCACTGTCGGTAAACTTTGCTTCGTTCAGCATCAAAAGCCGTTCGGACAGCTTATTGAGCTGTTCTTTTTTGATATCAATAAGATTCGACGGATCCTTAAAAACTTCGGCAAGCTTCAAAAGACGCATGCTGATGCCCGATAATTTTTCGGAAACAAAGCTTTCAAGGCATGCGCAATAATGGGAAATATCCTGTTCGACATCATAGTAGTCGAACACGGCAAGCTCTGCCGCCGCCGACGGTGTCGGCGCACGCAGATCGGCAACGAAATCCGCTATCGTAAAATCAGTTTCATGTCCTACAGCGGAAATTATCGGTTTTTTGCACGCATAGATCGTCCGCGCAAGCGTTTCGTCATTGAAGCACCAAAGGTCTTCCATTGAGCCGCCGCCGCGCCCGACGATGATGACATCGACATCTTTCATCGCCTCAAGTGCGTTTATGCCGACGCATATCGAACGCGGAGCATCACTGCCCTGCACCGATACGGGAGCCAAAACTATGCTTATGCCGGGACATCTGCGCGTGGAAACATTGATTATGTCGCGTATGACCGCGCCCGTTGGCGATGTAGCTACGCCTATCTTTTTGACATATTCGGGTATCGGCTTTTTGTGGCTTTGTGCAAACAGCCCCTCGGCTTCAAGCTTTTTCTTCAAAAGCTCAAATTCCTTAAACAGCTTGCCCTGCCCGTCTTCTTCAAGCGAAAACACCTTGAGCTGATATGTACCGTCACGTTCGTAAAGCGTAACCTGTCCGCGAGCAAGCACCTTCATGCCGTTTTCAGGCTTGAATTTCAGTGAAAGCGTGTGCGGTTTGAAAAAAGCGCATCTTATCGTTGCGCTTTCATCCTTAAGAGAAAAATATATGTGCCCCGATGAATGCAACGTCACGCCCGATATTTCACCCGAAACGGTTATATCGTTCAAAAGCACATCCATCGAAAGTGCCTGTCGCACATACGCATTGAGCTGTGAAACAGTTACATTCATAAAATTCCTGCCGCCTTGACGGTATTATACATCAGCATCGCGCGTGTCATCGGTCCCGTACCGCCGGGATTCGGCGTTATTGCAAATGCCTTTTTCGAAACATTTTCAAAATCCACATCGCCTACCTGCTTGCCGTCTATCCTGCTTATTCCGATATCTATCACGACAGCGCCGTCTTTTACCATATCCGCGGTTATCATATGTGCTTTACCCACGGCGCAGACAAGTATATCGGCTTCCCGCGTCACCGATGCAAGGTCAACGGTCTTGGAATGACATACTGTGACCGTTGCGCCGCTGTTCGTCAAAAGCAGTGCCATCGGCTTGCCGACGTTATTGCTTCTGCCGATAACTACCGCACGCTTGCCCTGAATTGCGATACCGCTTGCTTTTATCAGCTCCATTGCGCCTGCAGGCGTGCATGAAACGAATGCGTCCGGATCGTTCATCAACACGCCGCCGATATTGATTTTTGAAAAGCCGTCAACATCCTTTTTGGGGTCTATCTCGCGCACGACACGGGCTTCGTCAAGTCCTGCGGGAAGCGGAAACTGCACCAAAATACCGTTTACGGTTTCATCTTTATTCAGTTTATCAATAAGCGCCGAAAGCTCCTCCTGCGTTGTCGTTGCGGGAAGCTTATATTCAAGGGAACGTATCCCTATCTCATTGCAGTCGTTTGTCTTATTGCGGACATATATACAGCTTGCCGGGTCTTCACCGACAAGTATCACGGCAAGTGCAACGCTTTTGCCCGATGACGCTATTTTTTCTTTCAATGAGGCTTTTATTTCGCCCGCAAGCTTTTTACCGTCAAGTATCATATCACTGACCTCTGCTTAAAAACTTTTTTCTGCACAAAAGCGCAACGCCCACGGCATTATCAGAGCTGTATTCCACAGGCGAGAAGCGTATATCGAGCTTCATACCTTTTTTCTCAAGCAACAGCGGAAGATTAGTCCGCAAATACTCGCTTGAAGAAACGCCGCCCGCCATAAGCACACTGCTTGCACCTGCATAATATGCGGCTCCCCCTACCATTTTGGCAAGCGTCCGCGTAATAGCCGACATAAGTGCCTCACAGAGCGCGTCACCGTCACAGCCTGCTTCAAACTCGCGTATCGCGGCGGCTTCGGTTCCCGAAAAACTGCATCCGTCAAATGATGCGCTTATCGGGAGCTGTATGCGTGCGCCGTTGAAGCTGACGGCACGCCTGTCTACTTCCTTGCCTGCGGGAAAGCTCATTCCGAGCCTTACACCGAGGCGGTCGATAAGCTGTCCGGCATTTATGTCCTTTGCCGCGGCGATTATTTTTACCTTGAAATCGGCTTCATGTTCTTCGGCAAGAAGCACCTCTGTCGTTCCGCCCGAAAGATGCACCGCGCAGAATTGCCTGTCCGGCATCGGTGCGTCATAGAGTGCCGCCTGGATATGTCCCTGCTGATGATCTGTTGCGAACAAAGGCACATTCAGCGTCATGGCTACTGTCTCAGCCAATCTGCGTCCCGCAAAAAACACGGGCATATACGAATGTCCCAAGCCCCTCGGTTGAGTGCTGACGCACACGGCGGCGATATCGGATGTATCTATCTTATCGCACACCGCCTTATAAAGCTCGGGAAAATTATTTACATGCTTAAAAAAGGCTTCGCTTTGGCGAAGTCCGCGCTCGCCCTCGGCGACCGAAAGTAATCTGCGTTGCTGTGTTATGAGCCTGCCGTTTTCATCAACAGCCGCGACCGAAGTCGTGTAACAGCTCGTATCAATACCCAAAAAAATCATAAGCTTCTCACATATGCCCCTAAAATGCCGTTGATGAATTGCGGACCCTCGTCCGAAGAATACTTCTTTGCAAGCTCCACGGCTTCGTTTATAGCCGTTGCCGCCGTCACATCATCACGGTAAAGTATTTCGCAAAGCGCGAGCCGCAATATAGAAACGTCTATACGGTTCATTCGCTCTATTGACCAGCCCTTGGCGAACGCTGAAATTATCCCGTTGATCTCGTCCGCGTGCGCCCGCACATTTTCGCGGATAAAGCTTATATATGTAAGCTCGTCCTCATGGATGCTGTTCCATGCTTCATCATCCTCAAAGAGCTTGCCGAGCATTTCACGGGCTGTACCCGTGCCGAAGGTATCTTCGAAAAGAAGCTTGAACGCAAACTCCCGTGCTTTTATTCTGCCAGATAAGTTACCCATAGTGCCTCCGAAATAATCCGACAAAAGAGCGGGGATATCCCGCCCTTGGGAATCAAATATTTGTCCGTTGTAAATGGCATGCCGCAAAGATATCGGTCACGCTTTCTGCTGTAATGAATCATCCACCTGTATATTTACCTTGCTTACCGCGATGCCGCAAAGCATTTCGATATCGTTCTTGACGTTATGCTGTATTTCGGCGGAAGCATCCGGAATAACGGTCTCCGGTGCCAGAGCGACCTTTACCGAAACGGACACACCGCTCTCGATCATCGTTGAATGCACGCGGATATCCTTCACGCCGTTTACGCGCTTTACCGCACGCTGAGCAAGCCCATCTATCGTATCGACCGTTATGTATATTCCGCCATCGTCCGTGGTAGCTGCCAACGCATTCGGCTTTTTCGCCGCTGAAACGGAAACAAATGTTGCGCGTACCGAAAGTATTATAAGCAACAGCAGGACTGCGCTTACGGCGATTTTTATGTAAAGCACGCCGGCAAGCTCGGTTACGGTTGCCATGATCGGCGCACTCCACATGCACGACGCAATGAACACAGCCATTACCGTAAACACAAGCGCCATAAAGATGAGAAGCAATCTTTCTCCTATTTTCATAAAAAGCTCCTACTTTTTATCCTCAAGCTGAACGCCGAGAACATTAACATTTACCGCCATTGCCTTAAGACCGGTCATGCCTTCAACCGCACGCTTAACGCTTTTCTGAACATCAGACGCGACTTCGTTTATCTTAGAGCCGTACTGTACGATGATATTGACTTCAACAATGACCTCTTCGCCGTTTATCGTTGCTTTGATGCCTTTTGCAAGGTCCTTGCGTCCGAGCAACTCACCTATACCGCTTTTGATATTGCCGCTCATTCCGGCAACGCCCTGCACTTCCGTAGCGGCAAGCCCCGAAATTATTGCAATTACATCCTCAGAATATGAGATACTGCCTCCCGCTTCGGGCATACTTACAACACCTTTGTTTTCAGACATTAAAAACACCTCCGAATTTTTTACCGTTTTACTGTATTATATCACCTGACAAGCTTTTTTTCAACAGTTTTTTTTGATTCTTTTGCAAGCTTCGTCATAAAGTCAGGAAGCTTAACATAAAATATCCGCATATATTCTCCCCCTATTTACAAAGAATTATTCCGACGGCTATCAGTACAAAGCCGAGAAGTATCAGCCACATATATGCCGGAATATTGAAAATGATAAACAGCAGTCCCGCAATAATGCACAGCAGCCCTGCAAGATTGCAGCGAAAGAATACTTTTTTCATACTCCGTCCCCCTTTTTGCTTTACTCTGCTTACTACATAATATACAAAAAGGGAGCAGGTTGTTAAAAGATCATGCGTTTTTTATGTTTTCGATAACCTTTCCGGGATCCGGCGAATTGAATACACTGCTTCCGGCAACAAGGACATTTGCTCCGGCTTTCTTGACAGCCGAAGCATTATTTTCGTTTATGCCGCCGTCAACCTCGATAAGGATATCACTGTCTCCGATGATATTTTTTACATTTTCAAGCTTTTTGATCGTTGACGTGATGAACTTCTGACCGCCGAAGCCGGGATTCACCGACATAAGCAGTACCATATCAATGACATCCTTTAAGTATTCAAGCGATTCGATCCCGGTTCCCGGATTGTATACTATACCTGACTTCAAGCCCTTTGAGCGAATATACTCAAGCGTTCTGTGCGGGTGGAGCGTCGCTTCAAAGTGTACCGTAATTATATCCGCACCCGCATCCGCAAAGGCATCTATATACCGTTCGGGCTTGTCTATCATAAGATGAACGTCAAGCGGTTTTTTTGTATGCTTGCGTATCACACCTACCATCTGCGGTCCGAACGAAATATTCGGCACAAAGATGCCGTCCATCACATCGCAGTGGATCATGTCGGCTCCGCAGGCATCTATGAATTCGACCTCATCGCCTATTTTCCCGAAATCGGATGCAAGTATGCTCGGTGCTATTTTAGTCATATCTCTTCCTCCATTTTTCGCGTATTTCCTCAAAAAGCACTTTATACCGTTCGTACCGCTCAGGCGAAAGTATATTTTCCTCTACCGCCTTTTTCACGGCGCAATCAGGCTCACTGACATGATTACAGCCGTTATATCTGCACTGCGGTGCAAAAGCATCGTATTCGGTATAAAGCTCTCTGAATTTTTCCGGCTCAAGCTCAGGCACTTCAAGAAGTGAAAAGCCCGGTGTATCGGCTATCAGCTTGTTCGGTGCAAACGGAACAAGCTCCGTATGCCGTGTGGTATGTCTGCCGCGTTCCGTCTTTTTGCTCAGCCCTCCGACCTGAAAAGCATCTCTGCCCAAAAGGTAATTGGTGAGTGACGATTTGCCGACTGCGGACTGACCGCACAGACATGCGATCCCCTCGCCGATGCCTTCCTTAAGCTCTTCAAGCCCTATGCGCTCACTCACACTTACCGCGTAAGCCCTGATGCCGCACTTTTTATACTGTGATGCGAGCCGTTCGGCTTCTTCAGGCGAATAATCGCATTTATTTACACATATTATCGGCTCGATCCCCATCATGCGGCAATAACAAACAAGCATATCGGCAAGCTTGAGATCGGGTCCGGGTTTTTTTACGGCTACCGTTATGATGAGCGTATCGACATTTGCCACCGGCGGGCGCAAAAGGATATTCTTTCTTTCAAGGATATCGGTTATCATATCCTTTTCGTTATCGCGTTCCGAAAGCGAAACCTCTACGCTGTCGCCCACCGTCGGAGAAATACTCATATTGCGGAATTTTCCGGCGGCGTAAGCACTCAGTACGCCGTTTTCACACATGACATCATAAACGCCCGCAACACATTTTATCACCGTGCCGTACATCAGCCGTTCTCCTGTGCCGATGTGCGTATCGTCTGCTTATCTATTCTGCGGCTGCCGGAATAAAGCTCAAATGTAATATCCTCGATCTTTTCGCTGTCATAAATGTATGTGACGTGATTTGTCGAATCAAATTTTCTGTAGCCTATCTCATCGCCGTTTGAATTATAAACTATTAGCTCCATATCGGCAGTTTCGTCATTGACGGTGGTATAATCATATGTGCAATGATAACCGTTGCCGATAAATAACGTAAACTCTATTTCGACCTCGGGCGGCGTCTGACCGTTGATATAGATATATTCTTCTCCCGCCGCGGGGAACTGATACCCCACGCCGAGCTTTGACGGGTCGTCTATTTTTTCTTCCCGGTATTTGCCTACCTGGAAGCCTGCTTCCGTGATTTTGTTCTTTGCCTCGTCTATCGTCTTGCAGGTGCTGAGATCGGGAACGACAAGCTTTTCCGCCTGAATATTGCGGATAACGGTTATCATTATTTCCGAGCCTGCCGGAAGCGCCTGACTTGTATTCGCCTGGTCAACTACAAGTCCGTTTTCCTTTGAAGCGTCCTCGACGTATGTGAACATGACCTTAAAGCCCTGTCCGCCGAGTATCTTCAGTGCTTCTGAAGAAGTTTTGCCGATAACGTTTTCCGGCAAAACGCTCTTTGCACCGCTGCTTATATATATCTTGATCTCGGTATTGACTTTTATCACCGTACTCGGCTCAGGATCGGTGCGTATGACACAGCCCTCGGGGACATCGGAAGCATTCTCCTTTATCCATTCGAATTTTGAAAAATCATCGGAATGCAGAACGACACCTGCCGCCTGCTTGCTCAAGCCGATGACATCCGGCAACGGTTTTTGGGGGTATTTGCCGTCACCGAGCAACAGCGAAAGCACAAGCGTTATTACAAGTGCCACCGCAACGACCGATGCGGCTATGGCACCTATCATTACAGCGGTGCGCTTACGTTTTGCTATTTTGACCTTTTTGCGTTCATCCTCATTGACGTAGGCTGTGCGTTTTCTGACGCCTTCGTCGTTTTTGCGGCGCGGCACAGGCATGTCATCTTCTTCGGCGCTTTCGGCGATGATGCGTTCGCTTTTGCGTTCCGCACGCTGTCCGCCATCATACTTGTCGGTCAACACCGAAAAGCTGTCGGGATCGGCGGCATAAAGCAAAAGATCCTCTCTCAATTCCGATGCCGTCTGATATCTTCTCTGCGGATCCTTCCGGATGCATTTCATGATTATATCGTTGATCCCCTTTGAGATACCGGGATTTACCGTTTTCGGAGCAACAGGTTGTTCGTTGATATGCTTCATGGCTATCGTTACGGCTTCATCGCCCGTGAACGGTACCTTGCCCGTGAACATTTCATACATCAATATGCCGAACGAATATATGTCCGTTCTCAGATCCACTTCTGTACCGCGTGCCTGCTCGGGAGATATGTAATGTACGCTTCCGACAACATCCTTGCCGCCCATCGTGCGCGTTGTATGCGAAAGCATACGGGCTATGCCGAAATCAACGATTTTTACAGTGCCGTCATTGGCGACGATTATGTTCTGCGGTTTGATGTCACGGTGGATTATATTCTTGCGGTGTGCATGCTCGATGCCCGCCGTTATCTGCAAGGCGTAATCAAGTGCTTTGCGCGGATCAAGCGGACCGTTTTCGTTTATGATATCCTTGATCGTTCTGCCGTCTATATACTCCGTCACCATGTAAAGCGAATCGTCCCACTGTCCCACGGCGAATATGCGTCGGATGTTCTTATGTGACATATGTGCAAGTGCTTCCGCCTCAAGACGGAAATGACGTTCATGCTCTTTTATGTCCTCCAGTTCATCGCGTATGACCTTTACAGCGACCGTCTTGCCGTCGCCGAGCCTGCGAGCCTTATATACGATGCTGGTTCCGCCGCTTCCTATCTTGCTTATTATCTCATATTTACCGTCAATCAATTCATTAACCATATCTAAATCTCCGATTATTCAAATACAAGTATCGCCGTGATATTGTCCTTGCCGCCCGCATCGTTTGCCGCCTCTACAAGTCTTTTTACCGATGCCGTACAATCATCCGATATCATGCTCATGATATCATCTTCCTTTATCATTCCCGTCAACCCGTCACTTGCAAGCAACAGCCTGTCACCGCTCTTCCATTCGCGTACAAATATATCCGTCTGAACGAACTTGCTTACGCCGACAGCGCGTGTGATAAGATTTTTATTCGGATGGTTGCGTGCTTCGCTCGCGCTTATCACGCCCTTGTCGACCATTTCCTGCACATATGAATGGTCAACGCTTATCTGCTCAAGCTTATCCGAAATAACATAGCATCTGCTGTCACCTACATTGGCGACATACAGAAAGCCGTCTCTTATAAGTGCGCATACGAGCGTAGTACCCATGCTCTCGTAGAGCGCATCGGCATGTGCCGTACTGTATACGGCAGTATTCGCAACGGAAAATGCCTGACGCAATAACAGTGCCGTATCGGCTTGAGAAGCAAAATTCTCATTAACGTGCATAACGACGCCGGCAACCGCGAGTGCGCTTGCCACCTCACCCGCATTCTGTCCGCCCATACCGTCGGCAACGACGAAAAGCTTTATATCGTTTTCATCCGCCGGAACATGAAAGAAATCCTCATTGTTGCCGCGTACTCTGCCCTTGTTGCTTGAGCCGTAGTATTTCATAAGTCCTCCTTACAGTAATGCCGTATCACACCGGTGTCTGTTCCGATGCCAAAAAACTTCTCCGCAGTTGTCCGCATGCGCCGGAAATATCAGTGCCCATCTCACGGCGCACCGTCACGGACACGCCTTTATCGGTCAAATATCCCATAAACGCCTTGACCCGTGCCGGAGACGAGCCGACAAGTCCGCTTTCATGCACGGAATTGAGCGGTATCAGGTTCACATGGCATTGCATACCCTTTATGAGCTTTATGAGCTTTTGTGCGCACTCGAATGTATCGTTGAAGTTATCTATCAGCGCATATTCGAAAATAACTCTGCGTCCCGTTTTGGCGACATAGGCACGCATCGCACCGATGACATCCGAAAGCTTATACGCCTTTGCAACAGGCATTATCTTCATTCTCATTTCATCATCGGGGGCATGAAGTGAGAGCGAAAGCGTGATGCCGAGCTTTTCTTCGGCAAGCTTATATATCTGCGGTACAAGTCCGCATGTCGAAACCGAAATGTTCCGCATTGAAATATTCAGTCCGTCCGCGCATGAAACAAGATGCAGGAATTTCAGCACATTATCATAATTATCCATCGGTTCGCCGCTTCCCATCAGCACGATGTTCGTCACCGCGCGTGAAGCATCGGTTTTGTTATCCCTGTTCGCGCTTATGACCTGCCCGAGTATTTCGCCCGCCTCAAGGCTTCTCACGACACCGCCGAGAGTGGATGCGCAGAACGCACATCCCATACGGCATCCGACCTGCGTGGAAACACAAAGCGTGCTTCCGTGCTTATAGTGCATAAGCACGCCCTCTATAACATTGCCGTCCTCAAGCCTGTACAGATATTTTACGGTTCCGTCGAGCTGAGATACGAATTTTTTATATATTTCGGCACCGCCTGCGGTATAGCCGTTTTCCTTAAGTGCGTTTTTCAGCTCTTTGGAAATATTTATTTCATCAATATTCTTCCCCGCCTGCAGTCCCGAATACAACTGATTTGCTCTGTATGACGGCTGACCGAGCGATACCGATATCGATTTTATTTCCTCAAGCGAACAGTTAAGCAGCTTCAATTACGTTTCATCCTTGCAATAAAAAATCCGTCTGTATTATCCTTATGCGGATAAAGTGCGATATACCCTTTTTTCAGGTCATGCTCTGCCGAAAAAGCTTCGCCGAAAACACCGTCAAGCGGATCGAATGAAAATTCGGGAAAGCTCTTTAAGAATTTTTCGACCTGCCGTAAATTTTCGTTTTGCCTTACGGTGCATGTGCTGTAAACGAGTATTCCGCCTTTTTTGACATACTGCGCCGCATTGACAAGAATTTTTGCCTGCGTAATTTCTATTTCCTTAAGCGCATCAGCCGTCAGCGTGTTTTTTATCTCCGGCTTTTGCTCAAGCACGCCGAGCCCGCTACACGGTGCATCGACAAGCACTCGGTCGTATTTTTGCGCAAGCTCCGCAGTTGCGGCATCTGCATTGACAGCTTCTATCATATATGCGTAGCCGCAACGCTCGGCATTTTTTCTTATAAGCTCGGTCCTGTGAGCATATTTTTCAAGCGCGGTTATTTTTCCGCTTTGCATCAGTGAAGCAATGTAGACCGTCTTACCGCCGGGCGCGGCACAGGCATCAAGTATCTTTTCGCCTTTTTGGGGTGCAAGTGCCCTGACAGCCGCCATAGACGCTTCGCCCTGCACGGAGCAAATACCGTTTTCAAGCATGGACGGCTCGCCGGAAATATAAAAACAATCGTCGAAAAACCTGCTCTTTTCGCCGCCGAGCTTTCGGCGTACCGTTTCGATGTCGGCTTTTGACCTATCGACGCGAAGCACGGTTCTGTGTTCGCCCTCAAATGCGCAGAATGCTTCTGTCTCTTTTTCACCTATTTCGCCTATAAGCTCACGCACGATAAATTCCGGATAGCTGTATTTATATGCGATGCGTTTGACATTCTCCTGCGGATATTTTATATTTTCCTTATCGCGCGAAATACTGCGCAGGACACCGTTTATATAGCCTTTCAGCATCCCTTTGCCGACGCTTTGCGCTATATCCACGCTCGTATTTACCGCAGCACTGTCCGGCACGCGGTCCATATACATTATCTGATATGCTCCGAGACGCAGAATATTCCGTATTTTGGGCTGGATACGCCCTTTTGCATAAAGTGAAATAATATAATCCAGCGCGATCATTTTATCAAGCGTGCCGTAGACAAGTGCGCATATGAATGCTCTGTCACGCTCATCAAAGCCCGCAAGTGAGCCTTTGAGCGCAAGATTTGCGTATTTACCGTCCGTGATTATGCCGTCAAGCAGTTCAAATGCCCGTATTCTTACCTTATCGCCCATTTGTCAAAACATCCGTGCCGAGTGAATTTCCCACAAAAAACGTCCTCGCTTCCATGACCTTTTTGCCGGGAAACTGCAACAGCTCTATTGAAATGTCTCTGTCACCCGTCGCAACGGTGAGACCGCGCTTGGCATCGGCAGTGATAACGGTGCCTGCCGGCTTTGTCGAAACAATATCGGTGACCTTGACCGAATATACCTTTATTACATTTTCGCCCGCCATGCACCATGCCACGGGCCACGGATTCATTCCGCGAACGAAATTCTTTATTTTTTCGGCAGGCTGTGAGAAATCTATCCTCGCGTTTTCCTTGCTCAGCATCGGGAAATGCGTGGCAAGTGCTTCGTCCTGCGGAATACGCTTTGCCGTACCGTTTTCAATCATTTTAACTGTCTTTATCAGCGTGGAAGCGCCGAGAGAAGCAAGTCTGTCAAACAACTCGCCCGCCGTTTCATTTTCGCCTATCAGAAGCTTTTCCTGCAAAAGGATATCGCCGCTGTCAACGCCGAGCGCGGTGAACATCGTTGTGATGCCCGTCTCCTTTTCGCCGTTGATAACTGCCCACTGTATCGGTGAAGAGCCTCTGTAGGCAGGCAGAAGCGAGCCGTGTACGTTTACACAGCCGAGACGCGCCGCATCAAGATTTCTTTGGGAAAGTATCTGACCGAACGCCGCCGTGACCATGAGATCGGGCTTCAGGCTTTCAAGCAATTCCGGTTCAAGCCGTATTTTCTGCGGCTGAAAAACGGGTATGGAATGCTCAAGTGCAAATTCCTTGACGGGCGAAAACGCGACCTTGTTGCCGCGCCCCTTGGGTCTGTCCGGCTGAGTGAAGACCGCCTTGACGTTGTAGCCGTTATCAACAAGTGCTTTAAGCGACGGAACGGCAAAATCGGGTGTACCTAAAAAAACTATATCAATCATCTTTGCCGCACCTTGTAGCCTTATCGGTAAAGAGTATGCCGTCAAGATGATCGGTCTCATGGCAGAAGATCGTGGCAACGAAATCCTGTGCCTTGTATTCCATCAGATTGCCGTCACGGTCATATCCCTGCACGGTGACTTTTTTCGGTCTGTCCACATGACCGCGTATGCCGGGAACGCTCAGGCATCCCTCAAGGCTGTCCTGATGCCCGGATTCCTTTGTTATTACGGGATTTATCAGTTCAAGTATCTCATCGCCCGTATCGACGATTATCACTCTGCGCAATATGCCGACCTGAGGTGCGGCAAGTCCGACACCTTTCGCTTCGGCAAGAGTTTCTTTCATATCGTCAAGCAGAGTAATTATCCTTTCGTCGATATTCTCAACCTCTCTTGATTTTTTTCTGAGCAACGGCTCAGTATCGGTTAAAATATTGCGTATAGCCATATCAGTAAAACCTTCTAAAACAAATTTACGGGATTGATCTGTATATCACAGTACAGATCCTTGCACGCTATGCCCCCGACAGAATCGGATATCCTGCCGACAAGCGCGTCACAGCCTTCGTTTTCTTTCATTTTTATAAGTATCTGATGACGGTACATTTCCTGTATCCGCCCTATCGGAGCGCTTGAACGCTGATAATAGATGATATCGTCCTTTACCGGCAACAGCAACTGTTTTATCTTTTCATATGCCTTGCACGAAGCGTCGAATGATTTCTGCGCGTCGGGTGAAGTATAAAGTATGCGCACCATACGCGCGAACGGCGGATACCACATCGCCCGACGTTCCTCTATCTCTTTTTCGTAAAACGCTTTGTAATCGTGACGCCTTGCGCATTCGATGACAAAGTGCTGAGGCGCATATGTCTGCACGACGACATGACCGCGTTTATCGGCTCTTCCCGCACGCCCCGCCACCTGCGTTATAAGTGAAAAAGTGCGTTCGCGGCTACGGTAATCCGGCATTCTCAGCATGCTGTCCGCCGCCACGACTCCCACAAGCGAAACATTAGGAAAATCATGTCCCTTTGCGATCATCTGAGTACCGATAAGCGCATCGGCGGTACCGTCGGAAAGCTGTTTGAGCAATTTATAGTGTGCATCCTTGCCGCGAGTCGTGTCAACATCCATGCGGACAGCCTTTTTATCGGGGAAAAGCTTCAGAAATTCTTCCTCGACCTTTTGTGTACCGGCACCGAATTGCTTTATGAATTTGCTTCCGCAATTCGGGCAAACCTTCGGCATCGGTATCTCATAGCCGCAGTAATGACAGCGAAGCTTATCCACCGTGCTGTGATATGTCAGCGAAACATCGCAGTTTTCGCAAGTCACCGTCTCGCCGCAGGCACGGCACATAACGAAGCTCGAATATCCCCGTCGGTTCAAAAACAGCATTATCTGTTCGTTTTTGGCAAGCGTATCGCACATCGAAAGAAACAGCTTTTGCGAAAACACCGTTCTGTTGCCGTTGGAAAACTCCTGCGTCATATCGACGATATCTACCGGCGGAAGCTCGTGTCCGTTTGCTCTGCGCATCATTTCAAGAAGCTTGAATTTGCCTTGCTTCATTCGGTAATACCGAACGACCGAAGGCGTTGCACTGCCGAGTATAACCGGGCATGAATTGTATTCTCCGCGCATGAGCGCTACCTCTACGGCATCATAGCGCGGATGCGTTTCGGAAATATATGACGTTTCATGCTCCTCGTCAACGACTATCAGCCCGATATTTTCAAGCGGAGCAAATATCGCCGAGCGTGCGCCGATAACGACATTGGCTTTTTTATCAAGTATGCGCTTCCATTCGTCATAGCGTTCGCCCTCTCCGAGCGCACTGTGCAGTATCGCTATGCCGTCGCCGAGCTTTTTGCGGAAGTTAAGCACCATTTGCGGTGTAAGCGATATTTCGGGCACAAGCACTATAGCGGTCTTGCCCTCTGCGGTAACATCGCGTATCGCCTGCATATATACTTCCGTTTTGCCGCTGCCTGTAACACCGTGGAGCAAAAAAGGCGTAAAGCTGTTCCGGCTTGCGAGTATTTCGTCAAGTACTCCCTGCTGAAGCTTGTTGAGCTTAAGCCATTCGGCACGCACGGGAGAAATATCAAGATACGGTGAACGCACGGCTTCTTCGTCGTACTGCTCGACGTATCCGCGCGAAGCAAGCATTTTCAGCGGCTCATAGCAGTTGCCGACTATGTGGTTAAGCTGTACTTTTTCCATATCGCCGTATTCCGCAAGCAAAGAAATTATCCTGTGCGCTTTTGTTCCGGGCTTCAGCCCCTCCAAAACGCTTTCCGCCTGCTCCTTGGGAAAAGACAGCCTCACCATCGAAACGAACTTTGCTTTTGCCCGTCCTCCGCGCAAGCCTGCGGGAATGAACAGCCTGAGTGCGTCGGCGAATGTGGAATGACATTCTTTTTTTATTTTCGATGCAAGAAATATCTGCTCCGCGTTAATAACGGGATACGGGTCAAGACATGACAAAATACTTTTCATCCTGTCTTGCGGAACATCCGTTGAATCGCTGAGTGAGATGACCAATCCCTCCACGCACTGCTGTCTGCCGAACGGTACGTTTACGCGCATCCCGACGCGCACGTCAAGTGTTTGGGGAACGGAATACGTAAATATCCTGTCAACATCCTGATGCAGGATATCTACTATTACCTGCGCATAAGCACTCATTCCGCTCTGATATTAAGCTCGTCGTCTTCAAATTCCTCAAGTGCCTGAAGCACGGGCTTGTATTCATCGCCGCACTGCTCGTTATCGACAAGCATTCTTGCACGCTTTGCGATCGCTGTCGCAAGCTCATATTTGCAGGAAACCTTTTCCTGAGATTTTTTTGATACGGGTCTGTACATTTTTTCTACCTCCGTTATTTTAACAGTTCGTTTATATGATCCGACTGATTTTCGGCTTTGCATTTTTCGGCGCGTGCCGCATCGTGTGCATTACCGCCGCAATGCTTTATTATCGCTTCGATATCCTTTACCGCTTCCTCAAGCTCATCGTTGACCACTATGTAATCGTAATTGACGGCAAGCTTTATTTCGTCGCGTGCCTTGCTGAAGCGTTCCTCAATAAGCTCTGCGCTCTCTCTGTTTCTGAAAACAAGTCTTGCATGCAGTTCTTCCATTGTAGGCGGAGCAAGGAACACAAGCACGGCATCGGGATATTTTTGCTTTGTCTGCGCCGCACCGTCCATTTCTATTTCAAGTATGACATTATTGCCTTTTTCAAGCTCATCGAAAACATACTGTTTCGGCGTACCGTAATAGTTTCCGCTGTAGCCGCAGGTATATTCAAACAGTGCGTCATCGGCGATCATACGTTCAAATTCTTCTTTTGTCTTGAAGAAATACGTCACTCCGTCCGTTTCACCCACACGCATATCGCGTGTTGTTGCGGACACCGACACCTTGAGTGCGGGATCTTTTTCCAGCAATCTGCTGCATACAGTCCCCTTGCCGCAACCCGAAGGTCCGCTTATTACAATCAGTGAGCCTTTAGTGTTCATCACTGTCAGCCTCCTCATTTTCCTTAAGTCTTCCCATTATCGTCTCCGGCAATACAGCCGAAAGGATTATTTGGTCGCTTTCGGTAAAAAGCACGGCGCGTGTGCGTCTGCCGCATGTCGCATCTATTATCTTATCGTTCGGATGCGCCTGGATATTTCGTTTTATCGGTGCGGAATCCGGCGATACGATGGCAACTATCTTCGATGCCGATACCATGTTCCCGAAGCCTATGTTTATAAGCTTTATCAATTATTTCACCGCCGTTTACTCAATATTTTGTATCTGTTCTCTGAGCTTTTCTATTTCGCCTTTGGCAAGCACAACGACCTTTGCGATATCGGCATTGACCGATTTCGAACCTATCGTATTCACTTCGCGGTTAAGCTCCTGGATATAGAAATCAAGCTTCCTGCCGACAGCACCGCCGTTTTCCATATAGCCGAGCATGTTTTTGATGTGAGTATCAAGCCGCACAAGCTCCTCGTCAATGGCTATCTTATCGGCATACACGGCTACCTCCTGATGAAGTCTCTGTTCATCAAGCCGTGAATCGCCGAGCAGCTCTTCAAGCCTTTTTTCAAGTCTTGAAGCGAAATCCTCCAGATTGTTTTCGCTCATTTTTGCTATTTCACTTGCGTAGCCCGCGATATTTGCAAGTTTTATTTTAAGGTCGGCACCTATTTTTCCCCCCTCGGTGTCGCGTGTAGCATTGAGTTTTTCGCAGGCATCGGCTATCGCAGCACGGATAAGCGCAAGTACAGCTTCGCTGTCGTCATCGCACTGTGTGATATTCATTACATCCGGCAAACGCGAGATATCAGATACCCGCATATTATTTTCAAAACCGAGTGCCGCTATTTCCTCAAAAGCCGCCTTATACTGATTGACAAGTGCGGTATCGACGCTTATCTTTGCCGAATCCTCGCGGGTATTGCGGTATGTGACGTTCACTTCGGCGTGACCGCGTTCTATATACTTTGCCAATTCCTTGCGTATGTCATCTTCCGCGAACATCAGCGTACGCGGAGAGCGGATATTGATATCAAGAAATCTGTGATTGACCGTTTTTATCTCGAACGTTATTTCACGTCCGTCGGAAGCGAGCGTTGCGCTTCCGTAGCCTGTCATGCTTCTCACAAAATCATCCTCCGTGCTTTTGTTTTTTTTATTCATGGTATTATACCACGTTTTTTGTGAATTTTCAAGCGATATATTGTATAAGCTCGGTGAATTTTCGAATTTTCTCATGACAAAATTTGCCCGGCACATTTTATGCCGAGCAAATCATCAAAGCTTAAATTTTATCATGCACCGCACCCGCAGGCTTTACTGCGCCTGGATCACTTTGACCTCATTCGGAGAATACTGAGTTTCGCTTGTAACGATATCAAGTATCTGTGCCACCTTTGCCGAGGTAAGATCGCTGTCCTTGACGACGACATTTATACTCGTCGTTCCGAATGTGACCACTACATCCTCAAATCCCTTTGCCTTCATAAGTCCCTCAAGTGTTTTTTCAAGCTCCATGTTCGATACTATCTCCATTTTCATCTGCTGTGCCTCATTGACCGTCGCGGTATCGGTGTTCGCATTGGTTATCACACTTTCAAGATATGTCATTTCTTCTTCGCGGTTGCTCATGCGTTCGCTCTTATACGTCGAAAAGAAATTTGCCGTTTCAACATCGGTCTCTCCCGTCTTTTCCGCCACATTATCTTTTTCGGTCTTGTTTGATGCTATGTACTTCCAATTAAGAAGTCCCGTGACGAGCAGCAACACTACCATTGCCGAAATTACCATTGCTTTTCTGCTGATTTTGAACATTTGATCCTCTCCTTAATCCATTACAAAAATTTCTACCTTTTCCGGTGATACCTGAAGCACCGTTTCGACTGCTTTTTGCAAGTCCATTCTTACCTTTATGCTGTCAGCCCCTTGTGCTACCACGATCACCCCCTTGATCTCAGGCTCTTTTTTCACCACCACAAGCGCGTTCTCACCGTTCCCCGAGCCTACGGTCACCGGCTTACTGTTCTCAATAACCGTTTCCGATTCCTTACTGCCGCCGTTCTCGCTCTTTTCGGTAACGGTATTCGTCTGCTTTTCGACGGTGTTTGCGCATACAGCTTCACTTCCGCTCACATAGGTTATCATCACATTGACATTGCCGGCACCCTTTATACTGCTTAATACCTTTTCGAGCTTCTGTGTCGCATCGGCTTCCGTATTATTAGATATGTTCGTATTTTCCTTATTATTACTCTTCGGCGGAATAAAATATATCATTACCGCCACCGCGCAAAGCACTGCAATAACGGCAAGCTTCAGTTTTTTGGAATTTTTGAATCGTAATATCAGCTCGTTCATCACGCATCTCCGATAAATATATTTTCTTTGTCAACGCCGTATATCGCACTGAGCGAATTTTTGAGATATTCACCGAGTGCCTGACGCTTTGCACTCTCTAACAGCTTATCGTACACGACCGTTATGTGTATCTCTTCGATATGATTTTTATTCTGCACGATACTGACATCAGCGTTTTCGAAGCCCGATACTCCATGCACGGTCATTTCCACCGCCTGCGTAAAATCGAATGTGCTTTCGGTTTCCGTAAAATCAAAGTTTATCTCCGGGATTTTCGAAATCAACGGTTGCATGATGCACACGCTCAGCAATACCGCCATTGCAAACCGTGCATATGAGCGTATTTTCCCTGACGGTAAAAGACTGTCGGCAAGCAGCATCACGACTGATGCCCCGATAAGCGTAAGCACATATGTTTTTATCCATTCCGTCATTACAGTATCCCGCCTCCCGCTCCTACGGTCATGCCGAGATATATGAACCAAAGCACACTTACACCGAACAGCACGACGGCGATCATTTTTAAAAAGTCATATGCGCGGTCTGTCTGCAATGCAACCGTTCTGCCCGCAAACGGACGCACGCATGCGGAAAATATCCTAAGTGCCAGCATAAAGCCGAGCAGGTCGGCTATAGGCTTGAGTATTATCCCCGCTATCGCTATCATTCCCGTTATACCCGCGGCATTCTTGATAAGAAGCCCGCTTGAAAGCACAAGTGAAAGGCTTTCGCTCACGGATCCTCCGATGATCGGAACGGCGGAGCTGAGCGCATATTTAATACCGCGTACGGATATGCCGTCAGATATTCCGGCGGCAAGCCCCCGTATGGCTATCGTTGCCGCGAACACGGTAAACATTCCGCCTATCACCCATGACGCAATACTTTTGAACAGCTCTGCCACGCCCGACAGCTTGCCGTCAGGGAGCAATGTGTCGATCTCGGACAATACAAAGCCGCATACCGTCATCGGAAGTATTACATCCGTAGCGGCTGAAATAAGCACACCCGACAGCAGCGATACCGTCGGTGAAAGTGCTGCCGCGCTCCCCTGCGCCCCGCAGGATGCAAGCAATGTTACAAGCACGGGAGTCAGCACCTGTGAAAACGTGCGGATGCTCAGCAATGCTTCACGGACACCCGATACAGCCTTGAGTATCACCGACATCACAGCACAGAGAAATACTATCCTGCCGCCGATAAGTGCCGTTTGCTCCGTTTCGGGCGAAAGTATCCTGAGATTTTCGATTACGGAAAGTACCATCGCAACGGCAAGCAGTACGCCGAGTTCTTTCAATCTCGATCTCACGGAACCCGTAAGCAGTGAGCCGAGCGACATACCGCTGTTTTTAAGATCAAGCCTGTTCGCAAGGATATCCTCTATTATTTTTTTACAGCTTCCGAACGGTGTCTGCACCTCCGCAAAATCACCGTCAACGGCATCGGCATTTATTTCGGCGGCAAATATCTGTAACGGGAGCATTGAAACGCACAGCATTGCAAGCACGGCACACAACAGTATTTTTTTCATTCCATCACCGTAACAAGCTCAAACAGCTTATCTATATACGGCAGGCATATGACCGTAACTATTATCTTTACAGCGGTTTCGCATTTGTCGGCTACGGAATTTTCACCTGCATCACGGCAAAGCTGTATCCCCCACTGTCCTATAAAGCTTATGAGCGTTATCTTTATCACAGATACGAGCCATTCGTTATCCATGCCCGCCGCACTGCCGATCACGCCGATATGCTCCTTTATCTCGATCATCCCGTCAAGCACATAAATAAGTATCATCACACCGGCGCAGACCGAAGCCGCAAGAGCGATCGTGGGCGAATGCTTTTTTATAGGAATGATAACGAACACCGAGAACAGCACGAACGGTATCAGTACATATATTTTTTCCATCAATACAGCTGAAACGCGCTTTTGACGGCTGAAAAGAAGTCCTCTACCATATCGACCGCCATCAGAAGCACTATTATCAGCCCCGCCACCGTAGTGACCATTGCGATATCCTCGCGTCCCCACCTTGTCAAAAGCTGATTGAGCAGTGTGACAAGCACACCTATGGCGGCGATCTTGAAAACTATATCTATACTCATATTATCAGCACCGCGGTAAAAAGCCCCAGCATCAGTGCAACTGAGGGAGCTGTTTTGACCTTTGCGCGATTTTCCTCCTCGATTTGTTGTTTATATCCTTTAAGCGTGCATGCACATGTCTCAAGCAAAGCCGCTATCCGTGATGCATCACTGCTTTCCTCCGCGGCGCATAGTGCCTCCGAAAGTATTTTGAGGCATTCCTTTTCTTCCTTGCAGGTCGCGGGATATCCGTTCAATATCCTTCGCATCCCCGATCCGCGTTCGGCATACGCAAAACGACAAAACTCCGCCGCGCCGCCGTCAGCGATCCCGCCGAAAAATTCGTACATGTTTTTACCGGAAAACATCACCGCGCTTTTCATTTCCTCAGTAAAGAACAGATAATCTCCGATAAGTACCGCCTTTGAACGTATGTGATCGGCATATTCTCTGCCCACCGTCCACATCCCGGCACATATCACACATGCACAAATAAGCTTCAGAAGCATTTATTACCCTCACCGTCAAGCACCGCATCTACCGTGCCGACGCCGCGTTTATCGCTCAAAAGAACATACCGTTCGAATTTGAGTCCGAGTCTTTTTTCGGCATCGCCCGAAAAGCGTCCGTGCGCGGTCGCCAGCACCTTGATGCCCTCTGTCTGTGCCTTGCGCACCGCATCAGCATCGTTTTCATTTCCAAGCTCATCAACGGCAACGATATCCGGTTTGAGTGAGCGTATCATCGCATTTATCGCAAAAGCTTTCGGCGTTTCGCTCATCACATCGGTTCTCTTGCCGACATCAAGCCGCGGCACGCCGTTTTCGCACGCAGCTATCTCCCCGCGTTCGTCGGCTACCGCGACATTGTAGCCGTTTGACGAAAGCATGCGCACAATATCCCGCAACAGGGTTGTTTTGCCGCATCCCGGAGGCGAAACGATAAGCGTATCAAGCGGCTTACCGTTTTCCGTGATGCGATCGTATACGCTTCGCGCACATCCTTTGACCTCATGAAGCACACGCACGCAGAATGAATCGACGCTTTCGATATGCGTCATTCCGTTTTCGGAAAACGAATATTTGCCCGAAAAGCCTATTCTGTTGCCTTCAAATGTCATATATCCCTCTTTTTGTTCCCTTAAACAGCTATACGGTGCGCCGCGGCACATCCTGCTCCACATTTCACGGGCATCGTTTTCCGAGAACACATATCCGTCACGCCTTGACAACCCGTTGCCGTCTATCGCATACTCTGTCCCTCCGATATAAAAATATACCGGCTTGCCTACACGCAATCTGATTTCCGTAAGCGATTTTCTTTCGCCCACGGTAAGCCTGTTTAATGCCGCGTTCACTGCGCACGGCAAAATACCGTCAAACATAAGTTGTCCTCCTTACAAGAACATCATATGTAAAAGCATTCCAAAAAAGAATAAAAGACCGTGAAGTTTTTCCACGGTCCTTTGAAATTTGAGTAGGTCTGTAAGCCGAGTTCTGTAATTGATGACTATTTATCTATTTCCTCCGTTACCGAAGGACTTAAGCGATTACATGGGAGCCGGCGAGCAACCGTTGATGCTCCGCTGTCAATCTTGCTTCGGATGGGGTTTACAGGTTCGCTGAGTCGCCAGAGCGAACGGTGAGCTTTTACCTCGCCTTTCCACCCTTACCGCTTGCGCGGCGGTATATTTCTGTTGCACTTTCCTTAGAGTCGCCTCCACCGGACGTTATCCGGCATCCTGCTCTGTGAAGCTCGGACTTTCCTCGTATTTTCACCGCAGTCATCCGACCTGCTCAAAACTTTTATAGGCTTCTCTTATTCGATATAAGCGATCCTGCCGCAGTTTTCGCATTCACAGTAGCCGTTCTTGGCGGCATTTGACAGCGTGAATGACGGCATGCCCATATGACATCCGCCGCAACGGTTATCTGTCAGCGGTGCGGTCGGTACTATCTTATTCTTCTTGAGCCGTTCATATTTGGCAAGTAATGTTTTATCGACCTTTGCCGCGAGCGCTTCACGTTCCTTTTTGAGCTTATCTATTTCCGGCTTGGCATTTTCAAGCATTTTTTCGTATTCCGCCTTATTGGAATTGAACTCATCCTTTGCCTTATTTGCCGCGGCAGCGTACTCGTTTATTTTCTTTTCGTTGCTTTCGACCTCGGAATCTATCTTTTTGAGCTTTTCCTCAGCCTTTTTGAGTGCAGAAGCAAGCTTGTCTATATCGGCAACAAGCTTTTTGATGGCATCTATATCCTCGGGTGCATCCTTTGTGCGGTCTGTTTCGGCAAGCGAAGCAAGCTTTTCGACCTCCGACGATATCGCCTGTACTTCATTTTCTGTCTCATCACGCCGCGCGATAAGCTTTTTGCGTTCCTCCACGGCAAGCTCATAACGCTGTTTCATAAGTGTAGCGGTCTTTCTTTCTTTGCTTGACCTGAGCTTTTTTTCTGCCGCATCAACGGCAAGGTCTGCCTTTTGAAATTCCAGCAGCTTTGCGATTTGTTCCGTCATGGTTACTACCTCCGTCAATTATCGAATGGATCTGTGATCACTTCAGATTCGATTATTTTACATTCTATCATATTTTTACTGTTTTGTAAACTGCGGGCAAGCGAATGCATCATGCAGTGTTCGGTATAATAATGTCCCGCGATAACGAACGCTTTGTTCTGCCGTTTCGCCTCAAGTGCGGTATGATATTTCATTTCTCCCGTCAAAAACACATCGGCATCAGATTCAAATATGAATTCTTCGCCCGCGCCGGTAGAAAGCGCAACGGTTTTTACGGTCTTATTCTTCATACCGCCCGAGCGGATATCGGTTGCGCCCGTCGCATTCTTTACAAGCCCGATAAATTCCGCGCCCGTCATTTCTTTTTTTAGCGTGCCGAAGCGCGCGCACGCGACCTTTTCGCCGTTTATCTCAAATTCGCCGAGCAATCGGACATTTTCAAGCCCGAGACACTCACAAAGCGAATCATTGACACCGCCGCGTGCGATATCAAGGCTCGTGTGAGCGCAATAGAGCGATATCCCGTTTTTGTATAAAAGCTCAAGCACACTGCCCTCATATGTATCGGTGCTTGCTTTTTTGATGGCACGGAAAATCAGCGGATGATGTGAAACGATCATATCGCATCCTTTCTCCGCCGCCTCGTGTATAACATCAAGTGTGACATCAAGCGTTATGAGCATCTTTGTGACCGTGCGGTTTTTGCCGCCGCAGACGAGCCCGCAGTTATCCCACTCATACGCGTATTCGGGCTTCACCGTTTTTTCGATCTCATTTATCACATCGCGCACCGTCAACATCCGCGATCACCTCTTTCACTCTTGTAAGCTGAGCAGTAAGCTCATCATATCTTTTTTCATCCGATTTTTTTGCGCCGTCAGCCGCGCGTGAAAGCACGGTCGCTTTTTTCTTCAGAAAACCGACGGCATCATCATTCATGTACAGCTTATCAAACGGCGGTAAAGAATAATCGAACGGTTCGTTTTTTCCCGGTTGTGCAAGTATTATTTCATAAAACCGCCTGTCCTCACGGGCAATAACGACTTTTTCGATAAAAAAACCGTTATCGGTCAGTGCCTTATAAAGGATATCGGAATCCTTCATCGGCTGAAGCACGAGCTTTGTATGCGAATACGGATGCTGAAGCATTTTTGCGATGACCTCACCGCCCATGCCCGCAACGACGGCGGCATCAGGCTTTTGGGAAAGTGCGCCGAAGCCGTCACCGCACGCAAGAAAAAGCTTATCAAGCTTAAGCTCGCTTTTCAGCCTTTCCGCCTTTTGTAATGACTTTGGGGAAATATCGGTTGCCGTCACAGTATCGGCAAGTCCGTTTTGCAGCAGATATGCGCTGAGCTGACCGTGGTCACAGCCGATATCGGCAACGGACACGTTTTTGCCCAAAAGTCCGGCTATTATCAAAAGCCTGTGACTATTCAAGGTAATCCTTCAGCTTTCTGCTGCGGCTCGGATGACGAAGCTTTCTGAGTGCTTTTGCCTCTATCTGTCTTATACGTTCACGGGTGACATCAAATTCTTTGCCCACTTCTTCAAGCGTGCGTTGACGACCGTCGTCGATTCCGAAGCGCAAACGAAGCACCTTTTCCTCACGGGGTGTAAGCGTGCTTAATACCTGCATGAGCTGTTCTTTAAGAAGTGTTGCCGCCGCCGCATCTGACGGAAGCGGAACATCGTTATCCGGCACAAAATCACCGAGATGGCTGTCCTCTTCTTCTCCTATAGGCGTTTCAAGCGACACGGGATCCTGCGCTATCTTGATTATTTCGCGCACACGTTCTACCGATATTTCCATTTCCACGGCTATTTCCTCAGGTGACGGATCTCTGCCGAGCTCCTGTAGGAGCTGACGCTTAACACGGGAAAGCTTGTGTATGGTCTCAACCATATGCACGGGTATCCTTATAGTGCGTGCCTGATCCGCTATGGCGCGGGTGATCGCCTGTCTTATCCACCATGTGGCATATGTTGAAAACTTATAGCCCTTTGTGTAATCGAATTTTTCCACTGCTTTTATGAGACCGAGATTGCCTTCCTGAATAAGGTCAAGGAACAGCATTCCGCGTCCGACATACCTTTTTGCGATGCTGACCACAAGACGCAAATTGGCTTCGGCGAGCTTTTCTTTTGCTTTTTCGTCGCCCGCTTCCACGCGCTGAGCTATTTCGATCTCTTCATCCGCGGAAAGCAACGGCACCTTACCCATTTCTTTCAGATACATTCTGACGGGATCATCAATGCTCACGCTGTCGTTAAGCACTATCATGTGGTTGTCGCCTTCGTCGATCTCTTCCATTATGCTGTCTATGTTGGGATCGACATCGCTCTGTATCTTGATGCCCATTGCCTCAAACATATCGAATATCTGTTCGATATGCTCTTCATCGTAAGATATGCCGTCAAACATATCCATTACTTCCGTATACGTCAGCGAACTTTTGATCGTGCCTTCCCGGACTTTTTTCTTGATCTCACTCATTTTTTCGATAAGCTGATCGCTAAGTTGCGAATTTTCGCTCATATGCTCCTCCTAAAATCTGCTCTTAAGCTGTTTTATCTCTTTATCAAGTGTTGCCATTTCCGCCGCGAAGCCTATTTTTTCCTCCGCAGTATAATTCTCCTCAAGCTTGCTTTTCAGCGTTTCCCGCTGTCTCGTCAGATGTTCGATATTCATCTTGATACAGCAATCCGCCATAAACGCTTTTGCATCTCCGAAAACCGTAGCTTCTATACCGACTGCCGAAAGTGCCGTCTGGCATTCCTCATCGCTTCCGAATTCGCGCATCAGCGTTTGAATATCGGTTTTTTTACCGGCTTCACAAAGATATTTGAATATTCTCAGGTGCGCCGGACTTACGAAAAACTCATCTTTAAGTTCTGATTTTGCCTGTTCGGTAAGCTCAGGATGCTCAGTCAGCACCGCGATAAGCGCACGTTCGGTAACGGACTCGAATTTATTCGCTATTCCGTATGATATTCGTGTATCGTTCTTTGCTTCCGACGGCTTTTCGTCGATGTTATTATACAGTGCCTCCATCGAAAAGCCGCTGTCCGAATGTATTTTTTTAAGATACATCTCCGTTTCAATACTGTCGAAAGCATATTTGCCGACTATCGCCGTAGCCTTTTGCGCGTATTCGGCACGTCCGGCATCGCTTGTCATATCGCATTCTCTTTTTATCTCATCTGTAAGATACTCGATGCTTGTCCGTGCCTTTTTCATCATGTCGGCAAAGGCTTCCGCGCCGTTTGCTTTTATGTATTCATCGGGATCGACGCCTACGGGAAGCTCGATTATCCTCGGCTTCAGCGATTCGGCTTTCATAAGGTCGATGACCTTGTGTGTTGCGCTGATGCCCGCCTTATCGCCGTCATAGCAGATATATATTTCCTGCGCGTAACGCTTAAGCAAGCGCACCTGCTCCGGCGTGACAGCCGTGCCGAGCGACGCGACACCGTAATCGAAGCCGGCCATATTCAGCGCTATGACGTCCATATACCCCTCGCCGATTATCGCCCTGCCGCGGTTGTTCTTTTTAAGGATATTCAGCGCATAAAGGTTTTTGCGCTTATTGAATACAGGCGTATCGCCGGTGTTAAGGTATTTGGGCAACGAATGGTCAAGCACCCTGCCGCCGAAGCCGAGTATATCACCGTTAGGCGCGATTATCGGGAACATCACACGCGTTCGGAAATTATCGCGTATGCCGTATTCGTTTTGTCTTGCAAGCCCCGCAAGCACTATCAGCTCATCGTCGAAGCCCTTTTCGCGCAGGTGCTTTATCAGCATATCTCGTGAATCCGGCGCGTAGCCGAGCCCGAAGCGTTTTATGGTGCTTTCGGTCACTCCGCGTGAGGTAAGGTATTCCATGCCCTCCGCGCCCGCCGCATCGAAAAGCGTATTGAAATAAAACCGTGCGGCTTCTTTATTGGCCTCAAGTATTTTTTGCTTCTGTTCCGCCGAAAACGACGGTGCAAAGCCGCCCTGCACCTCGGGAAGCTGCATATTTGCTTTTTTGGCAAGCTCGACTATAACGTCGTAATACGAAAGATTCTCCTTTTTTTCCAAAAAGCCTACGACATTTCCGCCGACATGACAGCCGAAGCAGTAAAAAAGCTGCTTATCTCCGTCAACGGTGAACGATGCCGTCTTTTCGTTGTGGAACGGACACAGTCCGAGATACTTACTACCCGAACGCTTGAGAGCAACATATTCCGAAACGACCTCAACTATATCGGTCTTATCAATTACCGCTTCGATAAAATTTTCGGGAAGTCTTGGCATAATTTGATTCCTTTCAGTTTTTTTGCCACGAGTGCGGCACGAAAAGCTTGTTGTATTCGCGCAGTGCGTATCCGTCGCTCATGCCCGCTATGTAATCGCACACCGCCTGCTCCTTGCCGTACATTTCGATAGCATGCCGCACGCTCTGCGGAAGCAGGCTTTCATCGTTCATGTAAGCCGTAAAAAGGTTTCGTACAACGCCCTCTGCCTTTATCTCCTCGCTTTTTGCGGTGCTTTTTTTACTGTAGATATTTGCAAACATATAATCTCTCAGCTCATGCATCACGTCGCTTACTTCATCCGACATCACCACCTCGGGCTTGCCGTAGCTGTTTTTGATTATATCCATGACAAGTGTATTTATCCTTGCCGAGTGCTTTGTGCCAAGCACCATATTCGCCCTGAACGGCAGATCCGCATCGGTGATTATCCCTGCGCGGCATGCATCGTCGATATCATGATTTATGTAAGCTATCCTGTCGGCATATGATACGACACGTCCCTCAAGCGTTGCGGCACGGGAATGGCTCGTGTGATTCTCTATCCCGTCGCGCACCTCCCATGTAAGGTTCAGTCCCTCGCCGTGTTCCAGCTTTTCAACGACGCGCCTGCTCTGCACGTTGTGCTTAAAGCCGTTTGTACATATTTCGTTAAGCACTCGCTCACCTGCGTGCCCGAAGGGAGTATGTCCGAGATCATGTCCCATCGCTATTGCTTCGGTCAGGTCTTCGTTCAGTCTGAGCCCGCGTGCGATGCTCCGTGCTATCTGGCTGACCTCAAGCGTGTGAGTAAGGCGCGTGCGGTAGTGATCGCCCTCGGGCGAAAGAAACACCTGCGTTTTATGCTTCAGCCTGCGAAACGATTTACAATATATTATCCTGTCGCGGTCGCGCTGAAAAACCGTGCGCAGCTCGCACTCTTCCTCCGGCACTTCTCTGCCGCGGCTCTCATACGATTTTGCCGCATACGGTGAAAGATAGTTTCTTTCAAACTCCTCTGCATCTGCTCTCATACTGCACCTCGCATAACAAAAAAGTCTTTTGCTATTCTCTAATTCCGCAAAAGACAAAAAAATCCTTTATTTATTTTATTTTTTATTTTTCGAAGTCACTCTTCGTCAGTATCTGCATCGCTTTCCTCATTGTACGCATCCCATATTTCGTCAAGAAGCACTTCGTTTTCAACCGGAAGCAATACGATATCGTCATTTTCTTCCTTATACTCCATAACGATTACCTGTGCCTCGTCGCTGTCCTTTTCCTCAACGGGAACGAACAAACAGTAGATATGCCCGTCATATGAAATGCTGTCGATAAGCTCCGCATCAAAGCTTTCGTCATTCTCGTCAACAAGGGTGACTATTGCGTTTTCATCATTTTCGCTCATAAACATCCTCCGTTTCTGTCAAGATAATCCTGTAAAATAATAACTGCCGCAAGCTTGTCTATGTTCTGTTTGCGTTTTTTGCGTGAAAGATCGGCTTCAAGCATGGCTTTATCAGCCGCCGCCGAAGTAAATCTTTCATCCATGTATTCGATCTTGCAGCCTTTTTCGCGCAAAGCCGAACACAGTATCTCGTTTTTTTCCGCCTGTACATGCGCGCTTCCGTCAAGGTGAGCCGGAAGTCCGGCAACGATGACATCCACCTGATACTTTTTTACAAGCTCAAGCACATGCGCGCAATCCTTTTCAATGTTCACGCGCTCATATGTTTCGACGCCGCTTGCCATTATCCCGCTTGTGCTTACGGCGATACCCATGCGCCTGTCGCCTATATCAAGCCCTAAAAATCTCATCAGCAGTTCTCGATATAATTCTTTACAAGCTCTTCAAGCAGCTCGTCGCGCTCAACTCTGCGCAGGAGATTTCTGGCATTGTTATAGCCCGTTATATATGTCGGATCGCCCGAAAGGATATAGCCGACTATTTGATTTACGGGATCGTATCCCTTTTCCTGCAACGCGGAATACACCTGAACGAGTATTTCCTTTATCTGCATGTTTTCGTTCCGGCGATTGTACTTCATAGTGTTATCGAAATTAGCGGTATCTGACATAATAATGCCTCCGTGTATGAATTTACACTGCTATTGTATCATATTGTGACATTTTTTACAAGCCTATATTTTAACAAGTTTCGGAAAATTACGTTTCCTTTCGGTGAAAAATTTATAAAATTCTTTGAAGAGTATCCTTAAAATGATAAAAACCGGTATTGCAAGCACCATTCCCAAAAAACTCCCGACGCTGTTGCCCGCCACCACGCACAGAAGCACCGTGACGGGATGCATTTTCACACTTTCGGAAATAATGAACGGATGCACTATAAGGTTGTCTATCTGCTGTACCGCAAGTATCAGTATAAGCGCAAGAATCATTTTGTTCTGCGTAGATGATACAAGTATTATCGGTATGCTTCCGAAAACAGGCCCGACATACGGTATTATATTGAATATCCCCATTATTATGCCGAGTATCAGCCAATAATCAAAGCCGAAGATGCCGAGCGCAAATGCCATCAGCGCACTTACTATCACCGTTATTATGAGCTGTCCCGAAATGTAATCGCGCATTTGACGGTTGATATCGCGAAAAAGATACATAACAGGCGTGCGAAGCTTTCCCGGCAAAAAAAACAGGCAATGCCGCTTGAGTTTTTCTCTGTCCTTTATCATATAAAATATCAGCACGGGCAAAAGCAACGATGTTGCAAAAAACGACACCGCCGCCGACGGTGAAAAGCGTGACAGCCAAGTGCTTACCATTTCAAAGATGCTGCTGTTTACCTCAAGCTTTTTTATTATCTCATCAACATACGGGATGCCGTCGGTGTGCGAAAACACGAACGAGCGTATTTTTTCCGCATATTCCGGCAACACCGCGATAAAGGTTTCCGTTTGCTCGGCAAATATCGGTATCAAAAGAACTATAGCCGTGATATTTACCGCAAGCACAAGCAGGAATGCAAGGATTATGGCTGCCGACTGAGGTATTCGCTTCTCAAGCGGCTTGACGAGAGGCAAAAACAAATATGCTTCTGCCGATGCCGCGATCAAAAGCCCGGCGATCCTTATGACTGCGCCGCGTAATAATATCGCAAGCGCAAGCAGTATTCCCGCCGCCAAAAGCAAAACGATCTTTTTTCTCATACATTTCCCCGAATCCGCATCCGTGCTTTTATTGTTGTCCGCATCTATGTATCGCCTTAATAATAAGGCGATGCATCACATATTGAGCATTTGCTTTGCCGTGCGCTTGCCCATTCTGTAAAGCTTGCGTGCGCACTGATTGTTCATTACAAGATACGCACCTGCTACCATTCCCGCCGCCATGCCTGCGGCGACCATAACGCCTGTTCCGAATGCCTTCATTTAAGCACCTCCCTTAAAATTTTTCCCGAACTCAGTTTTCGGTGTTCATATATACAAATTTCGGATCTGTCTGTATCGGTATGCCGAAAGTATATCGGCATTCAATCTGTAGAAATTATCACTATGCCTTTATCGGTTATTGCCACATCATCCGCACTCAGTATCTCTCTGCCGAAAATGAGATCGTCGATGAAGCCGCGCTTCACACTGACGCTTTCGATCTTGAGTGTTGCCGGATCAAAATATATTTCACCGACACTGCCCGATAAAAAGCTTTCGTTGCCGTAGACGGCGAATCCGCTCGCGGCATACTCCTCACCGAAGCGTTTTTTATAACACACCGCGTTTTTATCTACTACTATCCCGTTGCGGTCTATGTGAAGCATCCCGTCGGCACGAACGAAAAAACTTCCGCGAATGATACCTATATTTGAAACACACGCTATCCCGCTTATCTTCTTTTTTTTCGTATCTATCATAAGGTCTGTAACTCTGCCGATAACTCTGCCGCCTGCATAAACATCCGTGCCGACGAAGCTTGCCGCTGATTCCATCTTAAATTCACCTTTTTTAATAGCATAAGAACACCGATGTGACGGGTCGGATTTTCCGCTATGCTATATTTTTGCAAGCTTAGTATGCCCTCTTTTACAATTTTATTACATAAAAAAAACAGGCATTTTCAGCCTGTTTTCCGTAATAATGAAATATGTTTATTTTTCCGCCGGCGAAAGCTTTATAAAAAGCTGGTCGTATTTTTTAACATTGAAATAAAGCACTGTATGCCCCGTTGAAATATACTCGGTGCGCTCAAGCTCGATGAATTTATGTTCATCGCTAATGTAAACATCTGCCCTCATCGGCTTATCAAAGCCCGAAATATCTACCGCTACCCTGCGTTCATCAAGCGTGTCGCCGTCATTATAATACGTAAGCGCGATAGCCTTGTTGTCGCCGTCCTGCGCGGCGCAAGCGAAAATATCGGCTTCATCTGTCTCAGAAACAGCTTGATTTTTGAGCCTGTACATATCGCCGAATATTTTGAACGCATAAAACGGCGGATAATATTCCATACTTCTGTTGTCGATAAGTCCGTTCCACAGCGTCGGACGCGCGTCATAATACATGAAATGGTCAAGCTTGGTGCGCGTCTGCATATCAAGCATGCACGCAAGGCAGAACGATGCCGCCTTATAGGTTATGAGCGTTTTGTAGCTGTATCTTATCGCCGTCACCCAATCGCGCACATAATTCCATTCGTTCAGAATAAGCTCGCCGCGCGGCATGCCGAGCTTTTTGAGCTTTTCTTCAAACTCCAGAACACCTTCGGTGAAGCGGCTCGGCTCGGGAAAATAACCGTGGAAGGAATAGAAATCCAAATACGCATCATGCTCTTTAAGATACGGCAAAAGCTCATCCCACATCGCGTCACACGGTCCGCACATAGCAGGACCGCCGATCTTAAGAAGCGGAAAGCACTTTTTAAGATGCTTGAACGCTACGGTGAAAAACTCGTAAAACTCTTCATCCGTTCCCTGCCAGCACGGGTTTGAACCGTTTGCATTACGGCAATCCGGCTCGTTCCATATCTCCCAATACTCGATGCCGTACTCAAAGCCGTCCGCCCATTTCTCGTTATAGTGGCGTATGATATGCTCACATATCTTCGCCCATTTGAGATAATCCTTCGGCGGATAAGTGCCGTACTTCTTTATTTCATGCTCGATAGACGCGCCGAGACGGTAGAACACCTTTGTGCCGCACGCAATAATTTCACCGATATACTTATCCGTGAGCGTGAAATCGTAGTTTTCGGCAACGTTTTCGTCCTTATCAAAATCCGGGAATATCCTATGCACATCGACCGTATGCGCTCCGCCGTAGCCCGCATAGAACGATGAATCGTGTGTACGCGCGAACGGTACGCCGATATCGCTGAACATTTTTTCGTTTCCGCCGCCGCGAGCCTCGAACGGTCCGTTGTTGACGCTGTGCATATCACGCATCGCGCCTGCGTTTTTACTGAAATCGACCTTTATATTGCTCATTTTGCACACCTCCGTGCTTTTTTATGTGATTATACCATTTCGCACCGCGCAGTGCAAGCAAAAAGCTATCGGAAAATTTCCGAAATCTTCCGATAGCCTTAAAAAATCACTCCTGCTTTTCGTATGCGCCGAACTTAACAAACTGCAAATTGTCGCCGTCTGTACGCGCATTGAAGAATACCTTGATAAATCTGCTCTCCGTGTCGATCGGGTCATAGAACTCCTTGTACGGACCGCCGATGCCGACACGCTTGCCGACACGCTCTGCTAAGAACGTGTAGTCTTTTCCGTCACGCGAGCCGTATATCCTGAAATCGACCATCTGCGCTTTCGGCATATTTGATATCATGCCGACGAAGCCGACCTTCTTTACCTCGCCGAAATCCATGGTTATCGTCTGTCCCGTCACCGGCGCAAAGCTTCTCCAATATGTGTCGTCTCTGCCGTCGGTCATGTTTTCGGCGGGATACTCCGCCGTATCAAGCGATGTCCATATCGCCTTTACGGGTATCTCCTTGCCGAGCTTCGCCTGTGTCGGCGCTATCGTCGGGATGTTTTCAGGATATACCTCAGTCTCATATTCGCCGAGGTCCTCTGTCGTAACAAGCAGCAGCCAATCGCGGCGTGAGGGCTTTTTCGGGATGGGATAAGTACCGTCGGGCGTGCTGAACGACGGCAGCTCGATGAACTTTCCGTGTATGGTGTCGTAATAACGCATGTTGTAGACGGTGTTCTTCTTAAGGTTGCTCATCATGCCGACTTCGATATCCGCATCGTAGAAATAGTATATGACGGTATCCTGACCGCGGTGCGATATAGCCGCGCGGTTACGCGCTTCAAGCATTGCGAACTCATAGCCGAAGCTCGGCTCAAGCGTCCACCACTTTACATGCTCATAGAATTTTTTGAGATATGTCATTTCATCCGAGCCGTGCTTATTCATTCCGGCATACCAGGGCTCTGGCGAATATCCCGTCCAACCTGTCTCCTCGGTATGACTCCATCTGAGCGCCCAAACGCCGACCGCTCCGTAGGTAAAGCCTGCCGAGCCCGACTGAACAGCTATGTACGCGCCCATTCTTGAGGAATCACTTGAGCATTCGCCGGGCATACAGCGCAGCTCATCGTAGTTGCACTCGGTCTCGATATACAGCTTGTTTTTCGGCATATTGGCGTAATCGCGGTAGAAGAATCTGTGAATAAGTCTGTTGACATCTCCGTGACCCTTCTGAAGCGTCCACCACTGATGCCACGGCTGTTCGTTCAGGTCCTGCGAACGCGGATCGCTTGCGGGATGCGCGTGCATATGTGCGCCGTTGGGACGGTGATATCCGTCTATTTCGTTAACAAGCGCGCCGACCTGCTTCCACATCTCATATGTACTGCCTGTGAGGTTTGTTATTTCCTGTGCGGTTATCCACACTGTCGGATAGCACGCATAACGCGCGATGCAGTATCTTGTGAATTTGAGCAACGGCTCTGCATTGAATTTGAAGCCCTGCGTCGTTGAGCAATGCACGCCGAAGCCCATCGCAACGGTCATGCCGTTGTTTGCCAAGTATTCTATCATTACGTCCATCGTCTCGTTGAACGCCTGCGGATTTATTTTTGTGAATTTCTCCGTCCACCAATGGTGAACACGCTTGTTTCCGCCGCCGTCGGATTCAGCGGAATCAAAATACGTCTGATAAACGTTGAAGCCTTTCTTTATACGGTCATCCGCAAGGTGCTTGAACTGATTTCCGCAGTTGCATCCGGGATAATTGCATTCGTGCAAACGCTCCCAATCCGCCATCTGCCAATGCGTATCGCCCAGCCAGAAGAACGGTGTACCGTCGCCGTAAACCATGTAGGGCTTGCCCTCCTCAAGGCGGACATAGCCGTGCTTTTCAAGCTCGGTCTTTTTCTCCGATCCTGTCGCCTCTATCTCGCCGCTCGCACAAAGCGAAGCGTTATCCTTATCGGTGCAGGTGACCTTATACTTCCACAGACCCGTCTTTTCGGGGCTGAAACGCACCTTCCACTCATTGTCGCCGTTCCAGAAGCCGGGAAGCTTGATCACCGTGCCGTCCTCATGCGTGAAAACGGCGTCGATATCCACGTCGGCAAAGGGATTGGCATATTCCTTGGTGCTGTGAAGAACTATCTCACAGCGTTTATACTGCATGCACTTCATTTGTTTGTTCTCCTTTTTCAAAGTTTTATTCAGTATATCATACAGCAAATATAATTTCAACCCCATGTGGGCTGATTTTATAAAAATCAAATCTTTTTTTCCAAAATTTCAATATATGCCGACGCACGCTTCTTTGCCGCCGGAAGATCCATATCGGAATAATTCCCGCATTCCTTGGGCGTTGCACCGGGAATATCTCCATCGAAGCCGGCTATATACGCAAATATTTCTTTCATCAGCTCAGTTATGTTTTCAAGCGGAATGTCGCCCGCCATTATAAGATAGAAGCCTGTTCTGCATCCCATCGGTCCCCAATATATCACGCGGTGTGCGATGTCACGTCTGTTGCGCAGATATGTTGCGCCGATATGCTCTATCGCGTGTATCTCGGCAGTCGTCATCACCGGCTCGAAATTCGGGCGTGTGATGCGGATGTCATACGTCGATATCGGATAGACGGTTTTTCCGTCAAGTCCGTCATGGCTGACGGGAGCGCTTAAATAAGGATCAAATGCATCGTGCGCACTGACGGTATCAAGTCGGCTAAGATAAACTCCCGGCAAAAGCGTCATATGATCTATTGTAAAACTTTTTATTTTTTCCATTTTTATCACCCCGTGAATATGGTATCATAGTTTTGCGTGAATGGCAAGCCTTTCCGTCATACTCTGACATGTAAATCAAAAGCCCGGCATCGCCGGGCTGTTTGAGTCGATCATTTCTTTTTATGACTTTTTACTTCCTGCGCAACGAGCGTCGAAAGCGCAACGATACCGATGACGTTGGGTATTACCATGAGGTTGTTGAACATATCGGTAAGCTCCCAGACAAGGTCATTCTTTAAGAGTGATCCGAGGAAGATGAACGCTATGGCAACTATCGAATAAATAATATTGGTGTATTTCGATTTGAAAAGATAGTTGATGTTTATTCTGCCGAAAAGGTTCCAGCCGAGTATCGTCGAGAATGCGAAGAAGAACAGGCATATCGCAACGAAGCCTTTTCCGAGTCCGTCACCCATAACGCTTGAGAACGCAAGCTGTGCCATGTTGGTCTTGGCAACGCCGTCCGCCGTACCGCCGGCAAGGATACCGTTTCCGGCATAAAGTGTAGAGATAACTACGAGCGCTGTCATCGTAAGTACCACGAACGTATCTATAAATACACCGATCATCGCAACTACACCCTGATCGTGAGGAGTTTCAACATTTGCCATGGCGTGGGCGTGCGGAGTTGAACCCATACCTGCTTCATTGGAGAAAAGTCCGCGCTTAACGCCTTGGCTGATAGCTGTCTTAAGTGCATATCCTATGCCGCCGCCGATGATGGCGTTCGGCACGAACGCATACCTGAATATCATTCCGAAGGTTTCGGGAATGTACTTGATACGGGCGATTATTACAACAAGTCCGCCGATAAGATAAAGCGTCGCCATTATGGGAACGAGCTTTTCGGTGACTGAGCCGATAGCCTGAAGTCCGCCGATGAATACCAAAGCACAAAGCACCGCAATAACGATACCTACTACCCACGTCGGAATGTGGAAGGCGTTATTGCAAGCCTCGGCAATGGAGTTCGATTGCACCATCGCACCCATTATACCGAGCGCAAGCACGATGGCTATTGCAAAGAATACCGCAAGGAACGTACCGAAGCCGCCCTTGAATTTTGACTTTATGTAGTACACGGGACCGCCCAAAACGGTGCCGTCCTCATGGACGATTCGTGTTTTCTGTGCAAGCACTGCCTCGGCATATATCGTAGCCATGCCGAAGAAAGCGATTATCCACATCCAGAAAATAGCTCCGGGTCCGCCGATAAGTATCGCGCCGCACGCGCCGACGATATTGCCCGTGCCGACCTGCGCGGCTATAGCAGTGGCAAGTGCCTGAAATGAGCTTAACCCGCTCTTCTGCTTGCCGCCGTTGAGCTTGATATTGCCGAAAGTTTTTTTCATGCCTTCACCGAAGCAGCGCACCTGAACGAAACGGGTACGGATCGAGAAAAACAATCCCGTGCCGACCAACAGGAATATCAGGATATAATCCGAAAGATATGTATTGATGGTCTGTGCGATCTTAAGTAGTGTTTGTTCCATTTTTCTACCACCTTATAAAATAATAAACCGCTATTACGGCGATGCGAACAGCGGCTGAAAAAACAACGTTCACCCCTTAATTAAAGAGGTAATAAAACACTTTGTCCTTTTGCCTGAGAGATTAACGCTTTTTTTGGGCGTTTTGCACCTTCGGCACTCAGAAAGCTGAGCTTCTCCAAAGTCCTATCAGCATGCAGTCCTCATCCGTAAACAGAAACCTGAGAGTGTTACTCCTTCGGCAGCGCAAGGCTCTTTCCTGCACGCATCGCTTAGCAATATTCGATTTTCGCATATAGTATATAACTTTTTCACCGTTTTGACAAGCGTTTTTTACATAATTCACCTGATTTTTTTACAGAAAAACAATATTTGATGTATTGATTTCAATGTTGGTGTCATGCTAAAATACGGATACAAAATACACGGAGGAACTAAATATGCAAAAAACGTCAAAAAAGCGTTTCAGCGAATTTCTTATGATGACGCTCGGTGTAGTGATAATGACGGCGGGGATATACTTTTTCAAAATACCCAACGGCTTTGCTGTCGGCGGCATAAGCGGTATAGCGACAATAGTCGGTCACATCCAGCCGCTCATAACACCGGGTCAACTCATACCTATACTGAACATCGCCATGCTGCTGGTCGGCTTTGTATTTTTAGGCAGGCAGACAGGTGCAAAAACGGTATATTGCAGCTTGCTTTTTTCTTTTCTTTCATGGTTGCTTGAAAAGCTCATTCCGATTTCCGCTCCGCTGACCGACCAGCCCTTTCTTGAGCTTGTGTACGGTATCATGCTCACGGCGATCGGCTCGGCGATACTGTTCAACTGTCAGGCATCTTCAGGCGGTACCGACATAACCGCGCTGATCCTTAAAAAGTACACAAGGCTCAATGTCGGCAAAGCACTGCTTGCGGTAGACTTCGTCGTAGCGGCATCCTCGTTTTTTGCATACGATATCAGGACAGGTCTATTTTCGCTTGCAGGACTGTTTGCCAAAGCATTCATCGTTGACGGCGTGATAGAAAGCATCAACGAATGCAAGAGCTTCACTATAGTGACCTCGTCACCGGAACCGATAACCGATTATATAATACACAGCATGTATCATTCAGCCACGGTATCCGATGCACATGGCGCGTACAGCGGTGATGACAAAAAAATCATAATCACATTGTGCAAGCGTATTGAAGCCGTGCGGCTCAAGCGGCATATCCGTGAGGTCGATCCGAATGCATTCGTAATAGTAAACTCCACAAGCGAGATCATCGGCAGAGGTTTCAGAGAAATATAAGGCAATAACGCATGTTTATGTGGCTGTTAGCCGTTAATTGTGCGGTATCGCCTTAAACCGCAATAAAAAAAGTCGGCTGAAAAGCAAATGCTCATCAGCCGATTTTGTTTTTTACTTTTTTGAAGCTTAAGCTTCGGGGGCTTCTGTAGCGGGAGCGGGTGTTACGACCTTAGCCTGGAAGTCAGCAAAGTTGTAGCCGCCCTCAGCGTTGATCGTGCCGAACGAAAGCTCAAGTACTTCCATGTTCTTGAGTTCAACGTTAGCAGTACCCTCGTTTACATACTTAAGAGTGATCTGATACTCGTCATTTACATACATATGATAGTTGTACAGACCGCTCTTATACTGATAATGTGTGGTCTCAAGACCTGCTACGGTCTCCTTGCCAAGCTCGCTGAGCTTATCGGTGTTGCCGGTGAACTGAGCGAATGAGCTGAACAGACCGCGGGGATCCGTCTGCGAAACTACGCTGAAGCAGGGTGTTGCGGCAGTATCGAACTGGAATGTCTCGCCGCCGTCGGTACTCTTGAGATAAAGTCCCTGATAGCCTACTTCAACATTTGTAGTGGTCTTTTCCTCCTGGATGTAAGCACCGTTATCATCGGCTACGGGGTTGCCTTCCTCGTCTTCCTTGATCACAAGCTGAGTAACACTATACTTTATGTAATAGTTACCGAGCTGAACATCGGTGATGCCGTTCTTGTACGGTGCTACGGTCGCTTCGGAGTCTGCATCGGGATCTTCTTCGGGACCGCATGCCGCAAGCGAAAGAACAAGCACGAATGCAAGCGCAAGCACGAGAAGCTTCTTAAAATTCTTCATTGAAATTTTCCTCCTAAATGTAATTTATTACAGTAAAATTATATAGGCTTTTTGCCTGTTTGTCAACAAACTTTTTCAAAACAGATAAAAATTAAGTAAGTTGACCATATTTGTTCACAATTATTCACAATTGTCCGTCACTTTCTGCTCTGTCCGACCTTTTTTGACCGATACTTCACCGCATTTAAGCACGGTCATCTCATCCGATGTCTTTACAATAAGTCCGCACGCATCATCAACGCCGATGACCGTTCCGGCAAAGCTTTTGCCGTTCCGTTCAAATGTAACGGTCTTTCCGTCAAGATATGAGTATCTGCGATACTCATCTATATGATCGTTTGTACCGTATATTTCAAAAAAACTGTTTACCGTCTCGGCGGCAAGCTCAGTTGCGATCGGTGTGCCGTCATCGGTGACCGCGGCGGCTATATCCCTTATACCTGCATCAAAACCGCCCTCGGGAGTATGCAGGTTTATTCCGATGCCAAGCACGGAGTATTCCGGCATATTATCCGTGAAAACTGTTTCCGTCAGTATGCCGCAGACCTTTTTACCGTTGATTAAAATATCGTTCACCCATTTTATCAGGGGTGTGTCCTTCGAAAATTTTTCTATCGCCCTGCGCACGGCAACAGCCGCCGCAGCTGTCACGGTCGATGCAAGCTCAGCGCTCTGCGGTTTCAGCAGGATACTCATATACAGACCGTTTTCCGGCGAAATGAAGCTCCTGCCGAGCCTGCCGCGTCCGCACGTCTGCTTTTTCGCAATGACAACGGCACGCTCGTTTTTCTCCTTTGCGTACTGTCTGAGATACGAATTAGTCGATCCGACCTCCTCAAGCACCGTAACATCTTCTATGCCTGTAAGCAATCCGAATCGGCGTGCGTCAAAAACATCGGTCACAGCGTTTCTATTTTATCGGCTATCGCCTTCAGTGCGCTTGTGTCGGCATCCTCTACCCTGCCGGCATCAACGAGTGCAGTAATGGCAGGATCTATCGGCATTTCGCCCCATGCGCCGATATTGAATTTCTTTGCGGTGTCCTCCGCCTTGGTATCGCCGAAAACATAGTGCTTCTTTCCGCAATCCGGGCAAACGAAATACGCCATGTTCTCAACAAGCCCGATTATCGGAATATTCATCATTTCAGCCATCTTGACAGCCTTATTGACTATCATTGAGACAAGCTCCTGCGGTGATGTCACTATTATTATTCCGTCAACGGGAAGCGATTGGAATACCGTAAGCGGCACATCGCCCGTTCCCGGAGGCATATCTACAAACATATAATCGACATTATCCCATATAACATCAGTCCAGAACTGCTTGACAGCACCTGCGATAACGGGACCGCGCCATACTACGGGATCGTTTTCGTTTTCAAGCATGAGGTTTATCGACATTATATCTATGCCGTTTTCGCTTTTGGCGGGGATGATCCCGTCCTCACTGCCTGCGGCGGTTTCATGGATGCCGAAGCCCTTTGGTATGGAAGGACCGGTGATATCGGCATCAAGCACGGCGGAATGCTTCCCGCGTTTATTCATTTCGCAGGCAAGAAGCGATGTTACGAGCGATTTACCGACACCGCCCTTGCCGCTTACTACACCTATAACTTTTTTTACGTTACTCAGCTTATTCGCCTCGGCAATAAAGCTTTCCTTGTCCTTTGACGAACAATTCGACGAACAGCTTGAACAATCATGTGTGCAACCCATTTTCATACACCTCGGTTATTATTAAGTTATTGAATAGTATATCATCAAACGGCAAATTTATCAACATGATTCTGCAAATGACTTTTTACCGTTAATATTGTTTATATTGCGACAAAAAAAGTGCCCATTCTCCGCCTGTCACGAAAAATGAGCTATGACGAACCCCCGATGTGCGCTATGCTGTATTTATCTGTTCATTCCCTCATACGCGACTTTGGCGGCTGAAATATCCATATTACAGCCGAGCCTGTACAGCTTTGTTTTTTTGCCTATTCCGTCTATCAGGTCAAGCGTCTTTATCATCGAAGCTTTGTCTGCGGGACGGTATGTCTGCTGAAAAAGATCCACATACGCCTGAGAGTATGTTATTTCGGAGATCGCATTTTCTTTCGCACGTGCAAGCACGCATATCGCCTTGAGCGGTACGGATGTGTTTGTGCCGAGACGGTGCTTTCCGTTCCAAGGAGTGCCGTAAGCAAAAACGCCGTCATCAGTCACCTTGAGCAGCGGCTTATCGTCGTTTATCATCACGGCGCGTTCGCCAAAGACTTCACGCCAAAGTCTTGTATGCGTGCTTTTGCCTGTCCCGCTTTTAGCGGCGAACAAATATCCGATGCCGTCCACTGCTATTACGGAGCCGTGAAAAAGCACTATTCCGTATTGCGGAAGCACTTCTGCGAATTTTCGGTACAGCGCAAGCGTTTCAAGATATCGTGCCGAAAAGCTTCGCTCCTCTCTGCCCTCTGTTTTATCCTCGCGTGCCGATTTGATGCGTTCAAACTCTATATCGTTCTCGGTTACGCAAAATTCCAATTCGGCTTCTTCATCGGTCTGATAGTTTTCGCAAAAATCCCGTGTGCAATCGAACAGTGTCGTGACAGATGCCGTTATGCCGGCAAGCTTCATCTTAAATTTCATGTTTTCCCTCATTGCAATAAAATACGGTATATATTCATAAGTAAAAATGCTTGCTTGCAAAGGCAAGACTTGCTACGATCATTATATCATTATATAAACATTTTTGCAACAGGTAAAAATTTATCTTGCGATATGCAGAAAAGTTTGGTATAATTTTATATCATGGTAATCTTCAGATAAATGAGCAGGTGCAGATGCGGATGGATTTTTTGTAAGAAGCAGATCGCGAAAAATCCACTGCAGATGTTGCCGCCGAATTATCAGAGATTGCCTCATATATAGGAGATGTATGCCATGAAATTGAATGATTTTGCTTCAAACATTCTCTGCCCGCAGGATAAAAGATGCTTCCCGCAGGAAGTGAAAAACGTTTTCGGTAATGTTGAGAACGCCGAAAACATTCTCGACGGTTCGCAGAACTCCGTCACCTTAAGGTATGACGGCGATACCGCGCCCAAGCTGATACTTGACCTCGGTGCGGCTTCGACAGGCGGATACCCGGTTTTCAAGGTAAAGAGCTATGGCGGCAAATGCGCTCCCGTGGTACGCCTTGCGTATTCCGATTGGTACGATTATATAATGGAGCCGTGCGGTGAGATCGGCGACTTCCGCCGCGGTTGCTGCAAGTATCTCGGCGTAGAGCTTCCCGTTCTGCCCGGTGACCCGAACCGTTTCAACCTCTTTACCGTAACGCACGACGGCGAATATATTTCACCTCTCGTTCAGGGGCAGGAGCGTTGGCTGATGATAAAGCTCGATACTCCCGATACGTTCGTTGAAATAGAATACGCTTACATTTATTATACCTCCGACGCTTCCGTCTATGACGGCGCGTTCGATTGCTCGGACAAAAATCTTACGATGTTGTGGTATGCCTCCGCGTGGACATGCCAGATAGCAACGATCCCGAATTCCGTTTCGTGGGACACTCTCAACAACACTCTTTTGCTGCGTGCGCTCACTAAGGGAAATGATGCGGGCTTCTGGAAAGCAGGCACTGAGCTTACGGATTATACGGTTTCGTGCAAATTTGCTATCGCCCGCAACCCGCAGATGTGTTCCGGCTTCGGCATGCTTTTGCGTGCGACCGATATAGAAAGCGGCTATGCGGTATTCTTTGATCTCGACAGCACCGTAAGAGCGTATGTACGCAAGAACAGTGCATATACACTTATTGCCGAAAGTGCGCTTGACGAAGCACTTATTGATAATAATTTCTACGCCGTCAAGGCAACCGTTTGCGGTAACAGCTTCAAAATAGAGCTTAACGGAAAGCCGGTACTTGAATTTACCGATACGACTTATCCCTGCGGCTCGTTCGGCTTCTGCCAGACCACCGAGAAGTGGGCGCTTGCAAAGGAGCTTAAGGTGACCGACGGCAAGAACGTTATTTGGGAGGATGATTTCGGCGATTCGCTCGATGCATATGAATTCACCCGTTCCGCGCCGTTTGTTTCCGACGGAGCAAAGCGCGACAGACTGCCGTGGATAGGCGACCTCGACTGGGCGGGCAGAAACATGTATTACGCATTCAGGGATTTCAAAGCAATGCCCGAAACCTTAAGGATGTTCGCATTCCATCAAACGCCCGAGGGCTACGTCTGGGGCACATGCTATCCCGAGAATACCAAAAAACCCGCAATAGGCGATTACGGCTATTACGAATCGGATATTTTCTCCGCATGGATAGTTCCGACGCTTGCCGATTACCTGCTGTTTACCGACGACAAAGCATTCTGTGAGGAGATATATCCATGCATAAAAGCAGATGTTGATTATCTGTGGCGTTTCGTTGAAGCCGACGGACTGTTCAACCAGCGTTATGCTACAAGCAAGGGTTTGTGGGATCACGTTCTGAACGATATGGGCAAATTCACATATAACAACCTTATCGTTTCCGAAGCATTCGGCGAAGCCGCATATATTGCATCTCAGCTCGGCAAAAAAGACGATGCCGCCGAATTCGCTCGCCGCAAGGACATTGTAAGAAAGGCGATAAAGAAGAATTTCACGAGCAAAGAGGGCTATTTGACAAAGAGCCTTACCAACCGCGACATGTGCGAAATGGCAAACTCGCTTGCGCTGTCTGTGCATTATTTCGATGACCGAAATGACGCAAAGGCGGCACTCGATGCCCTGCTCGCCCGCACACCCGGTCACGGCAAGATAACCGCACTCATGATACGCGGTGCATATATGTATGACTTTGACGAAGAAGCGATAGGCACGATGTATCAGCCCGGCTACAAATATGTGGCAAGCAACGATGACTTTATCGTTTACGATGCACTTGAAAATCCGAATTTCGACTTTGCTTCGCATAAAATGCATCCCGCCAACTGGATAAAGGCACTTAATGATCCCCGCGGACCGCGCACCACATGGGAATGCATGACATATCCGCCGACTCGCACAAGCAACGGCGGAGCATGGGGCGACCGTTCGCATCCCGATACAGCCATCGCGCATATTCTCACAGGATATGTTCTCGGCGTTCTTCCCGATGAAGCAGGCTTCAAAACGTTCACGGTATGCCCGCACACAGCGAAGCTTGATTCGGCTAAGGGCATAATTCCCTCGAAATACGGTGACATTTTTGTTCAGTGGCAAAAAGCCGATGACACGATGAAGCTTGACCTTGATTTTGACGGAAGCAACAAGCTTACCGCAGTAAAACTCAAAAAATCCGATGCCGCAAAATTCACCGTTACCGTGAACGGGAAATCGCTTGACGGCAAATGCGACGGAGAATTTATAATTTTTCAATAAAATGTTGTCATAAAAGCATTGAAATATACAGCGCTATGTGATATACTGTAAAGTGTAATGAACGGAGGTGCGTAAAATGAAAAAGCTAACGATCAAGCTCAACGAATCACAGCAGATAAAAGAATTTGTAAACATCGTCAACAAATATGCATTTGAAATGGATTTGCGTTCCGGCAGATACGTCGTAGATGCAAAAAGCATTCTCGGAATTTTCAGCCTTGACCTTTCAAAGCCCGTTGACCTTGAAATATTTTCGGATGACACTGCCGAAACAGCACAATTCATACAAGACATAAAGGCTTATATCGTTTAACACTTCAAGGCTGTTGCTTACCGCAACAGCCTTGATTCACCCCGAATTTTAATTTAGGAGGTATTATGGACCGTTCCTTCACCGAGCCGGCACTTGCCGTACTGTACATTCTGCAGGAATCGAAAGTCGCACTTTCGAACGAACAGCTCAACGATGTGCTGACGCTTTCAAGCAATATGACATATATAGATATGAAGATCGGACTGACCGAAATGCTTGACAAGGGCTTTGTTGAAGCCGAGCAGTCACCTGCGGGAGAGTTTTATTCGCTCTCGTTCAGCGGGCGCATACTGATCGCCGAAATGAAAACCGATCTCAAATGGTCGATCCGCAACGCGATATCACAGTACATACGCGAACATGCAACGCAATTAAGGCTTGAAGCAAAGCTTTCATCAAGAGTATTAAGTTCTGCCGAAGGCACATATCTGTTGCATCTCAAGGCATTCGATGATGATATGGGTACGTCGGAAATACTGCTTTCCGTCAATGACAGAGACGAAGCGAAGCAAATAGAAAGGAATTGGAAAAAGTACGGTGACGAAGCAATATCCGCACTTTATTCGGTGCTTATCCGCGACGAATGATATTGCCGCACATAATATCAACTTTTTCGCCCGTTTCAAGCACGGGTCCGGAAGATGCACGGCACAGGAGCGATCCCGTGCCTTTTTTTATTATCGGATTCTTAAGCTTGAAATCGAATATATAATAGAAATCATTGCCCCAAAATACAGTTTTGTTTCCGAATCGGCGAAGCTCACCTATCTGGCGCGGCACTTTTATACGGCGTACCGGCTCAAGCTCGGTGTTTCGCATTTCGATATATGAAAAAAATCCGTCATGCATCAGGATATACACATTGTCATCGGCTATCACCGTTTGCGGCGCAAATTCAAGAGCCGCTTCTGCTTTACCGTGCCGTATCAGTCTGTTATCGTGATATGTCACGGCAAATATCTCACGGCAAAATGAAATATCGCTTATATGCTCCCCCATTTTTTCGCCCGATATTATTCTCCCCGTGCGTGAATGCGTGAAAAGCGTTCCCGAATCGGCATCGGAAATATATATCTTATCGCCGACACATATGCGCTCGCAATTACGGCTCAGTGTCGGAAAAGAATATCGGACGGCGAGCCCGGCGTCAAGACAGCATACGCGATCGCCAAATAATAAAAATATTCCGCCGGACACGCAGGCATCGCGTACCCCGCGGATCACCTTATTTGCACAGAAAAAGCTTCCGTCGCTCAAATACCACACGCATATCACCTCTTGGTATTATATGAATGCCGCGGTGCGGATGACAAAAAAACAGCACTGTTGATAAGTGCTGTCAGTCTGTCGAAAAAGTTCGGTTTTCTCCGGGCTTTTTTGTTTTTTTGGTATAATATATGCGGTGATAAAAATGATAGTAAAAGAAAGAGAAAACCGCAGTCAGACGGAAATATTTAGCATAGAAGAATTCGTACCGAATGATCATCTGTTAAGGAAAACAGACAGCGCAGTAGATTTTACGCATATATATGATTTTGTCGAAAATCTGTATTTTTGTATGGATTACCTTCATTAAGAAGAACCGCGGAAGAAATCAAAATGAATGTATCTTACAGATGGTTTTCGGGCTATTTAATGAATGAGCCGATACCGCACTTTTCAACAATAAGCTACAACTTCAGGCACAGATATACAGAAGAAACGATAGAAGAAATACAACCTGTATAAAATTTTCATGAATATCTTTTTCGTTCCGCATCTTGATTGCAATCAATGTATCATCAGTTATCCGGCATTATTTTACGGAATAAGCACGATATGCCCGTTGGCATCAAGCTCAAGGCGGACACGGCTCATAACCGGTATTTTTGCTTTTTCAAGCATTTCGGCGGGGATCTGCATTCTGCCTGCGCGGTCAACAACGACATATTCGATATGCGTTGCATTTTCGCCGAAATGTTCGAAATTGGCGTTCCCTTCCCTGCTGCCGTCGCGCTTAAGATATTCCGTGCTTGTGCGCCCGTCGCGTATCTTTATTACCCTGTCCACCTTAGCCGAAAGCTTAAGGTCGTGCGTTACGATAACTATGGTCACGCCAAGCTCCTTGTTTATCTTTCTGAAAAGATCGAGTATAAGATCCGCTGTGGCATTGTCAACAGCTCCCGTAGGCTCATCGGCGAGCAATATTTTCGGCTCGTTTGCGATGGCAAGCGCAATGGCCACTCTTTGCTGTTCGCCGCCGGAGAGCGTGAACAGCTTTGCGTCCGCTTTATCGCCGATACCGACCAATTCCAAAAGCTTTTTTGCCTTTTCGTAATCGGCTTTCTTGCCGACGATCTCCATCGGAAGCACGATGTTTTCTATCGCGGTAAGATACGGCAACAGATTTCTTGCGCTGTTCTGCCATATGAACGATACGGTATTGCGTTTATAAAGAAGCATTTCTTTGTCGCTGAGCTTTGCAAGGTCAAGCCCGTCAACGATGATACGCCCTGCACTCGGACGGTCAAGCCCGCCCAAGATATTCAAAAATGTACTTTTTCCGCTTCCGCTCGCGCCTATTATCGCAACAAGCTCGCCCTGTTCTATGCTCAGGTCAAGTCCCTGAAGCGCAAGCACCTCAGTATCTTCGGTTTTATATATCCGCACGAGATTTTCACATGAGATAACAGCCATTATTCCACCTCCGCGATGCGCCCGTCATCAAGAGTATACACACGGTCTGCAAGCTCCATCATATTCTGATCGTGCGTAGTCATTATTACGGTAACGCCTTCGTCGTTTATTATTTTATGGAACAAGCCCATTATTATTTCCGAGGTGACGCTGTCGAGCTGTGCCGTAGGCTCATCGGCAAATATCAGCCTCGGCTTGTGTACTATCGCACGCGCTATGGCTATCCTTTGCTGTTCGCCGCCGGAAAGCTGGAACGGCATGTGTTTGGCTCTGTTTTCAAGTCCGACAAGCTTTAAGCAGTACATTATTCTGTCTCTGTCGAGCGGCTTGCCCGCTATACGCAGCATAAATTCGATATTTTCATATGCCGACATGGAGCCCATCAGCGCGACCGACTGAAAGACAAACGAAATATAATTTCTTCTCAGCTCGTCACCGTTCTCCTGTGTGATATCGGTTATATCGTTACCGTTGATAAATATGCGCCCCGAAGTCGGCTTATCGAGCGTGCCGAGAATGTTCATCAGTGTCGTTTTACCGCTTCCCGAACGCCCTTTGAGAATCGAAAGCTTTTTCGCATCAAATTCTGCCGAAATGCCCTTAAGCACCTTGACTGTTCCGTTCTCGGAGCTGAAATCACGGCATATATCGGTACATTTCAAAAACGGTTCCATAATATCACTCCTCCCCAAGCTTGATAGCCGCCGCGGCGTTGATTCGCTTGAGCATCGCAAATGCCGCAAACGTACCTATGGCTATAAGTACAGCTATAAGCACTATAAGCTTGAATATATCTGTCACGCTGATAGCTACCGTATACGGAGGCATATTCCCCATCGTTTCGAATGCCGATTGCAGAAGCGGCGCAAACATGAAGCCGGAGAGTATTCCCGCGCCGATGCCGAGCAGTACAGCCGCCGCGCACAGCAATATCTGCTCCGTCACTATCATTTTATATACTTCCTTAAGTGACATTCCGAGTGCGCGCATCGTGCCTATTTGCAGTGTTCTGTTTTTTATTGATATCACCCAATATATCGCAAAGCCGATAGCACAGACTATCATCACCGCGATAAAGCCGAGCGTAAGCGAACCGTTGGTAGCCTGACGGACTGCGTTGATGTCGGAAAGATATATCTCGCGTGCGCCGTTGCGAATATTTGTCAGACGTGCAAAATTATGTATCGCAAACATTTTAAGCTCATCAACGCTTTTTTCGGTGTTCATCCACACCTGATACGGCTGATCGTAAGCCCCCGCCACTTCCTCAACAGCATATGAATTTACTACCACAAGGTAATTTTTTTCGCTGTTCTGCGTCGGGTAATACGTCGGCCATGCGTCAACTATCGCAAGTATCTCGGAGCGTATCACCGCACCGCCGCGCAATCCGTTATCGGGACGGATGTTGATCCTGTCGCCTACTTTGACCTTGCCGAGCGCAGTTGCCGCATTTTTTGAGATTATACAGCCTGTGTTGTTTTTGGTCAAAAGATCGAGATAATACGACATCGGCTTCGGCAAAATACTGTCATCCCATGTTATTATCGAACCGAATTCCTTTGGTTCGATACCCATGAACGTTATGTTCTGCCCGATGCCGGAATTATATCCCGTATTCACTCTCGGCTCGTTGCCGACGATGACTCTTGTTACCTTGCTGTCCTCAAGCTCATCGAAGAAATACGGACGTTCAAGATAAAATTCGTTACCCTTTGCGTAGAACGTTACATCGGAAACGATGTCGCACGGGTAGCGATAACGTGTACTGTTATCAAGATTTTTGTTCAGCGTACGCGCCGATATCGACGAGAATACGCCTACGGCTACGGTAAGCATGAGGAAAATAACGATAAACTTTTCCCGTATCTCCATTTTTGATATGCGCGAATACGCCGAATATTTGTGTGCGCTCCATTTTTTGCCGAATATTTTAACAATAAGCTTAAGCAAAAGCGGATACAGAAGCACGAACAGCAATGCAAACGATGCAAAGAAGCAGATAAGCAGCAGGTACGCAAGCGGCTGTACCCTGCCTGCCGCAGTGATTAGTCCGCCTTTTTGCATTACAAGCACATAAAACGAATATGCCGATATCGCACCGAACAAAAGTGCCGTTACAAGCAGGATGATATTTGCAACAAGCGGTGATTTCAGCCTTGAACGCTTCTGTTCGACTATTTCTGTTTTTGCCGCCTTATATACGGGAACAAGCATCGTTACTACCGCAAGCACGCCCGCAAGCAAAGCAAACAGCACCGCCGAGAACGAAAGCTCTATTTTCATCGGCGCGCGCTGAGCGAATTCCATAAAGCCCGATGTAGTTCCGAGCATGGAGCAAAGCAATAGCGCAAGCGCCGGCGCAAGCACAACGCCTATCAGCGCGAGCAAGCCCCCTTGGCACAGATACAGCAATACTATCTGCTTTCTTGATGCACCGCGTGAATTGAGCATTGATATCTCGTTTTTATCGTTTTCAATAACGAATTTCGATATCATGAAAATAAAGAAAACGATAAGTATAAGTATGGGCGCATAGAACAGCACAAGCAGAATATTGACCGATTCGACATTCTGATTATACGTTATATATTGCTCTACCGGCGGCGTTGACGTTGTCGCGTTGCCGCTCAGCCCCCACATAACTATATTTTTATTGAGTTGTTCAAGCGCCTCTATCGTCTTATCCGTCTTGGAGAGATCGTATTTTGTGTAATCGCCCGAATAATACCATGTCACCTTCGAAATAAAATTCTGCTTTACGAACAGTTCATTGTAGAACATACCGTAATCGCAATAAAGCTCACTGCCGTTATCGGCATCGGCAATGGGATTGAGAGGATCCTCTTTGTAATCGAATATGCCGACGATCTTAAGACGTGTCACATCCTGCGGCGATACATTAAGGATATCAGACTTTGTTTCGCCTAACTGCAAAACCGTACCGAGCGAATAATGAAGCTTCTGCTGTGCGGCGCGGCTCATCATGACTTCGATACAGCCGTCACCGTCAAAGTCCTTTGAGGGAAGCTTCCCGTCGAAAACCGTAACCGCGTTATCATAGCTTTCGGCAGCGCGTACAACGACATTGCTTACGGTATTTTTGAGGCTGTCGCGCTCATCGCCCACGACCATGCTTGCCGTCGAAAGCGTTATGCTTTTTATTATCGCGGGCATGTACATTTCTTTGTACAGCTCGTTATTCAGATAATCGTTGCAGAAGTTGAAGTTCGCTACGTTCGCACTGCTGTCTTTTTTGCCGACGTTGTTGTTCTCCTCGCCCACCGTCTGCTTGAACGCGGTAAGCGAACACGATATCACTACCGCGCCCGGGCTTACCGAATTTTCATTTTGATAGGTTTCAAGCTGTGTGACAAGCATCCTGTGCGATATGCCGGCAGAATATATCGGTATCGTACATGCAATAAGCACCGCTACGAGCATGCCCGCAAACAGCGAGAGCATCAGCATCCTGTTGTTTATTATTTTCTTTAACGCAAGCTTTATCATCAGCGAAGCACCACCGTTTCTCCGTCGTTAAGCCCCGAAAGCACTTGATAATACTCTGTACTGCATACGCCGACGGTTATCGGTACATCGCACAGCAGACCTTTTTCGTCAAGCTTTTGAACAAGCGCGTTGCCGGAATCGTCAAGCAGAACGACTGCTTTCTTTGAAACCATAAGGCAGTCGGGTATTTCACGGACAACTATCCAGAATTTGCCCGGATACAGATTCGGGACAGACGGAAGCTCCTGATGTGAGGCGATAAACTCGCCGCTCCCGTTTAGGGGGCAAGCCGTAAGTGTTGCCTTGACGGTGATCTTTCTGTTGCCTACGGAATATGTAACGAAGCCCGATTCATTAGCGGAGAATCCGGGAGTCGTTTCCGAATCGCTTTGCAGTCGAAGCTCGTTTCCCTGTTTATTTCCCATAAATGATTTTTCCACCGTAAGCGTATCCGTAAATACCTCGGTAAGCTCATATTCGGCAGGGCTCGGGTATTCCTTTATCGGCGGCAGGACACTTTCAAACTGTCCGCCGCATCCCGTAAGAATAACGATACAGCACAGAAATGCCGACACCGTTTCAATCATCTTTTTTATAGTTATCCCCTCCCATATTACATTCTGTATTATAGCGGTAAATACTTCTGTTTTCAAGTAGGATGGCATATTTTCACAAAAACTTTACATCTTATGTTCTTTTGTTGAACATAAAAAAAGAAATTCTTGCAAATATTCCGTAAATGATATATAATTTTCACTGAAGAACGGAGCAGTATAATGAGAAAAAATGACGATATTACAATAAAAACCGAATCGCTCAACAGCGACGGAGCGGCTGTCGGAAGATATGAAAACGAGGTCGTGTTCATTCCTTATGCCATCCCCGGTGAAACGGTCGAAGCACATATAATCAAAACTGCGAAAACATATGCCGTAGGCAAGCTGACAAAGGTCATCACACCCTCGGCTTCACGAAAGACACCCGAATGTCCGCATTTTTACCGTTGCGGCGGATGTGATCTCCAGCATATAGAATACAGCGAACAGCTCAGGCTCAAATGCGAAAGCACGCTGAAAAACATCAATAAGCTTGCGGGAACGGTTCTTTCCGTCAAAGAGATCATCGGTGCGGAAAAATGCTTCGGCTACCGCACAAAAGCACAGTTCCCGACAGGCAAAAATGCAAACGGCGAGTTTGTACTCGGATTTTTTTCGCCGCGCAGTCACAATGTTGTTGCGACGGATGAATGTCTGTTGCAGGACGAACGCTGTAATGCGGTGATACCTGCCGTAAAAAAGGCGTTTGCCGCATCGGATATGACCGTTTACGATGAGCTTTCGCACAGCGGAGTGCTTCGGCATGTTATCGTCCGAGCCGCAAAGAACGGACTTATGGTGATCATCGTCACCAACAGCCGCAAGGAGCTTTCGCAAAGCTTTGTCCAAACGCTAAAAAACGGACTTCCGCAAATGACATCGCTCGTGCAGAACATCAACACGCAAAAGGGCAACGTCATTCTCGGCAACGAGTGCCGCGTGATTTACGGCGACGGCTTTGTTTCAGACGAGCTGTGCGGAATAAAATTCAACCTGCGTCCGCTTGCTTTTTTGCAGGTGAACCCGTATCAGGCGGAAAAGCTCTACAACACCGTCGCGGAGCTTGCGGGAGATGATAACGGACTGATATTCGACGCATACTGCGGTATCGGCGTAATGAGCCTGATGCTCGCAAAAAAAGCAAAAAAGCTCGTCGGCGTAGAGATAATCCCCGAAGCTATCGAAAGTGCAAAGGAATCGGCACGCATCAACGGGATAACCAATGCCGAATTCCTGACCGGGGCATGCGAAGATATTTTGCCGCGATTGCTTGCGTCGGATCGGAAACCCGATCTGCTTGTCGTCGATCCGCCGCGTGCCGGGTGCGATGAAGCACTGCTTTCTGCCGTCGCAAACGCAGATATCGAACGAATGATCTATGTTTCATGCAACCCGTCCACACTCGCCCGCGACATAAAAATACTGTCGGCTCTCGGCTATACACCGTCAGATTTAATATTCGTCGATATGTTCTGCCAGACAAAGCATGTGGAAACGGTTTGCGAGCTGAAAAAAACGACCGACGGTCGATAAAAAAGGAAATTTATTATGACAGAATTCAAAGAATTAAAAATAGGCAAAGGCTTTTTTATGGGGCATCCATACAACATCACGATATATGAGAAGGCTGTATCAGGCAGTAACAATACCACGGAAAACTAAGGATAAAACGCATGGACAGAAAAAGCTCTTGAACGACATAAAGAGCTTTTTTCTCTTGATAGCTATCATATGCACACATGTGACATATATTAATATATTGCGTTTTTATAATATGCACACATGCAACATATATAAATATGAGAGTATTTAAGGAGTGGACGGCATGAACGATTCGGATAAAAAAGAGCTTTGGGATGTTTACGATGAAAATATGCGCGCGACAGGCGAAACATTTTACGAGGGCATCTCTCTTCCCCGCAACAGATACGGTTATTTAGTACATATAATAATCAGAAATAAGCAAAACGAATACCTTTTGCAGCAGCGTGCTTTTACAAAAAAGTGGTATCCCGGGCAATGGGACGCTACCTGCGGGCGTGTGCAGGCAGGTGAAACCGGCATCGAAGGAGCCGTGCGCGAGGTAAAGGAAGAGCTTGGCTTAACGACGAAGCCAAGCGATTACACACTTTTATACCACAGTATCTATAAAAACTCATGCCTGCTCGACATATTCCTGCTGGAGCTTGATTTTAATATCACCGACTGCGTTATACAAAAAGAAGAAGTAGAGTGTATAAAACTCTGCTCCTTCAATGAAATGCTTGATATTCTTGCCGACAGCAAGGATGATACTTATCTTGATGTGTTAAAAACTATCGACATATGATGTTTCATTTTCACTGCGTTCTGGTGTGTTCATGAACTCCGGCTTGCTGTCTTTTTTATCAACAGCAAGCTTTGACACGGACACCTCATACGCGATTTTTGTAACGGTGCTTTCCTCGTCTATTTTCTTTTGATATTCCCTGCTCTGCAATCTGCCCTCGATATGTATCAGCTCACCGACATCAAGCTGACTGCAATATCTTGCATTTCTGCCCCAGCATATCGACGGTATGTAATCGCTTTTGCCGTAAGCTCTGTTTACCGCAATGAGCAGATCCGCTATTTCGCGTGAAAAAGGTGTTACACGATACACCGGAGTTTTGCATATATAGCCGTTAAGCTCTATGCTGTTCACATCCTCACCTATCTCATCAGGCGATATTTCACGTGCGAATGTCTGTAACTGCAACCTGCTTTTGTTTTCAGTTATTATGTTGTACGAACGAAGCTGTCCCTCTACTCTCAGGCGTTCTCCGGCTTCTATCTTTATATCCGTGAGCAGACGCTCCGAAACTATCACCGGCAAAACGTCTTTTTGTCCCGACAGTCTTTTTACTTCAAGCTTGAAAACGAAAAAGCTTTCGCCGAAAACGTCATGGCTGAATGCCGGTGCTTCCACAGCCGTTCCGCAAAGTGTGATCTTATTGTTGTTTTCCTGTATCATATGAATCCTCCCGAACAGTTGATTTCCTTGTTCTTACAATATCATTTTATAACACCAATGTGTTGCATTCTTGCTTGTTTTGTGAAAATTTAACTATAATCTCAGCCATTTTTATGCTGTTTTCCCTGTATATCTACATAATAATCGCTTTGTTCTATAAGTTCGCCAACGGAGCATATTTCGAACCCCTGTGCAAGTATTTGCTCAAGTATATACGGCAGTGCCTCAGGCGTGTATTTTGCATTATTATGAAAAAGTATTATGTCACCGTTTTCGATTTTTTTCAGCACTCTGTCTATCAGCGGTTCGCGTCCGTATTCTTTCCAATCAAGCGAATCTATCGACCACTGCACCGCATGCATTCCCTGTTCACGCAGTGTCTTAACGAGTGTATCGTTATAATCTCCGAACGGCGGGCGGAATACTGTCGGCGTTTTGCCGGTAAGCTCGCATATTTTTGAATTGACCGACTGTACTTCGCAAATCATCTGTTCTTTTGAAAGCTTGCTCATCTGCGGATGATTCTGTGAATGGTTGCCTATCTCATATCCGCGTGCGTCGATCTCCTTTACCATTTCGGGATATTTTTCTATCCAGAAGCCGACGAGAAAAAATGTTGCATGCACCTTGTACGAATCAAGGATGTCAAGCAATTTTTTTGTATTGTCAGCACCCCATGCGGCATCAAAGCTGATGGCAATTTTCTTTTCGTCCGTATCTACCGAATATATCGGTTTTTCACTGCCGGACAAGGCAAACGCATCCTCAGTCCGTCTTCCCCACAGGCATTCTGCGATTACCACCGCGAGCAAAAACACAGATACGGCAATATAGACATATTTTTTCATGCTTCCACCTCAAATGAATAATATGCCGTATCGCCGCAAATATGCAAAAAAACGTTGCAGGACTTTTGCCTCAGCAACGTTTTTATTGTTGTTTTTCAATTTTCCTCGGAGCATTTCAGCGTAAACACAAATTCAGTGCCTTTGCCCTGCTGGCTTTTTACATTTATCGTCTGTCCGTGCTGTTCTATTATTGATTTTACTATCGCAAGCCCGAGCCCCGTTCCGCTCTTATGCCCGGTGTGCGCCTTATCGACCGTATAGAAGCGGTCCCAAATGAATTTCAGCTCTTCTTCCGATATTCCCACACCCTCGTCCTTTACCGAGATATACGCAAGGTCGCCTTTCTTTATACACGAAAGTGTGATGCCTTTTCCTTCAGGCGTAAACTTTATGGCGTTATCGACAAGATTCTGCAAAACCTCTTCGATTTTATCGGCATCGGCATCGACAAGGAGCTTACCGTCGGAGATATAAATTTCCGGAATTATTCCCTTGTTTTCTATCTTTTGGCTGAATCTTATTACTATTCGGCGTATCATCTCATTGATATCGACCTTTTGAAGATTCAGCTTATCGCGCCCGGATTCTATCCGGCTCAGATCAAGCATGCTCTTGACGAGCTTCGTAAGGCGTTTGACTTCGCTTGAAACGATTTCAAGGTACATCTGATGCTTTTCCGGCGGTATAGTGCCGTCAAGCATACCTTCGACAAAGCCGTTTATCGACGTCATCGGAGAGCGAAGCTCATGTGCTGCGTTTGAAACAAAGTCTTTTTTGGAAGTATCGCTCAGTGCAAGTTCCTCAGCCATTTTATTAAACCCGTCGGCAAGCTGCGATATTTCATCATGCTGTCTGAAATTTATCCGAAGATCGAATTTGCCTTTGGCTATTTCGCTTGTCGCTCTGTTCAGCTCCTTGACGCGCGAGACGATACCGCGCACAAGCAGAATAACAAATGCAAGTCCTATTACCGCAAGAGTGACGGCGGGGATCCAAAGCGTCGAAACTATATTCGAAAATGTATCGGAAACCGTTTTGAAATTCGAATTTATTATAAGTATAGCCCACGGCTTTTCGTCTTTCGGGCTGTTTGCCGAGCGTATCGGATAGGCGATCGTCGAAACATTTGCGTTCAGCTCCTCATTATAATAATTGGAATGAACATATATTTCGCCGTCGTTATAGACTTTATCGAAAATATCGGGATCGACCTCGCGGTTAGTCTGATACACCGTAAGCTTATCACGGTCAAGGTTATAGAACATGAGCTTCGATGTAGTGTTGACTATCTGTACCGTTGCGTCGAAATCCTTAGCCATAGTCTTTAAGACCGGGATCGTATTTCCGTTTTCAAGGTCGATTATCGCAAGCTCGCCCTCGGCATACATTTCGGCTATCTGTTCGGCGCATTCGATGATCGATTCATCACGCATTTGCGTAAGATTGCTTCTGTACGATACCGTCAGCGTTATCCCGAGCCCGCCTACAAACAGCAGAACTATTCCGAGATAAATGGCAACAAGCTTGGCGTGCAATGACCTGAGGATCATTCGGCGGTTACCTCAAATTTATAGCCTATGCCCCATACGGTCTTGATATTCCATTCGTCAGTACCGCTGACCTTTTCACGGATGCGCTTGATATGGACATCGACCGTTCTTGAATCGCCGAAATACTCAAATCCCCAAACCTGTTCAAGAAGCTGTTCGCGTGTGAAAACTTTTTTGGGATGCGACGCAAGGTAATAAAGAAGCTCGATCTCCTTAGGCGGCATCTCTACCTTGTTGCCTTTGAATGTTACGGTGTAATCGGTGATGTTTATTACAAGATCCTTATATTCAACATTCCGGACATTGTCTTCGCGCTGAACACTGCGGCGCAGGATAGCCTTTATTCTGGCAATAAGCTCTTTGGGCTCAAACGGCTTTACCAGATAATCGTCCGCGCCAAGCTCAAGGCTCAGTACCTTATCGAATACTTCGCCCTTTGCCGAAAGCATTATTATCGGCGTATTATCTATGCGGCGTATTTCGTTGCACACCCGCATTCCGTCCATAACGGGAAGCATGATGTCCAATACAACGAGCTTAGGCTGAATGGCCTTGAATTTATTCAAGCCTTCTTCACCGTCCGCCGCGGTATAAACATCGTAGCCCTCTTTTTCCAGATAGAGCTTAACAAGCTCGGAAATATGCTTGTCATCGTCAATTACGAGAATCTTGGATTTGTTCAACATAGAAATACTCCTCCGCAAATATAATATTTTTTATATTATATCACATTATTGTGTTTTCGGACAAAAAATATTAAAATTTTTTTCTGATTTTGCGCAATAATATTGTATAGCGTTTTGCCGACATTTGCCGTTCAGCAAAGTTCAACGACGGTCACTCCCGCGTCGCCCTCTCCGTAAGCGCCGAGCCTGAATGATTTTACATGCTTATTTGAACGGAGATATGCGTTTATTGCACTTCTCAGCGCGCCCGTGCCCTTGCCGTGGATTATGGTCACACTGCCGAGGTTGCCGCCAAGCGCAAGGTCAAGATACATATCGACATTCGCTACGGCTTCATCGGCAAGCTGACCGCGCACGTCAAGCGACATCGGAACACTGACACCTGCCCTTTGCACATGCGCACTCGGTGACACGTTCTGTTTTGATTTTTTCGCGGGATAAACGAGCGAATCACCGTCAAGCTCGGTCTGCATACTGCCGAAGCGCACCAGCACCTTGCCTTTCGAATTGGGCAGTGACAGCAATTCTCCGTCCATTTCAAAACGTTCCGAGCGAACGCTCATGCCGACGGTAAATTCTTTTATTCTTTCTCCGGCGGTCTCCGTGTTTTTTTCTTCGGCTTCTCCGCCGTTATCCGCAAGCCTTTTTCGCATCTCACGCGCCTTGAATATTGACGACGGGTCATTTTCCTTTTCAAGCTTTTTAAGCTCTTCTATTATCTCATTGGCTTCACTAAGCGCCTTTTCCTTTATTTTGCGGGCTTCCTCCTGCGCTTTTGCGATTTCTTTTTCCACTTTGCGTTCAAGCTCCCGCTTTTCCTGCTCAAGCTTTTTTCTTTCGGTGTTCATTTCAAAGCGGAGCTGTTCTGCCTCGGTACGCTTTGCCTGTGCGGATGCCCGGTATTCTTCTGCATTCGTCAGCACCTTATCGAGCTTTCTTGAATCCTCGTCAACATAACTGCGTGCGCGGTCTATAAGGTATTTATCAAGCCCGAGCTTTGATGAAATAAGGAATGCATTGCTGTTGCCGGGCACGCCGACAAGCACACGGTAGGTCGGCTTGAGCGAAGCCGCATCAAATTCCACCGATGCATTTTCACAGCCCGCATGTGTAAGCGAATAGCTCTTAAGCTCGGCGTAATGCGATGTTACCGCCGTGCGTATCCTTTTCCTGCGAAGCTCCTCAAGTATCGACATTGCAAGTGCCGCGCCCTCGGCGGGATCGGTGCCCGCGCCAAGCTCATCAAGCAAAACAAGTGAATGAGGAGTAACGTTTTTCATTATTTCCGCAATATTCTTTATGTGTGAAGAAAATGTGCTGAGGCTCTGTTCGATGCTCTGTTCATCGCCGATATCGGCAAATATATTGTCGAATACGGGCATTTCGGTACCTTCGTATGCCGGCAGGAAAAGTCCGCTCTGCGCCATGAGCGCGAACAGACCTACGGTTTTAAGCGTCACGGTCTTTCCGCCCGTGTTCGGTCCTGTTATCAGAAGCTCGGTAAATTCCTTGCCGAGCCATACTGTTATCGGTACTGCCGTATGCTTATCAATAAGCGGATGCCTGCCCGATTTGATATTTATATAGCCTTTTTCGTTTATTTTCGGGTTTATACCTTCCGTATCGCGTGCAAGGCGTGCCTTTGCGAAGATGAGATCAAGCTGTGCCATCAGCCTGTTATTGCTCTCAAGCGATGCGTATTCGTTCGCAAGAGAAGCGGAAAGCTCTTCAAGTATCCGAACGATTTCATCACGCTCATCAAGCTTTAACTGACGGATGGTGTTGTTTATTTCAACCACCGCCATCGGTTCGATGAAAAGTGTCGCACCGCTTGCCGACTGGTCGTGAACTATTCCGGGTACACGGGATTTATTGGCGGCTATCACCGGCAGAACGTATCTGTCGTTGCGCATCGTTATGATGCCCTCCTGCAATATCCCGTCACGCTCAAGTTGCCGCATGAGCCCGTTGAGCCTGTCTTTTATGCTTTCGTTCTGACTTCTTATCTGCCTGCGAAGTGAAGCAAGCCTCGGGCTTGCCGCATCCGCCATTTCGTCCTCGCTGACGATATCGGAAAAAATCTCGTCCTCGATATCCTTCATGGGAACGAGCAGACGCGCAAGTGCAACTATCTCACCGTCCTGCCCGTCGCTTCCGTCACAGATGCCTCGCCTTGCTTCGCGTACCGCACGCAGAAGCTGTGCCGTGCGAAGCAATTCTTTCATGGAAAGTGCAGCTTTCAGCTTGATTCTGGCAAGCACCGGGCGTACATCGCCGTAAGCGCGTATGGGAGAGCCGCCGCGCCGCTCGATCGCTTTGACCGCTTCATCCGTCTCGGCGAGATACTTTCTTACCGTAAACACATCCGTTGCCGGAACGAGCTGTTCGGCAAGCTCACGTCCCTCCGGCGATACGGCGTTATCCTTCAGAAGCTGTTTTATTTTATCAAATTCAAGTATGCGTAATGATTTTTCGTTCATTTTTCGGGTTCCTGTTCTGTTTTATGATAATATTTTAGCTTAATTTTGGCGAATTTGCAATAAATATTTATAATTATATAAAAATAAATAGTGCATTTTTTTATTTTTTGTGATATAATAACGATGTATACAAAAAACGAAGTATCAGGAGGTAGATCAATGAGCGAATACAAACCGGTAAAATTCAAAAGAAAAAAACGGCTTGATCCCGGATTTATCCGGATACTTGCATTTCGGATAATACCGATAATCCTCGTCATCGTTATTTCGGTTTGCGGCTTCAGCATATTTGATAAAAAAATAAGTGAGATAATAGCAAACCAGAAATATGAAAATCTTGCAGACCGCGGTGTCATAGATGACCCGTCAAGCACTGACTATTCCGCAAACGTTGCAGGCTGGGCGGAAGCAGATCCCAATGGGTTCGATCCGCTTTCGCTGTCGCCGCTCGGACTGACGAACGGCTTGCGTCCGTCATCAACGGCAGGCACTACGGAATTTGAACGTGCCTTAGGCTACTCGAACAAGCAATCCAAGATATGGTCGATACATGATTCGATAAACCGTGATATACTTGCATGGGTCTATATGTACGGCATGGGCATCAACTATCCCGTTGCAGAGGATATCAACAATACGGATTATTATCTTGCTCACAGCTATGACAAGACGAAATCGACATCCGGCACGCTGTTCATGTCATCGGTATGCTCAATAAATCCGCTGTCCAAGAATATGATAATCCACGGGCATAACATGCGTGACGGAACAATGTTCGCAACGCTCAACAACTATCTCAAGGGTACACGCGAGTTTTATGAAGCACACAAATATATATTCTTCGATACGCTTTACGGGACATACCGCTATGAAATATACAGCGTTTACAAGACCGATCCGCAGGATATATATCTGACAACGGCTTTCGGCAGCAATGCCTCGTTCCTTAATTGGTGCGAAGAAACAAACTCAAGAGGTATATTCAAGAACGCATCCACTACCTTCACGGCAGCCGACAGGATACTGACGCTTTCGACCTGCGATGCAAGTGCAAAGCACAGAATAGTCGTTCATGCGAAAATGATCTATCCCGTTCCGAAAGATGATATCGAATTCGTTTACGACGAAACGAATAATACGAATAATACGAATAATAACGACGATGTCACCGTAACACCGTCGCCCGCTCCCGAACAGCACGATACCCCGCCGGTAGTAACGCCGGCACCGATACCGTTCGCGCCGGGGACCCCGTACCGTGTAAAGCTCTCGGATGAAAAAAGCACATTGCGTCTGCGCAGTGCGCCTAATCTCACATCAAACATACAGGCAGGGCTCGCCCACGGTACACAGGTCACGATAATCGCATCCGTGGATGACACATGGGTGCAGGTACATACCGAAGGCGGCATGGACGGCTATCTGCAGAAACGCATGCTCGTACCCGAAAATGAGTTTTCGTACACGATACCGAATACGAACGTCACAGCCCCCAACACCAATATAGTTGCATAGTCTATTGATAAAAAGAAGGTATATATCATGAATGAGCTGAATAACGAACGCCGCTCAAGCGGTCAATACATTGAGATCGGCGGTAACAACATCCGCTATTTCGAAGAAGGCGAAGGCGCAACGCTGGTATTCATACATGCAATAGGTCAGGCGATGTACACGTTCAGGAAAAATGTCCATGCGCTTGCCGAATACTGCCATGTAGTTACTATCGACCTTATAGGCCACGGTCTTTCGGATAAGCCGGACTCCGACTATACGGTCAGCGATTTCACCGATCTCGTATCAGATTTTCTTGATGCAATGGGCATAACTTCGGCAACTCTGTGTGGCTTCAGCACAGGCGCGATGATAGCGGCTGATGTTGCTCTTCGCAGACCCGATGCAGTTGAACAGCTTATATTTATTTCACCCGGCGGAATAACGAAGCAGTATCCTTATCTTGTACGCGCCCTGACGAAGCCGATAATATCTGACATTTTGTTCACTTTCTTCAGTCCTACAATGGTAAAAAGAGTGCTTGCCGAAGCTTATTATGACCCACAGCTCAACAAGCGTGATGTTGTGCGCCATTATTATAAGGTACTTTCGAACAAGGATAATCTCGATGCCGCAATGGTTTCGCTCTCTGCCTACAACGATTCCGAAATCATGGATCAGTTGCCGGCATTGCAGTGCCCGACATATGTTTTCTGGGGCGAAAACGATACATGGCATCCGCTCAGCATGCTCGAAGTGTTTGAAGATGCTCTCCCGGAAGTTTATGCTGCCACAGTGCCCGAATGCGGACATCTTCTGCATGAGGAAAAATCCGATGAATTCAATAAAAAGCTTATTGAAATAATGTCAAGACAGTAAAATATATAAAGGTGGGATTCAAAATGAATACAAACAAATTGTTCGATCCTAACGAAAATCCTCTTGAGAATTTCGTCACCGACGGAGGATTCACAAAAATTTTCCGTACCATCGCAGTTGTCGGTGACAGTCTTTCATCCGGTGAATTCGAATCTTTGAATGAAAAAGGCGAAGTCGGGTATCATGATATGTATGAATATTCGTGGGGACAGTATATCGCCCGTACCTGCGGATGCAAAGTATATAATTTTTCGCGCGGCGGCATGACCGCAAAATGGTACATGGATTCATATGCCGACGAAAACGATTTCTGGAACAAGGACAAGGCTTGCCAGGCATACATCTTCGCAATGGGTTGCAATGATATTTTGAACAGAAAGCAGCCTATCGGCACTATTGACGACATAAAAGACGATTACAAGGATACGCCCGATACGTTCATCGGCTGTTTCGGTGCGATAGTAAAGCGTCTTAAGGAAATACAGCCCGATGCGAAGTTTTTCTTCATGACGCTTCCCCGCATGGGCGGTAAAACGCGTGAGGCTCAGAACGAGCTTATCGACCAACACGCCGATGCACTCTACAAAATGGCTGATCATTTTTCAAATTCTTATGTTCTCGATATCCGCAAATACGGCCCCGTATACGACGATGCGTTCCACGATCAGTTCTTCATGTCGGGACATCTCAACGCCATGGGATATATTTTTACGGCAACGATGACGATGTCTTATATCGACTACATCATCCGTCACAACATGGAAGATTTCAAGCTCGTACCGTTCATGGGTACACCGTGGACAAATGTTAACGTAAACAAAAAATAATTTGGAGGTATAAATATATGGATAATTATGAAAAGCCTGTACGTCCCGAATCAATGACCCGTATCACCACAGCCGCTCTCGCCCAAGCATTCATCGACGAAAAGCTTGCCGAGATCAAAGCTCAGGTCGGAAACAAAAAAGTTTTACTTGCGCTTTCCGGCGGTGTCGATTCTTCTGTTGTAGCCGCACTGCTTATTAAAGCGATAGGCAAACAGCTCATTTGCGTTCATGTCAATCACGGCTTGCTTCGCAAAGGTGAGCCCGAGCAGGTAGTATCGGTATTCAAGGGTGAATTGGATGCAAATCTGGTGTATGTCGATGCTACCGACCGTTTCCTTGATAAGCTTGCAGGCGTTGCCGATCCCGAAGCAAAACGCAAGGTCATCGGTGAAGAATTTATCCGTGTATTTGAAGAAGAAGCACGCAAACTGAGCGATGTTGCTTTTCTTGCCCAGGGCACGATATATCCCGATATTCTTGAAAGTGACGGCGTAAAAGCGCACCACAACGTAGGCGGTTTGCCCGATGATATCCACTTTGAAGGTCTCGTTGAACCTCTTCAGCTTCTCTTTAAGGATGAAGTTCGCATGGTCGGAAAAGCACTCGGACTGCCTGATCCAATGGTTTACCGTCAGCCCTTCCCCGGTCCCGGCTTAGGCGTTCGCTGTCTCGGAGCTATCACCCGTGACCGCCTTGAGGCTGTCCGTGAATCCGATGCCATTCTCCGCGAAGAATTTGCCAAGAACGGTCTTGAAGGTAAGGTTTGGCAGTATTTCACCGCTATCCCCGATTTCCGCAGCACCGGCGTGATCGACGGCTCGCGTCTCTACGGTTGGCCCGTCATCATTCGTGCCGTCAATACGGTCGATGCCATGACCGCCACCGTTGAAGATGTCCCCTTTGCCCTGCTTCAACACATCACCGACCGCATCTTAAAAGAAGTCAGCGGCGTCTCCCGCGTGGTGTACGACCTCACACCCAAGCCCGTAGGAACGATCGAGTGGGAATAATTTTACCTTTGACAAAATCAACTATATGTTAATAACTATCAGTTATTAGTTTGAAGGCTTGCGATGGCAAACAAAAAAACATACTTTTAACAGACGCACGGGGGTTGTTAAAAAAGTCCCTTTTTATACTGTGCGACACCATAATGAACTGTCTTGACCGTTCCGCAAGTGCGAAGCGGGTGGCAGGAAAGTACAGTGTGCTTTATATTTTTATATATCGTGTCATTGCGAGCATCCGCAG
>JAZRZN010000064.1:0-1885 GCA_045601365.1 Clostridia bacterium | reverse complement strand
CTGTAATAGAGCGTACCGGTCGAATTGTTTTTCATAACAACACGGGTGGAAACGGCATAATTTTCGTACCCGGCAAGCCATGTGCCGTCATAAGTCGGCGTACCTTTCAGCGGTTGCTGTTCTCTTTCCCAAGTGATGACTCCCGTTACCGTGCCGGAGCCGGACGGTCTTTTCATAATGATCGGATATTCATAGGGAGAGGTCGCACCGGCGTAATCTCCTGCGAGATTATCAAGTCCGTAAACGGCAGATGTGACCTTTTCGTTATGATTTCTGTATCCGCTTGCCGATACCGTCAGGTTATACGGACCGTATAACAGGAATTTCCCGTCTGTTGTAAGAAGCTCCTGTTTGCCGGAGGTTACCGACAGATTGGTATAATAGGTTTCCGCTCTGGCAACGCCGACAGTTCTTGTGCTATCAACGGCAAACGCACTGGTTACAAGCACATTGTCGGTGATATACTCATCGCTGAACGACCATTCAGAGCCGTCCCAAGTATGAGTCCGCTTATAAAAGCCCATCGAGCCGAGAGAACCCATTTTCAGGGTGATCACATAGGGGTTGGATGCGGAATCGCCGATATACCCACCGTTCTTTACGGTGATACATCCCGATTCATTGTAGAAGCGGCTGTCAGGGAATGAGATCGCGCCGAGCTTTTCCGCTTCCGCAAAGACAGAGCCAAGCGAAACATCGGAAAATCCGACTGTACCGTTTACGCCGGTTGTCGCAACTCTGCTTTCCGAACCGATGCGAAGCGTAACCTTGACGCCGTCAAGAAGATTGTCGGTTCCGTACTGGCGGATCTGAATGAAAACCATGCCGGTACCGTTTATTTCGTTGGCAAGTGCTTCGCCGCTGCCGCCGTCTCTGCTGAGATATACCCAATAATCCTCGACATTGACAACGCCGGAATCAAGAGAACTTTTGGTTACCGGGGTTTTGTACCGTTCGTCCTCTACCGTTACCCGCCCTGTCAGATAATAGTAGACATACTGATAATGCTCTTTGGTCGGCGGCTGAACATAATAGCCGTCGAGTGTTTTGACATCCGAAAATGCCTTGATACCGATGACTGCTTCACGGCGGATCGCCGCATAGATATCATCGTCGTTGTCATATTCCAGAATGTTATAGCCGGGGAACATTCCCTGACCTGATTTTTCGGCAAGAACGCTGTACTCGGCATCCGTTCCAGTGGTGGATAGATTGGGGTAAAGGAGAGCTTCGCCCGCCTTTTCGTTTGCGAATTGCTGCATGATGGATGTGTAAAGACCGGCGGATACTTCATCCGACTGTTCATTGGTCTTTGTCAACACACCCGTAAATATCGGGATCATCACCGCCGCCAAGACGCAAATGATTCCAATTACGATCAGAAGCTCGGTAAGCGTTACGCCTTTTTTCGAAATTTTCATTTTATTTCTCATTTCCTTGCAGTTGTTTATTGACACTTTGATTATTTTATGATATAATAATGATAACGAAAACATGAGGAGTGAAACCATGCGCAAGATCACAGTTTTGACCGTCATCCTTTTATTGTTTTGCCTGCTTTTTTCCGGTTGCGCACGCAATACGGATACTGTTCCTGCGGAAAGCAAAACGATAGAGGAACCGATCCAAGCTTCAAGCGATATACCGGATACGGAGCCGTCGGAGGTGTCGGACACCGAATCTCCCGAAACGGAACCGTCCGAACCAACAGCCGTCGAAACAAACCCGTCTGAAACGACAGAAGCCGTTACCGAAAAGCCCGAAACGAAACCACGGGAAACACAGAAGACGGGGGAAAAGAAAACCGACAAGCAGGATAAACCCGCAAGCAATAAGACACCCGCCGAGACCGGCAAAACCGAAACTACCAAAACCGAAGAGACAC
>JAZRZN010000063.1:0-43224 GCA_045601365.1 Clostridia bacterium | reverse complement strand
GCAAAAAAGAAAGCCGCTCGTGAGCGGCTGCCGGTAAATGTAATGCGGTGCTAAACTTTCAAAGCCCCTTTCAGGGGCAAAGCCAGCAAAAGCCCCTTATAGGGGCAAGAGCAAACCACCGGTTTACCGGTGGTTATGATTATAATGTAATTAAAGTTTTTTGCCGAGCTTTTTTCAAAAAAGCTCGCAGGGCGCGGGACAGCGTCCCGCGGAAGGGGTGCGGGACACAGTCACACGAAAAATGATATGTGCATCAAATATACCTGTTCATTATCTCTTCAAGCTTAGCTTCGTCATCGGCGGCGGGGCGTTCACATTCGTGAAGCTCCCATTCCTCTACATGTACGCCCATGTCGCCGGGGGCAAGGCGCATCATCGGCGAAAGTGTTTCACACTCTGTCATGTAATCGCAGAGATATGTTTCAAACGAAACGCCGAAATCGGGGTAGGTCGTTTCGGGTTCTACCGGATAGCGTTTGATGAAAACACAGCCCTTGTTGAACAGCGCCGCCCAGCCGCACGGATTGTCAAAGCCTGCCTTGAAAGGCTTTTCTTCTTTTTTGCTGTATTCAAATGTAATGAACTTATCGCCCCAATGTACGCGGCTGTCGTTCATCTTTGAGTATGGCCAGAGTGAAACACGGCGATCCGGCAAATAATCCTGATACTTCTCCGGCTCTGCGATGACTTCAAGTCCGCCCTTATCGCACACGGTCAGCGCCCAAAGCGCAAGCTCAGCATCCCACGCACTGATGTTTGTTATGTGATGCTCAAGAGTCACCTTGCTCGAATCCTCCGAAAGTGTGACGACTATTTCCTTTTGTGTACGGGAATAGTCCTCTGCGGGCGGAGTAAGCGTTACGGAGTTCCCGTCAACGGAGTATTTTATCGGGAAATTGTCCGCGGGATATGTGCGCGGGAAAACCTCGGGTGAATGCCACAGACGGTGTCCGCCGTAAATGTTCCATTCATCGCCGCCGGTCTTGCCGATCTGATCTTCCTTTTCACAGAACATGTTTTCACCGTTCCTGAGTGCGTAACGGATTATTCTCGGACCTACCTCAAGCGTTGCGACGAGCTGGACGTAATCGTTTTCGATAAACAGACATTTCTGCCAGCCTGCATAGGGCGCTTCGTAAATTTTTACCATTTTTACAATACCTCTCTTAGCTTAAAATCTATCATATCGCATGATGAAAGAATATATGTTATACCGTTGTTTACGGTGATTTCCGCTTCGCGCGGGTCAACGCCGTGCAGATGTCCGTAAACACAGTATTCAACACCGTGGCTTTCCATTATTTTGCAAAATTCGCTGAAGTGAGAACGATTTAGTACAGGCGGATAATGAAGCATCGTTATCAGATGTGTGTTTTCGTCCGTGAGCTTATCTGCGGCGGAAAGTGTCAGCTCAAGGCGGATGCTTTCACGCGCAAATATTTTTTTGCCGTCAGGGGAACCGCCTTCCATCCAGCCGCGTGTGCCTGCAAAAACATAATCGCCTATTTTCATAGCGTCGTTTTGCAGCACGAACATGTTTTCGGGCAATGATTCACGCACGCGGGAGACGGAACTCCACCAGAAATCGTGATTTCCGCGGATAAGTATTTTTTTGCCCGGAAGCTCACCTATAGCATCAAGGTCGGGTCTTGCCTGCGCAAGCTGCATCGCCCATGAAATATCGCCTGCGATAAGCACTATATCGTCATCGCTGACTTTTTCGCACCAATCGGCGCGTATCTTATCCCAATGCCCTTGCCACCGCATGCCGAACATATCCATCGTTTTATCCATGTTTCCCGGCAGGTGCAGGTCTGAAACAGTAAAAATTCTCATATCTACCTCAAATCTCCATATATAATAACATAAATGAGAGATAATTTCAATATAATTTATAAAAAATCATAAAAGAACGGAGATGTGATACTTGAGAGAAATTGTTCTTGCGGGCAACGGGGATTTTTACAGGTTGGGGCTTAACGGAAAAGGTCAGCTTGAACTCGCGTGTGCGAAAGACGAAAAAACTGTGACCAGAGAAACGCTTACAGGTGGAGAATGCAGCTTGTTCAGCGCCGATACGGACGGCAATGCCGTGCATATTGCCGCTGTGGCGGGCGGATCGCTTACATATATAAAATATGCTTGCGGAAAAACAAGCACGACACATCTGATGCGTTTGCCAAACGGCTTTACGATAACCGGCGTTGACATAAGCTGTGAGGAACCGCTCAAGCTGCATTATTGTGTCAAGAGCCGTGAAGGATGCGCGATAATAGAATATTCGCTGAAAAATGATGTGTGGCAGGGAAGAAATCTATGCACCGACCGTGCCGATATGGAGCTTCTGTGCGTAAAGAAAAATTCCGAAAGATGTTATGCCGTAAAAAACGGCGGGGATTTTTCTGTGTTTGATGTTTTTTCGCCGGATAATGTGATATTTTCTGCACATTCATCTGTCGGTTATGCGCAAACGGTGAATGATGGGATCGTTTTTGTGAACGGTGACAGCGTATATTATAATGAAACAGAGGTTTCGTCAGGATCGGCTGTGTTCGTGCTTGACGCGGAACGCATAGCCGTAAAAGGACAGAAGCTTAATGAATTTACATTTTCACACGGCTTCACATACAGCGGAGAACTTTCGGTTCCAAATAATATGCGCGAGTATTTGTTTTGCGAACAGGGATGCGATAAACGGATCATACTCTCTCCGCCGTTCCCGTATATACGACGTGAACTGCAAAAATGTGCTTACGGCGGATTGTCGCAGGAGGTCTATATGCAGCAACGGGCCGTATTCGCACTTCAGGCGGAGGTCAAAAGTCTTAAGAACCGCGTGCGCAAGCTCGAAGAAGAACGAAAAAATGCGATAAATGTAAAATGAAAAAGTGACAGAATGATGAAAACTTAAAAACGCGAGATTTTAAGAGAAAACAAGAGAAAACGCGAGGATTTGCAAGATTTTGCGGTTGTAGTTTCCTCAAATGGGTATGAATGAGGTTTGCAAATGTATGGTAAAATAAGTATGATATGTGTGTTAGCACTCACGAGTATTGAGTGCTAATAAAATAAGGAGGAGATATCATGACCATAAAACCATTATTTGACAAAGTAGTTATCAAAAACTGCGAAGCAGAGGAGACCACCAAGAGCGGCATCGTGCTTACGGGCGGCGCAAAGGAAAAGCCCCAGTTTGCCGAAGTAATAGCTGTCGGACCCGGCGGCAATGTAGGCGGCAAGGAAGTTACGATGCAGGTGGAAAAGGGACAGAAGGTAGTATACAGCCAGTATGCCGGAACAAACGTAAAGCTTGACGGCGTTGAATATATCGTTATCAGCCAGAGCGATATTTTGGGTATCATTGAAAATTAAGGAGGAAAAAAACAATGGCAAAGCAGTTCAAATACGGCGAGGAAGCTCGCAGATCACTTCAGACAGGCGTTGACATTCTTGCGGACACGGTGAAGATCACACTCGGACCGAAAGGACGCAATGTCGTACTTGATAAAAAGTACGGCGCACCGCTCATCAATAACGACGGTGTTACTATCGCAAAGGAAATAGAGCTTGAGGATCCCTTTGAGAACATGGGCGCACAGCTCGTAAAAGAGGTTTCCGTAAAGACAAACGACGTTGCCGGTGACGGTACTACCACCGCGGCTGTGCTTGCACAGGCTATTTTCCGTGAGGGCGCAAAGAACGTTGCAGCGGGCGCGAATCCCATGGTACTGAGAAAGGGTATCCTTTCGGCAGTGGATGTAGCGGTAGAAGAGCTTAAGAAAATATCAAAGCCCGTTGAGAACAAGACGGCTATCGCGCAGGTAGCGGCTATCTCCGCAGGCGATGCCGAGATAGGCAGCCTTATCGCCGATGCTATGGAAAAGGTCGGCAATGACGGCGTTATCACCGTTGAGGAATCCAAGACGATGAAAACAGAGCTTAACCTTGTTGAAGGTATGCAGTTCGACCGCGGTTATGCTTCGCCTTACATGGCTACCGATATGGACAAGATGGTTGCCGAGCTTGACAGCCCGCTTGTATTCATAACCGATAAAAAGATCACAAATATCCAGGAGATACTTCCCGTACTTGAGCAGATAGTTCAAATGGGTAAGAAGCTTCTTATCATTGCCGACGATATCGAGAGCGAACCGCTTGCAACACTCGTTGTAAACAAGCTTCGCGGAACATTCAATGTGGTAGCCGTAAAAGCTCCCGGCTTCGGCGACAGAAGAAAGGCTATGCTTCAGGATATCGCAACGCTTACAGGCGGCAGAGTGATATCGGAAGAACTCGGACTTGAGCTTAAGGATGCTACTATCGACATGCTCGGTACCGCACGCACCGTCAAGGTCGATAAAGAGAACACCACGATCATCGAGGGCGCAGGAGATAAAGCTGATATTGCGGCACGCATCCAGCAGATACGCGCTCAGATCGCAGAGACCACGAGCGATTATGATAAGGAAAAGCTTCAGGAGCGTCTTGCCAAGCTTGCGGGCGGCGTAGCCGTAATTCAGGTAGGCGCCGCTACGGAAGTTGAAATGAAAGAAAAGAAGCTTCGTATCGAGGATGCTCTTGCCGCTACAAAGGCAGCCGTTGAAGAGGGTATCGTTCCCGGCGGCGGCGTTGCACTGCTCAGCGTTGCTCCTGCTGTAAAGGCTCATATGGAAACGCTTTCGGGCGATGCCAAGACAGGCGCTTCGATCGTGCTTCGTGCAGTTGAAGAGCCTATGCGCCAGATAGCTTCCAACGCAGGTGTTGAAGGTTCGGTCATCGTTGCAAAGGTGCTTGAAAGTGCTGAGCCCGGCTTCGGCTACGATGCCGCAGACGATAAATACTGCAACATGGTGGAAGCAGGTATAATCGATCCCACGAAGGTAAGCCGCACGGCACTTACGAATGCCGCAAGCGTTGTTTCGACGATGCTTACAACGGAATGCCTTGTTGCCGATATTCCCGCTCCCGAAGCACCCGCACCCGCGGCTCCCGGCGGAATGGGCGGAATGTACTGATATCCGCTGAAGCCCGTGGAAGCTTAGTTGATTCAATAATACAGAGAACCCTGTTTTGCCTGAACGGGGTTCTTTTTTTATTTGACGCAAACGCATTGCGGATCCCGCTGAATTCAGTCACTGCAAATTCACTGCAAATTCATGGCAAAAAAGCTCAAAAAACAGTTGCCAAAAGCGTGTGTTTTGTGTTATTATAAAGTGCGATAATTTTTAAGAGCCACACGCGAAAGGGATATCCGAATGTACTGTCACAATAATACAAATGCAATTTTTACGCGGAATATCAATAGTGTCATCCATGTCGGATGTACATGCGGCACTCTTTTCCATTTTGTAAAAAATACACGGTTTCGCGGTCTTCGCAATACATTGAAAGCGTAAGACGGAGGCTGTGTTTTTGTTTATATCTGCGAGGTGAATTTTATGACGGGTTATGAAGGATTAGTCTGGACCGAGCGTCTTTCGGCTACTCAGGCACTGCTGACGACGGTTATCGGACTTATAGTGGTATTCGTTATTCTGGCGATACTGATAGGCTTTATCGAGCTTATGCATGTTTTGCTTAAGGAAAAGCCTGAAAAGAAGCAGACTGCAGAAAACAACGAACGTATTTCTGCCGGTGTTATGGCGGAAGCACCCGACGGTGATTTCGCGCAGGACGGTGAGTTCATTGCGGCGGTATCGGCAGCGATCTCGGTTTACACAGGAAAGCCGAACGGTTCATTCAAGATAAAATCAATAAAAAAGGGTTAATATCAAAGGAGGATAAAACAATGCGTAAATTCAATGTTAATGTAAACGGCAAGATATATGTCGTTGAAATAGAGGAGACCGGCGAGGCGGCTCCGATAGCAGAGGCTCCGAAGCCCGCGGCACAGCCCCCACAGGCGGCAAACACTGTTAAGGCAAGCGCGGGCGGCACACAGCTCAATGCCCCGATGCCCGGAAGCATCCTTGATGTCAAGGTCAAGGTCGGCGATGCCGTGAAAGCCGGAGATGTGATCTGCATCCTTGAAGCCATGAAGATGGAAAATGAAATGGTAGCACCTGCTGACGGCGTTATCGAAAGCATAGTAGCTAAGGGCGCTACGGTAAATACCGGCGATATTCTTGCTTCGCTTAAGTAACCGGAGGCGGAACAATGGATATTACGGCTATGGCGGATACCGCCGCCCACTCGGTCAGCTTTAACGAAACTATAGGTGACCTGTGGCGGGCGAGCGGAATATACAGTATTTTCAGTGATTTCTTCGGAGCAGGCTGGCAGATACTTGTGATGATAGTAATTGCCTGCATACTGCTTTATCTTGCGATCGGCAAGGGCTTTGAGCCGCTGCTGCTCGTGCCTATCGCTACCGGCATGCTGCTTGCCAACATCGGCGGCGGACAGATATTCAATTCGCTCTGTTTTGCGGGCGGTCACGTTGAATGGTCTTTCTTTAACGGCAAGGGGGCGTATGTGCTTGGGCTTGACAAAATAATGGATGTCGTGCGGGGCAGTATCGTTGTGTACCCGTCGGGTGAAATAGTTCTCGGTCAGACGCTTATCGGTCAGCTTGACGGCACTACGTTGACCGCACTTTCGAACGTAGCCGCGGATGTTGCCGGATATATTCAGAACGGTCAGCTTATTTTCGGTGAGACCGTTATAGGCAACATAGACACGATGTCGATGATAATCCAGCCCGACATGCTTTCGATGCTCAATTCGGCTATCCCCGGTGCGTTCACGGGCGCAGAGCTTGTCAAGGCGGGACTGTTCGATTACCTCTACTTGGGCGTTAAGCTCGGAATTTATCCCTGCCTCATCTTTATGGGCGTAGGTGCGATGACCGATTTCAGCCCGCTGATAGCAAATCCCAAGAGCCTTTTGCTCGGCGCGGCGGCTCAGCTCGGTATCTTTGTTGCACTTCTGCTTGCGACGCTTGTCGGCTTCGGCGCGAACGTTGCGGCATCTATCGGCATAATCGGCGGTGCAGACGGTCCTACGGCGATACTTGTAGCAAGTATGCTTGCCCCCGAATACCTTGCACCCATCGCTGTCGCGGCGTATTCGTATATGGCACTCATCCCCGTTATCCAGCCGCCTATCATGCGCTTGCTTACAACGAAAAAAGAGCGCTCCATCGTTATGGGACAGCTTCGCCCCGTTTCGAAGCGTGAGCTTATAATCTTCCCGATCGCGGTCGCGGCGATAGTGATACTTATACTTCCCGATACCGCTCCGCTTATCGGAAGCCTTATGTTCGGAAATCTCCTGCGCGTGTGCGGCGTTACGGAACGTCTTTCAAAGACAGTGCAGAATGAGCTTTGCAATATCGTTACGATATTCCTCGGCACTACCGTCGGCGCGACGGCAGTATACAGCTCCTTCCTTGCGTTTGAGACCGTAAAGATAATTTTGCTCGGACTTATCGCTTTTGCATTCGGTACGGCGGGCGGCGTGCTTCTGGGCAAGCTCATGTGCAAGCTCACGCACGGACAGATCAACCCGCTTATCGGCTCGGCAGGCGTTTCGGCAGTGCCGATGGCGGCGCGTGTTTCGCAGACAGAGGGACAGAAAGCCAATCCCAAAAACTTCCTGCTCATGCACGCAATGGGTCCGAACGTTGCAGGCGTTATCGGCTCGGCGGTCGCGGCGGGCGTACTGCTTTCAATATTCGGTTAAAGGGTGAACGATATGGGAAAGGTCTTAATTACTGATACTATCCTGCGCGATGCACATCAGTCGCAGGCGGCAACGCGTATGCGCCTCGATGAAATGCTTCCCGCATGTGAAATACTCGACAGCATCGGCTACTATTCGCTTGAGGCGTGGGGCGGTGCGACGTTTGATTCGTGCCTGCGCTTTTTGAACGAGGATCCGTGGGACAGATTGCGCACACTGCGCAAGGCTCTGCCTCACACAAAGCTCCAGATGCTTCTGCGCGGACAGAATATTCTCGGCTACCGTCATTATGCAGATGATGTTGTCGATAAATTCGTTCAGAAGAGCATCGAAAACGGTATAGATATCATTCGTATTTTTGATGCACTGAACGATTTGAGAAATATGGAGCAGGCGGCAAAAAGCACAAAGAAATACGGCGGTCATGCCGAGCTTGCTATGAGCTACACCGTCAGCCCCGTTCATACAACTGATTATTTCGTAGAGCTTGCCAAACAGATGGAGCAGATGGGCGCGGACACCATATGCATAAAAGATATGGCGAATCTGTTGCTTCCGTATGATGCCTATGAGCTTGTTTCAAAGCTCAAGGCGGCGGTAAAATGCCCGATACATCTTCATACGCACAACACGAGCGGTACGGGCGATATGACGATACTAAAGGCGATCGAAGCGGGCGTGGATATCGTAGATACATCGCTTTCTCCGCTTGCGAACGGCACGAGCCAGCCCACGACAGAATCACTTGTCGCAACGCTTCGCGGCACTCAGTACGATACGGGACTTGAGCTTGAAAAGCTCGTCAAGGCAAGCGAGCATTTCAAAAAGGTCGCACAGCGTCTTAAAGATGACAAAATACTCGATCCCAAGGTACTCAGTGTAAACATAAACACATTGCTTTATCAGGTGCCGGGCGGAATGCTTTCAAATCTTCTGAATCAGCTTAAGGAAGCAGGCAAGGCGGATAAGCTTGAGGAATGCCTTGCGGAAGTGCCGAACGTAAGACGCGATTTCGGATATCCGCCGCTGGTAACGCCTACAAGTCAGATAGTCGGCACACAGGCAGTGCTTAACGTGCTTTCCGGCGAACGTTATAAGATGGTAACCAAGGAATCGAAAGGACTTCTCGCGGGCGAATACGGTCAGCTTCCCGCACCCGTAAATGAAGAGGTGCGCAAAAAGTGCATAGGCGATACGCCTGTCATAACAGGACGCCCCGCAGATGCGCTCAAGCCGGAATTTGACAAATATCTGCAAGAGATCGGAGACTACATGATACAGGAGGAAGATGCGCTTTCTTATGCACTTTTCCCGCAGGTAGCAATGAATTTCTTCAAGAAGAGAAAAGAAGCGGCAGAGGGTAATACTTCTCTTGACATCAATGTAAGTGTTTCCGAAATAAATTAAAGGAACATTTATATATGAATGAGGATTTTATCGACAGAATAGAACTCGCATATAAAAAAATGAGCAAGGGTCAGAAGCTTATTGCAAGATTTTTGACCGATAATTACGATAAGGCCGCTTTTATGACTGCCGGTAAGCTGGGTGAAAAGGCGGGCGTGAGCGAATCGACCGTGGTCAGATTCGCAAATTCGCTTGGCTATTCGGGATATCCCGAAATGCAGAAGGAGCTTCAGGAGATGCTCCGCAGCAGGCTTACCGGAACACAGCGTATGGAGCTTACCGAAGCGCTTTCCGGCTCGGTACTGTTTGAAAAGGTCCTTAAGACCGATATAGATAATATCCGCATTACGCTCGGAAATATCGACAGACAGTCATTCGAAAATGCGGTAAATGCCATACTCAATGCCAAACGCATATATATCATGGGAGTGCGCTCGGCATCTTCAATAGCGAGTATACTTGCGTACTATCTCGATTTTATTCTTGATAACGTTAAGCTTGTAAACGAAGCAAACAATGACAATATCATACATATAACTTCCGATGATGTGTTTATCGGAATAAGCTTTCCGCGCTATTCAAAGCGCACGGCGGATGCCATGAAATATGCAAAAGCGCACGGAGCGAAATGCATAGGGATCACCGACAGTGCATTTTCGCCGCTCAGCGAGTTTGCGGATATAAAGATGGAAGCGTACTGCAACACGGTTTCGTTCGTTGATTCACTTGCAGCACCGCTAAGCGTCATAAATGCTCTGCTTGCGGCAATAAGCTTGAAAAAAAGGGATAAGCTTTCTGCAAATCTGAAGGAAATGGAAGGCATCTGGAATCAGAATAATCTCTATGCGGCAAAAAAGTAAAGTATTTGTTATCGGCGGCGGTCCTGCGGGAATGCTTGCGGCAGCGCAGGCGGCGCGCGCAGGAAACGATACAGTTCTCGTCGAAAAAAACGAAAAGCTCGGTAAAAAGCTGTTCATTACGGGCAAGGGCAGATGCAATGTCACGAATGCTTGTGATATCGAAGATTTTTTTGCAAACATCGCGCACAATAAAAGCTTCTGCTATTCTGCGGTGTATTCGTTCAATTCCGACAGCACGAAGGCGCTTATCGAAAATAACGGCGTACCGCTTAAAACCGAACGCGGAAACAGAGTGTTTCCGCAGAGCGATAAATCAAGCGATATCATAAAGGCTCTTGAAAAGAACCTGAAAGATGCGGGCGTGCGGGTCATGCTCAGGACGAAGCTTGATGACATGACCGTATCGGATAACGCGGTAACGGGCGTGATACTGAACGGCAGGGCTTACAGATGCGATAAGCTGATACTTGCGCTCGGGGGAGCGTCATATGCTTCAACAGGCTCTGACGGCGAATGGAAAAACAAAATAGAGGCTCTCGGACATACGGTAGAACCGTTCCGCCCCGCGCTTGTACCGCTTACATCAAATCAAGCGTGGGTGCGCGGACTTCAGGGGCTTTCACTTAAAAATGTCACGCTCAAAGCGGTATATAAGAACAGAACACTTTATGAAGAGCTTGGCGAAATGCTGTTCACGCATTTCGGGGTATCGGGACCGCTTGTGCTTACGCTGTCAAGCGTTCTTGAAAAGCCTGAATTTGATAAGCTCAATGTTTATATAGACCTTAAGCCCGGCTTAAATGAGGATCAGCTTGATGCACGCATACTCAGGGATTTTTCCGAGTGCGGAGGCAAAACGCTTAAAAATGCGTGCGCGAAACTGTTGCCGTCAAGGTTGATCTCGGCGGTAATATCGAATGCCGGACTTGATGAAAATGAAAAAATAAGTCAGTTTACGGCGGAAAAACGCAAGAAGCTTGTTCAAACACTTAAAAAGCTCGAAATAAAGATTAACGGCTTCGGCGATATCAATGAAGCAATAATCACGCGCGGCGGAGTGAATGTCAAGGAAATAGACCCGTCAACAATGCAAAGCAAGCTGATAAAGAACCTTTATTTCTGCGGCGAAATGATTGATATTGACGCATTCACGGGCGGATTCAACATACAACTTGCGCTTTCGACGGGATTTTCGGCGGGCAACGACGAGGATCGATCGCACGGGTCAGCTTTCGACGAAAAAACGCAAAACGGAGTTAAAATATGAAAATAGCACTTGACGGTCCCGCCGGTGCGGGGAAAAGTACCGTTGCAAAGGCGGCGGCGAAAAAACTGAACATAATGTACCTTGATACCGGCGCGATGTACCGCGGCGTTGCATTGTACATGTCACAAAACGGCATTACGAGCGATGACGAGAAAAGTGTGATAAAGGCACTTGAAAATATAGATATTTCGGTACGTTACGAGGACGGTACACAGAAAATATATCTCGGGGAGCAGGATGTTTCGCAAAAAATACGCGAGAATCATATTTCCCCGCTTGCATCGGCGTTTTCGGCACTTAAGCCGGTCAGAGAATATCTTGTTGCACTCCAAAGAGAGACTGCAAGCAAAAACGATTGCATCCTTGACGGACGCGATATCGGTACATGCGTGCTTCCGGATGCGGACTTTAAGTTCTATCTTACCGCTGACGCGAGAGAACGTGCCCGCAGACGCGCACTTGAGCTTGAAGCCAAGGGCGAAAAGACCGATATCGACGTTATACAAAAAGAAATCGAACAGCGCGATTACAACGATTCGCACCGTGAGTTTTCACCGCTCAGACAAGCCGCGGACGCAGTGCTTATCGACAGCACGCATATGACTGCCGATGAAGTACTTGATTTTATTATTCATACGGTGAACGGAGGAAAATAAATGCTGCACGCATTTGCTAAAGCTCTTGCCTTTATCGTACTCGGCATATTTGCTCCTACAAAGGTTTGCGGCAAGGAGAATATCAAAAACGGAAATGTGATTTTTGTATGCAATCACCAAAGTATGGTCGATGCGTTCATAAACTTCCTGTATTTGCCGTCAAACACACACTTTATGGCAAAAAAAGAGCTTTTTTCAAACAAGTTTTTTGCCGGTGTGCTGAAAAAAATAAATGTTTTTCCGGTAAACAGAGGCAAGGCGGATATAACATCCGTAAAGCATGCATGCGAAGTGCTTAAGCAAAACAACAATCTTTGTATATTTCCGCAGGGCACTCGCAGGGAAAATCCGAATATCGAAGAGAGCGATATGCATTCGGGAATAGGCATGCTGTTGCTTAAGGAAAAAAGTACGGTAGTACCGATGATGTTCCCCCGAAAACCCGGATTTTTCAAAAAGAACACTCTGTATATAGGTGCGCCGCTCGATATGACGGAGTTCGAAGGCGAAAAATTCAATTCCGCGACGATGAGCCGCGCGGCGCAAAAGGTCGGAGAAGAAATGAATAAACTGCTCTGCGAGGAAAAGCAGAAGCTTCTCAAGGAGACGAAATGAAGTTTATCATTGCCGAAAGCGCGGGCTTTTGCTTCGGCGTAAAAAAAGCAGTTGATACCGTGCGTGACAGTATCAAAAAATATTCGGAGCTTTACACGCTCGGTGAAATAATACATAATCCGCAGGTCGTCGGAGAGTTCAAGGCACAGGGCGTTTTCCCTGTGGAGAGTGCTTCCGAGGTCAGCGGCGGTGCGGTGATAATACGCAGTCACGGTGCGCCGGAGACGTTCATACGCGAATTTTCGGATAAAAATATCGAAATTATCGACGCTACTTGCCCTTTTGTAAGAAGAATACAAAAAATTGTCCAAAAAGCGTTGCTCAATAACGAATTTATTGTTATAATAGGCGAGAGGTCGCATCCCGAGGTCATCGGCATCAACGGTCATTGCGATGACAAGGGCTATGTCATAAATTCTCCCGAGGAGGTCGCGGAGCTTCCCGAGACCGACAAACGTATCTGTGTGGTCGCGCAGACGACGACACGCAAACAGCTTTATGAGGATACGGTAGCGGCAATAAAAAATCGCTTCGGCAGTGAAAACATCAATGTTTTCGATACGATATGCGATGCTACGGCACAACGCCAGCAGGAAGCGATGAAGATCGCCGCAAAAGTCGATGTTATGCTCGTTATAGGCGGCAGGCAAAGCTCGAATACCGCAAAGCTTTTCAAAATTTGCAGTGAAAAATGTTCAAGGACCTATGCAGTGGAAACAAAAGAAGAGGTTTCTGCTATAAAAACATATAAAAACGATATCATAGGTGTAACCGCCGGTGCTTCCACCCCGGATTGGTTAATAAAGGAGGTTGTGGATAGAATGAGTGAGAATCTCACGGAGGGTATGAGTTTTGAAGAGGAAATGGATAAAACTCTTGTAAAAATCCATCCCGGTCAGGTAATCAAGGGCAAAGTAATTTATGTGAAGGACGATGAGATCAGCGTTGACATCGGCTATAAGGCGGACGGTCTGATCAACAAAGAGGAGCTGACAGCCTTTGATGCTGACACTGTTTTCACGCCCGGCGACGAAATCGAAGTAGAAGTAGTAAAGGTAAATGACGGCAACGGGAACGTCATTCTTTCAAGAAAGAAGATAGTAGCGCGTCTCGAAGCCGATAAAGCACTGGCGGAGATATCCAACGGTGAAATATTTGAAGTTACCGTAAAGGAAGCGGTAAAGGGCGGAGTTACTGCAGACTATAACGGCGTAAGAGTATTCATTCCCCGTTCGCAAATAAAAGCCAACGGTTTTGCTAAAGACGTTGACCGCTATGTGGGACAGACTCTTCGCGTTCGCGCGATCGACATTGATGCAAAGCATCGTAAGATAGTTGCCACTCATGGCGCGATAATCGCAGAGGAAAGAGCGGCGGCACTTGAGGCTGCATGGGCAAAGCTTGAAGAAGGCGCTACCGTACAGGGTATCGTTCGCCGTCTTACCGATTTCGGCGCGTTCGTAGACATCGGCGGAGTTGACGGCCTTATCCACATCGGTGATATCGCATGGTACCGTATCAATAAGCCTTCCGATATCCTTAAGGTAAATCAGCAGATAGAAGTAGTTATCCTTGCTCTTGATAAGGAAAATCAGCGCATCTCGCTCGGCTATAAACAGCTTCAGCCGAAGCCGTGGGACAATGCTACGGAAAAATACGCAGTGGATACCGTTGTAAAGGGTACTGTTGTGCGTACTACATCGTTCGGTGCATTTGTTGCACTTGAGCCCGGTATCGACGGTCTTGTGCATATTTCAGAGGTTTCGAACAAATTCGTTGCCAAGGTAGAGGATGCAGTTAAGGTCGGTGAGGAGATCGAGGCACTTGTACTTGATGTAAATCCCGATGAAAAGCGTATCTCGCTCAGCATCAAGGCATTGCTTGCCGAGGAGGAGCCTGAAGACGAAGCCGTTGCGGTCGATGATGCAGAGGATGCACCCGTAGAGGCGGAGTGAACGTAAAATGTTAAAGATACTCAGGGCTGTTTCAAAACGGCTCTGAGCTTTTTGCATTATTATGCACGGACATGTTATAAATGTTTGGTATTCTGCATAAAAATTACAGAAAACGGATGTAATACAAAAAAATCGGCATATTTATAGAATAAATATGCAAATATCGGTTGACATATCCGTTATTGATGATATAATATTAACACTGTTTAATTATTCGGAGGCGTTAAAATGGATAAGAGTAAAATAAAAAAAGTAGTATTGGCGTATTCCGGCGGTCTTGATACTTCGATAATCATTCCGTGGCTCAAGGAAAACTACAATAACTGTGAGGTCGTAGCCGTTTCGGGCAATGTCGGTCAGGCGGATGAGCTTGAGGGGCTTGAGGAAAAGGCAATAAAGACAGGTGCGTCCAAGCTTTATGTGCTTGATCTTACCGATGATTATGTTGATAACTACATCATCCCCACAATGAAAGCGGGCGCGGTGTATGAGGAATATCTGCTCGGCACGAGCCATGCACGTCGCTGCATAGCAAAGGGACTTGTTGAAATAGCACTCAAGGAAGGCGCTGATGCTATCTGCCACGGTTGTACCGGCAAGGGCAACGATCAGGTGCGCTTTGAGCTTGCAATAAAGCATTTTGCACCCAATATGCCCATTATCGCTCCGTGGAGAGAGTGGAGTATCAAATCGCGTGACGAGGAGATAGATTATGCCGAGGCGCATAATGTTCCGCTTAAGATAAACAGAGCAACGAACTATTCAAAGGATAAGAACCTGTGGCATCTTTCGCATGAGGGACTTGATCTTGAGGATACCGGCAATGAGCCGATGTACGAAAAGAAGGGCTTCCTTGAAATGGGCGTTTCACCGATCGAAGCACCCGATGAGCCCACATATATCACACTTGAGTTTGAAAAAGGCGTTCCCGTCGCACTTGACGGTGAGAAGATGTCGGCAAAGAATATCATATTGAAGCTCAATGAGCTTGGCGGCAAGAACGGCATCGGACTTCTTGATATCGTTGAGAACCGCCTTGTCGGCATGAAGTGCCGCGGCGTGTATGAGACCCCCGGCGGAACCATCCTTTATAAGGCTCACAGCGTGCTTGAAACGCTTTGCCTTGACAAGCTCACAATGCATGAGAAGCAGAAGCTTTCCATCACTTTTGCCGAGCTTGTATATAACGGTCAGTGGTTCACTCCTTTGCGCGAGGCACTTTCCGCATTCGTCGATAAGACGCAGGAAAAGGTCACCGGTAAGGTTCGTCTCAAGCTCTATAAGGGCAACATGATAAACGCGGGTGCTTGGAGTCCGTATTCGCTTTATTCCGAGGAAATAGCCACCTTCGGTGAGAGCGATTATGACCAGAAGGATTCGGCGGGCTTCATCAATCTTTACGGTTTGCCGATAAAGGTGCAGGCTATAGTTGATGCTAAAACGGAGAAGAATTAAATGGCTGTAAAAATGTGGGCGGGAAGAAACGACGGCAATACTAACAAGCTTGCCGACGATTTCAATTCTTCCATACGTTTCGACTGTAAAATGTATAAGCAGGATATAACAGGAAGCATGGCGCACGCCGCTATGCTTGCATCCTGCGGGATAATAAGCGAACAGGAAGCCGATATACTTGCAGACGGTCTGCAAGGGATACTTGATGATATCGAAGCAGGTAAGCTTGAGTTCGATCCCGAATGCGAAGATATCCATATGTTCGTCGAGCAAGTGCTGACGGAGCGTGTCGGGGATACGGGCAAGAAGCTTCATACCGCGCGAAGCCGCAATGATCAGGTCGCACTTGATATGAGAATGTATCTGCGTGACGAATCGGAAGAAATACTTGAACTTCTTAAAAATTTTGTGTATAATATCACCACCAAGGCGGAGCGTTACCGCGATACGATAATGCCGGGATATACACATTTACAGCGTGCGCAACCAATAGTTTTCGGGCATCAGCTTATGGCATACGCCATGATGTTTTTGCGTGATTTCGACAGAATAAGCGACGCGAAAAAACGTATGAATGTTTCGCCTATCGGTTCGTGCGCGCTTGCAGGTACGACGTATAAGACCGACAGAGTATTTGAGGCAGAACGTCTCGGCTTTGACGGGATATGCATGAACAGCATCGACGGCGTTTCGGACAGAGATTTCTGCGTTGAGCTTTTGAGCGATATCGCCATAACGATGATGCATCTTTCACGTTTTGCGGAGGAGATCATTCTGTGGTCGAGCTGGGAATTCAAATTCGTTGAGCTTTCCGATGCGTTCACGACCGGCTCTTCGATAATGCCGCAAAAAAAGAATCCCGACATGGCGGAACTTGTGCGCGGCAAAACGGGAAGAGTTTACGGCGATCTGATGGGGCTTCTTACGGTGCTTAAAGGACTGCCGCTTGCATACAATAAGGATATGCAGGAGGATAAGGAAGGCGTATTCGATGCACTTGAAACCGTAAAGACCTGCTTGCAGGTATTTATCGGAATGATATCGACGATGAACGTGCGCGAGGATAATATGCTCCGCGCGGCGCAGACAGGCTTCATCAATGCCACCGATCTTGCCGATTATCTCGTTAAAAAGGGTATGCCGTTCCGTAATGCGTATAAAATATCCGGCAGGATAGTCGCAAAATGTATTGCGGAAAACAAAATACTTGAAACGCTTACACTTGAAGAATATAAGGAATTCGATCCTGTGTTTGCAGAAGATGTTTATAAAGAGATCGACCTTAAGACATGCGTTGAAAAACGCATCAGCGAGGGCGGCACTTCAAAGGCTTCGGTCGAGGCTCAGATAGAATATGTCAGAAGTATTTTGGCTGACCGTACATAACGGTAGTTAATATATAAAAAAGGAGAAAAGAAAATGAAAAAGGTTTTATCGGTTATCATTGCATTTGTGCTTGTATTTGCTTGCCTGACAGCTTGCGGAACAAACACGGAAGCAAAAGGAGTCAAGGTCATCGACATCCCGCTGACGGTGGAAGAGTATGCATACGGCGTATCAAAGGATGATCCCGAGCTTCTTGCAAAACTCAATGACTACATTGCAAAAATCAAGGCTGACGGCACAATGGACGCCATCATGAACGTTCACTTCGGCGGCGGCACTGCCACGGGTATAGCTTCTGCTGAACCCGACAGCGCGAAGGATCAGCTTACCATCGTTACCCATACGGGCTTTGTTCCGTTTGAGTATCTTGAGGGCGAGCTTTACTACGGTATCGATATCGAAATAATGAAGGGCTTTGCGGATTCTCTCGGTAAAGAGCTTGTTATCCAGAATATCGACTTTGAATCGGTACTCAACAACGTTGATGCGGGCTATGCCGATATCGCGGCTGCCGGTCTTACAAAGAATGCGGAACGCGAAAAGCAGGTTTCTTTCTCGACATCTTATTACAATGCTGCTCAAATGGTCATCGTAAAGGCTGACGATACGAGATTTGATGCTTGCAAGACCAAGGAAGACGTTGAAGCTATCCTTAACGGTCTTGATTCGTCAAAGACGATCGGATGTCAGAACGGTACCACGGGCAAGAGCTATATTGCCGGTGATGAAGCATTCGGCTTTGCCGGACTCAAGGCGACGGGCAAGGGCTATGAGAACGGCGCACTTGCAGTTCAAGACCTTATCAACGGTAACCTTGACTGCGTTATTATCGACGAAGCTCCCGCTAAGGCGATAACTGCCAAGATGAATGCTACAGCGTGATCTTTCAATAAAAAACGAATCGTTTTCAGCCGGACAGGTCGATTTTGACCTGCCCGGTGATTTCGCGTCTTTAAGGCATAAAGAGTAAATATTATTAAGGCGGTGTATTTGTGAGTAATATCGGTGCAAAATGGGGAGTATTTGCAAAGTCGTTTTTTGAACGCGGAGCATATGCGAGTGTACTCGACGGATTGAAAAACACTATGATAATTGCCGTCCTCGGACTTTTGATAGGCATAATAATAGGTACCCTGATAGCGGTTGTCAAGGTAGTACCGAGCAAAAAAAAGACAGTCGGTGTGCTTAAAAAAATAGGAGATGTATATGTTGCGTTCTTCCGCGGTACACCTATGGTGGTACAGCTTTTGCTCGGCTACTATGTACTTTTCCCGCTTATCGGAATAAAGCTTTCGTCATTGCTCGTCTGCGTGATAATATTCGGCTTGAATTCGGGCGCATATGTTTCGGAAATAATGCGTTCGGGACTTTTGTCGGTCGATTACGGTCAGACGGAAGCCGGCAGAGCGCTCGGTCTTGATTTTCCCTCAACGATGGTCATGATAGTCGTTCCGCAGGCAATAAAGAATATCCTGCCTACGCTCGGCAATGAGTTCATCGTGCTTATCAAGGAAACGTCGATAGTATCATTCGTCGGCGCGGTAGACCTTTGCGTAGCGTTCAGAAATATCGGCGCGGCGAATTATGAGTTCATGATACCGTACCTTGTAATGGCACTGATTTACATAGTGCTTGTGCTTATATTTACATTCCTTATCAAACTTATGGAAAAGAGGTTGAGAGCAAGTGACAGACAGCCCCATCATCAGCGCTAAAAATATATATAAGAATTTCGGTAATAACCATGTCCTTAAAGGAATGAGTACCGATATCCGTAAGGGTGAAAAGGTAGTTATCATCGGACCGTCAGGCTCGGGTAAAAGCACATTCCTGCGCTGTCTTAATCTGCTTGAAGAGCCTACGTTCGGTGAGGTGTGGCTCGACAACCGTCTTGTTACGCCGGTAGACCCGTATCTGCATATGGATGTAATAGAGGCTTCGACGACATATGGCAAGATGTATGCAAAAATGCATGCGGACGGCACACAGCTTTCCGACGAGGAAATAAGAGAAAGCATCATAAGAGATATAAAAGAAAACGATCTGCTTCGTGAAAAAAATGAGGGCAGCGCATATAAAGCACTCATGAAGCGGATTTATAAGGATAATTACATAAATATCAATATCGCGCGGCAGAAGATAGGAATGGTTTTCCAGCAGTTCAATCTTTTCCCTCATAAGACTATACTTGAAAATCTTACACTTGCGCCGATAAAGCTTTTGAAGTTAAGTAAGGATGAAGCCGAAGCCCGTGCTATGGAGCTGCTCAAGCGTATCGGCTTGCCCGAAAAGGCAACATCGTACCCGAATCTGCTCTCCGGCGGACAAAAACAGCGTGTAGCAATAGTACGCGCACTTTGTATGGAGCCGGATGTGATGCTGTTCGATGAGCCGACGAGCGCGCTTGATCCCGAAATGGTAGGCGAGGTGCTTGATGTTATGAAAGAGCTTGCCGCCGAAGGCATGACGATGGTAGTGGTCACTCATGAGATGGGCTTCGCACGCGAGGTCGCAAACAGGGTTATGTTCCTTGACGGAGGAAATATCCTTGAGGAAGGTACTCCGCAGGATATTTTTATGGATCCGCAAAGCGAACGCTTAAAATCATTTCTTGCAAAGGTGTTATAAATATGGATTTTTACGGAAAAAGCTTTTTGAAACTGCTTGATTTCTCCGCTGAGGAAATCGAATATCTGCTTGATCTGGCGCAGGAGCTGAAGGCACAAAAGAAGGCGGGTATCGACCAAAAAGTATTCAGCGGGAAAAACATAGCGCTTATTTTTGAAAAGACAAGCACGCGCACGCGCTGTGCTTTTGAGGTGGCGGCAAGCGACCTCGGTATACATCCCGTTTATCTTGATCCCAAGGGATCGCAGATAGGCAAAAAGGAGAGCATCCGCGATACCGCCCGCGTTTTGGGCAGGATGTTCGACGGCATCGAATATCGCGGCTTCGGGCAGGAGATAGTTGAACAGCTTGCGGAGTATTCGGGCGTACCCGTGTGGAACGGACTTACGAACGAATTTCATCCCACTCAGATATTGGCGGATTTTCTGACGATACGCGAGCATTTCGGAGAGCTTCGAGGCAAAAAGCTCGTGTATATGGGCGATGCGCGTTATAACATGGGTAATTCGCTGATGGTCGGATGCGCTAAAATGGGCATGCACTTTGTTGCCTGCGCACCGAAAAAATACTTCCCGCAAAAAGAGCTTGTTGCCAAATGCGAGGAGGCGGCACGCCTGAGCGGAGCAACGCTTGAGTTTATTGAGGACCCCAAAACAGCCGTTGCGGGTGCGGACGTCATCTATACGGATGTATGGGTATCCATGGGAGAGCCGGACGAGGTATGGAACGAGCGTATATCCGACCTCACGCCGTACCGCGTGACGGAGGAGCTTATGTCCTGTGCGGGAAAGCAGTGTCGCTTTATGCATTGTCTGCCGGCATTCCACGACCTCGGCACTACCGTCGGCAAAGAAATATACGATAAATTCGGCATAGATTGCATGGAGGTCACCGACGGTGTATTCGAGGGTGAGCAGTCGATAGTATTCGACGAAGCGGAAAACCGTATGCACACCATAAAAGCCGTCATCGCGGCGACGCTCGGATATAAGAAGGTCTGAATATGGCAGTCATCAACCGAAAATATATGTTGAAGCTGTCCGAGATGGACGATGAAGATGCATTCGATCCTGCCGACCTTTCGCCGGAGGAGCTGTATTCACTTGATACGGATGAGCATAAACGCTTTGTCGATAAATACAAGGCGTATTATGACGACATAAAAACAAGCAGTAAGCTGCATAAAGAGGATTGGTAAAATGAATAAAGTAATGCTTTTCCCGGAAAACAAAAAGAAAGCGCTTACACTCAGCTACGATGACGGCGTGGATGACGACATCCGCCTTATTGAGATCATGCGCGCGAACGGCTTAAAGGGTACGTTCAATATCAACACGGAGCGCTTTTCGGCTGAAGGCACGGTGTTCCCGTCGGACGCATACCACCGCCGAATGACCGAAAAGCAGGCGTACAAGCTCTATACGGATAACGGTATGGAGGTGGCGGTGCATACATGCACGCATCCTCATCTTGAAAACCTGCCGTCGAACGAAGTGACATATGAGGTATTGCAGGACAGAGCCAATATCGAAAGGGCGACGGGCAGGCTTTGCCGCGGAATGGCGTATCCTTACGGCACTACAAGTGATGCTGTTGTCGAAGTGCTTAAAACCTGCGGTATACTGTATTCACGCACGACGCAGGCGACAAGGAATTTCAACATTCCCGAGAATTGGCTCAGACTTCCCGCGACATGCCATCATGCCGATCCCGAGCTTATGAGCCTTGCTGAAAAGTTCGTTGAGGCAAAGCCGACGCACAACACACAGCTTTTCTATCTTTGGGGACACAGCTATGAGTTCGAGCGTGATAATAATTGGGAAATAATCGAGAGATTTGCGGAGTATATCGGCAACCGTGACGATATCTGGTACGCAACGAATACCGAGATATTCGAATACATCGAAGCCTATAAACAGCTTCGTACTTCGTGCGACGGACATATTATTTACAACCCGACAGTTACCGAATTGTACTTCGCGGTTGATGGCAATGAATATAAGCTCGGTGCGGGCGAAACACTTACAATATAAATATAAAAGGTGTCGGGGAAACGATCTCCGACACCGATTTTCTTTTTTGGAAGCTACGAAAGCAGGTCTACTATCTTTTTAACAGCTTTGCGCTTTTCATTCTGCTACCGACAGACTTAAAATTTATTGCGGGGTACATCTCTATGATTCCGTATCGCAGTTTTTGATTGCGTATTCTAACAAAATGTTGATCAATTCATTCCTTGAACGGTTTGTTTTTTGTGCTAATTCATCCAACGAATCCACAGTTTCATCTTTTATGCGAATCGAAAAAGTTTTGTAGCCGTCCTCGCCCTTTAGCGGCTTACGCTTTATTATCAGCTTATCTTTCATGCTTCTCCTCCATTGTGTCTTTTAATTATTATAGTATTGACACACAACAGAATATATGTTATTATATATGTTGCAATATATGTTATAATATATGTTATAAAATTTAAAAAGAAAGAGGACGAGGCAAAATGAACAAAAGAACTTTTGCTATAAGATTTGCGACGGTATTGCTTATTGTTGTGTTTTTTAGTACGATAGTTAATAGTTATATTGCAAATGCTTCTACAGGAACTGTTACGCAGGCGCAGGCTACGGAATGGGCACGTACCCAATCAAGCAATCCAAAGGACTATGATGGTGCTTATGGTGTGCAATGTGTTGATTTAATAGTTGCGTACTATAAATATTTAGGACAAAAGAGTCCTGGTGGTAATGGTAGAGATTACGCAACTAATTCGCTTCCTTCGGGATGGACAAGGATTAAAAACTCTTATGGATTTGTACCAGAGCCGGGTGATATTGCTGTATGGACAAAAACAGGCAGTGAATACGGACATGTAGCCATTGTTTTATCTGCTGATCTCAGCACGTTAACAGTTTCGGAATTTTTAGGATCGACGCATAAAGCAAGGATTCACACATATTCCTATTCATATGGAACATTTTACGGCGTTATACGACCTGATTTTGCCGATAATGCAACATACACATTTAATTTTAACGCTAATGGAGGTTCATTAGGTTCAGATGGAACATTCAAACCTGCATTTGGAAATGATTTTCAAATTACGAATAATACATGCTCTCGAACAGGCTATACACTTGCAGGATGGAATGCGAAAAGAAATAAAGACAACAAATGGTATGTTACAGGAGTAGGATGGTGTACTGACAGCGAAATAAATACAAATGGTTATAGTAAAAAACTATATACTAATGGGCAAACATGCACGATGGATAATTCATGGATAAAAGGAATTTCCGGAGATTGCACTTTTACATTTTACGCGGTATGGACAGCCAATACATATACAATTTCATATAATGCTAACGGCGGAAGCGGCGCACCTGCGTCACAGACGAAAACACATGATGTTACATTGACATTATCATCTACCAAACCTACACGCACGGGATATGCTTTTGCCGGATGGGGAACAAGTCCGACATCGACAAGTGTATCGTATTCCGCGGGCGGCGCATATACACAAAACGCAAGTACAACGCTTTATGCGGTATGGACAGCAAATACATATACGGTTTCATATAATGCTAACGGCGGAAGCGGCGCACCTGCGTCACAGACGAAAACACATGATGTTACATTAACATTATCATCGACTAAGCCTACGCGCACAGGATATGCTTTTGCCGGATGGGGAGCAAGCCCGACATCGACAGGCGTATCGTATTCCGCGGGCGGCGCATATACACAAAACGCAAGTATAACGCTTTATGCAGTATGGACAGATGATATCATTGAGCGCGGTACAACAGGCGATTGCACATGGTCACTTTCCGATAATGGACTTTTAACTATCAGCGGAAATGGTAATATGGCAAATTATGCATTCAATGCTTGCAATATCATAACAGCCATAAAAATTTCCGACGGTGTGATAAGCATCAGTCAAGGAGCGTTTGCATGGTGTAAAAGCTTAACAAGCGTAACCATTGGCAACAGTGTAACAAGCATCGGTGATAGCGCGTTTTCCGGTTGCAGTAGCTTAACAAGCATAAACATACCCGACAGCGTAACAAGCATCGGTGATAGCGCGTTTTTCGATTGCAGTAGTTTAACAAGCATAGAGATACCCGACAGCGTAACAAGCATCGGCGATGTTGTGTTCAGTGATTGCAGTAATTTAACAAGCATAACCATTCGCGACAGCGTAACAAGCATCGGTGATAGCGCGTTTTTCGGTTGCAGTAGCTTAACAAGCATAGAGATACCCGACAGCGTAACAAGCATCGGTGATAGCGCGTTTTCCGATTGCAGTAGCTTAACAAGCATAAACATACCCGACAGCGTAACAAGTATCGGCGAGTGGGCATTTAAAGGTTGCAGTAGCTTAACAAGTATAACATTGCCTTTTATCGGCGGCAGTAAAACAAGTGATACATATTTGGGATATATATTCGGTGCATCATCATACTCAAGTAATTTGTATTGTGTTCCCGAATCATTAAAGAACGTTACACTATCGGACGGTTGCACATCCATACCCGACTATGCGTTTTATTCTTGCAGTAGCTTAACAAGCATAACTATCCCCGACAGCGTAACAAGCATCGGAGAAGGAGCGTTCTCCGAATGCAGTAGCTTAACAAGCATAACCATCCCCGACAGCGTAGTAAGCATCGGCAAATACGCGTTCCAAGAATGCAACAGCTTAACAAGCATAACACTGCCTTTTATCGGCGGCAGTAAAACAAGTAACACATATTTAGGATATATATTCGGTGCATCATCATACTCAAGTAATTTGTATTGTGTTCCCGAATCATTAAAGAACGTTACACTATCGGACGGTTGCACATCCATACCCGACTATGCGTTTTATTTTTGCAGTAGCTTAACAAACATAGAGATACCCGACAGCGTAGTAAGCATCGGCGATTATGCGTTCTTTGATTGTAGTAGCTTAACAAGCATAGACATTCCCGCCGGCGTAACAAGCATCGGAGATAGCGTATTCGAATATTGCTACAACTTAACAAGTATTTCAATCCCTAATAATGTGTTTGAAATTGGAGATAGTGCATTCCGTGAGTGTATGTCAATAACAGACGTAATAATCCCCGATAGTGTATCAAGCATCGGATATGGAGCGTTTACATGGTGTGAAAATTTAACAAGCATAACCATTCCAGATAGCGTGACATATATTGGTGACAATGTGTTTAGGGGCTGTAGTCGCTTATCAAGCATTGATGTATCACAAAACAATGCATATTATTCCAGTAATGACGGTGTGTTGTTCGATAAAAATCAAACAGTACTTATTGCATTTTCAGGTGGCAAGGAGGGCGACTATACTGTTCCCGACAGCGTAATAAGCATCGGTTGTTACGCGTTCAGTAATTGCAACACCATAACAAATATAAACATTCCAAACAGTTTAATAAGTATCGGCGAAGGTGCGTTTGCATGGTGCGAAAGTTTAATAAGTGTAACTATAGGAGATGACTTGACTGTTATAGGAGAAGGTGCGTTTGAAAGTTGCCGTAGCTTAACAACCGTAACCATGGGCAACAACGTAGTAAATATTGGTGATGCTGCATTTTGCGAATGCATATCTATAACAAACATAAAAATTCCCAACAGTGTAACAAACATCGGCAACGGTGCATTTTGCTGGTGTGGCAGTTTAACAAGCATAACTATTCCCGAAAGTGTGGTAAGCATTGGCGAATACGCATTTGGTGAGTGTGAGAGTTTAACAAGCATAATCATCCCCGATAGCGTAACAAGCATCGGCGAGGATGCGTTTTACGGTTGCAATCATTTGACCTATAATGAATATGATAATGCTAAATATTTAGGGAATAGTAGTAATAAGTACTTGGTGCTTGTAGAAGCGGTATCGACAGCTATTACATCATGTAACATAAATAAAAACACGAAAATTATTGTAGGTGGCGCATTTGAAGATTGTGATAGTTTGATAAATATAGAAATTCCTTATGGCGTAACATATTTAGGCGATAATACATTCATTGGATGCAATAGTTTAAGAAATATAGAAATCCCGGATAGCGTAACAAGCATCGGCGAGGATGCGTTCAACGGTTGCAGTAGCTTAACAAGCATAAACATACCTAACAGCGTAACAAGCATCGGAGCTTATGCGTTCTCCGGTTGCGACAGCTTAACAAGCATAGCGATACCCGACGGCGTAACAAGCATCGGCGATGGTGTGTTCGGTGATTGCAGTAGTTTAACAAGCATAACCATCGGCAACGGCGTGACAAGCATCGGCAATCTGGCATTCTACGGTTGCAGCAGCTTAACAAGCATAACCATCGGCAACAGCGTAACAAGCATCGGCTATTATGCGTTCAGTGATTGCAGTAGTTTAACAAGCATAACCATTCCCGACAGCGTAACAAGCATCGGCGAGGATGCGTTCAACGGTTGCAGTAGCTTAACAAGCATAACCATTCCCGACAGCGTAACAAGCATCGGCGAGTGGGCATTTGAAGGTTGCAGTAGCTTAACAAGCATAAACATACCTAACAGCGTAACAAGCATCGGCGATTGGGCGTTCTGTGATTGCAATAGCTTAACAAGCATAGAGATACCCGACAGCGTAACAAGCATTGGCGAGGGCACGTTCTATAATTGCAGTGGATTAACAAGTGTAATCATCCCCAACAGCGTAACAAGCATCGGCTATTATGCGTTCAGTGATTGCTCCTCATTATCCGACATCTATTATGGCGGCACTGAAGAAGAATGGGCAAGTCTTTCGAAGGATGCAGATGTTCCGCAAAGCACAGTCGTGCATTGCAATTTCGTTCCGAACATTCCCGGCGACATCAATTCCGACGGCAAGGTCACTGCCAAGGACAGAATGATACTTTCCCGTTTCCTTGACGGCTGGGACGGATATGATGCGCTCTGCGACGCGGAAAAAGCCGACATCGACGGTGACGGGTTTGTGACGGCGGACGACAGGCTGATCCTCACACGTTATCTGGCAGGATGGAAAGGCTATGAAGCTTATTTTCAATAAGTGAATCCCTTCCTTTAATTAAAGCGGCACATGTCGAAAAAATGACATGTGCCGCTGATTTTTGATAGTTTTTTCGGAACGGGTCATTTGCCGATATCCTGATTGGCGGAAAATACATCGGCGACCTCTGATATGGTTATATATGCATCAGGATCGACTTTGTGTACCGCGGTTTTGAGGCGGGTGACCTGAAATCGGTTGACGACGGAATATATCATCGTCATCGGTGCATCGGAATAACCGCCGCGTGCGCTGAGCTTTGTGGTGCCGCAATCAAGCTCAAGCGTGATAGCCGCACACACCTCATCGGGAAGAGATGTGATTATCATTGCGCATTTGGAACGTTCAAGACCTTCAACGATAAAATCTATGGTTTTAAGTCCCGCACCGTATGTGACTATAGAGTACAGCGGCAGTATCCAGCTTTTAAGAACCGTTCCGCAGATGATATACAGGATCACGTTGTATATCATCACGAATGTACCGACGGTGATCCCGAGTCGCTTTGCAAATATTACAGCCATTACCTCTATTCCGTCCATTGCACCCCCGTAACGGATAGCTATGCCGCTTCCGATGCCGGATATAACACCGCCGAACAGCGCGCACAAAAGCAGATCTGTTCCCGCAAGCGGAGAAGCGATGCTTACGTCTATCGGCAAGATATCGGTTATCAGCCATGAACATAGTGAATATACCGTTACGGTATAGATCGCGTAGAACGTAAACAGCACGCCCTGCTTCTTAAGACCGTAAAGAAACAACGGTATGTTGAGTAACAGCAGAAACAGCGAAAGTGAAAGATATTCCGGCGTTATCTGCGACAGGAGCATTGATGTGCCGGATATCCCGCTGTCGTACAGCTTCACCGGCATAAGAAATAATGTTATTCCGAAAGCATTTATCATTCCTGCAAGTGTGAGCATGATAATGTTTATCGGATCGATATTTTTTATTCCGTCTTTGCGCATGAAAACTATCCTTTCGTAAATGATATAGGTTTGTGAAAAAATGCCGTGTCTATGATGCCTCACCGGTAATGAGATGCTGTACCGGTATTGTTATTTCGGTTATTCCCGAAGGCGATATTATATACAGCATTTTGCCGTCGTTGCGCACTGCCGCAACATGATCCGACGCGCAGACGAAGTCGGTGCGAGTGTCAACATTGCTCATAAGTGCTGTCTTGTTGCCCGAAAAACTTGCCGAAGCAAGGTCATATGAACCCTTTTCACCGGTATAATAGTACACTGCACTGCCGGAATATTTAAGTTCGGTCGTGGCAGCATCACTTATGATGAGCGTGGCCGTGTTGCCGGTGCATAAATAGACACTGTACGGCGGTTCGGTACCGCTGATGCAGAACAGACCGTCACGCTGTGCCGAAATGCTCTCTATATCGTCGATTATATGTGTTCCGTCGGCAAGCGAAAGTGTGCCGTTGCGGAATTTATACAGCGTATCTCCGAGAAAATATATGCCGGAAACATCGCTTTCGGCAGGAAAACCGAAAACTTTTTCGCCGTCGGTTATGTTGGTGACGGGCTGTCCGCCGGTCTCGGTCTCGAAGCGGTAGACGCGACGGTCAAATGAAATGTATTCGCCGGATATTACGTTGGATGAAATAAGCTTCGGTTCGTTGCTGTAGATGCCGTACAGAACATACTTGAGCGTTGCAAGCGATTCATCACAGGCAAGCAGATATCGGTGTGTTCCGCTTTTGTCAAACTGTGAAAGCACTACAGAAGGGATCTCATAAACTATTTCGCCGTCGGAATATATACAGCATTCGGCAGTTTCAACGGAGGATGTGCGCTTTTGCACGGTATGCCGGTTTCTGATGATGAACGCGCGTCCGCTTTCGGCATCTGCGGCTATTATCTCAGGTGCGTCGATGACGTAATTGCGGAAGCCTGCGGAATATGAATATATCGGATAGCGGAATTCGCCGTCAACATAGCTGCCTGACTTACTGCGCATCAAAAATGTTTCATTGCCGATAAATTCGGCTTGCGCGATATTCTGTTCTATTTCGCTCAAAATGCCGTCACTGTAATAATAAAGCGTATCGTTACTGCCGATGAACAGTACCTCGCCGGAAATGCCGACGCGCAGTGAATCAAAGCGTACATCATGCCCTATGCTTCCTGTTTTGCCTGAGGCTTCAAGCATGATGTTGCAAAGTGTGATACCGTTTTTTACGTTTATATCGCATGCAAAAATAAGCTTGCCGTCGGTATAGCGCAAAAAACAGCCGCTCCCGGCGGCAACCGCATTTGCACCGAGCATACGCGCAGATGTATTTTCTATTTTCCACAGCGCGTCGGATGTGTCTACAGCAAAAAACGGAAATATATCGCTTTCACTGCAGTGAAGCGTATATTCCGTGGCGGTACTCGGCACTTGCCTGTTACAGCCGCACAATAAAAACGCGCAAAAAAGTATTACGGATAAGACTCGTTTCATAATAAACCTTAAAAAGAAAACCCGCAAGCCGAACCTGCGGGAATATCTTTTGCAAAATACTTATTTTAATGCACTTGCGACGAAACGCTTTCGCCGCAAAAGCATACATTATTTTACAACAGGCTGTCGGTTATTTTGACGTCTGTAAAGCCGCTGACCTCATCGCCCTTGTAAGCTACGAAGTAATAACCCGAATCAAGCTTTGCGATCTTGTAATACTTGAAACCGTTGGCTTCGCCCGTATCAACGTAACGCTGAGCTTTAGTCATGCTGAGGTACGTTGTCTGATCGCCGAGAGCGCTGACGATCCCGTCAGGCAGACCGACTTCGGAGAAGCTTTTGGCATGTACGGGTGTCGGCGTCGGGGAAGTGGTCGTGCCGCCCGACGGTGTAGGTGTTACATTTGAGGCCGTGGGAGACTGCGACGAAGGTGAGTTCTTGAGATACTGCGCGGAAATATATCCGTACTTTCCGTTGTACTGAATGTATGTCCAGCCGTCTTTCGTCTCATAAGCGGTGACCTTTGTATCCTTGTTGAGCCGCGTTACTCTGTCGGACGATGACGAAGCCTCTTTACGCATGTTCACCGAATCCGCTGTAACGTACATGGTAGTTGACTTGCTCGTGTTCGGCGTAGCCGCTGCCGATGTGGGCGTTGCCGATGCGGATGATGTCGATGTAGCGGTTGCGGACAGATATTCCGCGAAAATGTAGCCTTCTGTACCGTTTGAAAGCCTTACATTGATGAAGCCGTCCTTTTTTTCGGTAGAAAGCACGGTGACCGCAGTACCTGTGTCAACGGAAGTAAGTTTGTCGGAATCTGTCGAAGCCGCTTTGCGGACATTGACGGAATCCTTTGTAACATACATCACACTTGTCGGCGTGCCTGCACTTGGGGAAGGCGATGCGGATGAACCGGTAGGTCCGGGCGTCGGGGTCGAGGGTGAATAGGGTGCGAGAGTCGTATTGTTAGTCGGTGTGGGAGTTTCGATAGACGAGACGTTGCCGGAGTTTTTGCTGCGCGATGCGATGCTTACTATAATGATAATGATTATCACGATAATAACGACGGCAAGTGCGATGGCAGCCAAAAAACCGTTACGTCTTCTTCTCCTTGTTTGTTGCGCTCTTGAAGCCATAAAAATTACCTCCTGTAATTGTGTATAATACCTTTACTCTAATACATGATAACATAAAACAAAAAAAATATCAAGTATTTTAATTAAAAACACTTGCGGTATTTTGAAGAAATTTATGTAAATTTTTATTTCCACGGGAAATAAAATTCGTTTTTTTTATAAATTTCGCATTTACCGTTAAGTGAATCGGTCACGGTTAAAGTCAACGAATCGGCGTATTCCTTTTTTACGAATACGGTAACGGTGACTTTTTCAAGATAATCGGTCTTTTTAACAGAGCAATCGGTCTTGCCGAGAATGCTGTTCAAGCGTGCGAGCAGGGAATAATCTGTCAAAATATCGAACTCACATGTTTCTGTCATCTCTGCGATACCTGCATTTTCTACCGCACCGACTGCCGATGAGGAATAGGCTCTTGCAAGTCCGCCCGCGCCGAGCAGTATCCCGCCAAAATACCTTGTGACTGTCACAAGCACATTGGTGACATCCTTTTTGCGAAGCACCTCAAGCATCGGTAATCCGGCCGTGCCCTGCGGCTCACCGTCGTCGCTGTATCGCATATCGTTTTTATCTTCGCCGATAATATATGCCCAACAGCAGTGACGTGCATCGGGATAAAGCTTTTTCTCTTTTGCGATAAGCTGTTTTGCATCCTGTTCATTTTCGACGGGGAATGCCCGTGCGATGAAAGTCGAACGGCTTATCGTCTGTTCAAATTCACCGTCCGATGAAATAGTTTTATACATGTTCAACACCCACGGATATTGTATCATCTTTTTGAAAAATTGGCAATACCGCTATCCTTTGCATATAATGTTTCCGAAGGAGTGATATTATGCTTACGAGAATTTTTGATTATGTGATACGTCCGCAGGACACTTTGTTTGCCATTGCACTGAAATTCAATGTGCCGCTCGAAACACTTGTAAAGTTGAACAGTATTTCGGATCCCGATGTGATAATCGCGGGAGATGTACTTAAAATACCCGTTACCGAGGAATTTTACCAGATAGTACAGCTTGTGAACGGGCAATGCGGCACGCCTCAGCCGTCGGGAAAGGAAAACATCGCAACACCCGTAGCGACCGAACATGAGCAGATCACAGAAACAACGGCCGCGGCATCGTCCGAATCGGTAAATGAGTATTCGGGGAACGGAGTAATATACAAAAGGCATCGCGTGCGCCGGGGCGATACGGTATATTTGCTTGCGAAGGAGTATAATACTACCACGGGAAATATCCTTGCGCTGAATCCGCAGATAACCGATGTTCGGAACATACGTATCGGTTCGGTAATAACTATCCCGATACCGCCGAAGGACGCTTACATATATGTTGTGCGTCCCGGTGACAGCGTATTTTCGATCGCGCGTGCGCAGGGCGTAACGACAGAAACGATAATGGAGTACAATTATATAGAAAATGAACAGTTGCTCTATCCGGGACAACAGCTTGTTATAGTGAAATAAAGCTTACGGGTGCGGCTTGCCGCACCCGTTGACAGTATATATCTTTTTTATTCTTCATCAATGCCGCCGTTTTTGATGAGCTTTTTGTAATAATAAAACGAATCGCGCGGCACACGCTCAAGCTGCATCGCACTGCACGATGCGCCCCACATGAATCCGTCATTAAAAACCGTTTTTTCATAGTCTTGCCTTTCTGCGTTGTTGATGCTTTTTTGCGTTTCCAAAATGATATCATTGTTTAGACGGAGCGTCAATAGTGATTTTCGTAATAAAAACGGTTGCAATACCGACTTCACTATGATATAATCCTTGCAGAAAATCTTGCTGCGCAAGCATTTTTGCTTGTGATATGCTATGTTTGATTTGCGGGGGATAAAAATGCTGTCGGAAGAACAGGTACTTTTCGGAATATCTTTTTACGGTGAGGAGAAAAGACAAGCTTCGATATTGGAGTGTGTAAGAGAGCTTAACAGTTCGGAATTTCTGCCGACTGTTGAAAAAATATATGATACGCTTTATTTCGGAAAAACGGAGGAGCTTGAAAAGCTGTATGCCGCGAACAGCGCGGAAAAAATGTTCCGTAAGGGGATACCGCCGATGACACCGATTGTTATGTTCATGCTCGGCGGCAAAATACATGATGAAAATATGCGGCGATTCGCCTTTGATGAAGCACAGGTGCAAAAACAAAAGGCGGCTCTCGGCATGTATATAGATATCGTATCGAATGTCGGAAATACAACCGCGCTTGCGTGGTCTGCGAATTTCGTGCGCGGGGATCTCATTGAGGCGGGGATACTTCAGTTTCAAACGCTGTATAAGGATGACGGAACGCCGGAAATATATATCCACATTCCGGGCGGGAATCTTAAAACCGAAGATGTTTTGCGTTCGGTGTGCGAGAGCCGCGAGCTGATGAAACGCTATTACGGTATCGAAAACGCCGAATATAAGTGCGATTCGTGGCTGCTGTCGCCAGAAATACATGAAATGCTCAACGAAAACTCAAACATTTACAGATTTTATGAGTTGTTCGATGTAACGCCCGGAGCAAATTGCAAGGATGATATCCTGTGGAACCTTTTTCATGTGACTGAGCCGAGCGCGTCGCTTGATGAAAAAACATCACTGCAACGAAAAGTGAAAGCCGCCTTTGCTGAGGGCAAAGAATTTTTCTGCGGCATCGGGCGTTGGAAAGGTTAAGACGATACCACACAATTACCGGCTGCCGACTTGACGGCGCATCTGCAACATCATAATTATGCTGTATTGCCCGGAAAAACGAACGGACGGTAAAAAACAGCCGTTGCCGGGTTCAAAATGTCGGTATACCGATAATATCAGCATATTTTTAGGCAATATTTACATAGAAATTTTCTTGTACGCCATGTAAAATAGCATGTAGGATCGAAAGAGAAAAGGAGCTTGACGAAAATGCAAAAAATCAATTTTATCAATGCCGAAGAGGTGCTGGACGGCTTGCGTATCCTGTCAGACGATCTCGGATTTGACATAGGTGAAGGCGGGTATCGCTTTACATTGCACCGTTGTGATGCTCCGACACTCAAAGCCGAGTTCAAGGGGAACGAATGCGATATTTTCTATCAAAAAAAATGTCATTTTTTCCGTGCGCTCGCGCTGACTGTTGAAGCCATTCAAAAGGGCAAAACGGAATTTTCGTTAAATGAAACACCGCAATTCGATTCAAACGGCATAATGTTCGATCTTTGCCACGCCAACGGCGCGTTCAATGCCGAAACGCTCAGATACACTTTGCGCAAGCTTGCACTTATGGGACTTGACACCTGTATGCTGTATCTTGAGGACAACATCGAAGTGCCGAATCAGCCGTATGTCGGATATATGCGTCCCACATACAAGCTCAGTGAGCTTAAGGAATACGACGACTATGCCTATGCGCTCGGCATCGAAATGTATCCGTGCATACAGACGCTTGCACATCTTGAAGGCGTTCTGCGTTGGAGCGTATACGCGGATATAACCGATTATCCGAGCTGCTTGCTTGTAGGTGAAGAAAAAGCATACAAGTTTATTGAAGACCTTATCGTTGCCGCCGCATCGCCGTTCCGTTCTAAAAAAATACATATCGGTATGGATGAGGCATGGCAGCTCGGTACGGGACAGTATCTTAAGAAAAACGGATATGTTCCGCCTGTTGAAATAATGAAGCCGCATCTTGCACGCGTAAATGAAATAGTAAAGAAGCACGGGCTTATCCCGCTTATGTGGGATGATATGTTCTTCTCTCCCTACGGCGATACATACTATAATTCCCAAAAGGAATTGCCTGCCGATATTTCAAGATCCGTGCCGGAAAACATGAATTGCGTTTTCTGGTATTACGGTGATTTTGACGAACGTGAGGGCTTCGACATAAATGTTCTGCTCGACCGCCAGTTCAAGCTCAGCAAGAACATAATATATGCCGGCGGCTGTTGGGCGTGGTTCGGCTACGGGCTTGCATTTGAACATACGCTTTCGTCGTCTGTCAAGGCGCTTGATGCATGTAAAAAGAGAGGCGTGCGGGATGTGTTCATCACAACATGGGGCGATCACGGTGCGGAAATAATGCAAACCGTAAATCTTGTGGGCGCACAGATATACGCCGAATGCGGATATTCGGAAAAATTCGATTATGAAGCCTTTGCCGATCACTTCGCATTCATTACCGGCGGTAATGTTGAGGATTTCCGCGCACTTGATATGTTTGATAATACTCCGCAGTGCAAGGGCGAGCCGGATTCGTTCAATGTCAATACATCGCGTCAGCTTATGTGGCAGGATGTACTGTGCGGTATTCTTGATAAGAATTTTGAAGGCTACAGCATGAATGAGCATTATGAAGCACTTGCCCGAAAGCTTCGCGTCGCCGAAACAAGAAACGGTGAATTCAACGATATGTTTCGTATGAGCCGTCTCGCCGCCGAAGTACTTTCGATAAAATCAGAGCTTGGCATCAAGCTGTACAAGGCATATACCGCAGGTGACAAAGAAACACTCTCGTATCTTGCGGGCGATCTTGCCGCACTTAAGGAGAAATTCGAAGCACTTCATGAGGAACATCGCAAGAATTGGTATAAAATATATAAGCCGCTCGGTTGGGATGTGGCAGACCGTCATTACGGCGGTATGATATTCCGTATTGCTTCGGCACAGCGCACGCTTGCCGATTACCTTGAGGGCAGGATAGATAAGATAGAAGAGCTTGAAGTTGAACGTCTGCCGTATAACGGCACCGGCGGTCCGGTGCATTGGCTGAATATCTTCAACAGCATCGCATCCGTATCGGAGCTTTAACCAAAACCGAAAGAGACGGCTTTGTAACGGTACAAAAGTATCGCATGCACAGCCGTCTCCTTTTATATCTGCGGCGCAATGCTTTCGCCGCAAAAGTAAGCGTTATTTACATAAGGCATTTATCCACGAATCAAGATATGCCATCTGAACATCGGTATGGAACCAATGCTCTCCGCCGTTCATTACGGTAAGTGAAGCACCTGTTTTTTCGGCAAAACCGACGATCGCTTCATATGAGGTAAGCATATCGTTTTCACCGTAGAGAATATGTGTCGGGATATGCCATTCTATCGGATTATTTCTGACGTAGCAAAGATATTTCCACGAAAGCGTTTCTCCGAAAGATGTTTTTATTTCTTTTTTATCGTATAATTCATCTTCGGTTATATTTGCCCGCAACATCATGCCGATGATAAGCTTTTCCATATCGACTATAGGTGATATGAAATAAGCCTTTTCGATCGGCGGATGTGCGGTCATTATAAAATATGCACCGATGCTGTTGGCTATTACGGTGACGCGGTCGTATTGCTTGCGTATTTTGCCAAAATATGCGGAAAATTCTGTTTTTGCGTCCCACGGCGTTTCGGAACGGTAGTCAAAACCCATGATCTCGCGATCGGGAAACAACGGAATGTAATGCTCGGCTTCCGAAGTATTACCGCCCTTGCCGTGTATATAGATAACTGCGTTATTCATTTTTTTCTGTTCCTTCCGTTTGTAATATAAAACTACCGTTTTGCTGTTGTTGATCGGCATTATAATAATGTCTGCTTTTGCGACGAAAGCGTTCATCAGACATTATTATAAAAAAGAATTCACATATGCGTCAAGCCGTTTTGTCGAAAATGCACGCGGTATATATTTTTTCCTTGTTAAAAAATATATCTTGTGCTATACTGTTATCCGTATATATGGAAAAAAACAGTGGGGTAGTATTATGGAGTTTTCCGATTTCAGAATACGCAAGGTCAACGGTCAAAACATAGTAGTGCCCGTCGGGGAAACGAGCAAAAGCTTCAGCGGGATGATACGATTGAATGATTCCGCCGCAGAGATATTCTCTATGCTTTGTAAAGGAAACACGCCGGATTCCGTCGCGGTGGAAATGTCAAAAAAATACGATGTTTCAGCCGATGAGATCCTTGAGGATATACGCAGGATGCTCGATGGGCTTGAAAAGCTCCAAAACAGCAGTGTACATATTGAGGATATTCTTGAAAAAGAGGGCATTTTTTTAAGCACTACGGTCGGCATGAGCATGTATCCTTTGCTTAAAAACAGACGTGATAATATAGTAGTAAAGCCGGTAAAAGGCATTCTGAAAAAATACGATGTTCCGCTTTACAAACGCGGAGAAAGATATATATTGCATCGGATAGTCGATGTAAAGGAAAATGAATATATTATAATAGGTGATAACTGCGTAGCATATGAGCATGTTCCGTTCGATAAGGTGATAGGTGTTGCTGTCGGCTTTTACCGTCGGAACAGATATGTTGATTGCAACAACAGATTTTACCGTTTGTATTCCCGCGTGTGGGTGAAATGCTTTCCGATCCGCCTGCAATATAAGCGTATGATAAGCTTGCTTGTTAAGGCGAAACATAAGTTGAAACTGTTACTGACAGGTAAAAAAGAATGAAGGATACTCCCGGCACCGCACATGCCGGGAGCGTTTTTTACAGTACACGACCTTTGAAAAGGGGACATGGGGCGCACGGATGAATGCGTCGGTATATGTCCGCTTTTGCTATCGGAAAGATATACGCTTTTATCAAGCCGTTCCGCATGAACAGCCGTTCGAACATCCGCACGATGAACACCCGTTGTTACCGCATGACGAAAACAATCCGTTACCGTTGCTTCCGAACAGCAATGCGAGCAACAAAAAGAACAGCAAGAGATCGTTTTGCGTGCCGAAAGAATTGTTTCCGTTAAGCGCGAGCAATGCAAGAAAGAAAAACAGCAAATTTGAATTATTGCTGTTTCCGCATTGTGAACAACCGGAAAAATCATTTGTTGAACAGGAAGAACATGCCATAAAACATCACACTCCAAAATAGAATTTGTATCTTCAAAAGAAAGATATGGCAAAATACGGCGAAATATGACACGGGAACGTTGTGTTTTTTATATTGATGGCTGCACTTGCGGCAAAACGCTTTCGCCGCAAAAGCAGATATTGTATTATTACGATGATTTGCAAGACTTGCGAATCAAAGCAAAGTAAAAGTTTTTTGTTCCCAAAAACTTTACTATGTGATACAATTGTATTATGAGGGTGTGTTATGATAAATTCGGTTGAAATACTTGCTCCTGCGGGAGCGCGTGAACAGCTTGAAGCCGCTGTACACTCCGGCGCGGATGCGGTATATCTCGGCTACGGAAGCTTTAATGCGAGAAGAAAAGCTAAAAACTTTACATTTGAAGAGCTTTGCGATGCGGTGCGGTATTGCCATATCCGCGGCGTAAAGGTGCATGTGACGCTGAATACTCTTTTGTGCGAAAATGAGCTTCAAAGCGCATATGAAGATGCCGTAAGTGTCGCCCGCGCGGGAGCGGATGCGGTGATAGTTCAGGATCTCGGACTTGCAAGGATCATCCGCCGATGCATTCCGGGTTTGGAGATGCATGCTTCCACACAAATGACGGTACATAACGTTCACGGCGTAAAAATGCTTGAACGGCTTGGCTTTTCGCGCGTAGTGCTGTCGCGTGAGTTGTCACTTGATGAAATAAGAGAAATATGCGCCTCGACCTCTCTTGAAGTCGAAGTGTTTATTCACGGCGCACTTTGTATGTGCATGTCGGGTGCATGCTATCTTTCGTCACTGCTCGGTCAGCGCAGCGGCAACCGCGGACTGTGCGCTCAACCGTGCAGGCTCGATTTCCGCGTGCGTGACCGTGACTATGCGCTGTCACTTAAGGATATGTCGCATATCGACTATATCCTTAAGCTCCGCGAAGCCGGCGTAAAATCGTTCAAAATAGAGGGCAGGATGAAGCGTCCCGAATATGTTGCCTGCGCAGTCAGTGCATGCAGGCGCGCGCTTAACGGCGAAAGCTACGATAAAGATACACTGCGTTCGGTGTTCTCCCGTTCCGGCTTTACCGACGGCTATATTACCGGCAAGCGCACGCTTGATATGTTCGGGCATCGCGGCAAGGACGATGTTGAAGCGTCCTCGTCGGTATTAAAAAGCATAGAAGCATCGTACAGAAATGAGCTTCAAAGCGTCCCGCTGAACGGAAAATTCACTATGCATGAGAATAAGCCGTGTGAGCTTTTCCTATCCGACGGAACAAACGGTGTCACAGCTTACGGAGCAGATGCGCAAAAGGCAATAAGCCATCCGCTTGAAAAGGACGAGCTTCTCAAGCAACTCAAAAAGACAGGCGGTACACCGTATTTTATAGAACAGCTTGCACTCGATACCGAAAGCGGACTTAATATCCCTGCTTCGGCACTCAATGCACTTCGGCGCGACGCAGTGGAAAAGCTGACCGAAAAACGTGCGCAAAAGAGCGAATATGAGATAAAAACATACGATTTCAACATATGCACATACGAACATAATACCGAAAACAACTGGATAAGACTGACAAAGCGTGTGCAAGCATCTGAGCTTGACGGCAAGTACGGGATCATACTTCCGCCTGAAGAGATAAACACGGAAATAATGCAAAAATTCAAGCTTGTCGCGGCAGAAATACCATCTCTGCTCTTCACATCGGATGAAGGAGCTTTTATCAAAAGGCTGACAGAGGTAAAGGAGAAATTTGACCTGAAATACGCACTGTGCGAAAACATCGGTGCTATAGGGGTTGCACTTGATACGGGACTTGACCCGATTGCGGGATACGGGATGAATATACTTAATTCCGAAGCATTGGAGACCGTTAAGGCATTCGGTGCAGACAAAGCATTGATATCGTTTGAAAGCAGTGTAAAAAATTACAGAGACCTGCAAAAGCCTGTTCCGTGCGGGCTTATCGGCTACGGATATCTTCCTCTGATGCGTATGAGGGCATGTCCTGCGCAAGGCAAAAGAGGCTGTGCCGATTGCAACGGAAAAACAAAAATGCGTGACAGGCTGAATACGGAATTTACGCTGATGTGCAACGGTAAAAAATTTACAACGCTGTTGAATTCCGTGCCGCTGTATATCGGCGATAAAAACGTTCATGCCGATTTCTTTATGCTTTATTTCAATCTCGAAACTCCGCATGAGGTGCTTGAAACCGTAAAAATGTTCGAACGCGGCGATACGCCCGCATTTGAACGCACCAACGGACTGTATTTCAAATCACTGAGGTAAAAACATGAAACAACTTGAATTACTTGCTCCCGCAGGGGATATGGAATGTCTTAAAACCGCAATAAAATTCGGAGCTGACGCAGTCTATCTCGGAGGCCCGTTTATGCAGCTCCGCAGTAAAACGACAGGCTTTGACCTTGAAGCAATCGGCGAAGCCGTTGATTTTGCGCACAAAAGGAATAAAAAAATATATGTAACGGTCAATTCGTTCGCAAGGGATAACGAATTTGAACGCATAAAGGAATATGCAAAGCAGTTGAAAGCTTCTGATGTCGATGCCGTTATAGTGTCCGATCTCGGAGTTATCGCGGCTATACGCGAAGCTTCACCTGAACTTGATATCCATGTTTCCACGCAGGCAAACTGCCAAAACGCATATGCGGCGAACGTCTATCACTCAATGGGTGTTAAACGGATAGTGCTTGCCCGGGAAATGACGCTTGACAATATAGCCGAATTTTCTTCAAAAATACCCGAAGATCTTGAAATAGAAGCATTCGTACACGGCGCGATGTGCATGGCGTATTCCGGCAGATGCTTTATCAGCTCGTATTTGACGGGCAGGAGCGGCAACCGCGGTGAATGCACACAGCCGTGCCGTTGGCGTTATCATCTCGTTGAGCAGACGCGCCCGAACGAGTTTTTCCCCGTTGAGGAAAGCGAAAACGGCACTACGCTTCTTTCGTCACGCGATATGAAATGCATAGATTTTCTTGATAAGCTTGTTGAATGCGGTGTAACTTCATTCAAGATAGAGGGCAGAATGAAATCGCCGTACTATGTTGCGACAGTGGTCAATGCATACCGCCATGCAATAGATAAGACAGCACCGCTTGAACTGCTTTCGCGTGAGCTTGACTGTGTAAGCCACCGCCCGTACTCGTCGGGATTCTATTTCGGTGAGCTGAACAGATATACTCCCGATGACGATATGGCATATAAGCAGGACAAGGTGTTTGCGGGAGTTGTGAAATCATGTGAGAACGGCAGACTGACGCTTGAACAGCGCAATCACTTCTGCGAGGGCGACACGTTTGAGGTGATTTCAACGGATTCGATAGGTCTTTCGTTTACGGTCGAAAACATGTATAACGGTGACGGCGAAAAGGTCAGCGTCGCGCCGCATCCGCAGGAAACGATAGTCATAAACTGTCCGTTCGATCTCAAAGAGGGAGACATTCTCAGAAAGGCGTAAATCATGAAATATGAAAGAAAAGTCGGACTTTCGACGAAATTCCATATGCTTAACAGCGAAATGTTCGAATTATATAAAAAATCAGGCGTGGACGCAATGGAAATCTGTGTAGCAGGCGAGCTGTACGATTCACTTGACCTTGAAGATGTATGCCGCAAGGCGGATGCGGCAGGGATCGAAAAATGGTCATTCCATCTGCGTTTTGCCCCGTTTGATGTCATTGATCCCGCTTCACTTGACAAAAACATCAGAAGCTTTACCGAAAAGTATCAATCCGAATGGATCAGGCGTGCCGCCGAAAACGGTTTCCAATACGCGGTAATCCATCCGAGCGGTGAGCCGATAAAAAACGAAGACAGACTTGAAGCAATGAAGCGTGCAAAGCAAACGCTTTTCGCGCTCGGCGAATGTGCCGATAATGCAGGCATAACGCTTGCCGTTGAGGATCTTCCGCGCACATGCCTCGGACATTCAAGCGACGAAATACTTGAGCTGATAAGCGCTCATCCTTCACTGCGCGTTTGCTTCGATTCAAATCACCTGCTGACCGAAAACAATATTGATTTTCTTGAAAAAGTGAAAGATAAACTCGTGACTGTGCATATTTCGGATTACGATTTTATAAACGAACGTCATTGGCTTCCCGGAGAAGGCAAAAACGATTGGGTGGCGATAATGGATAAGCTTGATGAAATAGATTATTCGGGTGTGTTCATGTATGAACCTGCATATGCTTCGGAGACGATCGCGCGTCCGATTCCGCTTGAGCCTCGCCATTTTGCGATAAATAAAACAGAACTTGAAAACCGCGCACCGCTGACCAAGCGCGGTGAGCCGTTAAAAAATCTCGGTATGTGGGGCGTGGAGAAGTAATTTTTGCAAGATTTGAAAAAAATACAGAAGTTACTAATGTCTGTCGGATAACTGACGGCGGTGTGTCGTCGGTTATTCGATAGACATTCCGGCTTTTACTGAGGAATACTTATTATTTTCCGTCAATACAATAATGTATCAGTATTTTTATCATTGAAAAGTCGCGCTCATCAAGCTTTGACAGCTGCCTTGCCGTTTCCGAATAATCATTGCTTATCATTTGCTTTCCGGTAAGCAGATAGTCAATACTTATATTCAATATCTCCGATAATTTTACAAGATTTTGCAATCGGATCGCTTTTTTTCCGCATTCAAGATTGGAAATCATCTGTGTCGATACATCAAGCTTTTCAGCTATCTCTTCCTGAGTTATTCCCAAAGCTTTCCTGCGAGCGGCTATTCTTTTTCCCATTCCTTTTAACAAATTCTCATCCAAGTCAGCTTACCTCAATAAATATGAATTTAACTAACAATTATAGTATATCAACTTTTTTTCCAAAAAATAATAATCTAATGGTTGACATATTAAACCAATAGGTATATAATTAAAAGTGCCTTATGTAATTATGCGGAAAAAGCAGTATTTTGCCGAGAATTGAATATTGTTGTTTTTCATTTTTTTACAAAGGACAAAAAATAGAAAAGGTGGAGTATTTTTATGGGAGCCTTGTTGGTAGTAGTTGCTATAGCAGTATTGATTTTTTTGATCATAGTTGCGAAGAAGGAATCAGAGGTCACGGGAACTTACAAAGCATTTGGAGTATACGGAAGAATAAAAGCATATTTATTCTGTGATTTTATCTTCGCCGGAATCGCAATGTTCATCACGGGGATCGCAACGGTCTTTGCCGAGGGTGAAGCAGTTGCACTTTTATATTCGCTTTTAGGCGTTGGGTTATTTGCTTTGGGAATTTTGATATATAAAACCACAGCAAAAAAATGTCCCGATTTTCTTAAAAAGAAGCTTTTGAAATCAATGTTGATATCCGGCTGGGGAGTTGCCATTAAGCTGTGTGTATTTTTCTTCACTGCTATATGGGCGATCTTGGGACCGCAGGAGGTTGTTGATTCCGACGGACGCAAGCTTATGCTTTATGACGGAAAAGTATATACGCAAAACGGCGAATATGTCGGTGAAGCCTCCGATGACGGAAAGAGCTATATCAAGGCAGATAATTGATAAAAATTTCACAAAAAGCAAACAGAGACGGCGATCGTCTCTGTTTTTTATAAGGGGCTGTTAAAAAAGTCCCATTTTATACTGCGTGACACCGTAGTGAACGGTCTTGACCGTTCCGCAAGTGCGAAGAGGGTGGCAGGAAAGTACAGTGTGTTTTATATCTTTATATATCGTGTCATTGCGAGCATCCGCAGGATGCGTGGCAATCCATGCTTGGCGTTAAAGTAACTTTTGCACACATATGGATTGCCACGTCGCGTTGCTCCTCGCAATGACACAAGGGAATACGCGACATGATAAAAT
>JAZRZN010000062.1:0-59470 GCA_045601365.1 Clostridia bacterium | reverse complement strand
GTTAAGATATAAGAAATTGGCAATCTGAACTTCCTGAACAGAACGCAAATATTCTCCGGTGATGGTTTTTACCCTTTTGCTTCTTTGCTGTTCCACCTTTTTGATATATTCGCCTAAACCGCTTTTTAATGTTTCATAGTCTTGTGAAGCTTTATAAAGATGGTACTGATTGAGATTATCAAACTTGAAAACATCTTCTGTCAAATCAAAGTAATATCCCAAAAACAATACAAGATTTCTCATTAACCGCTTATTATTGAAAATGGATTTTTCCAGCATATCAAAAACGATTTGATATGACGAAAAATTTATTTCAGGCGGTTCAACCGAAAAGCGTTTGACAATCTCAAAAGCAAATGCATGGAATGTGCAGATTTTAGCGGGTATTTTTAAGCCCTTGTTAATGCGGCCTCTAAGTTCGCCGATTGCTTTATTGGTATAGGAAATTACTATTATCTCCTCCGGGTTAATATGCTTCTTCTCAACCAAATACTTAACTTTGGCAGCCATTGTTGTTGTCTTGCCGGCACCTGCTCCCGCAACGAGCAAACAATAGTCATCATCCGTTATTACAGCACGCCTTTGTTCGTCATCAAGTTTGATGTTCGGGTCAATATCCGTCAGAATACTGTCAAAGTATTCTTTTTCTTTAACGAGCGTTCTGTCAATATAGTCTGTGTTATGCGTTGTAATGTTTTCTTCAAGAGTGTGCATTCTCCTGAGAAAGAGTTTCAAAGCATCAATGTCAATCCGAAAAGCGGATGCGTTGTTACAAACATACTGAAAAATGAGTTTGCTCTTAAGCGAAGTATAATAATTATCGTATGTATCATGTAAATGCTGTTTTTCTCGTTGGGTTATGTAATGATCTGCGGAAAACAGCAAGGCATAATCGCTGTCAAAAGAGATCAAAACATTTGAAAGTCCGCTGTAATTGATATCTGTGGGTGTATTTTGTAGTGAACTTTGAGGATTGAAGTATTCTGAAGGCAATCCACAGTTTGGACAAGAAGCTGCCTTGTCGGAAATTTGTTTTCCACATTCCGGGCATTTAATGAGTGACATCTTTTTCTCCTTAGACGTTTGTGTTATGCTATTAAAACACAAAGCTTTTTGCGTAATGCTTTAATTCTGTAGGACAATAGACTGGTATTTGTTGCATGATGTTGAGTGACTTTTGTAAAGAATGGCAAATGGTCATTGTTTGTGTATCACTGCCAAAGTACGTTTACCTTCCCTTATCCGCACTTTCCTTGATGATACCTTTGTTATATGCGCCGAGCAGGGCTTCAAGGTCGGCTATTTGTTTTTTTATTTCCTTTCCCGTGTCGGTGTCGGAAACGCGGATGCGCTTGTCGGAATACTGAGATTCAACGGTAGAGGAGTGGATGTCTTTTTCATTGATGACAGCCGCATCCTCGGATTCGAACGGATCGTGTGAAACAAGTATGCGTCCGTGTGAATTGTATATGAGCGTATATCCGGCTATGCCCGTAACAGACTGATATGCTTTGGCAAAGCCGCCGTCGATAACGAACAGCTTACCGTCTGCCTTGACAGGTTTTTCACCACTGCTGACCTTTACCGGGACATGACCGTTCACGATGTGCGCGGTTTCGGGATCGAGACCGAAGTTATCTAAAATACGTTCGATGATTTCGGGAATGTTGCGAAGCTCGTAATATGTCGAACGGTTTTCTGTCGATGCGGCGGGATCGTCGATAAAGTAATTTTCGAATGTCGCCATTTTATCCTTGCCGAACAGCGGCGAATCCGGTCCGCACCATAAATACCAAGTAAAATCAAGGCATTTTTGCTGTTCGATACGGTCGGATCTGTTGAAATAACCTCCGCGTACCGCACGCTCGGCGGCATCAAGATAATCCTTGCCGAATAGATATGTGCCGTTGAAACGCACGGTTTTGAAGTCACCGTCGGAATTCAACGGGATACAGCCGTGAAACATGAGATTTGAGTTGAATGCCTTGTATATACTGCCGTGCGCAAAAAGAAAGCGCACATGCTTCTTGAGCTTTTCATTGTTTTTGAACGATACGGTAAGCTTTTCAAGTACATCTCTTTCCTCGCCTGTCAGCTCAAGCGGCGCGTCGGGCGATACTGTCGGGAAAAAAGTATCGTTAAGACTGTATTCGATCCCATCCGCCGTTACCTTGCCGCCGGATATCTTGTCAAGCAGGATGCGGTCATTCATTTTGAAGTCGGGATTGCGCTTTATTATTTCGGCTTCGCACTTGAACTGTATCACTGTTATCGCTTTGTGCATTTTTGCAATGAGCGCGGTTTCGGCTTCTCCGTCGAGCGGGTCGGAACCGGCAGGAGTGAATTGCGTACACGGATCGTCACGGTAAGCATTTAATGCGAATGTTGCAAGCGGCACAAGATTGATGCCGTAATCTTCCTCCAGCGCGTCAAGGTTGCCGTAACGCGCCTGTATTCTTATAACGTTGCACACCAGCGCACGGCAGCCCGCCGCTGCGCCCATCCAGCTTATATCGTGGTTTCCCCACTGAATGTCAACGGAGTGGTATTCGCAAAGCGTGTCCATGATCTTTGCTCCGTCACGTCCGCGGTCGAAAATGTCACCGATAACGTGAAGCTTGTAGATCGCAAGCCGCTGTATGAGATGTGCGAGCTTGCAAATGAAATCGTTTGCCATGCCGAGCCGTATTATTGTTGAAATTATGTTGTCGTAGTATCTGTGCTTATCCTTGCTTGTTTCGTCCTCATGCAAAAGCTCTTCGATTATGTAAGCATAAGATTGCGGCATCGCCTTGCGCACCTTTGAACGGGTGTATTTTGACGATATCGAACGGCACATAAGTATCATTTTGTGCAGTATATCCCGGTAGAGTATATCGGTGTCGGCGACCGTGCTTTCAAGCAGTGCAAGTTTTTTTTCGGGGTAATATATGAGCGTTGCGAGCTTCTTTTTTTCACTATGCTCCAGCGTATCACCGAATACGCGGTCGATGTGTCCCTTGATAACGCCGGATGCGTTTCGGAGTACATGGCTGAATGCGCCGTACTCACCGTGGATATCGGAAATGAAATGCTCGGTGCCTTTGGGCAGATCGAGTATTGCCTGAAGATTCATGATCTCCGCGCCGGCACTTTCGACGGTAGGGTAGCTCTTTGATAAAAGTTGAAGATAATGCAGATCGGCTTCGTTTTGCATATTGTGACCTCCGAAAATTTTGCATGCTTATATTTTAGCATATTTTGAGAAAAAAACAACAGTTTTAATTTGTCAATACATTACTTTTGTGATAAAATACATACGATATTCAATTATGGCTTGAAAAAAAGGAGCGGAACAAGTATTGCAGAAAACGGAATTTGCGCGGATATGTCGAAAAATGAATGGCAAAATAAAAATTTTAAGTTGAAAAAAATCCTATGTGATGATACAATATAATAAGTAAAGTATAAAATTCAGGCAGGGGTGACGGTATGAAAAAAACACTTTGCGCTATTCTGTGTTTATTTATGTTGATTTGCTCGGTCAGCGTTTCGGCAGCCGGAACGGGCGCATTGCTCTGCACGCTTCACAAAGAGGATATGTCGGGGAACGCATATATGCTGTTTCTTATGGGATGTACGGGACATTATAATGCCGAAAATGATACGGTAACTCTGTATATCACAAATATGTCGGCAAAGGATGCCGAATTTCAGGTGCATGTAGGCTACTCCGGCGACGCGGGCAAAAAAGTGACATCAATAGCATCCGGCTTCGTCAAGCTCGGCGCAGGCGTTACGGCGAAATTTGAACTTTCGGGGCTTTATGATGTTCCCGAAAAGGCAAACGATGAGCTTGGCTATGTACCTGATTCGCATCTCAGCGGCAAAAGTGTCCTAAGGATACAGACACAGGGGCTTGAAGACGGAGATTCGTTCAAAATAAGCGGCATTGACAGTTATTCCGGCGCGCGCAATACTTATTACAAGGAGTTTGCAACTTCGTCAATAATACAGACGAATAGCGATCTTTCCGAGCTTGCCGAAGCAAAGAAGGTTATCATTGATGAACAAGCGGAGGATGATAAGCCGTTCGGATGGACGCTTAAGCAACCGAGCGATGAGTTTATCGACGGCTTTACGGTATTCATAGCTGTTTCGGCGATACTTTGCGCCGGAGGAGTTGTAATATATTCAGTTTCAATTATATTAAAACGGAGGCATCAGCATGACTGAGCAGGAAAAATATGACCTTTGGCTTTCACAGCCCGGGTTGGATAATGAGGTACGTTCACAGCTTGAAAAAATGAGGGATGACGCAAACGAGATATCCGACAGCTTTTACCGGGATCTTGAATTCGGTACGGCGGGCTTGAGAGGCGTACTCGGCGCGGGCACTAACCGCATGAACATTTACACAGTCGGCAAAGCGACGGAGGGCTTCGCAAGGTATCTTAAAGAGAATTTTGAGTCACCTTCGATAGCCATCGCATACGATTCAAGAATAAATTCGGAGCTTTTTGCGCGCGTAAGCGCAAGAATAATGGCAAAGAACGGCATAAAGGTATATATTTATAATGAACTTATGCCGACACCGATGCTTTCATTCGCGGTAAGATATTATAAGTGCGACGGCGGTATAGTTATAACAGCAAGCCATAATCCCGCCAAGTACAATGGCTATAAAGTGTACGGACCCGACGGATGTCAGGCAGGTCCGGAAATGGCGGATGCGATACTTTCGTATATCGACAAAACGGATATGTTCGCGGTACAAATGGCGGATGAAAACGACAGGCTTATCGAAACCATTCCCGATTCGACGGTGCAGGCATTCATTGACACCGTATATTCACGCCGCGTATGCAAGAATGCGGATGCGGTAAAAAATCTGAAGATAGCATATACTCCGCTTAACGGCACGGGGAAAATGCCGGTAATGCGCTTGCTCGGTAAAATGGGGATAACGGATATAGATGTCGTGCCGGAGCAGGAAATGCCCGACGGTAATTTCCCGACATGCCCGTATCCGAATCCCGAAATACGCGAGGCACTGCAAAAGGGAATAGAGCTTGCGCAAAAGAAGCAGAGTGATATCCTTATAGCGACCGATCCCGATGCTGACAGGGTAGGTACGGCTGTAAGGCATAACGGAGAATATGTGCTTATTTCCGGCAATGAGATGGGCGTGCTGATGCTTGATTACATCTGCCGCGCACATATCGAAAACAATACGATGCCCGCGCATCCCGTGGCGGTAAAGACGATAGTTACCACCGCGATGGTGGCGGATGTTGCAAAGAATTACGGAGTAAAGCTTGAAAACGTGCTTACGGGCTTCAAATTCATCGGCGAGATAATCTCGGGGCTTGAAAGCGAAGGCAGGGTGCGCGATTATCTGCTCGGCTTTGAGGAAAGCTACGGCTATCTCATGAGCGACCATGCGCGCGATAAGGATTCCGTCAGCGCGGTGATGCTCGTTTGCGATATGACGGCGTATTATAAGGAATGCGGAAAAACACTCGTAGATGCACTGAATGAGCTGTATGATAAGTACGGCTGGTATAGAAACCAAACGGTATCATTTGCATTTGAGGGCGCTTCCGGAATGGAAAAAATGAGCGGTATAATGGAGAAAATAAGAAAAGAGCCGATCAGGGAGATCGCGGGCGCACATGTTATCGAGGTAAGCGATTACAAGCTTTCCGTAACCAAGAATAAAAACGGCGAAACGAAGATAACGCTTCCGAAGTCGAATGTACTCGGGTATAAGCTCGATGACGGTTGTTCGTTCGTGATACGTCCGTCGGGCACAGAGCCTAAGCTCAAAATATATATATTTGCCAAAGCCGATTCAGGCGAAAAGGCTCAGGCGCGAGTTGATGAACTTAAGGGAGCGCTCAGCGCACTTATAGAATGAAATCGAAACAACCGATGCACAGGAGGACACGGAAGAAAGAAACAGATACAAAGGAGCAAAAGATATGAAGATTAAATTTTTGGGTACTACGGCGAGTACACCGGATAAGAATAATGACAGTCCGTGTTTTTTGGTAAACGGTAACATGCTTTTTGATTGCGGCTTCGACGTTTTCGGTGCGCTTCGGGCGACAGACACGGACTTATCAAAAATACGGTATATCTTTTTCACACACATGCACCACGACCATTATATCGGATTGGCAGGCTTGCTGTTCTCGTTTATACATCAGCGTGCGGTGCCACTTGATGAACTGACGGTCATCGGCCCGTCGGAGGATGTTGAACGAGTTATGCAGCTTGCATATGATTTTCTGCAACTTGATACATTCTATAAGGAGCTTCCGCGCCCGAGAGTGATAGGTATAAAAGCAGGGGAGAGCTTTGATGCGGACGGAGTGAATGTTTTTGTGGCGTCGAGCCGCCATCCCGTACAGGCGCTTGCGTACAGGCTATCTGACGGGGACAAAACGCTTGCCGCGAGCGGAGATACGATGTATACGCCTGCACTTGCGGACTTTTTCAAAGATGCAGATGCGCTCATTCATGACAGCACACTTGGAGTGGGAGATATGCCGGATGCAAATGCGCCGAGAGGCGTTTCGTGCGGGCATTCGACACTGCGGGAAGCGGCAGATATCGCCGAACGCGCAAATATCCCGGTGCTTTTTCCCGTACATATGTCGGAGAGTAACTGCACATATGCAAAAGAGCAGGTACAAAATTTGACAAAAGTCAATATAATTTGCCCGATCCGCGGCACGGAATATGAAATATAAGTATTAAAAGCAGACTAAATATATTGAAATTTTTAGTAAATTTAATAAAATGTATTGAAAAAAATAATATTGTGTGATATAATACTTGGAAGTTAAGTAAACGAAATTACTTAAACTAATAAACATTGAATGTCCGGCGTGCCGGACGGTTATGAAACGGGGCATATTACATGAAAGAACAAATGTTGAGCGATCTTCTGCTTATAGCCGGGATCGTTGTTATCGTACTGATCGTTGCTATGTTGGTAAAATTGCTTCTCAGGCTGCGTCGTTTTGCGTCAGAGCTGAAGTATATCAACGGTGAGATACACAGAAATCACGGAAGTGCAAAAAAACATTGGCAGCATAAACGCACAAGACTGTGGCTGTCGCTTATACCTTTTGTCAGATTCAGATGAATCGTATGGTGTCACGGCATCATGAAGATTTGTTCTTCCGAGGATAACATATTAACATAAAACAAGCCGGGTCTGTGTGATCCGGCTTGTTTGTTCATCAAAAAAACATTCTACAACATTTTACGGCTTCTGTTTTTCGTCGAAAATGACAGAGTAAGTCCATCCCTTTTTCAGCTTCAGCGAAAAATAGCCTATCATTGATGCTGCAAATGCACCGCAGCAATCGACGATGATATCGGTCATCGTATCGTTCAGCGCCTTGCGGCCGATGAGCTGTTCTCCGCTTTCAAGTGCGAATTTTTGCATGTTCAGTCCCAATGCTCCGTCAAAAGCAAATTCATATATTTCCCATAATGTGCCGAATGTTACGGAAAACGAAAATGCAAACAACGCGATAAACGCCGGGGAAAGCTTAATAGCCACATGGCTGTTACGGTTCAAAATGGCAACGAGCATAAAACCGAACATTCCCGTCATCATGCTTGAACAGCAGTGCAGGAAATCGTCCCAGTGCGGAACGATGTAATAAAAGCTTCTGACTTCGCCGAGGAAGATCGCACAGTAGAGAAAAATTATGTACATTATGTACAAAAAAGGCGGGATCTCAAAATCGAATTTTTTCTCAAGGAATGACGGCAGATGTATCACAAGCACGCCGAGCGCGCACTGCACGAGCATCAGCGCATAATCCGCACGGGACTTTGAGCCTTCACCGCCGAACGCTATTCGCCAGATAAGATACGCTATCGGGATGATGAAACTGATAAGCACGAAATAGTAAAGCATCTTAGTGAGTGTTTCTTTTTTCATGCTTTACCGCCCAAGAGCGTAAACACGAACATAAACAGCACCATCAGATACAGCAAGCCGACAAATGTCAGCTTGACGATATACATCGTGTTATCGAGATTTTTTTCCCTGTTCATTATCGTTTGTAAAAGCATTGCGGTTATCGGCAGTAAAAATATCACGGAAACGAATATATTTGCGATTATCAGCGAATGTATGACATGTGCATATGACAGCACTATCTGCAAAACTATCAGTACGGGAAACAGCAGCCATAAAATGTTGCGTGCGCGCTTCATCAGTTTTTAAGGCTCTGAAGCGGCGCAGGTATACGCCCCGCACGGGAAATGAATTTATCGCAACGGGCTTTGTTTACCGGCATTATGGGAGCTTCACCGAGCAAGCCTCCGAAGCTTACCGATTCTCCTACGCCCTTGCCTATAACGGGTATGACGCGCACCGCGGTCGTTTTTGAATTTACCATGCCGATGGCTGCTTCGTCGGCAATGATGCCCGAAATCGTTGATGCGCTCGTGTCGCCCGGAATCGCTATCATATCAAGACCTACAGAGCAAACGCATGTCATCGCCTCAAGCTTTTCAAGCGTGAGCGTGCCGTTTTGCGCGGCGTTTATCATGCCGATATCCTCACTGACGGGGATGAATGCGCCCGAAAGTCCGCCGACATAGCTCGATGCCATGACACCGCCTTTCTTTACCGCGTCGTTGAGCATCGCAAGTGCCGCGGTAGTTCCGGGACCGCCCGTTGAGGAAAGTCCCATTTCTTCAAGAATGTGCGCTACGCTGTCACCCATTGTCGGGGTAGGTGCAAGCGAAAGATCGACGATGCCGAACTGCGCATCAAGTGCCTGTGCCGCGCGCGTGGCGACGAGCTGTCCCATACGGGTTATCTTGAATGCGGTCTTTTTTATTTCCTCGGCAAGCTCACCGAGCGTTGCGTCGGGAAGCTTTTCGATAGCGCACTTTACGACACCCGGACCGCTTACGCCGACATTGATGACGCAATCGCCCTCACCGCCGCCGAGAAATGCTCCCGCCATGAACGGGTTATCCTCCACGGCATTGCAGAACACAACGAGCTTGGCACAGCCGATACAGCTGTCGTCCTTTGTCCTTTCGGCTGTACGGCGGATGATGTTGCCCATTTTCTGCACGGCATACATATTTATTCCGGCACGGGTGGAACCGATGTTTACCGAAGAACAAATATGATCGGTGACTGCAAGTGCTTCCGGGATGCTGTTGATAAGTGCTTCGTCCCCCGGGGTCATTCCCTTATGCACAAGTGCCGAGAATCCGCCCAAAAAGTTTACGCCGACATTCTGTGCCGCTTTCTCAAGTGCAACGGCAAAACATACGGCGTCGTTTACGCGCGAAGCCGATGCTATATGAGCTATCGGCGTAACGGATATACGCTTGTTTACTATCGGAATGCCGAGAGATTTTTCTATTTTTTCGGTTTCTGACACAAGATGCTCCGCCTTGAAGCATATTTTGTCATAAATACGCTGACATGCTTTTTTTGCATCACTGTCGGCACAGTCGAAAAGCGAAATACCCATCGTTACCGTGCGGACATCAAGATGCTGGTTGTCAAGCATTGCTATCGTTTCTGTAACTTCGTTAAAATTTATCATTTTTCCGCCTCATTAAATGCGATGCATGCTGTTAAAGATATCTTCGCTTTGGATGCGGACTTCAAGATTTTTATCAAAATTTTTGAATTCATCCTGAAGACCGCCGATATCTATATCACTGTCGGTAAGGTCGATGAACATGACCATTGAAAAGTAATCGTGCAGTATCGTTTGCGTGATATCGAGGATATTCACCTTATATGACGCAAGACGTGTGCTGACATCGGCGATTATGCCGACGCGATCGGGACCGAGTACGGTAAGAAATGCTTTCATTTGTTATTGATCTCCTTGTTTATTTCTATATCTAATATTATATTGCGATATGTTTTTACGCGGAATTCCTGCCCGTTCTCAAGTGCGGGGTAGGGAAGGGCTTCTATAAAATAAAGCGTGCGGTCGTAATCGCCTTCACCTTCGGGATAAAACGCGCGAACACGCATGAGATGCACACCGTCATGCTCTGTAGCTCCGTCGAGCTTATCGAATACATATGTATCTTCCTGAGATAAGCCGCTTGCGATGTTTTTGCGTAATTTCAGCAGACGCTGTTTTTCAAAAACAAAGCGGTAATAGAAAAGTATACATGCAGTCACGGATATTATTCCTACGGCAAGAGAAACATACAGCTTTGCCGAATAAAACGAAAGCACATAGCATGCCGCGCATACGGCTGTAAGCACAAAAAACGATATGAGCAATGCACCGTGCTTTTTTTCAAGCTTCATAAAAAACAGATCGTCTATAAGATTCATTCAAGTCACCCTATGATATTATAACAAAAACTTTCGATTAACGCTACCGTTTTATATGAAAAATGATTGAAAAATATAAAAAAACAGAGGCGAAAACGCCTCTGTAAGTAAAAAAATCAGGATGTTGCTTCCGAAAGCACAAGCTCAATTGTGAGCGGAGTGTTGGAATACTGTACCGACCAACCGTTTATCGTTGCACGGTATACCGTCAGCCTTACCTTGTCGCCGGGCTTCTTTGAAAGCAGATATGATGAATAATCCGACATTGAGGTTATCTTAACATCGTCTATCGCGCATATGATGTCGTATGTCTGCAATCCTGCGGCGGTTTCATTGTCGCCGGATATAGCGGTGACACACAGTCCCGTGGGAATGGAATTCCAGCCTACCATTCTGAATACGCTTGAAGGTACTGCAAGCGTTATATTTATGGTAGCACGGTTCTTGACATGACCGAAGTTGAGCAGATCGTTCACTATCGGTGCGGCTTCGTCATAGGTTATGGCAAAGCTCATGTTTTCATACTCTGTGGAAACTATCTTGGATGAGGTTATACCTATCACATTTCCGTAAAGGTCGATAAGCGGTCCGCCGCTGTTGCCGGGATTGATGGCTGTATCGGTCTGTATGCAATGCATGACGTATCCCGTTTCGTCATCCTGCAACGCTCGGTTCACACATGAGATTATTCCCTGTGTGACTGATGAGAAAAATTCTATTCCTCCCGGATTACCGATAGCAAGGACGGTATCTGCCACATGACAGCTGCTTGATGAAGTGAATGTTGCGGGGACGAGATTCAGACCGTCGGGTTTTATTTTCAAAAGTGCGATATCCGTAACGGTATCGTAGCCGACTATCGTCGCATCGCAGACAGTGCCGTTATTAAGTACCGCATGTACAGATGAAGCATCCTTGATCACATGCGCGTTCGTGATGATATAACCGTCCGAACGGCTGATTATCCCACTGCCCTCACTGTACAGTGAGGATGTGTTCGTGCCGCCGAAATATGAACTTGACGTAGTATAGCATTGGATGCATACGACGCTCGGTATGACCTTTTCGACTGCCTGCTGAGGTGTGAGCTGTTTGCCTTCGATTATCTGCGGAGTGGGCGTTGGAGCGATCTCGACGACATCGTCGAATGCCACACCGTTGCTTGTGCCGGGTGCGGGTGTCTGACCGGGCGCAAGAGTCGCAGTCGGCGTTGCCGATGCCGAACCGTTGTTTGAAGATCTGAACAGCGACCACACGCTTATGCCTGCCGCGCCGACGGTTATGCACAGCAGAACAGCTATTATTGCGATAAAAATGCCGTTGCCTTTTTTCTTTTTCCTTTTACCGTTACCCATTGTGGTATCATACGGCGCACCCTGATTGGTGTAAGAACCGTTGGGATTGTATGTGTATCGGATATCCGATGTCCTGCTCTGTGAAGCATTGTTCCCGTATGAACTGTCCTGTGAGGCATTGGCTCCGTACGGTGAACTGTCCTGTGAAGCCGCGCTTCCGTACACGCCTGAAGCATTGCTTTCATGCGGATTGTCATGCGAAGCATTGGTTCCGTATGAAAAAGCATTGTCGGCTGTGCCGCGACCGTCCGTAAATGCCTGTGCATCGGAATATGATGTTTCGCTGTTTTCGGCAGTCTGCCCGGAACGAACATCGTTATCAGTCATTGCGTCACTGTTTTGAGAACGGTCATTTTCATCGGTGCTGTCAAACGGATTGCTTTCAAAATCGTTATCTCCGAACATATCAGTCGCTCCTCTGTCTTTTTTCTATATTATAATTCCGTAATATGATAAATTTATGATAAACCATTGAAAAAATAAAGCGAAAGCTGTTACACTTTCGCTCATTTTATGAAAAATTACGAGCGTTGATCAATCAACACTGTAGGGAAGAAGGGCTACTGTACGCGCACGCTTGATAGCGGTAGCAAGCTCACGCTGATGCTTTGCGCATGTGCCGGTCATTCTGCGAGGCTGGATCTTGCCGCGTTCGCTTATGAATTTGCGAAGCTTTGCAACATCCTTGTAATCAATGGACTCGACCTTATCGGCACAGAACTGGCAAACCTTTCTTCTGGGTTTGCGGTTGCCGCGAATCTTCTTAAAATCCTTTTCGGACATCGTCATTACCTCCTGTTTTAATTAAAACGGGATCTCCTCATCGTCAACGGCTTGCATATTCTCGCCGAAGGGAGGGTTACCCAAGCTTGCCGCACGGGCGGCATCGTCGCTGCCTGAAGCCGAATTGCGGCTTGAGAGGAACTGTACCTCGTCCGCAACGACCTCGGTTACATAGCGTTTTGAACCGTCGGGGGCATCGTAAGAACGTGTTTGTATAGAACCGCATACAGCTGCCTGACTGCCTTTTTGCAGATATTTTGCACAGTTCTCGGCTTGCGCTCTCCAAACAACGATCGGAATGAAATCAGCTTCCCTTTGCTGTGTTTCGCGGTTGGCGAAACGGCGGTCTACCGCGAGCGTGAATGTGCATACTGCTATTCCGCTGCCGGTGGCACGCAATTCGGGATCTTTGGTCAATCTTCCTATAAGCATTGCTCTGTTCATATGTATACTCCCCTTAACGAAAAAATTATGCTTCTTTCTTTATAACGATGAAGCGCATGATGTCCTCACAGATCTTGAAGTTTCTTTCAAGCTCGGCGGGGAAAGCGGGGTCAGCAGTGAAGTTCATGAGAACATAAAAACCTTCGTTCAAGAAGTTGATCTCATAAGCGAGTTTCTTGATGCCCTGCTCCTCAATACCGTCAACCGTGCCGCAGTTATCGGCTACAAGAGCCGCAAATCTGTCGATGATCGCCTTAGTAGCCTCACCGTCAAGCTTCGGGTTGATGATGTAGAGTGCTTCGTACTTATTCATACCCAATTCACCTCCTTATGGACTTAGGTCCTCTTATAAAAAAGAGGACAAGGATATATCTGCCGTATAATGATATCACAAATACCGTGATCTTGGCAAGCGTTTTTTGAAAAAAACTTGGTTTTACGAAATTTTTTCTTGACTTTTGCTGATCGTATTACTATTATATTATAAAATACATATTCAACAAGATGAGGAGAATTTTTATGAATACACTTTCAGCAGGGTTTGCACGGGTCGATATAACTCCGATGCGTGATATCCCGATAGCCGGATATTTTATCAAGCGTGAAGCAAACGGCGTGCTTGATCCGTTGCATGCTTCGGCTCTCGCACTTGAAGCCGGAGGCAAGACGCTTGTGATGATTTCGGTTGATATACTTGAGATACAGACACCGATCGCCGATAGATACCGCAAAGCCATATCGGAAAAAACCGGGTTGCCGACTGAGGCACTGTTTATCCACAGCACGCATACGCATACCGCGCCGTATGTCAGCTCCGCGGCCGCGGCGAACGCGGGATATGCAGACGACAAAAAGACGCTTGCGCTCGTAGATGAATACTGCGCTTTCCTTGAAAAACGGCTTGTTGACGTTGCACTTGCGGCATCAGAGGATATGAAACCCGCACGCATAGGCTGCGGCAAAGCAACGGCAAAGGGTGTTTCGTTCCTGCGCCGCTACCGTATGAAGGACGGAAGCGTTCGCACTAACCCCGGCATAAACAATCCGGATATAGTATCGTCGTTCGGTGAGCCGGATGCTGATGTCAATGTTCTCCGATTTGACCGTGAAGGTGACAGCATCGCGCTTGTGAATTTCCCGAATCACCCGGATGTCATCGGCGGCACAAAGATTTCTGCCGATTGGCCGGGCTTCTTGGTGACTACGCTTGAAAAGACGCTTGATAACACAAAATGCATATTCTTCAACGGCGCGCAGGGCGATGTAAACCATGTTAACGTTTTGCCCTCGGAGGGCTTTATGAACGACCTTGAGATTGATTTCGACGATGTTCCGCGCGGATACGGTCATTCGCGCTATATCGGTCGTGCCGTTGCAGGAGCAGTGCTTCAGGTTTGGGACAAGGTGCGCTACTTTGATTGCGAGAGCATCGGCTTTGCAGAAAAGAAAATAAACGTACCGTCGAATATGCCCGATCCGTCGGAGATCCCCGATGCCGAAAAAATCAATGAGCTTCACTCTGCGGGACGTGACAGTGAGCTTCCTTATTCGGGAATGATGCTCACCACGATGGTAGCCGATGCCATCCGCAAGCTCAAGCTCAAAGACGGACCGGAAGCGTTCACGATGTCGCTGTCGGCACTTTCAATAGGCGGGATAGCGTTTGTCGGTATTCCCGGTGAGCCGTTCTCCGCTATCGGAAATCAGCTAAAGGAAACGGAGGGCCCGGATATGATACTGCCGTGCTGTATCGTAAACGGCTATGAGGGTTATTTCCCGATGAGAGATTCATACGACGAAGGCGGCTATGAAGCCAAGACATCAATATTCAAAGCGGGTGTCGGTGAGCTGATAGTAAAGGAAGGCAAAGAATTGCTTGATAAGGTAAAATAATAATAAGTGCATCCTCCCGCATTTGTCGGGAGGTTTTTTTCGGTGTAACGAAAAATAATGTTAACAAAGCCGAAAACGTATGGTAGAATAAAATAAAGGTCGGTAAAGCAAACCGACGCTGACAAAAAATATAAGGCGGTATGAACATTGCTGTACATTATCAAAGGCAGGATAGCTTCGGGCAAAACATCCACGGTCATACAGAAAATCGGAGAGCGAATAAAGAAAAGACAAAAGTCTATCCTTATAGTTCCCGATCCCGTGACATATAATTTTGAGCATCGTTTATGTACGGAGCTTGACCGTACAGGATTCATAGATGTCGAAGTATGCTCTTTTAACCGTTTTGCATCGTCGGTATGTGATTTCTGCGGTAAAAATAAAAAGGTCTTTCTTGACGATCCGAGCAAGGCTATGGTGATGCGACTGTGCGTGTTAAGAGCCAAGGAAAGGCTTACCGCACTTAAAAACGCATCAACCCGCAAGGGCTTTGCGGAACGCTGTATGAATATGATATCCACGCTTGAGAACTGCAATTATTCATACGATACGATCGTTTCGACGGCAAATGAGCTGAGTGAAAGCATCTTAAAACAAAAGCTTCTTGATACTGCCGAAATATATAAGGAGTATACGGATATGCTCGCTGCCGGCTATACCGATAATGCCGACAGGCTTGAGTGTGCAAAACAACTGCTTAAGGACTACACGCCGCTTAAGGAATGCGCGGTCTATATCGACGGGTTCGATGTTTTTACGTCACGGTTGTATGATTTTATCGGTGAAATGATAAAGCATACGGATGTTACCGTCGCGCTTGCGTCTGCCGAAAATGCTCCCGACAGTGAGGCATACGAAATACAGGAGAAAACGTATAATGATCTTGTAAAATGTGCAAACGGAAATTTTCAGATAATAACAAACGAAAAAATACGTTCGCAAAAAAGTAATGAAATACTCTTTTTGGAAGACTCGTTTTATGCTTTCCCTTTGCCGAAATATGACAATGAATGCTTTGATATCAGGATAAGTTCATATAAGACGTGTATTGAAGAAGTGACTGCGGTCGCTGAGGATATCGCGCGCGGCGTGAGGGCAGGCAAACGCTATAAGGACTATGCCGTGCTGTGCAACGATACGGAAACATATACGCCCGTTGTGCGTTCCGTATTTTCACGGTATGAAATACCCGTATATGCTGATGTGAAATATGATACGTTTTCTCATTCCATAGCAATGTATGTATTCTCTTTGCTTAAATGCGTAAGCAGTTCGGGAGATGCATCGGGAGGATTCACTGCCGGAAACCTTGCTGAGCTGGCACTTTCTTCATTCTCGCCGCTTGATGATGACGAAACCGACAGATTCGTTTCGTATTTACACGATTTCGGTATAAGCTATGGCTTGGACGAGCCACTGAAATCAAAACGCGGCGATGATGGAAGCCAGGCGGATTTTGAGATCTTGCGGCAAAAGCTTACCGAACCGCTGAAAGAATTCAAGGCAAATATGCTTGCGTGCAAAAATGCGAGAGAAATGTCGGAGTGCTGTTATAAATTTTTCAGCTCTCAGGGCATCTATGAAAAAACCGATGCGCTTATAGAGATATATGAAAAAGAAAAGCTCTATGCGCTTTCGGATGTTACTGCACAGCTGTGGAACACAACAGTAAAGCTCATGAACGATATTACGGAATTTTTGGGTGACCGTACACTTACTGTCGGAGAATATGCCGAAATTTTGCGTGAAGGTTTCAATGCCGCGCCTACATCTACGATACCGAGCGTGCTTGATTGCGTGACATTCGGAGACCTGAGTGCCGCACGCGAGGAAAAAATCAAAATAACATTCATAATAGGCGCGAATGACGGCGTGATACCTTCGACAAAAACCGACGAGCGTCTTGTTACGGCGCAGGAAAGCGATATCTTGCTTGAACACGGTATGGAGCTTGCACACACACCGAACACCGAGGATGCGCGTATGCGCTTTGCCATATATTCGGCGATATGCTCACCGTCGGAAAAGCTTTATATTTCATACCCGGCATACAGTATGAACGCAAAGGCGGACGGAGATCTGTCACCGTCGCCGATAATAGAACGTATGAAAAAGCTTTTTCCGAATCTTGATGTGCAAGGTGTCGGATTTGATCCGCTGAAGCGTGCATTGGATGACCCTATATCGCAAAAACAATCAATGCTCGCCGTTGCCGCCGACAGGTTTGTATCGGACAAATCGCGGGAGCTGTATAAATTTCTGAATCAAAAATACGGTTTTTCACTCGAAGGAATTGATGCAAAGGAAAAACGGATAACACCGAAGCTTGCCGCGGCACTGTTTACGCCGGATAAAGCGGCGAGCATCAGTGAACTTAAAAAATTCGGGAAATGTCCGTTTGCACATTTTATAGAGTACGGACTCAAGCCGGATGATGCTGAAGAGTATACGGCTACAGCAATTGATGTAGGCAATCTTTTTCATGCCATACTTGAAGAATATGTGTGCAAGGCGCCGGATGGGATATCACAGCAGGAAAGCAAGAAGCTTGCACAGGAAATATTCGACAGAAAGTTGCCGGAAATACATTTCGGCGCTATGGAAGCGACAAGCAGACAACGGGTATTCAATAAACTGCTCAAAGGTCTTGCTGTGCGTTGCGCATGGAAAATAACCGAAAGCCTCAGCGAATTCAAGCCGATAGGCGAAGAAATATCATTCGGTTACGGCAAAAAGCCGCCGCTTGTGATAAAAACCGAATACGGCACGCTTTCGTTCAAGGGGCGTATCGACCGTGCCGATAAAATGGAAAAAGACGGCAAGGTCTATTTAAGGGTAATAGATTATAAAACCAATAAAGAAAAATTCGCAACAAATCTAAAAGCAGTCGATCATTTGCAGCTTTTTATGTATATGAATGTACTTCTGGCGAGGTTCGGGAATAATGCTGTCCCGGACAGCGTATATTACATGCATATTACCGACGATGAAAAAGAGCTTTTCAGCGGCTGTGAAGCATCAAAACTGCTCGGCACAGACGGAAACGGTTTGCTTTCGCAGGCACAAACGGCGGTAAATGAGATCGCTTCGGGGATCCTTTCCGGAGACATAAAGGCTACTCCGGGGAAAAAAGCCTGTAAATACTGCACATACGCTTCGGTATGCGGTAAGGCTCAAGATCCCGACACATTATCGGAGGAAGAATAGGAGGATGAATATGCCTGATTGGACAACGGAACAGCAAAATGCGATAAATGACAGAGGACATAATCTGCTCGTTTCAGCCGCCGCCGGCAGCGGAAAGACGGCAGTAATGATAGAACGTGTGTTTTCGCTTATTGTGTCGGGCGAAGCGTCACTCGACAGAATGCTGATAGTTACATATACCAATGCCGCCGCGGCATCAATGCGCAAAAAACTTGTTACAAGGCTTGATAACGCAATAGCGGATGATTCAAACGAAGCTATCCGTGATATGCTCAAAAAACAGCGCCGCCTTGTTGAACGTGCCCATATATCAACTGTCCACGCGTACTGCATTCAGCTTCTGCGCAGATATTATTTCCGAACGAAGCTGCCGCCGGATTTCAGAATGATCGATGATGCCGAGGCGAAAAATATATGCGATCGCGCGATGAAAACTGTTCTTGAGGAAGCGAGCGAACGCTGTGAACGAGGGGAATTCCCCGAATACGAAGAAACGGTATTTCAGTTCTCATCGGAATGCCAAGATGATGCACTTGAAGGCGCAATACGTGCGCTTGACAAACAACTGTCTCATTTGTCCGACAAGGATGCATTCAAAGAAACGGTCATGAATGCGTATTCCGATCAGACGGGTGAAAAATACCGTAAGTATTTGTGCGGATATTTATCAATGCGTTTCAGGATCATGGCTGAATATGCCGAAAATCTCGAAAAAGAATTTGCCGCAGATCCGAAAGCCGGTGAAATACTGCCGTTTGCGGAGATATGGAAAAATCATTTTCTCGACGCATGCTCCGAGGATTCGATTGAGCATATAGCCGAAAAGATCAGGTTAGAAGCAAAAAAAATACCGTCCGCGGCTCCGGCACTTTTCAGGAAAAGCGCCAAAGTATTGAAAGACTTCAATGACGGTGTTAATGCACTGTTTGAGGATGATACGGTTTGCGATATGACATTTCTGCGCGGAGCGGTGAAAGGACTGTTTGAATTACAGCAGAGCTATGATGAAAAATGCGAAGAAACGATGCTTGCCGAGGGTGGCACGACATTCGACGGAGTATTGCGGTATACGGCGGAATTGCTGAATGAAAACCCCGATATACTTGCGGATATCAGCAACGGTATAGATTATATATTCGTTGATGAATATCAGGATATAAACGAACGTACGGACGAGCTTGTAAAAATACTTGCACAAAACCGCGATATCATGTTTTTTGTCGGCGATGTAAAACAGAGCATTTACGGCTTCATGCAGTCGCGTCCGCAACTGTTTACAGACAAAATGCGTGAGTATGACAAGGGCACACTCGGGAAAAGAATAAATCTCAAAAACAATTTCCGTTCTTTCGGCGCGGTGCTTGAGGGTGCCAATTTTATTTTCGGGAATACGATGTTCGAAGACGTAACGGAAATAGAATACGATGATGCTGCACGGCTTTGTCCGTCGCCCGATAAGGATTCGCCGCAATACAAGCCCGGTATAAAAAACAAAAATACGGAAGAGCCGGCAAGCGAGCTTCTTATAGTGGAAGGAAAATATTCGGATGAGTGCGAAGCGATCGCGCTTCGTATAAAGGAGCTTACGGAAAAATGCACTCTTACCGATGCAAAAACAGGGAAAGAGCGCCCGGTCACATACGGAGATATAGTTATACTCGGACGGACAAATAAAATCGGAGCTGCATTTGAAGACGCTTTCCGGCATCATGGTATACCTTATATGCAGAACTCCACGGAAACTGACGTTAACGGAAGCAATCCGCTGTTTTCGGTCCTTAAGCTTCTCGTAAAGCGGCGCAGTGATCCCGATCTCATCCGGGCGATGCTCCAATGCAATGAAGGCTTTACGGAAGCGGAGCTTGCGAGCGTGCGTATCGCGCATCCCGAAGGAAGCTTCTACGATGCGCTGATCGCTTTCGGGGAAGAACCGCTCAAAACAAAAATATCGTCATTTTTCGAAATGCTCGACAGATTCCGGTGCCTCGGACGTTCAATGCCGCTCCCCGAGCTTATAGATCACATATATAATGAAACGGGCTATATCTACCGTGTTGCATGTATGCAGGACAGTGCAAGACAGCTTGCCAAAACAGAAAAGCTGATCGCCTCAGCCCGCCGTTATATCAATTCCGGAAGAAGCGGTCTGAAAGGCTTTTTGGAGTATTATGAAAGTATTGAAGATTCGGACGGATCTCCTGCGGCGAGCGACGTTGGCAACACGGTGCGTTTTATGACGATGCATAAAAGCAAGGGACTTGAATTCCCGATAGTTATTATTACAAAATGCGCCATGAGCATAAACAGCGGACAAAACGACGACAAACTGTACTTCAACAAGAACGAAGGATTAAGCTTCCGTGCGTACAGGATAAATGATGAAGGTGCGCGTGTGAAATGCCGGACTGTCGCCGATCTGGCTATGAAGGAAAGAAAAAGCGCGGAAAATGCCGCTGAGAACCTGCGACTTTTGTATGTTGCCATAACAAGGGCACAGAATAAGTTTATAATCGCGGCAAGCAGCAAAACTAAAATAAAAGAGTGGTGCTGCATCCCCGATAAGGCTACGGTAGCGAATTACAACAGCTTTGCGAAGCTTGTCGTACCGTTTGTTTGTATGCATAAGGACGGGTATCCGCTCAGAGAATATGCAGGATATACCGAAGGAGCATACAGGTATACCGAAAGCTCGTGGAAGGTCACTGTGGTAAAAGCGGATGACCTGAATAATTGCAGTCACGGCGATAACGGTATTGCGGAAATCAAAAATGCAAACGAAAACGAAGACAGCGAAAACAGCGAAGCACAAGTGAACAAGCTCAGAAAAAAAGCATACCTGACACATATACAGAGAGCATTCAGATGGAAATATAAGTATATTGCGGCGGTATCGCAACGTACCAAGCAATCGCCGAGCAAGCAGAGCATACGTTCACGCATGAGGATCGCACTTCCCGAATTCGAAAACAAGGAATATAAGGGCGCACAAAAGGGTACGGTAGTGCATTTCTTTATGGAACATGCCGTATTTGACGGAACCCCGGCACAGACGCAGGCGGACAGAATGCTTGCCGAAGGCTTTTTGTCGAATGATGAGTATAACGCGCTTCCGATCGAAAGCATACAGAAATTTTTCGACAGTCCGCTCGGTCAGCGGATGAAAAATGCCGATATCTTCCGCGAACGCTCGTTCTGCCTTGTGATACCGTTTGACGATGCCGGTGACGATTCACTTGTACAGGGAATAATCGACTGTTATTTCTTTGAAGGCGACCGTATCGTGCTTCTCGATTACAAAACGGATTTCATACACGGCGACCTCGACGAGCATATAAAGCATCATACACCTCAGCTGAAAATGTACAAGGATGCACTTGAACGGCTTTATCCGCAAAAAAAAGTCATACCGTACATACATTTCTTTTCGGTCAATAAGACGGTAGAGATCATGTGAATGAATTTATTTGTCTTTGTTTGATCCGCAAAAAACCGAATGAGAGGACATTTACCCGTCTCAAAAAAGGCGGGTTATTTTTTTCAGACACCGCTTATTTTTCGGACACTGCTTATTAAACGGTTTGATCCGCATACGAAAAAACCGATTTGCAATTAAACCGTAATTGACTTGTTTTCGACAAAATGTTACAATATTTGCGGTGATAAAGATTGAAACGGATATTATCAACAGTTTTAATGATTTTCCTTTTATGCGTTGATGTATACTGCGCGGTCGGCTATACCGATAACACCGGTAAGGTGGAGTATTTCGGTGATGAAGTATTCGTATCGTTGCGCACTTCGAGCGAACTGCCGATAAAGTATGACGTGAGCGATACGGTCACGCAGAGCGGTACATATGCTTTTTCCGCGAAGCTGAAGATCACGGACGATGCATTCGATTATGCCAAAATGTATTTGGGTCTCCGTGTTACCGATGCAAGCGGCACTCATGCATACACGTCGCGCAGTTTTAATGTCATGCATGATTATGTCGAATGCAGAGGCGAAGCGGATATCATTTGTACCGGCACTGTGGAAACGGCGGAATTATTCATTGCAAATTCAACAAAAAATGAGTATACTGATGTATACATAAAGGATGTGACCGCAGAACGCATCACCGGCGCGGCACGAACTAATACTGCACCGTTGACAGGCGCACTGTATATGCCGGATGCAGGATTTTTCGATACCGCACACCTGGGTGTGACACGCATGCGTGCCGAGCTTGATTATGCCGCATATGCGGGAATGGATTTCTTTGTTTATTATTCTTCGGATGATGCATTGCGTCATATTGCCGAAAATACCGATATACGGTTTTGCTTCTTTGTTGCGCGGTCAACTTCCGGGCGCGAAGTGACGGCGATGGATGATCTGATGCGTGATAAACGGTATCTGAGAATAAACGGCAAGGCGGCGGTACTGTCTGACGGCACGGCGGACAGCACGGCTTTTGAGCAGAATACCGTATTTATCAATATCGGTGATACCGTCACAGTGAAAAGCGGTATCGGAGATCATACAGCCAATGCACTTAATATCAAAAACGCGTACCTTCGCGCAGAAAACGAATCGAGTATATTGTTGATAGATTCATGGAATGCACCGGGCGGGCTCGTTCCGTCAGCGAACGGTGACGCTGTAGATGTTTCGCGTATCGAGGCATTGCACGCCGTACTCGGCAAAGGGAAAACCAACGATATCATCCGTTCGCTCAGAGTTATTGAAAATACGGATGATGTTGCAGTGACGGCGATACCGATGAATGCGACGGATATAAGCGGACGCGACGGCAGTAAAGGCACTGCTGAAATCGCCGATGAAATCAACGGAACCGACGGCATCACGGGTGATCATGCGGCAATGACGGAATATCCGCAGGCAACGCACGAAAAAGGGATAACTGCCGACGATATCTCTGATGTCGGCGATGAGCTTCGCGTAGAAAAGAAAACTCATTCGCGTGCCGAATGGATCATCTCTGCAGTATTTGCCGCTACGGCGATATCGGTAATGGCGGCGGTAAAGATAATATCTGTCAGAAAGAAAAATGGCGGAGACAACAGGAAAAAATAGATTTCGGAGGAAAATACTATGATAATATGCTGCTTGGGTGACAGCCTTACGGAGGGCGATTACGGTGTTCACGGCAAACGCGGGATAGCCAATGTGCATGAAAAGAACTATCCGTATTACCTTGCAAAAATGCTCGGCGCGGAGGTACGCAATTTCGGTAAATGCGGATACCGTCCGACTGATTTTTTTGATAGATGGGATATAAACGGGGTAGATATCACGAATGCGGATATAATACTTATTATGCTCGGCGCAAACGGCGGTATGAGTGAGGAGGATGAAACTCCTCAGAATTATGCTTACCGCAAAATAGTGGCGCGATGCCGCAAAGAAGCTCCGTCAGCCGAGATTTTGCTTATCACTACGCCGCATGTTACGGTGAATACGGAATATTCAAACTGCGGGTACGCGATACAGGTGAATGAAGCGGTAGGCTTTACAAGGCGTTATGCACGCGAAGCCAAGCTCAGACTCATCGACCTTGCTTCATACAAGACATTTTGCGCGAAAAACGAAAAGGTACTTCAGCCGAACGACGGTCTGCATTATGCCGCATTCGGATATTTCCTGATGGCAAAGTTTATTGCACAGGCATTAAAAAAGGAATTTCCGAAAATAATAAAGTATAAGCCGTTTGAAATAAAACGCAAGGTGTCGATATCCACATCTGCATTACAACGGCTTTACGGCGACGAACGCGCACTTGAAATAGCCGCGCTTGCCGGTGCTGACGGCGTGGACTTCAATTTGTGCAGACAGGATTTCAGAGACAACGCATCGCCGTATTCGCTTTCGCAAAGAGAAATGTTCAAATACTATTCGGCGTTAAAGGCGAAAGCCAAAAAGCTCGGACTTGAATTTGTTCAGACGCACGGGCGGATAACCGGCTTCAGAAATGATGCGGCAGAGGATGAAGCACTTATCGTCAATGCAAAAAAGGACATACGAATAACAAAGCTGCTCGGTGCGCCTGTGTGCGTGTTCCATACGGCAACGAGCATTTTTATGGGCGCGGATGCCAATGCTTCTTTGATGCGGGAATTGAATGATTCAATGTTCCTGCGTTTGCTTGATGCGGCATCAAAGTATAATGTTAAGATAGCTACCGAAACATTCGGTGACGCCACGGGCTTGGACGCTGTGGATTTCTTCGGTCAGCAGGATGAATTCGTTGCGGCATACAGGCGTGTGCGCGAGACTTCACCGAACGGTCATCTGCTTAAGGTATGCGCCGATACGGGACACTCCAACAAGGCAACACGCTTTGCTCAGCCTTCACCTGCGGATGTCATCCGCGGACTTGGCGAAGCGGTAGATGTGCTTCATCTTAACGATAACGATACATTTACGGATCAGCATAAAATACCGACGGAGGGATGTATTGATTGGGAGAATGTATTCAATGCGCTTGACGGCATCGGCTATGACGGCGTGTTCAATATTGAAGTGATATACGGTCATGACGGAGAGAGTGAGAAAGATATCATAGGTGAGGCAGTCCGTTCGGTACAGAAAGTGCGTTGTCTGATTGATGAACGTTATGCTCATATAGAGTAAATATTGCCGCCCGAACAAGCATAGAACAAATTATCACTTGTATTTGTGAAAAATGAATAAATTTAGTAATTTTACAATGAAATTGAAATATTTATTGACTTTGCTTAAAAAACATTGTATAATCAATGAACATGCAATATTGCGTTCGATAGGCATTATCTTATCGGTGTAAAGAGCTTTACACGCAAGGAGAAAAAATGAAGATCCCGTTCTCACCGCCGGATATTTCGGAAAAAGAATTGTCAAATGTTAAAGAGGTTTTTGATTCCGGCTGGATAACAACAGGTCCTAAAACCAAACTTTTTGAAAAGAATATAACGGCATACTGCGGCTCACATCGCACGGTATGCCTTGCTTCCGCGACCGCGGCACTTGAAACCACATTGCGGATCCTCGGAGTAGGTCCGGGAGACGAAGTAATAACCTCGGCTTACACATATACGGCTTCGGCATCCGTAATAGACCATGTCGGAGCAAAAATCGTTTTTGTTGACGTAAAAAAAGATTCGTTCCTTATAGACTGCGACGCGGTGGCAGATGCGGTAACCGAGCGAACAAAGGTTATCATACCTGTTGATATCGGCGGTGTGATGTGCGATTATGACTATCTGAGAAAACGGCTTGAGGAGAAACGAGGATCGTTCCGTCCTTCGGATAATAAATATCAGCAGCTGTTCGGTCGCCCGATCATTTTGGCGGATGCGGCACATTCGTTCGGCGCACAGTACCACGGTAAAAGATCGGGCGTCGTTGCGGATTTCAGTTGCTTCAGCTTCCATGCCGTTAAGAATCTCACTACTGCCGAGGGCGGCGCCGTTACATGGATAAAGCATGACGGGCTTGACGACGAAGATCTATATAAGCAGTATATGCTTATGTCTTTGCACGGACAGTCTAAGGATGCATTTGAAAAGCTTCGTCCCGGCTCATGGGAATATGATATAGTTATTCCCGGATATAAGTGCAATATGACCGATATAACGGCGGCAATAGGGCTGGCACAGCTTGAACGCTTTGACGGACTTATGGAAAAGCGCAAACGGTTTATCAGGCTTTATGATGAGCTTTTGCTTGACACCGGCATAGAAAGGCTGGAGCATTTCGGAAATGAGCATGAGGGAAATGCGCATCTGTACCTTGCGCGTGTTCCCGGCGCGGACGAGCAGACACGGAATGAAATAATATATCGGATGGCAGATGCGGGCGTTGCATGCAATGTGCATTTCAAACCGTTGCCGATGCATACCGCGTATAAAAATTTGGGCTTTGATATAGCTGATTATCCGAATGCATATGCTCAATATGCAAATGAGATATCTCTTCCGCTTAACACACGGATGAGTGAAGAAGATGTCGTATATATTGCTGATGCCTTCAAACGGATCCTTGCTGAAATCGACATAACACGGGAGAAATAAATGAAGAGACTTTTGTTTATCGGTGCCGGATTTTTGCAAAGCTTTATCATAAAAAAAGCAAAGCAAATGGGATGTTATGTGCTTGCGCTTGATGGGGATCCGAACGCTCCGGGCTTCGGATATGCTGACGAATACGAAGTTATAAGCATAGTGGATCAGCAGGCATGCCTTGAATATGCAAAAAAGAAAAATGTTAACGGCGTACTTACGGCGGCAACGGATTACGGTGTGCTTACGGCATCGCTTATAGCGCGCGAGCTGAACCTTGTGGGTGTCAATTACCGCACGGCGGAAATAATAAAAAACAAATATGCGGTTCGGCAATGCCTCTCACAAAATCATATAGACGATGCCGACGAAGCATATTTTGCAGATAAAAACACCGATTATAACGAACTCGGCAATAAGCTTGATTATCCGGTAATGGTCAAACCGATAGACGGCTCCGGCAGTCGTGCCGCACGCAAGGTTTGCTCTGCGGAAGAGCTTGAAGATGCTTGCCGTACGGCTATCAGGGCATCGAATAAAGGCTATGCCGAAATAGAAAAATTCATATGCGGAACTGAATACGGCGTTGAGATTTTTGTGGAAAACGGAAACATACATGTGTTTCCCGTTATGAAAAAGTGGGTAACGAAGCCGCCGTATTATGCCGAGCTTGGTCATGCGATCCCGTCGGGGCTGAACGCTGCACTTGAACAAAAGGTGCGCGATATCGTAAAAAATGCGATAGTCGCACTCGGAGTAAACACGGGCTCGGTAAATATGGATATCCTTGTTACCGACGAAGGTAAGATATATATAGTCGATGTCGGCGCACGCATGGGCGGAAATATGATAGGTTCATATATAATCCCATACGGCACGGGAATAGACTATCCGGCGGCAATGATACAAAATGCTTTCGGTGATCCTGCCGATATGAGCGAAGGAAATAAATCACCGGTTGCCACGCGTTTGCTTGCTTTTGATGACGGATATGTAACAAAACTCCCGGATTTTGCCGCTATAGAGAAAAAATTCGATGTTGAAATTTTTCATCATATGAAAGAAGGAGACATGATTCACGAGTATCATACGAATCTTGACGGTTGCGGGTATATAATAGCAAGAGCCGATACTGTGGCAGAAGCATCCGAAAAAGCTGAAAAAGCACTGCAATATATAACGAATATCATTTTTTGATTTTTCTCGGAGGTCAGCATGCCTGTAAGCAAAAAACTTAAAGCTTTGTATTTGGGTTTTTGGGAAAAACCCGAATTGTTTGTTGCAAATCTGATTTCCGATTTTCAACAGAACCGCACGGTGAATAAATACCGTGATAAAAAATTTAAGCTCTCAAAGGAGCAGAAAAAGCAGATAAAAGAGTATTGGAAGCCTTATGGAAGAATTTCCGCTAAATGGTGCGCGTACTATTGTTCGCAGAACGGAATATTCGATCCGGCGTATATTCCCAATACGCTTTATTTTACTAAAATAGATCAGTATTTTAATGACCGCAAGCTCGGCTGGGGGTTCAACGACAAGAATTATTACGAAATGCTGTTCCCGAACGTCACTCAGCCTGTAACTTTAGTACATAAAACAGGTACGTTGCTGTTCGATAAAGACTACTGCATTATACAGCCGGATGAGGCTTTGCGGATAATCAAAAGTGAAACTGAAATAATAGTAAAACCCACGCAGGAAACCGGAAGCGGAAGAAGCATACAGTTCCTGAAAACGGCTGATGACGAAGCAAAAATACTTGAGCTTCTTACAAATAAAAAAGAAAAACATCTGATATTTCAATGTATATTGCGTCAGCATAAAGATATTGCCGCAATATATCCGCATTCACTTAATACGGTACGCGTTATGACGGTATTGCTTGATGACGGCGTGCATGTACTTTCAAGCGTATTCCGAATGGGCGCGAACAGCAGTCGTGTTGACAATGCATCAAACGGCGGGGTGTCGGTCGGTATAAACTCCGACGGTACGCTTAAAAAATACGGGCATATCCTATATAAAGGCACTGCTGTGGACAGGCATCCGCAAGGCTTCGTATTTGAAGGCTTCAAAATACCCGAATACGGTAAGCTGATAGATACAGTAAAGCTTCTTGCACAACGCATAGGCAATTTCCGGCTTGTTTCGTGGGATATGAGCGTTGATGAAAACGGCGATATCGTGCTTATTGAAGCAAATATGCGCAAGGGGGGTCTTGCCATACAGCAGTTCAATAACGGACCGGTTTTCGGCGACCTTACGAAGCGCATACTTGATGAGGTAATGAAAAAGAAATGAGGATGTTGCGGCAATGATAACTTTTTTAGGCGATGTCGCATTGCTTCCCAACCGCGTCACTTTTCCGTACATTATACGAACGCCGTATATTTTTAATTTGGAATACGTCATATCCGACGGAACTATGACGCCTTTGTGCGATAAGGTAAATGTTTCTTCAACAGACGTTGATTTTGCAAAATATTTCGGAAGTGATCCCAAGGCGGTAATAATAGCGAACAACCATATGCTCGATTACGGTACTGCCGGCATGGAAAACACCGTGCAGACACTGCATGATATGAATATAGGTACGATCGGTACCGAACCGTATCGGATCGGTGAACGGGTATGCATTTTAGCATATTCTTTTTTTGACAGTGTGATCGACGGTAAGGATATTTTCGGCTTTTCCGCCGATAAATGCAAACGCGATATCGAACAGGCACGGCACAGCGGCGCTGAGACCGTTATTGTTTGCTTGCATTGGGGTAAAGAACATTTCGGCGGTGTCGGCGATAAACAGCGTTCGGCGGCGCATGAGATAATAGATGCGGGCGCCGACCTGATAATCGGCAGTCATGCTCATTGCATCCAGCCGATAGAATGCTATAAAAACAAGTATATTTGCTACGGACTCGGTAATTGTTTTTTCCCGAACCATTCGCTCGACAGCCATTATGACGAAAACGGAGTACCGCACCGCAGATGGCACGCCCGGTGGTGCAGGTGGAACAGGGAGAGTCTGGCGATAGTATTCGATGAGGAAAAGTGCGTAATAGATCACATCGAACGTTTGTATATGACAAAAGAAGGAATAGTTTCCCCCAAAAAGGTCAAATTACAGAATTATCTGAATATGAAAAATATTTCTCCGCTGAGATTTGCCTTGAGAAAGTATTTTATGTTTATCAAAAGCAACAGCTTCGTTGAAAAGAAATTGTTCGATATAGATGCGTTAAAAAACGAGCTGAAAAGGAAGGTCGGAAAATGAGCGGCAACATTCTGTATATCAGCAATGTCGGCATAAAGAAAATGACGGGAGCGTTTGCCGGAACGGCAATAGCCGTTGCAAAAGAAGCGGATCTGAGTTTCTATTCGTTGGCGAACAGAACGAAAATGTCGGAGGAACAGCTCAAAGCAGACGAACAGAAATTCGGCATAAGGTTACTGCATGCGGATATCGAGAGAGATCCGTTTTCGTTAAAAAATATCAGGGCATATAAACAGACGGTCAGAATAATAAAAGATAACGATATAGATTATATACATTGCAATACGCCTATCGGCGGCGTGCTGGGCAGGCTTGCAGGCAAGAAATGCAAGGTCAAAAAAGTGATCTATCAGGCACACGGATTTCATTTTTATAAAGGCGCACCGCTGAAAAACTGGCTGATCTACTATCCGATAGAATGCTTGCTGGCACATCTTACGGATGCGATCATCACCATAAATAAAGAAGATCATGAACGCGCACAGAAGCTGAAGCTGAGGAAAAACGGCAAGGTATATTATGTCCACGGTGTAGGAATGGATACAGAAAAGTATTCCGTTCATGCGGATCGCGATGAGATCAGAAAAAGACTCGGACTTTGCGAAAGTGATTTTGCGTTCATCTCAATGGGTGAGCTTAACGGCGAAAAAAATTATTCAAGCGCAATAAAGGCCGTTGCAGAGGCGAATGACACGCGCATTAAGTATTTTATCTGCGGTATCGGACCTAAGGAGAATGAACTTAAACAGCTTATTGAGGAACTCGGACTTCAAAACAGTGTGTTTTTGCTCGGATATCGCAATGATATAAGCGACCTGCTTACGGGCGTGGATGCGTTTTTATTCACTTCAAAACGTGAGGGACTTGCGCGTTCACTTATGGAAGCTATGGCGGCCGGCTTGCCGTGCGTCGTATCGGATATACGCGGCAATAATGATTTGATAGACGACGGCAAAGGCGGATTCCTCTGCCGTGAAGGCGAATATGCAGATGCAATGAAAAAGATAGTTGACGATGAAGAAAAACGCAGGGAAATGCGCGAGTATAATTTGAAAAAAATAAATAACTTCGATGTTGCTACTGTCAAGGGAGAGCTTGAAGTGATTTACAGAGAGGTTTTTTGTAATACATGAAGATAGTCTTTTTTATAGGAAGCATGCACAACGGCGGTGCAGAACGCGTGATTTCGATCCTTGCGAACCATTATGCCGAAAAAGGCTGTGATGTAGATATAGCGTTGCTTCTTGACGGAAAAATAGGATATGATATAGATAAGCGCGTAAAGACGGTAGAGTTGTTTTGCTCCGACGGTTCATATGCAAAAAATATCATTCCGTGGCTTTGCAAAATACGTTCCTACATAAAAAAAAGCAAGCCGGACAGGATCATTTCGTTCATCGGGCGAATAAATGTGCTTGTGCTTGCGGCATGCACGGGATTGAAAATACCGATAACGGTTTCGGAACGAAGTAATCCGCAATATGACGGACGCAGTAAAACAATGCTCGGCATCTGCGGGCATTTTTATAAAAAAGCGAAAAATGTCATATTTCAAACAAAGTTCCAAGCATCGTGCTTTCCGGGGATTGCCCCCAAAAACGGTATCGTACTTCCTAACCCGGTAAGGGTGAATGCGCAGAAAAAGGAAAATGACGCGATAAGTATAGTGACGGCAGGCAGGTTGAATCCACTTAAAAACCATGAAATGCTTATAAATTCATTCGCGGATGTCTGCAAACGCTTCCCGGATGCGACGCTCACGATATACGGCGAGGGCAGATTAAGACAGAAGCTCACGGAGCATATCGGAAATATGGGACTTGAAAAGAATGTGTTTTTGCCCGGGAATGTTTCCGACCTGCATGAACGCATCGCGTCGGCTACGATGTTTGTTATGACATCGGAATATGAGGGGCTTTCGAATGCTTTGGTCGAAGCGATGATGATTGGCTTGCCGTGCATCACTACGGATTATGACGGCGCGGATGAGGTAATAAGCGACGGCGTTGACGGGCTGATAGTAAAACGCGGTGATACGGAACAGTTGACAAATGCGATGCTCACTCTTCTCAATGATGAGGGCTTGCGTAACAGTCTTTCGGAAAATGCCGTAAAAACATCGGAAAAGTACAGGTATGAAGCGGTACTCAAGCGGTGGGATGAGGTAATCGAATGAGGCTTATTGCGGTCATTATTTTCGGACATCCGGCGATAATGTCTGCATAAATTAAATAAACGACCGCATGGCATTTTTGCCGTAAAGCGGTCGTTTGTTTATAAGTCGTTGTAATATACTATCAATTGGTATAATTATCGAAATATCCCTGTACAAGTACCACGGGTGTTCCCTTATCGCCCGAGCCGCTCGTAAGGTCGCAGAGCGAGCCGATCAGGTCGGTGAGCTGGCGGGGAGTAGTACCCTGCGAAGCCATGTTGCCGACAAGGTTCGATTGCTTTGCTTTGATGCTTTCGGAGATGGCATTCTTGAGTGCTTCGCCGGAAAGCTCCTTGAAATCGTTATCGGCAAGATACTTGAGCTTAAGCTCGTTGGGCGTGCCGATAAGCCCGTCGGTGAATGCGGGGGAAACTACCGGGTCGGCAAGCTCCCATATCTTTCCCTTGGGATCCTTGAATGCGCCGTCGCCGTAAACCATTACTTCTACATGTTTGCCTGTTGCCTTGAGGATACGCGACTGTATATCAAGCACAAGCTCCTTGCATTCTCTCGGGAAGAGCTTTATCTTGTCCTCGGTAGATTTGTTCGAGCCGAGCAGACCGTAGTTTTCGTTGCAGCCGCTTCCGTTTACGGGGGCGTTCATTATATCGTCAAGACCGCAAACGACCTTTGCGCCGTTCTCTTTCAGAATACGCTTTGTTCTCTGACGTGTGTGGATATCGCATGTCAGCACGCGGTCGGTGTAATTGAGGATCGCCTTTGCCTGATTGGCAAATACTATCTCCACCTCAGCGCCGCTTTCGCGTATGAGCTGTGCATAATAATCAACATAATCAACGCCGGTAAACTCATGCTTGTTCACGCCGAACAGCTCACGGTATTTTTCAAGAGAGAGTACGTCGGAATACGGATTCACGCCTGCGGCATCTATCTTATCGAGGCTTACAAGCTCATTGCCGACCTCATCGGAGGGATAGCTGAGCATAAGCACGACTTTCTTTGCGCCCTTTGCGATACCGCGAAGGCAGATGGCAAAGCGGTTGCGCGAAAGTATGGGGAAGATGACGCCTATCGTTTCGCCGCCGAGCTTTTGGCGGACATCCGCGGCGATGTCGTCAACGGAAGCGTAGTTGCCCTGCGCACGCGCAACGACAGATTCTGTTATTGCGATAACATCACGGTCACGGAGTGAGAAACCTTCGAATTTTGCGGCTTCAAGCACGCTTTGAGCAACGATCTCACCGAGGTCGTCACCTTCACGGATTATCGGGCAACGGATACCGCGTGATACCGTACCGACTCTTCTTTCATAGTTATCCATAATTATACCTCTTTTTCAAAAAAAGCTATGATTTGAAAAACCAAATCACAGCCATATATTATATACCGAATTTTGAATTAACGCAATGATTTTTTGCAAAAATTTTGTGCTTTTTTTGTATAATTACTTATTTTACTCCGAAGTTTACTTTTCCCTCAAAGCCTGTTTGCCACGACTCATCCCAATCATCCGGCACTGACGGCGCGGCGATGTTCAAATCACAGCGGCAACCGGCAAACGCATTGGGACCTATGTATTTTACGCTTTCCGGGATGTGTATTTCCTTAAGGCTTTCGCAATTTTTGAATGCGCTGCCGTATATGTGTGTTATACTTTCCGGAATGATCACTGTTTGGAGGTTTTCGCAATTCTCGAACGTAGAGCCGTTGATTATCGTGCAAGCTTCGGGGATAGTTACCGATTTAAGCGAAGTACAACCTGTGAATGCACCTGCACCGATACTTTTTACATTCCGTGAAATGATTACCGATTCAAGATTCGAACAGCCTTTGAACGCCAAGTCACCGATGCTTGTTATGCTGTCAGGAATAACGACGGATGTAAAAATGTGCAGTCCGCGGAATGCCTTCTCGCGGATAGCGGTCACAGTCATTCCGTTATATACATAAGGGATCGTCAGTTCCATAGATGTGATACAGTCCAAATAGTATTGCTCTTGAAAACAATATCCCTCTACAGCATAGCTTTTACCGTCACCGGAACCGCAAAATCGAAGCATTTTTTGAGGTGAAGCAGACGGCAACGGAGACGGCGCGGGAGTTGTGACTTCTGCTGTTGCGGACGGTTCGGCGGACGCACTCTCAGCAGGCTGATCCTGCCCGCCTTGCGCACAGCCTGACAAAACGAGAACAGTCAGGATAAGGATGACTGATAAAATATTTCTCATTGGTTTTCCTCCTTAATTCATTTTGCTCCGAAATTGGCTTTCCCCTCAAAGCCTGTTTGCCACGACTTAACCCAATCCTTCGGCACTGACGAAGCGGCGATATTCAAATCACAGCGGCAACCGTCAAAAACACGGTTAGATATGTATGTTACGCTTTCCGGAATGTTGATTTCTTTGAGATTTTTGCAGTTTTGAAACGCCAACTCTTCTATGCGTGTTACACTTTCCGGAATGTTGATTTCTTTGAGATTTTTGCAGTTCTCAAAAGCATGGTCGCCTATTTTTTGTACGCCTTTTGAAATTTTTACTGTCCGAAGATTTGTGCAGCCCGAGAATGCACAGGAGTCGATTGACGGGCAAGCTCCGGGGATCGTCACTGATTCAAGCGAAGCGCAATCGCGGAACGCGGCAAAACCGATAAGTGTAACATTTTTTGGAATATTTATCGATTCAAGCTGCGTACACCCCATAAATGCGCTTTGATATATGGCTGTTACGCTTTCCGGAATGTTTACTGTTTGCAGATTTTTGCAATTCAGGAACGTTGTCGAAACAATTTTTGTGCAACCTTCGGGGATCGTCACTGATTTAAGCGAAGTACAGCCACTGAATGCACTGAGACCGATGCTTGTCACATTTTTTGATATACTTACCGATTCAAGCTGTTCACAACCCTTGAATGCATTTTCACCGATTTTTATTACGCTGTCGGGAATAATGACGGATGTAAAAAGATGCAGTCCTTCAAATGCATTGTCTTCAATGGCAATTACGCTCAGCCCATTGTGTTCTGATGGGATCGTCAGCTCCATAGACGTGATATAATCATAATAACTATCAGGAAAACAGTAACTGTGAACACTGCAGCTTTTACCGTCATCAAGAGCCGTAAATTCAAACATTGCATCAGGCGTAGGAGCCGTTGACGGCGTAGGAGTTGCAACATCTGCTGTTGCGGACGGTTCGGCGGACGCACTCTCAGCAGGCTGATCCTGCCCGCCTTGCGCACAGCCGGAAAAAACGAGAACAGTCAGGATAAGGATGAGTGATAAGGCTTTTTTCATCGGTTTTTCTCCCCTTAAAAAATGTGCCTGAATTATATTTCCGCGGCAAAAACGCGAACATACAATGGGCAGATATTAGTATACTATTATAGTATACTATGATAGGCAAAAAATCAAGGGGGGGGGGTAAATTAAAAAATGTTAAAAATGTTATTAAGAAACTATTAACATATACGATGTGGCTGCTTGCGGAATTTATAAGACAGGATTTTTATGATCGTACCGAAGCATAGCTTGATACGCGGGGTTCTCACTTCCGATCTTTCACCGCACGCTTTTCGTCAAGGTAAGTGCCCAAAGTGCCGTTTATCACCGTGCCGTCGGGGAGAGTGAGTTGAGTATCTTTGTAAAATACGGCAAGCACGCGGGAATCGGCAAGCATAAGCGCCTGACAGTCGGCGTCGTTTCTGAGCAGTGTAACGGCGGGAGCGGGAGCGTCGGCAGGGGAGAGCATGTATGCACACGAGCCGTGTCCGTCGGGAAAATCCACCGTAAGCGAAAACAGCGTTGCGGTGACGGGAGCATCGCTTGACGTGAGATTGTTGCGCTTCCATGAGCCGGTCACCGTTTTGATCTCGGGCTTGAGAATGCTTTTATCAAGCGCGGTGTATCGGATGCCATGGTGCAGAATGCCGGATGCATCGGATACGGGAGGTTCGGTCGAAAAGCATTGGTCGAGAGTCGTGTGAAGCGGAGCGTTTTCGGAATCGGCAAGCGCGGCATTCATGCTTACGAAGCCGCCGGGGAATGCGAAATCGGCAACAAGTCCCGATACGGTTTCGTGGGACATTTCTTCGTAGATAACGGCTATGTCGCCGTTCTGGTCACCGCCGCCGCGAGGTATATTGCGCCAATGCCATTCTGTGCGGCTCAACAGCACTTCGTCACTTTCGTTCCTTGCAGTAGTGCCGGGGATGCGGTCGTACTGCCATACGGGAGAAATGTCGAAATATTCTTTTCCGCTTACCATTGCGGCGTGATGAGTGCCGTATGAAAGATTATAGCCCAACACGCCCTCTGCGTTGCATATTTCTTCGTCGAGCAGACCGTCATGCAGGAATTTTGCACCTACATACAGCGAGCCGGTATGATGGCAAAGATATGCGGCAACGGGAAAATATTTCGTGCCGCCGAACGGCGCGGATCGCGTGAGCATGGCACGGTAGCTCTTGTATTCGTCACTGCGTTCGATGCCGTCGGTGTCGGCAAGCAGGGCTATAGCTCTTTTCAGATATCCGGGTGCCTGTGTTCCGGGGCGGGAGTATTCTCTGCCGAGGCACTGGTAATCGAGCATTCCGTTGTGAGTCATATAGCGAAGCCCGTCAAGGACGTGATTTGCAAGCACTGCAAGCTGTTCACGCGAGAACTGATATTCCGTGCCGCTGAGGACATAGATGAATTGCGATATATCGTAGATGAACGCTCTGCCGTAACCGCCGGAATACAGACGCGGTCCGTGTTGGAAAAAACTGCCGTCGGTCTGCACGCCCTCGGGTGCATAGCGAAGCTCCAGAGCCGCACGCTCACATGAAGCACGCAGAAGTGGTTCGTTATCCGTAAGCACTGCAAAGCGGAGCGTAATCGCGCAGAACCAAATGCAGTTCGCACCTGTCAGCACTTCTTCGGGAATGTTTGAGGAAAGCGAGCCGCGCTCAATGATTTTTTCAAGCTTTTTCGATAGCGGAGCGGGGATAAAGCCGTCAAGTATCAGCGCGATATCGGCGATGTTGCGCGGCGTGCCTATCTGATTGTGCCACCAGTTGTCGCTCATAAAATCGTTTGCGGCAAAATATTCAAGCGCACCGAGCAGCTTTTTCAGTATGCTGTCGTCGGTAAGAGCCTGTTTGCCCTTGCAGTGCAAAATATGAAGAATGCGCCTGTAATGGATAGCGGGATCCCATGTCGTACGTGTATCGTCATCATAGTTGATGTCTGGCCAAAAAAATGTACCTGCGCTGTCACCGGGTACAAGGGAGGAGAGAAGCTCATCGGCACCGTCAGCCGCTTCATCGACGCTTTCGATGCGTATGCCGCTCCACAAAAGCTCTTTTATTCTTTCTTTTATCTTTCCGATATCATCCATATCACTTGAACAGCTTCATTCGTCCGATAAGCGGAAGCTCTTTTGCCTTTCCCTTCAGCGTGTTTATAACGCCGTAGAAAATAAAGAAGAACATCCCGCCGAATAAAACGATTATAAAAAATGTGGTGAGAAAATAGCATACCACACGCAGACTTTCGACAGATGCGAGCGTGTACGACGCTATGAGGCAAACAGATAAAAACAGCTCATCTATCATGAGAATGAAGCCCTGATGTGCGTGGAAACGTGCATAAGGGGAATCGGATGCCGAGAACCACGGCACGATAAAGAGCAAGCCGAAATAGGCAAATGCCGATATACCCTTGTTTTCTTCAATATCTTTTTTTGAAAATTCGTTCGTTCTGTCCATGAAAAAACCTTTCCGAAAAGCTGAAATGCCCGTGCAAGCTGATCTTGGATAATTACTTTTTCAGTATAACATAATTGCCTCGGGTGCGTCAAGAGTATTCGTCAGCGATGCCGAAATGCATAAAAACACAACAAAATGTACAAGATGCAAAAAAATATACAAAATTTGAAAAAAACCTAATTGACATTTTTTTTCAGCTATGGTAAACTATAAAAAAATAATTGATAGGAGAATAATTATGAAAAAAGCAGTTAAACTGATCGCACTCGTACTGGCTGTAATGATGCTCGGTCTCATTGCGGGTTGCGGAGAAAAGGCAGACGAAAAAAAATATGTTATTTACTCGGATAACAGCTTTGCGCCGTTTGAGTTCTACGATGAGACAACATCATCATATATCGGCGTTGATATGGATATCCTTGCCGCAATAGCCAAGGATCAGGATTTTAAGTATGAAATGCACAACGAAGGCTTCGATCCCGCTATGGGCGCGGTTCAGGCAGGTCAGGCTGACGGTATGATCGCAGGTATGACGATAAACGACAAGCGTAAGGAGACCTACGATTTCTCCGACGGTTACTTTGAGGACGGTTCGATCCTTGTTGTCGGCAAGGACAGCACGATCGCTTCCACTGCCGATCTTGCGGGCAAGATAATTGCCGCAAAGACAGGTACGGTTTCGACGGATTATGCCGAGAGCATCAAGGATGAGATCGGCTTTACCATCACTTATTTCGAAAGCTCGCCCGAAATGTATCAGGCGGTTATCGGCGGTCAGGCGGCGGCTTGCTTCGAGGACCGTTCGGTTATCGGCTGGGCGATCAAGGAAGGCGGCGTTGCGCTCAAGACGGTCGGCGATGTCATCAATCCCTGCTACTACGGTTTTGCCGTAAAGAAGGGCATGAATCCTGAGCTTATCGAAAAATTCAATGCCGGTCTTAAGAACATCAAGGAATCGGGCGAATATACAACGATACTTGCAAAATACGGCTATTGATCTCTTTCGGCAAATTGGCAAATTAAAGATTTTTACAATAATTTCAGTGCCGTTATAAGCACTGAAATTATTGTGTTTTATTATGAGGTAGCACTTTGAATTTCTCAAATGTAATTACGATAGCGACACCGCTGTTGCTTGACGGTCTGAAAACTACCGTCATCGTTTCGCTGATAGCTATAGTGTGCGGCTTGTTCATAGGCTTTATCACATGCATGCTCGGGCGTTCCAAAAATATAATCCTTCGCGCAATAGCGGGCGTTTATGTGTGGATAATACGCGGCACGCCGATGATAGTTCAGGCTTTCCTTGTTTTTTATGCCCTGCCGCAGGTCATACAGTTATTCAGTCCGGGTTTCACGATATCCGCGTTCGTCGGAGGTCTTATCACACTGAGCCTTAATGCGGGCGCATATATGTCGGAAATCTTCCGCGGCGGTATAGATGCTGTCAATAAGGGGCAGATAGAAGCATCACGGAGCCTTGGCATAAGCCAAGCGAAAACAATGATAAAGATCGTGCTTCCGCAGGCGTTCAAGATATGTATTCCGTCGCTTGTGAATCAGTTCATTATCACAATTAAGGATTCTTCGATACTTTCGGTAATAGGGCTTGCCGATATCGTCAACAGAGCCAAGGTATATGTCGGTAAATCGTATGATTTCTTCCCGACATACATAATGGTCGCGCTGTATTACCTTGTGCTTATATCCGCACTGATGGTGCTTGCAAAATTTTTGGAGAAAAAGTTTAATTATGATAAAAAACGGCACAGAGATGAACATTAAGGTACATGTATCCGATCTGCATAAAAAGTTCGGTGCGCTTGAAGTGCTGAAGGGAATAAATATAGACGTCTATGAGGGCGAGGTAGTTTGCCTGATAGGACCGTCGGGTTCGGGAAAATCTACCGTATTGCGTTGCCTTAACAGACTTGAAGAGCCTACGAGCGGCGTCATCGATATCAACGGCTATGAAATATCGGATAAAAAAATCGATATAAATAAGGTGCGCGAAAATATCGGAATGGTTTTTCAGCAGTTTAATCTGTTTGCTCACAAGACCGTTAAGCAGAATATTATGTTTGCGCCCGTCGAGCTTAAGAAAATGACAAAGGAAGAAGCCGAGCAGACGACGATGACGCTTCTTAAACGTGTCGGACTTGCCGATAAAGCAGACAGCTATCCGCATCAGCTTTCCGGCGGTCAGCAACAGCGTGTTGCGATAGCCCGTGCATTGGCGATGAATCCAAGCATCATGCTGTTCGACGAGCCTACGGGTGCGCTAGACCCGGAAATGGTCGGCGAGGTACACAACGTAATGAAAGAGCTTGCCGCAAGCGGTATGACGATGATAGTTGTGACACATGAAATGGGCTTTGCGCGTGATGTTGCGGACAGAGTTCTGTTCATGGCGGACGGCGTAATAGTGGAGGAGGGAACACCTCAGCAGATATTCAATGAGCCTCAGGCGCAACGAACGAAAGACTTCCTTGCGTGTGTGCTGTAATACCGGCAACGGCATTGTGTGCGTATATTCGCTCGTTTCAATTGATAATGGCAAAACAGTAAAACTCTCCCTGCGACAAAAGTCGGGGAGAGTTTTTCAGTCCGCGATGCTGTGATAAAAACACGCTTGCCGAATGCATGATATTGTGTTATAATCCTTACAGAAAGTCTTGCTGCGCAAGCATTTTTGTGATATACCAAATCCGATATAGCGTAGGTACGATGCATGTTTACAGATATAGTTAAAATTTTCATAAAAAGCGGCAACGGCGGCAACGGTGCATTGTCGTTCCACAGAGAAAAGTACGTTCAGGCAGGAGGTCCTGACGGCGGCAACGGCGGCAACGGCGGTGACGTTATCGCAGTCGTTGATAAGTCGATGCGCACTCTGCTTGACTTCCGTTTCCAAAAGCACTTTTCGGCGGGTAACGGCGAAAACGGTATGAGCAATCTGCGGACGGGCAAGCGCGGCGAAAATGTAATCATAAAAGTTCCGCGCGGAACTGTAATAAAGGATGCCGAAAGCGGACTTCCCGTTGCGGATATGTTCGATGAAAATGCCGAAGCTGTTATACTTCGCGGCGGTCGCGGCGGCAAGGGAAATGCGGCTTACAAAAGCGCACGTCTTCATACGCCGAATTTTGCTCAGGACGGAGAAATAACCAAACAGCACGAAATAATACTTGAACTCAAAACTATAGCTGATGCAGGACTTGTCGGGTTCCCTAATGTCGGTAAATCAACGATACTTTCGGTCATTTCAAAGGCGCGTCCCAAAATAGCGAATTATCCGTTTACGACGCTCGAACCGAATCTCGGTGTGGTAAAAACAGACGACAAAGGCTTTGTCGCGGCGGATATTCCGGGACTTATAGAAGGCGCGGCGGACGGCGCGGGACTCGGACACGATTTTCTGCGCCATATAGAGCGCACACGCATTATCATCCATGTTGTGGACATCTCCGGCAGTGAAGGGCGCGATCCGATAGAGGACTATAAAACGATAAACAGTGAGCTGAAAAAGTATTCACCGCAACTTGCCGAGAATCCGCAATTCGTAGCGGCAAATAAATCAGAGCTTCCCGGCAGCGAAGAAAATTTCGAACGGCTGAAATCGTTTCTCGGTGAAAATGTTCCGTTGTTCAAGGTCTCCGCGGCAACGGGCGCGGGCTTTGAACCGCTTCTGCGCGCAGTTGCCAAAAAACTTGAGGAGCTTCCTGAACCCGAACCGATGCACATCACGGCAGAGCTTGTTTCATACGAAGACCCGAATGAATTCACCGTTACAAAGCTTTCGGCTGAAGTGTTTGCGGTTGAAGGCAGGCTCATAGGCGATCTGCTCCGCAAGACTAATTTTGACGATAACGCGTCATTGGATCACTTCCAGCGTATGCTGCGTGAAAAAGGGGTTATCAAAGCACTGCGTGATAAGGGTGCGGCGGACGGCTCCGTCATAAGAATTGACGGTATGGAATTTGATTTTGTCGATTAGCGACATCAAAATAAAAGATGCAGGATCGTTCGAATATCCTGCATCTTGTTTTTTCGGCGGGTTCGTATACATGCGCTATGCTATAGCATAAGAGAGACGAACACCCATCGGGGTTCGACTCTCATATGCTATATCGCGCCGATCGGATCTATGCCCACTCTTTAAGAGCCTGCAGTGCTTCTTCGGCGGCGATCGCCCAATCTCTGCCTTCGGGCGATGCTTCGATCGTCAAATCACCCGAATAACCTATTTTCTTTAGTGCCGTCAAAAAATCTCTTTCGTTGTGCGGGTTAGAAAGACGCGGGAATGCGCGGTATTTGTCGGTTCCGGGCTCGGCGGCGGCAATGTGGGCATGTGCGAGCTGTGATGTGTAATTGACCAATGTATCATAATCCTCGTTTTCCACACGCATGTGATAGGAATCGGCAAGCAGATGTATGTTCGGATGCCCTAAACGTGTTATCCACTCATAGCCCTCGGCTACCGTATTTATCATATTTGTTTCATGGATGTTCAGCGGCTCGATCAGCAATGCGATATTGAATGTCTGCGCGATGTCGGCTATCAGCGTCAGTACCTCGGAAAGCTGGATCTCCGCGGTTTTTCGGTCAAAGCCTTCGGGAACGGAGCGCGATACACCGCTTCCGATAACGGAACTTTTTACTTTTAATTCAGCCGCAAGGTCGAATCCGCGTAACAGGTATTCCCTCAGCTTGCTTGCAGGCGATGTCTTTGTGCCGCAAAGCACGAATTCCGGTAACAGCAGACCGTTGGTGTGGTCGATCGGCAGTTCTGTTTCGCGGAGTTTTTCTGTCATTTTTGCTCTGTCCGTATCGTTTGCCGTCGCAAGGTTCATGAAAATGGCTTCGCCGTAATCAAAGCCGGCTTTCTTGGCGTTTTCGTACTCGGGTGAAAGGATATTGACGTTTATACCGAATCTCATAAATATGTCCCCTTTATTTTTTTAGTATTTTATCATAATATTTTATTGACTTCCTTAAAAACTTTGTGATATCATATTCTAAATATTAAAATATTAAGATGTGAGTACGATGAAACAGAAATTTCTGCATTGCGAATCGTGGGGGTATGAGAAAAATCCCGCAAAAATGCTTTCAAAGGCGCATCTGCATACTTATAACGAGATATATTATCTCATAAGCGGTACGCGCAGGTATACGGTGGAAAACGAAATATACGATCTTGTACCGGGTGATGTAGTGATAATCCCGAGCATGACATTGCACAGCACACTTTCGATACCGGGAACGCAAAATGAGACCACGCATGAACGGTTTTTGCAGACGGTTTATGACGGCGAACTTCCCACGGAACTTGAAGAGTGCTTCAAAACTCATTTTTATCGTCCGGATGGCAAGGATGCCGGGATTTTACGTCAGATTGCAGAAGAATCACGCAGAGAGCTTGCCTCGCCTAAGGAGAACAGCGAGCTTTTGCTGTACGCGAATCTTGTAAAAATGATGGTGATACTTTCACGGTGCCGCAAAGTGTCGTTTGATTCGTCGGTGCTTTCGGGACGCGACCGTATCATGCAGAACGCAGCGTATTATATAAAAGAAAATTCGGACCGACCGCTTACGCTTGAAAATGTGGCAAAACAGTTTTTTTACAGCCGCGAATATTTTTCAACGGTGTTCAAAAGCTCAATAGGCATGAGCTTTATCGAATATCTTAATTCGGTGCGCATTTCAAAGGCTTTGCAGTTGCTTGACGAAACACCGATGAAAATAACCGAGATAAGCGAACGGTGCGGCTTTGATGACAGCAATTATTTTGCCACGGTCTTTCGGAAAAACGTCGGCATGTCTCCGACGGAATACAGGAAAAAGTAATATCCGATACGCTTCCGTAATATAATTCAACGGGAGTGAGATAATGAAAAAGATACTTACGGAGGCGTTCTCGGTCAACCTCATACTTTTGATGATGCTTGCCGTACTCGGTGTATATTCGCAAAAAAGCGTCAATGCGTTTTCGGACGGGCGACAGGCGATATATAAGGCAGACACGCAGGAAAAAACGGTTTCACTGATGATAAACGTTTATCAGGGCAATGAATTTTTGGAAAAGTACCTTGATATCCTTAAGGAAAACGGTATCAAGGCAACTTTTTTTGTCGGCGGCTGTTGGGCGGATAAAAACAGTACGCTTTTGAAGCGTATAAGCGACGAGGGGCATGAAATAGGCAATCACGGCTATAACCATAAGCTTCACACGAAGCTGACGCGCGAGCAGAGCCGAAGCGAGATAATGCGGACAAATTCGTTGATAAAAGAGATCACGGGCAATAACTGTGTACTGTTTGCTCCGCCGTCGGGCGATGTGAATACCGATGTCGTAAATGATGCTTCGTATTGCGGCTGTGAAACGGTCATGTGGTCGGCAGATACGATAGATTGGCGCGATCAGGATACGCAAAAAATATATGCGCGTGTTGAACGTAACCTTGAACCGGGTGCGTATATTTTGACGCATCCCACCGAAGCTACGGTCAAAGCCTTGCCGGATATCATCCTTTTGATACGTTCACAGGGATATTCGTTTGCAACAGTGGGAGAAACGCTGAGAGAAAAAATATAGCGAAAATAATATTTGCGAAATTTCCGTAAATAATATATAATATATATAATACTGTTATTTATCGGAGTTTGGCGAAAATGAAAATAACTAAGCTTTCAAACGGAATACGGGTGGCGACGGAGAATATACCTTATCTGCGTTCGATATCCGTAGGTATATGGGTAGGCGCGGGATGCTTTGCCGAGGATGCGGCAAACAACGGCATTTCGCATTTTATAGAGCATATGCTTTTCAAGGGAACGAAGAATCGCTCCGCAATGGAGATAGCAGGCTGTATAGATGCGCTCGGCGGACAGCTCAACGCATTCACCGCTAAGGAATGCACATGCTTCTATGTAAATATTCTGAGTAAGCATTACGGGATAGCGATAGACCTGCTTTGCGATATGCTCATAAACGCCACGCTTGCGCCGGATGATATCCTGCGTGAGCAGGGTGTGGTGTGCGAGGAAATAGCGATGGTGGAGGATACTCCCGACGAGCTTGCGCATGATAAGCTTGCGGAAGCGTTCTACGGTGCGCATCCGCTCGGAAAGACCATACTCGGACCTGAGAAAAATGTCAGAGGCTTTACGCGCGAGGATATACTCTCATATATGGACAAGACCTATACCTGCGAAAACATCGTGGTTTCGGTAACGGGCAATTTCGACGAAAAAGAGATACTTGCCATGCTCAATGAAAAACTGTCGGTGGTGCGCCACGGTAATGTTGAAAAATGCGGTGCGCTCGCTTCACCGGCAGGAAAAAAGATAATTCTCAATAAGGATATCGAACAGGTGAATCTGTGCCTCGGCTTGCCCGGCGCGGCGCAGACGAGCGACGATTATTTTGCCCAGAGCATGATAGCAAACGTTTTCGGCGGAGGCATGAGCAGCAGGCTGTTCCAGCGTGTGCGTGAGCAGAACGGAATGACATATGCGATATATGCTTATCTTGCATCAAATGTGAACAGCGGTATGTTTACGGTTTATGCGGGAATGAATCCCGAACAGGCACCCAAGGTCTATGAGCTTATTCTTGAAGAGGCGGACAAGCTCGCCCGCAACGGAATGACCGATAAGGAATTCGCTGAGGCACGCGAGCAGATAAAGGGTAGCTTTGTGCTGGGGCTTGAGAGCGCGAGCGCACGGATGTCACGCAACGGTAAGATCCTACTGCTAAACGGCGAGGTACTCACTGTTGACGAGGTTTTAAGACGTGTCGATGCGGTAACGCGTGAGGATATCGAAAGAAATACGGCAAAAATGTTTGATTTTTCACATATGAGCGCATCGGCTGTAGGCAAATGCAAGGACGGAGATAAATTGCTCAGGTTGCTTGAAGTGTGAAAATTCAACGCTGAAAATAAGTCTTTATTTTATCTGCTGATTGTGATAGAATAGTATTGTATGTACGATTGATACACTGAACTGAAATATAGGAGACATATAGATATAATGGCAAAAAAGAAAAAGAAAAAAACCGAAGACAGGAAAAATGAAATATACGGTGTCGCCGTGATACTTGTTGCGGTACTGTTGCTCATATCGCTTTTCGTCGGCGCGGACAGCCTTCTGAAAAAATTCGCCGACGGAGCGATGCGCGGTGTATTCGGCATAGGAGCGTATATCGTGCCGCTGATAATAGCCGCGGTCGGAGTGATCCTCATAGCCGGTAAAAAAATAAAACTGCATCCCGGTAAGATAACGATGACGGTGCTTATGTTGCTTGCGCTTGTAGGCATGATACATACCGTATTTTCATGGTTTACGACAGTCGGAACTGCAAAAACAAGTCTTTCGTATGCCGATGCACTGCTCCAGGCATACGAACACGGTAAAATGCATATCGGCATGGGTGCGTTCGCCGCATTGTATGTTTATCCGATATCGGCGCTCGTCAGCGATATCGGCGCGTTCGCGGTGTTCTTTGCGATAATAATAATCGCACTGATCGTGCTGTTCAATCTTTCACTGCAGGAGACCGGCGAAAAGGTCGGCAGGCGTGTTTTGGAAACGGGCGACAAAATGCGTGAGAGTCTGCATGAGGCAAATGAACGCAGGCTTGAAGCAAAGCGCAAACGCGGTAATTACGATTTTGAACTGAGCGAAGACGACGGTGATGACGGCGTTGAGCCGGATGATGACGAATCGGAGATACCGTCGCAGTTTGAGATAAAGCAGGTGCGTCGGGAACGTGAACACACGGTGCGCCACATCAACGTGAACGGTACGGATGAGAATATCACTGACGGCGACGGTGAAGACGGCGATCTTGAGCAAACGGAAATAACCGAAGAGCGTACTCCGCTCCGAAATAATACCGAGACGGAAGAAAAGCCTGAACGCACGGATAATGAGGAGACCGAAGGCACGGCAAATGTTTATCAGTCACCGGCATTTTCGTTATTGAATGCGCCCGTAGCTACAAGAAAAGCGGCAAATACGGATCATTCACAGAAAATCGAAATGATGGAATCCACGCTTAAAAGCTTCGGCATAAATGCGTGGGTCGAAAACATAACGGTAGGTCCCGCAATAACGCGCTATGAGCTTTCGATAGAGCGCGGCACACGAGTAAGCAAAATACTCAGCCTGTCGGACGATATCGCACTTTCTATGGCGGCTGTCGGTGTCAGGATAGAAGCTCCGATACCGGGGAAATCGGCAATAGGCATTGAAATACCGAACGATACAGTTTCGATGGTAACACTGCGTGAGGTGCTTGAGAGCGATGCGTTCAAATCCAACCCGTCACCTGTGGCAGTCGGACTGGGCAAGGATATAACGGGCAAGGCGGTCATCGCCGATCTTGCAAAAATGCCTCATCTTTTGATAGCCGGTCAGACCGGCTCGGGAAAAAGTGTGTGCATAAACTCAATAATAACGAGCCTTTTGTACAAATCGTCGCCAAAGGATGTAAAGCTTATACTTGTCGATCCGAAAAAAGTAGAGCTTAACGTGTATAACGGCATACCGCATCTTATGACACCTGTTGTAAGTGATCCCAAAAAAGCGGCGGGTGCATTGCAGTTCGTCGTGCGCGAAATGGAAAAACGCTATGAGGTGTTCGCACGGGCAAAGGTCAAGGATATAGTAAGATACAACGAAATAGCGGCGGAAAACGGGGAAGACCCGATGCCGCGGATAGTCGTCATCGTCGATGAGCTTAACGACCTCATGATAGTGGCACGCGGCGAGGTCGAGGACAGCGTAATGCGTATCGCACAGCTTGCCCGTGCGGCGGGAATATATCTTATCCTTGCCACACAGCGTCCGAGCGTAAACGTAATAACAGGCGTAATCAAGGCAAATATCCCATCAAGAATAGCGTTCGCCGTTGCGCAGGGTGTTGATTCAAAGACGATACTTGATTCGACGGGCGCGGAAAAGCTGGTCGGCAAGGGCGATATGCTCTATCATCTGAGCGGAATGCAGAAGCCCTCACGCGTGCAGGGCGCATTCGTCAGCGAGCAGGAGATAGAAAAGGTAGTTGAATTTATAAAAGCCAAAAATGCCGAAGCGAAATATATCGGTGAGGAACAGCTCATAATGCGTGAGCTTAAGCCCACGCACGGCGGAAGCGGCGAGAATCCCAATGATGTTGATGACGGTGACAGCGATGAGGACGAGCTTTTCCCGGCGGCGGTCGAATATGCGATCGAATGCGGCAATGTTTCGATATCCGCGCTTCAGCGCCGCTTCAAGGTCGGCTATTCGCGCGCAGGCAGGCTGATAGATTCAATGGAGCTGCGCGGTATAGTCGAAGCATCGCAGGGCGCAAAGGCGCGTAAGGTGCTTATGACGCGTGAGCAGTTCTGGGAAATGTACGACGAAAGATTGGATTAAAGCATGTTAGTTTCGATAGTGTCGCTCGGATGCAATAAGAATCTTGTTGATTCCGAGGTGATGGCGGGGTACTTGAAGCGCGGTGGCTTCGAAATCTCACAAAAACCCGAAAACGCCGATGTGATAATCGTCAACACATGCGGCTTCATAGAGGATGCCAAGGTCGAAGCCGTTGATACGGTTTTTGAAATGGCGGAGCATAAAAAGAAAAGGTGCAGGGCACTGCTTGTCAGCGGCTGTCTTTCACAGAGATATCCTGCCGAAATAGCCGCCATGCCCGAGGTTGACGGCGTTCTGGGTACATACGAATATGAAAATATCGTCCGGGCGGTAAATGACGCACTTAAAAAGAATAAGCCTATAATGACCGGCGGCGATCCGGAATATCTTGATAAGCCGATAGAAAGAGAAATTTCCACAAAGTATTATGCATATCTTAAAATAGCCGAGGGCTGTGACAACAAATGTGCTTATTGCGCGATACCGTCGATACGCGGCAAATATGTTTCGCGAAGTATGGACAGCTTGCTGTTTGAAGCGGAATATCTTAAGAAAAAAGGGATAAAGGAAATAATCCTCACGGCGCAGGATACGACGCGCTACGGCACGGACAGAGGCGAAGCACGGTTTGCCGAACTGCTTGAGAAAATCGCACTTATGGGCTTTGAGTGGGTGCGCTTCATGTATGCATACCCGTCAACGCTCTCTGGCGAAGTCATAGAAGTAATGGAGAAATACGACAATATCTGCAAGTATGTCGATATGCCGATACAGCACACCGAGGACAGGATGCTGTCACTTATGAACCGCCATTATTCGCAGGCGGATATGATAAAAGTGATAGAACGTATAAGAAGCTCAACATTCGACTGGAGCTTGCGAACGACGCTTATGTGCGGCTTTCCCGGTGAGACCGAAGCTGATGCAAAGCACATGCTTGAATTTATAAAAAAATACAGATTCGATAATCTCGGCGTATTTGCATTTTCGTGCGAGGAGGGAACGGAGGCGGAAAAGCTTCCGCATAAATGCCGCCAAAGCACCGCGCAAAGACGGTGCGACAGTGTAATGCTCATTCAGGGACAGCTTGCGCACGAATTCAACAAACGGCGTGAGGGCAAAACATACAAAACGCTTGCGGAGGGATTCGACTTAGATCAGCAGATGTGGTACGGCAGAACGTATTTCCTTGCGCCGGAGGTTGACGGCAGAATATATTTTACCGGCGAAAACGTGCGCGAGGGCGAATTTTGCAACGTGCTTATCGAAGAGACCTTCGGATATGATTTCTTTGGGAGGACAACATGAATTTACCTAACAAACTTACAACTCTGCGGATAATCCTTATGCCCGTCATGGTGATACTGTTCTATTGCCGGCTCTACATACTTGCCGCACTTGTGTTTTCGGCGGCGGGGATAACCGATCTGCTTGACGGCAAAATCGCACGCAAGCGCGGACTTGTGACGGTTTTCGGCAAATTTGTCGATCCGCTTGCCGATAAGCTGATAAATCTTGCGGCAATAGTGATACTTGCCTCAAATCTGATGGCAAAGTCGGGCGGCGATTGGTACGGTCTGCTTGCGACGGTCAGCGCCGTGGTGATAGTTTCACGCGAGGTAATAATAACGAGCCTGCGCGCGCTTGCGGCAAACGAGGGCGTGGTGATAGCCGCGGATAAGCTCGGAAAGCTTAAGACGGTATTTCAGGATATCGCAATAATCGCAATGTTCGCAGACGAGTCGGTGATATCAAAAATCCCGTTCGCGGGCGAGCTGGTGCATTGGACGGCTGTGGCGGCTTTGTGTGCCGCACTCATACTTACTATCATTTCGGGAATAAATTATTTTACTTCCAATAAAGAAATAATGGAGAAAATAAGTAAGGATATATGAAAGAATTATTTGATTATCTTATCGAAAACGGTATTTCGGTAGCTACTGCCGAATCCTGCACGGGCGGAAATATCGCGGCTACATTGGTCTCTTATGCGGGGATATCATCCGTATTCAGGGCGGGACTTGTGACATATGCAAATTCCGCAAAGGAACGTGTGCTTGGCGTAAGAGAGACAACACTGGAAAAATTCGGCGCGGTAAGCTATGAATGTGCGTTTGAGATGCTCTGCGGCGCGATAGCCCTGACCGATGCCGACGCGGCGGTATGTACGACGGGTATAGCAGGTCCGGGCGGCGCAACGGCGGACAAGCCGGTAGGACTTGTTTATATCGGCGTGCGCTACAAGGGCAAAAGCAAGGTAGCAAAACATGTGTTTTCGGGTTCGCGCGAAGAGGTCATAAAACAAGCCGAGCAGTGCGCACTTGAAATGCTTTATAAAACAGTGAAAACAGGAGGAAAAGACAATGGCTGACAAAAAAGAGACCGAAGTCCTCGATCCCGAGGAGGCAAAGAAAAAGGCACTGCAGACCGCGATAAGCGGCATTGAAAAAACATTCGGCAAGGGCTCGATAATGAAGCTCGGCGAAGCGGGAAGCAAAATAAACGTTCAGGTGATACCGACAGGCTTTATACAGATAGATACGGCACTCGGCGCAGGCGGCATCCCGCGCGGACGTATCACCGAAATATACGGTCCCGAATCATCGGGAAAGACGACACTCACGCTTCATATAATCGCTCAGGCGCAGAAAAACGGCGGTATCGCGGCATTCATTGATGCCGAGCATGCGCTTGACCCGCAGTACGCAAAGGTGCTTGGCGTGGATATCGACAATCTCTACGTTTCACAGCCCGATAACGGCGAGCAGGCACTTGATATCTGCGAAGCACTTGCACGCAGTAACGCCGTTGACCTCATCGTCATCGACTCCGTTGCCGCACTCACGCCAAAGACTGAGATAGAGGGAGATATGGAAAGCAACACTGTCGGCTTGCAGGCACGTCTTATGAGCAGAGCGCTCAGAAAGATAACCGCAGTTGTCGGAAAATCGAACACCGCGGTGGTGTTCATCAACCAGCTCCGCGATAAGATAGGCGTAATGTACGGCAATCCCGAGACGACTACAGGCGGAAAAGCACTCAAGTTCTTTTCGTCGGTGCGTATTGATATCCGCAAGGGTGAGCCGATAAAGAACGGCAGTGAGATCATAGGAAATAAATGCAAGATCAAGATAGTCAAGAATAAAGTTGCTCCGCCGTTCAAAACAGCCGAAATGGATATGATCTTCGGCAAGGGCATTTCACAGGAAAGCTCGTTGCTTGATTTTGCCATCGAGAGCGGCATAATCGAAAAGAGCGGCTCGTGGTTCAGCTATAACGGCGACCGCATCGGTCAGGGCAAGGACAACGCAAAAGAGTTTTTGATTGCACATCCCGAAATTATGGAAGAGGTCGAAGCAAAGCTGAAAGAAGCCCTTGCGAACAATACTGCGACTGCTTCCAAAGACGATCTTGACGGTGACGATTGATGGGTAAGTGGTATAATAAAATTTTTGTCGGAAATCCCGATAAGCCGGATTTTTCGGCAAAGGATCTGCCGCACACAAGAGTAGAACAGTTTTTTGATGTCGTAAAGCTCCATTTTTCCGATATGCTGGTAGGGAATCTCGTCTATGCGTTGTTCTCGATCCCATTGCTGATGTGGACACTGTATTATTGGTTTGCAATGGCACAAAGCGATCCCGAAATATTACGGCAATCACTTGCGGGCGGTGATTCGTGGCTGTGGTTTTACCTTATAGTCGCGATACCGCTTTATGCGATAATGGGACCTGCGAAAGCGGGGCTTCATTACTGCATGCGTAACTGGGTGTGGAATGAGCGCGCGACGGTGCGCGACCATTTCTGGAAGGAATTCAAGCGTAGCTTTTGGAAGGCACTGTTCCTCAATCTGTTCAACGGAATGTTTTTGTTCGCAGGACTTTGGTGGGTGCTTTCGCTCAATGTGGAAACGTACCCTGCACTCAGGATACTTGCGATATTTATAGGAATATTGATGGTCTCATATTTTATTTCAAGCATTTATCATTTTCCTCAGCTTGTGACGTATGACCTTAAAATAACGCAAATATTCAAAAATTCGTTTATCTACACGGTTGTACAGCTTCCGCGCACATTGCTTGCGATAGTAATATATATCGCACTTGCGGTCGCGTGTGCCGCACTTTATCAGGTGCTGCTTGTAGTCGCCATGTCCATGGGAATGTCGTTTGTTTTCCTCGGACAAACGGTCTACAGCAATTTTCTGTTTGATAAGTATGTCAATGAGCCGAAGGACAGGCGGCGCGGTATGGCTCCGCTTGATAAAAAATAATGCAGTACGGTGATCTTGCGTCGGTATATGACGCACTCATTTACGATATGCCGTATGAAAAATGGGCAGGTTTTATTTTCAAAAAGCTTGAAAACGCAAAATCAGTGCTTGAGCTTGGATGCGGCACGGGCAATCTTACCGAACTGCTTACACGCCGTTTTAACGTGATGGCACTTGATATTTCTGCCGATATGCTCGACATCGCGGCTGAAAAAACGCGCAAAACGGGCAGACGTCCTGTGTTTATCAACGCGGATATGTGTGAATTTTTGCTTAATAAGCCTGCCGATGCCGTTGTCTGCGCTTGCGACGGGATAAACTATCTTACATCGCCGGAGCAGGTGAAAAAAGTATTTGCGAATGTGAACCGTAATCTTAAAATCGGCGGAAGATTCATTTTCGATATAAGCACCGAGTATAAGCTTAAGGCAATGGACGGTCAGCTTTATTCGGAGGATTCGGACACAGTTACATATATATGGCGAAACAGCTATGATGAGCAAGCAAAGCTCATCACGATGGATATAACGTTCTTTACATCTTCCGACGGAGAGAACTATACCCGCTTTGATGAAACTCACGTTCAGCGCGCGCACGGTGTTGAGGAGCTTGAAACGTGTCTTTCGGAAGCGGGCTTCGGTTTGCTTTCCGTGACGGATGACTATTCGGATACGGAAGCGAAGGATGATTCTGTGCGCGTGACCTTCTGCGCGGAAAAAGTAAGGTGATATTTATGGAAGATCAGATACTTCATGCACTTGTGTGCGACGGTAATGCCGCAATGCTTATGATAAATGCTTCGAACGCGGCACTCGAAGCAAAAAAACTCTTGCGGTTAAGCACGGGCGTATCATATGCGCTCGGCAGACTTATCTGCGCCGGTGCATTGCTTGCACAGCGCAACAAAAGCGAATCCGAAAAACTTACCGTTACGGTGAACGGCGGCGGTGCGGCGGGCAAGCTCCTTGTCACTGCCGATAATGCGGGCAATGTCAAAGCGTGCGCGGACGAGCCGTCTGCGGTACTGCCGAGTGAAAAAATCAACATACCGGCACTTGTCGGCAAGCAGGGGAAAATAACCGTCATCCGCGATAATCCGCTCGGCAAAGAGCCGTATGTCGGTATGTGCGGGCTTGTAAGCGGTGACATAACGAGGGATTTTGCGGCATATCTTGTTTCGAGCGAGCAACAGCCCGCGGCGGTGGCTCTTGATTGCGGTGAACAGAACGGGAAATTCATCTGCGGCGGTATCATGGTTTTGCCTCTGCCGGGATGCCCGAATGAGGACTTGGATAAGATAGAAAAGAAAATATCGGAGATAGACGACCTGCTTACACGGCTTGATTATCATATGTCACTTGAGGAAATGGCGTTCGATATGTTTTGGGATGTCGGCGTCAAGCCGCTTGAGACAGTAACAATGAGGTATAATTGCGACTGCTCACGGGAACGATTTGAACAGGCGCTTATTTCGCTCGGAAAGACTGAGCTTTTATCTCTTGCATACGAAGAAAAGGACACGGAGATATGCTGTAGGTTTTGCAATAAAAAGTATACTTTCGCGCCCGAAGAATTAAAAAAATTAGCTAAGGAACTGTGAAATGGCAAGTATTGCTACGGGCTTTAACAAAAGAGGACACAAGGCACTGTATGAGGGCGATTATGCTTCTGCGGTGGAATGCTTTTACCGGGCATATATCACCGAACCGGAAAACAGCGGTTATATAATGGACCTTATTTACGCACTCAACCAGAATGCAGACTACATCGGCGCACTCAAATATTGCTATGCTCTGCTCGGTCAAAGAAACGATGTAAAGCTTGATCTGCTTTATTTTCTGACCGCGGAGGCGTTCGGCGGCATAGCATGCATAGAGGGCTGTGCGCAAATGCTTGAACGTTCGCTGAAAGCCGATCCGAACGGGGCGGATTCACAGGAAGCCATTGCTTTCCTTGATGATTTGAAGCAAAAATATACGATAGGTGAATACGATACATCGACGAATGAAGTCTCGCTCGGGCTCGTGAACGGGTTGACGGAAGCACCGTTCTTAAATGCCGAAAGCTACGAATGCGCAATAAAAGTGACCGATTTCGCACGGAACGGCGATTTGGATGCAGGAAAGACGGCTCTTGAAAAAGAATTTGAACAGGGCAATTTCACGGTGTCGCTTCTTTTGCTCGGAATGGTGCTTGGCTTTGAAATGCAGGATTTCGAATATGCGATGCTCTGCGCCGAAAGATTCAAATTTGTGGATGATTACACGCTTACCGAAATACGTTCGCTTGCGTACCATCTCAGCGAGCTGGATGATGACGGGATAGCATACACAGTTTACCGTGAGCTTTACGGCAAGGAGAGCGGCGAAAGAGATATTGCATTCGGTTTTGCGGTGAGCTGTGCGAAAATGGGGGATCTTCAACATGCGGCATCCATACTTTCCGAGATCGCTTCGGCGAACGGCGGCATCGGTCCTGCAACGCAAGCAGTTGATATCGTCGATCATTCGTATATTTACAGGTTCGAAGGCGATAAGGAAAAGGAAATACGCGAAAAAATAAAAAATGGAGCCTGTAAAAGCCGTACCGAGCTTGCCGAAATGCTTTGCTTCGTGCGCTCGGTCGATCCGCTTACTGCGGCAAAACTGTTTGAATTGCTTGATGCAGACGATGCTTTCTGTGAAACGGAGCTGAGATGTTTTGCAATGGAGCCGGAAACAACGCTTTTTACGCGTGCAGAGGCGGCAAGACGACTTCGTGCGTGCGGAAAGGAAAATATTTATTTCAATACCGGCACCGATATCGTATTGTTTTCAATGCAAATAGAAACAACGATAGCGAAATACATGAATAATGAATACAAGGGACAGGTACAATGAAAAAACTTATTGATTTTGATGAACAGTTTAATGATTATATGCAGGAATGTGCCGACAAGCTCCTTAACGAAGGCAAAAAACCGGAGGAGATAGAATCACTCATTCCCGATATGTACGAAAAGTGGGCAAGTGAGGCTTCAACATATTTTGACGGGACGGACCCGGAGGAGCTTGTTGAAATGCTCGGAGCGTACATGGATGAGGAGATCGGTGTGCCGGATATCCTTACGGATAAAATATCCGGGATGCCGGATTGCGAAACGGGCGTATATGAACTTTTTATGCAGGACAGAAGTGAAGAAGATAAGATCCTGCTCATGAGCATCATGTCGGACATGGGATCGGAAAAGCCCATAGACGAATATATAAGAATAGTGTTGCGCGACGAAGCCTGCGAGCTTACCGAGGCGGCAACTGAAGCACTTAAATATGCCGGTGTGCAGGATAAGATACTTGCCGCATACGAAGAAGAATACGATACCGCGGTAAAGGAAAAGCTCATGTATGTGCTTGTTTACGGCGAGCCCGCATGCGAGGGACTTGCCCAAAAGCTTTCCGAGCTGCTTGATGAAACGTCTGCCAAGGCGGTAGTTGCCGGCATGATAGCTTATTACGGCGATGCGGAGTGCTTGCCTGCGCTCAAAAGAGCCGAATACTCGGATGCCATCGACTACATAGATTATGTCGAAATATGCGACGCGATAGAGTCGCTCGGCGGCGAGACCAAACGCGAACGCGAGTTCAACGGCGACGAATACTACGAAATGGTGAACAACGGCGGGCTTGAATGATGCTTTATTTTGCCACCGTGCCGTTTTCAATGGAAAAGCCCGTCAGATTCGAGCTTGAAAAAATGAACATTGCCGTAAATAACGTTACCGAAGGCAAAGTGTATTTTGAAGGCTCGGCGGCGGAGCTTGCAAAAGCATGCGTCAATTTAAGATGTGCCGACAGAGTTTTTTGCGAAACAGCTTCATTTCGGGCACGAACATTTGATGAACTGTTCGATAACATCAGCCGCGTAGAGTGGGCTGATATTATTTCGCCCGACGGAAAGATAAACGTTTCGGCAAAATGCGCGCGCTCATCATTGATGAGCGTACCCGATGTTCAAAAAATATCGAAAATGGCAATAGTGCGCTCAATGCAAAGACGCATAAAAAAAGAACGTCTTCCCGAAACGGGTGCGCCGTACCCGATAGATGTACATATAAATAAAGATGAAGTCACCGTTGCGCTTGACTGCTGCGGCACGGGGCTTCATAAGCGCGGTTACAGAATAAAGAATGCAGTCGCACCGCTCAGAGAGACATTTGCCGCAGGATTGCTTGATATTGCAGGGTACAGGGGAGATGCTCCGCTGTGCGACCCGTTCTGCGGCTCGGGGACCGTTCTTATCGAAGCCGCGATGAAAGCACTGAATATTGCACCGAACGCGGGAAGCACGTTTGTATGCGAAAGCTTTAAGGGAATTGACAAACGCGTGTTCGACAGCGCACGGCGCGATGCCGCAAACGCCGTCACCGACCGCCCCGTCATGATATTCGGCTCGGATATTTCGCCCGATATGACAGAGCTTACGCGCTTCCACGCAAAACGCGCGGGTGTGGATAAGCTCATAAATCTTGAAACATGCGCCGCAAAGGACAGTATGCCGAAATGCGAACGCGGTATGATTTTGACGAATCCGCCGTACGGTGAACGGATAGGCGACGCAAAATTCATGCGCGAGCTGTGCGGCGAGATCAAAACGCTGTTTTCACGTTATGCGGAATGGGACAAGCTCGTGCTTTCCGGCTATAAGCCGTTTGAAAGAGAGCTTGGCATGCATGCGAAAAAATCGCGCAGACTGTATAACGGAAACATCGAATGTAATTTCTATAGATTTGGAGGTATCAAAAATGAAAGCTTGCATAATACAGCCGCTGTATTCGACCGATCATTCGCGCTCTGACGAATTTTTTCAAAAACAGCTTGAATTGATGGATAAATGCGATGAAAGCATGGACATTATCGTCATGCCTGAGGCGTGCGACGCTCCTTGCTATTCGGGCAGTCGAGAAAACAGGGCATATAATTACGCTCATTTCAATAAAGCATTGCTTGAAAAAGCATCGCAAACCGCGAAACGCTGCAGTGCGATTTTATTCACAAATGCGAATTTTGAAACAGAGCAGGGGATGCGCAATGCGACATACGCGTTCGACCGCTCGGGAAAACTGTGCGGAAAATACTTCAAACAGCATCTTACGCCGGGTGAGATGAACTACAGGGACGGAGATTATACGCTTGACTTTGAAGAGCCGACGGTCATCGAGATAGAGGGCATCCGCTTCGCCTTTCTTACCTGCTACGATTTCTATTTCTATGAGAGCTTTGCAAATATCGCGCGTTACGGCGTCGATATCATCATCGGTTGTTCACATCAGCGCTCCGACATGCATTCCGCAATTGAGACCATTGGAAAATTTCTTTCGTATAATACCAATACATACTTATTGCGCGCGTCGGTCAGCATGAAGGAAGATTCCGAAATCGGTGGGTGCAGTATGATAGTATCGCCGAGGGGTGAAATACTGTGCAACATGAAAAGCAGTGTCGGCATTGCATGTGCCGATATAGACATAAACGACAAGTATTATAAGCCTGCGGGCTTCAACAATCCGCTTGCCGCGCATTACGAATACATCGAGGCGGGGCGCAGACCGTGGAAATACCGTCCTGCGGGAAGCGCGATAGCAAGAAACGATGCTTGCATGAAATTCCCGCGCTTATGCGCTTCGGGCTACGGTTGCGGACTTCCGAAAAACAGCATGGCGTCTTTCGGTGCGGCAGTGGCTGAAAATGCGGACGAAATAGCGTTCGGCATTTTAGAAGCGTCCGACGGAATACTGTATGTGTCGGATAACGGATCGACCGAAAGCACACTGACGCTTGAAGCATTGCTTAAAAAGCTTGCGTGCCACGCGGTTATGAATATCCGCATCTCGGAACAGCTCTCATGTAAAAAGCTTGCCGCTATTTTGAAAAAGTATGATTGCGAGAAATATGTTTATTTTACGTCGGACGATGATGATCTGATCGCTTCGCTCGGAAGTGAATTACCGTATATCCCGCGCTGTCTGGCTTTCGACGGCGTGCCGAACCCGGAAGAAGCCAAACGCCTCGGATGCACTCGCATTGAGATCAAAGCGGAATTTGCAACGGAAGAGAACATCAAAAGCATCCATGACGCAGGATCGCGCTGTGTGTGCGCGTCGGGTAATGCCGAAAAGCTGTTCGCGCTCGGAGCAGACTGCGTGATAACAGAAGATTTTTCTTCCGCCGTATGCCTGAAAAATATCTGAAACACAAGTGTTTACCGATGTTTTTGCGCAAGAGAAAAATATCTGAAAAAAACCTAAAATAATTGCAAAAATCGGTTGACAAAAAAATTGTTCTATTATATAATAAGCAAGCAATCAAGAGAGGTTCTGCCGACATGGCAAGGCATTTTGAGTGCTTGGATTAAAAATTGTCGGGTTGTTTGCTTCAAGGCGCCTTGGTCAAGCGGTTAAGACATCGCCCTTTCACGGCGGTAACAGGGGTTCAATTCCCCTAGGCGTCACCATTTTCATGGGCTTTTAGCTCAGCTGGTTAGAGCGGTCGGCTCATAACCGATTGGTCCGGGGTTCGAGTCCCTGAAGGCCCACCAGCGCAAACAGCTCGCATTCGCCTTGGTAGCTCAGTCGGTAGAGCAGGAGACTGAAAATCTCCGTGTCGGTGGTTCGATTCCGCCCCAAGGCACCACATATGCTGGTGTAGCTCAATTGGTAGAGCAGCTGATTTGTAATCAGCAGGTCGCGGGTTCGAGTCCCATCACCAGCTCCATTATAAGGGGAGATTCCCGAGTGGCCAAAGGGAGCAGACTGTAAATCTGCCGTCTTCGACTTCGATGGTTCGAATCCATCTCTCCCCACCATAAAAAAACGCAACCCGACGGGTTGTGTTTTTTTATGGTGCAGAAATGTGTGAGAACGTGACTTCAGTCACCGTTCGTAGAGCGGACAAGGTTGCAGCGCAAGCTTGTACCGCGTATCGGGAATGAGCAATAAAATGCGGGCACCGCTACAGCGGTCGCATTTTATGCGAAATGCACCGTATCCATCTCTCCCCACCAACAAAAAACGCACATTTGTCTACCGGACAAATGTGCGTTTTTTGAATGATGTTTGCCTTCGGCAAATGATGTTGGCTACGCCAATGATGACGTTATCACTAATGATGTGTGGCTGCGCCACATTTTATGGCAAACATCGCATCATTGCGTGCGGAGCGAGCAACATCATTTCGGCGTAAGCCGAAACATCATTAGCCGCAAAGCGGCGACATCATTTTAATAGTCTTCGCTCCCTCGCAGTCGGAAGCCTAGGGCTTTTTTGAGTGAAATCGGTTGAAAAGTTCACGAAATTGTGCTATAATGAACGCGATAAATCAGAATTTGCAAAGGAGTTTTGTCATATGCCGTCACCGGAAAAATTCAGAGTTTGTAGAGGTTCTTTATGGAAATAAATTTTGATTTCTTGCTTTCGGGCTGTAATACGCGTTGCAAGCATTGCTATGTGAACGGCGGACCCGGCAGTATGATGAGGTCGG
>JAZRZN010000061.1:0-6409 GCA_045601365.1 Clostridia bacterium | reverse complement strand
GTGTATTCCTGCAATAAACATCGCAAGCGGTGCGACAGCGGATGCCGCACCCTACGGCATATGACATAAAGTTTGTCTGCTTGCGCGAAGCAGATCGCAGGAAATTGCAGTATGTTTTATATCTTAATATATCATGTCGTTGCAAGCCGCAGGATGTATAAATAACAAACAGAGACGATTGCTTTTTCAGCTTTCGTCTCTGTGCTGTTTTCGGGACTTTTTTAACAGCCCCATCTTCTTATCCGCATTATTTTTCTATTCTTTGCATATCGATTTCACGCAGAACATTCATCTTATTGCTTTTGAGAAAATACACAGCCGCAATAGTTTTGGCGGTACAGATCATATTCCCGTGAAAGCTCGATCGAGCGTTTATAGCCGTTTTTCTTCTTAAAATCCGACGGCAGAAATTTTACGCCGTATTTTTCGGCACATTGTTTGCCGATCTCATTTATCAGCGGAGCATTCTTGTGCGGTGATACGGTAAGCGTCGTCGTGAACCAATCATAGCCCTGAGCTTTTGTTATCTGCGCGGCACGGTCCAAGCGCATGATAAAGCATTCCTTACAGCGTTCCCCGCCCTCCGGCGCGGTCTCAAGCCCTTTTACGCGTTCAAAATAATCATCATCGTCATATTCAAGCTCCAGCAGATGTACCTTGTTTGGCGTATCCATGCTTGAAATAAGTTTTTTTTGATTGTCAAGACGCTTCAGATATTCCGTTTGGGGATGAATATTCGGATTATACCACAGCACAGTGACTTCAAAGTACGGTGAAAGTGCTTCGATGCAATAGCTGCTGCACGGGCCGCAACACGAATGCAAAAGCAACCGCGGTGTACCCGAAAGCTGTGCGATTATCTCATCCTGCTCTTTTTGATACTGTGAATTTGCCATTGATTTTCTCTTTCTGCAGGAATGCTCCCGCAAGATACTTAAATAGCTTTACATCCTGTTTCCCGGTCTTGTACTGCGGTTTCTTCTGCGTCTGCGGATATTTCTTTGTCTTGAGCGGACACGCGATGTCTGCCGTTTGCGCAACGCAAGCACCGCAAAAGCGAGCAGTACAAGCACTGCGACCGTTATAATGGGAATAAGAAAATATTTACTTGTCAAAAATCCGAACGATATGCGTATTTTCCCTTTGAGCCCGAGTGAAACGAGATCGGCAAAGCTCGTTATCTCCGCATCCACGTTGCGCGAGGCAAGCGCATCGGCGGAATATATGACTTCATTATTATAGACAAACTCGACAGTGCCGACATTATCACCTGCCCGCACCGGCGCGGTGACCTGCGGATACCGTATCGACACCGCGTCATCACGGAATGTGCGTATTTTTGTGCCTTCGTCTTTGGTGAAGGTCATGAGCTTCGTGCCGTCTGCCGCCCGAAGATATAAACCGAGCTGACCGTTGGATTCATCGTCGCCTGCGGCATTGGCAACATCAACTACGATATTTTTCGAAGCACATACCTCGTTGACATCGAACGTGTCAAATTTTTGCAAGCCGTAATTGAACAGTGCTTTTGTATCGGTATCACGGCAATTCTGCTCGGAATGTGTAACAACAGCGATCAAGCTGCGTCCGTCTTTCACGCAAAAGCTTGCAAGACAGTTTCCCGCAAGATTCGTATATCCCGTTTTGATGCCCATTGAACCTTCATAATATGAGGCAGATTTCGGATTGAGCATATCGTTTGAATTGTAATATGTTACGTCCTTGGGTGTACTTGTATCGCCCGCCGAATATATCTTTGCGGTGTACTTGTAGCTTGAGAATATTTCAACAAGCTTCTCATTTGAACACAGTGCGCGGGCAAGCAGTGAAAGATCGTAAGTGGTCGTGTAGTGCCCTTCTTCGTCGAAGCCGTGAGCGTTCATGTAGTGCGTGCCTGTCATGCCAAGCTCTTCCGCTTTGCGGTTCATCAGCTCGACGAACGCCTTTATACTTCCCGATGTCACGAGCGCAAGTGCCTGCGCGGCATCGTTGCCGCTCGGAAGCATCATGGCATAGTACAAATCATTCAGTGACAGCATGTCGCCCTCACTGAGATTGGCTATCGACGAGCCTGACGGCACATCTATCATCTCATTTGTGATAGTTATAAGCTCGTCCTTTTGTAAATTCGGATGCTTTACATTTTCCTCATAAGCGACAAGCAATGTCATCATTTTTGTCAGGCTCGCCGGACGGCACTGCTGATTGATATTTTTGCGGTAAAGTATCGTGTCGGTTTCCATATCAACAAGGATCGCGCCCTCCGCGACGATACCGAGTGCCGTTCCGTCAGACAGATCATTGTATGCTCCGACGTTGATGCAAAGCATCACTATGATGATAATCAGCGCTAAAATACGTTTTAATTTCACTTTTTTTGCTCCAAATGTTATGTTTATAGTTAGTATAACGGAATGATCCCGTTTTGTAAACAGTTTTATGGAAGCCGCGCGGCGAAACGGTGTTGCCCCTCTGCATCGGCATATCACGCTTAAGTCGTCTCGAACTGTGCCTGATAAAGCGAACGGTAAAAACCGTCCTGCGCCATAAGCGAATCGTGTGTTCCCTCTTCAACGACTTCGCCGTTGTGCATAACAAGGATATGGTCAGCCGCACGCACGGTCGAAAGTCTGTGTGCAATAACAAAACACGTCTTGCCCTTCATCAGCGCACGCATGGCACTCTGTATCTTTTCCTCTGTCCGCGTATCGACGTTCGATGTCGCTTCGTCAAGTATAAGCATGTTTGCGTCAACGAGCATCGCACGGGCGATGGTAAGGAGCTGTTTTTGTCCCTTTGAAATACTTGTTCCGTTATCGGTAAGCACCGTTTGATAACCGTCGGGCAAACGCATGATGAACGAATGTATGTGCGCCGCCTTTGCCGCGGCGATGACTTCTTCTTCGGTGGCATCGGGCTTCGCGTATGCGATATTCTCAAACACCGTACCGTGGAACAGCCATGTTTCCTGAAGCACCATTGCATATGCGCGTCTGAGTGAATCGCGTGTAAATGAACGTATTTCCGTCCCGTCTATCGCTATTTCGCCGCTGTTTATATCGTAAAAGCGCATCAAAAGATTTATTATAGTCGTTTTGCCCGAGCCCGTAGGTCCGACTATCGCCGTAAGTGAACCGGGCTTCGCTTCCATGCTCAGGTTTTTGATTATCGGTTTTTGCGGAACGTATGAGAAATCGACGTTTTTAAGCGTTACATGTCCCGTGGTCGATGTAAGCAGCTTTGCGCCCGCGATGTCGGGTGTTTCGGGGTCGGCATCTATCAGCCCGAACACACGCTCCGCCGCGGCGAACGCGCTCTGAAGCTCCGCAATGATATTGGCGACCTCGTTGATAGGTCCCGAGAACTTGCGTGAATACTGCACGAAGCTCGAAAGATCACCGAGCCGTATCCCGCCGCCTAAAAACAGGAAAGAGCCGAACACGCATACGAGCGTAAGCGATACATTGTTGATAAAATTGACACACGGTCCGGTAACCGTTCCGTTCGCCTCCGCCGCGGTGTACGCGTCAACGGCATCGCCGTTCTTTTTGTCGAATCTCTCAAGCACGGCATCCTCTCTGCCGTAAGCGCGTACCGTTTTTTGCCCCGAAAGCATTTCCTCAACAAAGCCGTTAAGCTCGCCGAGCTTCGCACTGCGCCTGCGGAACATCGGGCGTACACGTCCCGCGAGCCATCGCGTGAATATGAATGTCGCCGGAACGGTGAACAGGAAAATTATCAGCAGTTTAGGTGCAATGGTCAGCATCATAAAGAACGACACAAGCACCGTCACCGTGCTTTGGATTATCTGCAAAAGGTCCGATGAAAGCGACTGATTGACCGTATCGACATCGTATGTTACGACGCTGATTATATTGCCCGTCTGGTATCTGTCAAAAAATCCTACCGGCATCGCCGAAAGACTTTCGAAAATATCGTGGCGCATCTGCCGTGCGACTTTTTTCGACATTCTCACCATTATTATACTGAGCAGATACGAAAATATCGCCGCAAGGATATAGCATGATGCCATCAGCGCCGCTATGCGGAACACTGCCGAAAAATCCACCTTGCCCGCGCCCGCCTCGATGACATTTATCGCTTCGCCCGAAAGCTTCGGGCCGTAGAGTGAAAGCAGATTGCCCGTAAGTGAAAGCACAAGTGCAAGCATGATCAGCAATCTGTTCTTGCCCAGATACTGCCACAGCCGTTTAAGGAGCGCACCGCGTGACTGTTTTTTGCCCGAAAAGCTTTGTTGTTCGCTGTCATTATGTATACGCGCATCGGCGTTAAGATTCTGTCTTGCCATCAGTCACACCTCCCGTCACCCATTTGTGACCGTGCGATAACGGCGTATTCCTCACAGTTTTCCATTAGCTCAGCATGAGTACCGTAGCCTATCGTTTTGCCGTCGGACAGCACAAGGATGCGTGTACAGCCCGCAAGCGAGCTGACACGCTGAGCGATGAACACTGATGTCGTGGAAGCATGGTTCTTCTTAAGTGCCTTGCGCAACGCGGCATCGGTGCCGTAATCGAGCGCTGACGACGAATCGTCAAGCACAAGTATTTCGGGATCAAGTGCAAGCGCACGGGCTATGAGCATCCTCTGCTTCTGTCCGCCCGAAATATTGTTGCCTCGCACGACTATCGAAGAATCCATACCTTTTTCCTTCTTGGCAATGAACTCTGTCGCCTGCGCATCCTCTGCGGCACGCGCAAGTGCATCGTCATCTGCATTGCGGAAGAAGCGGATATTGTCGCCTATCGTGCCCTCGGCTACGAAATCGTTCTGAAGCACCACACCGAATTTTGTGCGAAGCTCGCTGTTCGGTATCGTGCGGATATCTCTGCCGTCGATAAGTATTTTGCCCTCATCGGCATCGTATAAACGCATCAAAAGATTTATAAGCGTCGTTTTTCCCGAGCCCGTTTCGCCGAGAACGCCGAGGCTTTCGCCGTGCATCAGCTTAAAGCTGATATTATCAAGATTCTTGCCCTTGCCTGTATATGAAAACGATACATTGCGAAATTCTATATGCGGCGTATCCTTGTCTGCCCCTGCATGCGTGGCGTCGGCTTCAACAAGAACGGTCATGTCATCTTCTATTTCAAGCGCTTCGGCGATACGCACCGCACTCGCCTGTCCCTTTGACCACATAACAAAAATGCGGGTTATGCCGAGCATGGCGTTAAGTATCATAACAAAATACTGCAAAAACGCGATTATCACACCGCTTTGGCACGCGCCCGCGTTGACGCGGAACGCGCCGACTACCACAACGAGCGTCAGTCCGAGGTTAAGTATGAGCGATGTTGACGGATTCGTCACCGATGTAACGAAGCCCGCCTTCTGGTCGGTACGCGTCAGGTCGTCGTTTACCTTGTTGAAGCGTTCTTTTTCGTGATCGCTCTTGCAAAGCGCCTTGATAACGCGGATGCCCGTGATATTCTCCTGCAAAACGCGCACCGCGCGGTCAAGAATGGATTGCTCCTCTTTATAAAGCGGAACGCTCTTTTTCGTAACGATGTAAACTATTATGCAGATCATCGGCAAAAGCGAAACAAGCACAAGTGCAAGCACTCCGTCCATCGAAAGCATCATAATTATGCCGCCGAGCAGGAGCATGGGCGCACGCACGCCGAGCCTTTGCATCCGCGCAAGGAATTGGTTGAAATTGTATGTATCGCTCGTCAGCCTTGCTTCGGCAGACGGTATCGTCAGCTTGTCTATCTGCTTTGACGGTAACGATTCAAGCTTTTCAAAAAGATCATGGCGTACCGAAAGCGTTATCCTGCCCGAGCTTATCGCCGACATTCTGTTTGCAAGAATGTTGCCCGCAAGACAGCACCCCGCCGCCGCGAGCATCATCAGTCCGTAAATGATTATCGGCGATATCATGCCCGTGGGAACGATATCATCAAGGATTATTTCCATGAAAAACGGAATAAAAAGCTCAAGCACTGTTGCGCCGAGCTTTACCGTAACGGTCAGTATGATATACCATATATGCGGTTTTATGTATTTCCACAGCCGTTCCATTTTACTCCTTTCCCGTGGCGGATCGCTGTTCCGTTCACCGCAGACCTGTAAAAGCTTTCTGCGAATATTTTACCATAAGCAAAAATGCTTGCTTGCAAGGGCATTTTTGCGCAGCCGTCAATAGAGCAGGCGTATCGAAGATACGGTACGCGGAGCGTACAAGGCTTGCGTAGCAAGACTTTCTGCGAATATTATAACACACATGCACGGTTTTTTCCACATTTTTTTAATCGAGTAGGAGGGATTTATTCCCTCCTCTCACACCACCGTGCGTGCCGTTCGGCACACGGCGGTTCAATTCAAAATTAAATATGTACCTTTTGGTAATAATCGAAAATGCTGACTAAGCCTCGCTTGGTCAGTTTTT
>JAZRZN010000060.1:0-1283 GCA_045601365.1 Clostridia bacterium | reverse complement strand
AAGGATTATGAAGCGGAAAAGGCAAAGCAAGCGGCACACGATGAATATGTCGAAAAGCTCGGTGAAAAATACGGTGTCAATTCAAGCGATGAAGAGGATATCCGTGCGAAGATCGGCTACGAGCAGGGAAAAGCCGAGATCGAATCTTACGAGCAACAAGAATATGAAGGTGAGTTAAAAAACAAACAGGAATATGTTGAGACGGTGGAAAAAGTTGCTGATACATCAATAGATGTGCTTGCCGACGTTACCGGACGCAAGGATATCAAGGCAGCTTACACGATGGCAAAGAACACAGTGTCCCGTGCTACTGAAGCTTATGTCAACGATAAAAACGTAGGGGTTGGCATTGTTCAGGGCGCCGTGGAAGGCACCATCGACGTAATTAAGGACAATGTTGACGGAGCAGGCAATAAGCTTGTGGCAAACGTTGTTGGCGAAGCCTACAAGGGAGCTCAGGATGCTTCCATCAACGGTAAGGATATGACCGAGGCGGTTATGGGCGGCATCGGCAAGGGCCTTGTTGATACCGGCGTTGATGTAGGTATGGATCTGGTCGGTGACGGCGTTAAGGGCATGATGGGCGACGCAGCCGATGATGCGTTCAAAAACGCACTGACCGAGCATGCCGAAGTGACCAAGGGAACTCTTGTTGACGGTGCAAAGACTCTGACGAACGATCTTATTAAGGGCGGACTTGACGAAGCCTTGAAAATTCCCGGCGAGGACTGATCCGTAAAGCTAAAGAGAAAGGTTCGCTTCTAAAATGCGAGCCACGAAAATGTGTTGGAATAACAAAAAAATAAACTGAATGGAGGGTTCTTCGATGATTATTATTGGGATAATTATAACCGCTATCGGATTGCTGTTTGTTGTTGCATTTGCCTTCGGCAGAGCAAGATGCAAAATGAGAATAGAAGCAACTGTAAGCCGTCTTGCGACAAAGTCGATAAAACTGCGAGGAAGCACCTTAACCGACACGACGCCGATTTTTACTTATTCGGTAAACGGAAAAGAATATACATACAAAGCGGAAATGTCAACGATAAACCGCAAACGGTTTGCCGTTGGGCAAAAGGAATTTATTTATATTAACGATAAACATCCCGAAGAATCCAGATTCGGAAACAATCTCGGATTTTTGTTTTTCGGAATCTGTTGTGTGCTTGTCGGTGCTTTGTTTATTGTATTATCTGCCTTATAATCGGCTTAAAAAATTTCTCATCGGCTTACGCAAAACGGAATAATTCTACATAATAAAATTTTTGGAGGATGTTATGAAA
>JAZRZN010000059.1:0-2077 GCA_045601365.1 Clostridia bacterium | reverse complement strand
TGCTTGTTTATTCCGCGAAGCATGATATGATATCTTCCGCTTTCGCTTATTTCCCTTGCTGCTCTCGGCATTTTATCACCCTACTTAGCATATCGTGAAGAACGATAAATGTCAAGACACAGAACCGTCCCCTTGTCTTTCGGAGTATATCTCAATTTTTATTATGACACACACTCACGCTCCCCGTTCTTCGACACAATAAAGCTACTCCGATACCGCAGAAAAGCTAATGATCACCGGATCGATTTACATATAATGACAGAACAGCCGCGAATGAGAATACTCAAACGCGGTCGTTCTATTCATATTATTTTTTTGTAGTCAGCGTTTTTGATGAGGCAAGCGGTAAATCTTTATTTTACGACAGCGTTCATGACGCCGTTATCGTCAAAGGAAATATCAACGCGGATCTGTTCCGTTTTGCCGTCCTTGAAAAACGCGGTAAAAATAAGGGTGTCCGTTATGTCGGATACGGTCATTTGGGCATCGCTTTCAAAAGCCGCGATAGTCTCATAGGCGGGATTCCAGCTGATGCCGACCGTGTTATTTTTTCTGTATTCGTCGCCGGAGATCGTCAGTTCACGTCCCTCATCCGCGCCGCCGATGCAGGAATCGGAAGTATGCTTTGTAAAGCTGTAATTGCCGGTGCCGGATATTACGATCCTGTCAAGAAGCTCCGCGTTTTCGACAGCAAAGGAGAAATAGTCGAGTGAATATACAGCATAGATACTGTTTTCGGTTTCATCCGAAAGATGGATCTCCGCGCTGTAGGACGGAATATCTCTGTCCTCCCTTTCAATATACTCTTTGTTGATTTCTTTCAGTTTGTCGAATACCGCGTTTTTCTGCTCCGTGGTCATGCCGTCAACGTGTTCGAGCATCAAACGACATTCATAGGGAACAGTGACATTGTATCCGTTTTTTACCTGCCGGAATGTAACATCGTCTTTCTCCGCCGCGCTGGCGACAAGCAGCCCGAAACGGGGAGCCGATACATCTTGTGTTGCCGTCGGTGCCGTTACATCGGGAGAGCCGTTCTTAAAGAAACCGAATACTGCCGCGAAAGCGATCGCCAGACATAAGGCAAGGGGAATGACACGTTTGGAAACGGTGCTTTTCCTGGATTTTTTGCTGTTTTCCGCACGGGCAACAAGGTCTTCGTCGATGGAGCCCATGGCATTGAATAGTTCATGACTGTTCATGGATAGTTTCCTCCGATAAATATTTTCTGAGCTTTTTTCTCGTTCTGTGCAGGATCAGCCGCACGTTTGCCTCACGCAAGCCCGTTTTGTCCGCGATCCGCTGCATATCGTCCGAACGGTAATACCGCATTATGAAAATATTGCAGTCCCGCTCCGGGAGTGTTCGCAAAAACGGATTCAACAGCGATTGCACATCCACATCTTTTGTTTTTAAGCTTTCGGGGATACATTCCGAGAGCTCATGCAAAATGTTTTCATCTGCCTGTATCAATTCGTCCGGGGAAACGGACAAAATCTCACAGATACGCAAAACGGTTTTGTGATCGGGACGCCGGACGCCGGTTTCCCATTTGGACACGAGATCGCGCGAAACATACAGCTTTTCTGCTAACTGTTCCTGTGTTAGATTCGCCTGCAAGCGCAGCTTTTGTAATTTCTGACCGGTCTGCATTGTATTCATCACCTCCGCTGCGTTTTCAGTATACCGCATGAACAGTGAATTGGCAAGGGACGGAATGTTTCATGAAAAATCAGCCGGCAGAGTAAATTACCTCACCGGCTGATCGTCCTTATATGAATACGGCGCACGAAACCGATACGCTCACAAAACGGCAAAGCCGCCGTTGATATTCTTTTTTTATTACGCCGTTGATACTCCTTTTTTTATAATGAAGTATTGCCTTATGAGACAACATGCCTTATGAGACAACGGGACGGTTCGAGACAACGGGACCGAGACAACGGGACGGTTCTATGTCTTGCCTGCCGTTTATTCTTTATTCCTGCTTTCTTTCAAAATCCGTTCGATTATACTTTTTGAAACTCCGGTTAATCTGTTCAACTGACGGATTGAAATTCCTTTATTATGCGCTATG
>JAZRZN010000058.1:0-32443 GCA_045601365.1 Clostridia bacterium | reverse complement strand
GCGGATGCTCGCAATGACACGATATATAAAGATATAAAACATACTGTACTTTCCTGCCACCCGCTTCGCACTTGCGGAACGGTCAAGACCGTTCACTACGGTGTCACGCAGTATAAAAAGAGATTTTTTAACAGCGCCTTTTTATTCCTATTGTGTACATACCGCGTCACGGTGCAAAAACAATTCAGTCAGTCGGCAGTTTTGCAACGGTAACGGTTTTACGTCAACGCGCTTATTTCCTGCTTGAAAATAAGCTTGGGCTTTTCGGAGTTCGTTACTGCTTCGGGAGTGATAATACATTTTTCCACGTTCGGCAGTGACGGTATCTCGTACATGATATTCATCATTATGCCTTCGATGACTGAGCGCAAGCCGCGCGCGCCTGTTTTCAGTTCTATTGCTTTACGCGCTATCGCACGGAGTGCGTCATCGGTAAATTCAAGCTTTACACCGTCCATTTCAACAAGGGCGATATACTGCTTCGTAAGCGCATTTTTGGGGGTCTTGAGTATTTCGACGAGCATATCCTCATCAAGCCCCTTGAGCGTTACGACCTGTGCAAGTCTGCCGATAAGCTCAGGTATAAGCCCGAACTTTTGCAGATCGTGCGGCGTGACGGATTCAAATACCGTTCCTACGTCATCGGTATCGGTGATGTGATTTATCTCTGCACCGAAGCCGATGGCTTTTTTGCCTATTCTGCGTTGGATTATCTTTTCAAGTCCGTCGAACGCGCCGCCGCAAATGAAAAGAATATTTGTTGTGTCTATTTGTATGAAATCCTGATGCGGATGCTTTCTGCCGCCGTTCGGGGGAACGTTGGAAACAGTACCTTCAAGTATTTTTAAGAGTGACTGCTGTACGCCTTCGCCGGAAACATCACGAGTTATCGAAGGATTCTCACTGCGGCGTGCTATCTTGTCTATTTCGTCGATATAGATTATTCCGCGCTCGGCTTTTGCTACATCGTAATCAGCCGCTTGGATCAGACGCAGAAGAATATTTTCGACATCGTCGCCTACATAGCCCGCTTCGGTTATGGTCGTGGCATCCGCTATTGCAAACGGCACGTCAAGAATTTTAGCAAGAGTCTGCGCAAGATATGTTTTGCCTGTACCGGTCGGACCTATGAGCAGAATATTGCTTTTTTGGATATCGACGTCGGATTTATTGCCGCCGCCTGAAGCGTTGATGCGCTTATAGTGGTTGTAAACACCTACCGAGAGCGCGATCTTGGCGTTATCCTGACCGATCACGTATTGGTCGAGAATTGCTTTGATCTCCTGCGGCTTTTTTAACTGAAGGTCACCGTATGCGGTATATTCGTTATGCTCATCCTCAAGAGAATCAAGACAGTCATGAACGCATTCCTCGCATATATACACGTCCGGCGGACCTGATACGAACGAAAGTCCTGCCTGCGGTGTACGTCCGCAAAAAATACACTTTATATTATCCATTTACCAGCCTTACGTTCCTTTCTCAATTACTTACGTTTAGCGAATATCGCATCTACTATGCCGTATTCAAGTGCATCCTGCGCCGACATATAATGGTCGCGCTCACAGTCTGCTTCAAGCTGTTCGAAGCTTTTGCCGCAGTTTTCGGCAAGGATGCGGTTGAGCTTATCCTTGCATTTTTTGAGCTGTTCGGCTTGAATAAGAACATCAGTCGTTTGTCCTTTTGCTCCGCCGAGAGCCTGATGTATCATTATTTCACTGTTTGGCAACGCGATACGCTTGCCTTTTGCTCCCGATGAGAGAAGCACTGCCGCCATGGATGCCGCCATGCCTATGCATACAGTCGCTACCTGCGGCTTGACATACTGCATGGTGTCGTATATCGCCATGCCTGCCGTTACAGAGCCGCCGGGACTGTTTATATACAGCATGATGTCCTTTTCGGGATCGTCAGCTTCAAGAAACAGGAGCTGCGCAACAATGGCGTTTGCCATCTCATCCTCTATTTCGCCGCCCAAGAATATTATTCTGTCCTTAAGCAAGCGCGAATAGATATCATATGATCTTTCGCCTCTGCCGTCCTGCTCAACAACATAAGGTATAAGTGGCATATCATGTCCTCCGTTTTATGCTTGATCTTTATTCTCTGTGTTCTCTGCATTTTCTGCGGTTTCGGGCTTTGCATCGGTATTTTCGGCAGCCGCCTTTGTTGATTTCTTTCTCTTTGTCGCTTTCTTTGCGGGATTCTTTTCCTTAAGAAGTGCAAGCGTCTTGTTCATGACCGCGACCTCTTTGAAGTAATCCTTCTGGTCGTCGGTGATGTTCTTCTTGAAGTCGTCACCCGCAGTGCCGTAATTCTCGGCATACTTGTCTATTTCGGCGTTGATCTCTTCTTCGGTGGCTTCGATATTCTCTGCCTTGATTATCTCGGCAAGAGTAAGTCTTATCTTTACTGTCTTTGCGGCACCGTCACGGTACATATCGCGCATCTGATCCATTGTCATGCCGGTGTACTTGAGGTAATCCTCAAGCTTGAGTCCCTGGTAGCTCATGCGCATTTCCATGTCGCGTATCTGCTGGTCGATCTGCTGGTCGATCATGCAGTCGGGAATGTCGATCTCGGCATTTTCGGCAATGGCTTCAACAAGCTTGTTCTCCATTTCGGAATCAGCTTGCTTTTTCTTTGATTCTTCAAGCTTCTTCCTGATATCTGCCTTGTATTCGTCAAGAGTGTCAAATTCGGAAACGTCTTTTGCAAATTCGTCGTCAAGCGCGGGAACCTGCTTTTCTTTTATGGAAAGAACCTTTACGTCGAATACGGCTTCCTTGCCCTTAAGGTCCTCTGCATGATAGTCATCGGGGAATTTAACATTGAGTGCTTTCTCCTCACCGATGGTCATGCCTATCATCTGTTCTTCAAAGCCGGGAATGAAGCTGCCCGAGCCGATCTCAAGCGTCTGATTTTCAGCCGTGCCGCCCTCAAACTTAACGCCGTCAACACTGCCGGAATAGTTAAGCCCTACGGTATCGCCGTTCTTTACGGGTCTGTCATCGACATCGACGAAGCGGGAAGCGTGGTCGAGTGCGTGGTTAAGCTCATGCTCAACATCCTCATCGGTTACATTATACTCAACCGCGTCAAGCTTTATACCCTCATATTTGCCGAGCTTTACTTCGGGCATAAGAGTGACTGTTGCCTTGAACTTTACGACACCGTCATCGGTAACGTCCTCAAAGTCGATCTGAGGCTGATCCACGGGCTGAAGCTCATGCTCCTTGATCGCCGCTTCGTAAACAGACGGGAACACATCGTTGAATGCATCCTCGAAGAATACACCTGCACCGTAATATTGCTCTACCATTTTTCTGGGAGCCTTGCCCTTGCGGAAGCCGGGGATGGCATATCTTGCTCTGTTCTTCAAAAATGCCTTTTCGGTAGCTTCGTCCATAGCTTCCTTGCTGATCTCAAGTGAGATCACTGCCTGATTCTTTTCGTTTTTTACCATTGTACTCATTCTATATTTACCTCCAAAGTAAATTATCACAGTAATCGGAAAATATTATATCACAACAGTGTTTTTTTCGCAATCATAAAAAAGGTATTTTAGCAAAAGTTTTATAAAAAAACGGTAAATACAGGATGATTTTTGTTAAAACGGTTTGAAAACAGCCCGTTTTGTGATACAATATGGATGAATAACAACGAAATGAGGTAGTGAGCCATGCCGATGGACGGTCTTACGATAGGAGCTGTGTGCGCGGAATTGTCCGATGCACTTGTCGGTGCGCGTGTTGATAAAGTCAATCAGCCGGAAAATGATGAGCTTGTTATTTTCTGCCGTGGCAGAGACGGTAACGAAAAGCTGTTTATTTCCGCCAACGCGAGCTTTGCCAGACTGTGCCTTACAGATGCAAGCAAGCAGAATCCGCTTACTCCGCCGGCATTCTGTATGCTGTTGCGCAAGCACCTTAACGGCACGAAAATACTTTCATTTGAACAGCCGTTCAACGAACGCATAGTATTCATTACATTTGAGGGACTCAACGATTTCAACGAACCGGAGCGCAAGCGGCTCGTTGTCGAAATAATGGGCAAGTACAGTAACATAATACTGACGGATGAAAACGGAAAGATCATAGATGCGATACAGCGCGTAAATTCACTGATGAGCCGTGTGAGACTGATACAGCCGGGGATGACATATGAGCTTCCGCCGTCGCAGGGGAGACTTGACCCGTTCGGCGGAGATATTCCCGATATATCGCCTATACCGCGGCTTATAGCGGATACGTTCACGGGAGTTTCGCGTCAGGCGGCGGAGGAAATAGCGTATTTGTGCGAAAAGAGCCCGTTCAGGCAGGCACTTGCGGAATTTTTGGAGCCATATACCGCACATAACTTCAAGCCTGTCATACAGCTTGATGAAAACGGCGCACCCGTGGATTTCTATGCAGTGCCGCAAAAACGGTTTTTGCCCGAATTTTTTAAGCCGTGCGGAAGTATTTCGGAAGCGATAGAGGCATACTATGCAATGCGCGATCGCCTTCAGCATGTACGCGAACGCGCAAGAGAGCTTAGGTTGCTTGTAGGTAATCTGCTGGAAAAGGCGGAACGGAAGCAGGCGCGCCAGCATGAAAAACTGCTTGAATGCGCGGATATGGAAAAATACCGCATTTACGGCGAACTGCTGACCGCAAATATATACAAGGCGGCGCGAGGCGCAAAAAGCATCACGGTGCAGAATTATTACGATAACATGCTTCCTTTGGAAATACCGCTTGACAACACCGTTTCGCCTGCGGCGAACGCACAGAGATATTTTAAGCTGTACAACAAGCTGAAAACTGCGTCGAAGCTTCTCGGCGAACAGATGAATGAAACGGCACGCGATATTGATTTTCTCACAGGACAGGCGGAAAATATCGACAAGTGTGAAAGCGATTCCGATTTGAGCGATATCAGGCACGAGCTGGCGGAAGCCGGGTATGCCAAACAGCCAAAAACAAAACAGAAGCCTGCCGAAAGCAGACCGATGCACTTTGTTTCATCGTCGGGAACAGATATTTATGTCGGAAAAAATAATACACAAAACGATAGGCTGACATTGCATTTTGCGCGCTCGGACGACCTGTGGCTCCACACAAAGGATATCCACGGCTCACATGTTATAGTTTGCAGTGATGCGCCGGATGACCGCACGGTAGAGGAGGCCGCTATGCTTGCCGCATATTATTCAAAGGCGCGTGCTTCGTCAAATGTACCTGTCGATGCGACAAAACGTAAATTTGTCAAAAAACCGTCAGGCGCTTTGCCCGGAAAGGTGATATATACAAATCAAACTACCTATTATATAAACGTTAACGAAGCTGTTATACGTTCATTAAAAAAAGTGTGATGAGAGTACGGACAAAAGGATAATATCGTTCTTGACATTCATTTGCGCAGCAGATATAATATTCGTGACATTGCAACGGTAATACGTTATGATAAAAAGGAGGATAAATATGCTTTATGTAGGCTATAACCACGGCTTCAGCAAAATGACGCCGGGCGAATTGCTTTTTCACGATGACTTCACCGATCCCGATCTTTCCAAGCGTTGGGAAGTGACGGGCGGCGATTGGAAGTGCGGTAACGGGATATGCACAGGCGTATACCGCGAGAACGGCGGAGGGCTGATATATACGCTCAAGCAGTTCCCGGGTGACGTGATGCTTGATTTTTACGGCACTATCCTTGCGCCGTGCAACAATGACCTTAATTTTTCATACCGCGCACGCGGATGGGATTATAAGAACAACGATGCCGATGTCGGATATATCTCGGGATTAAACGGCTGGTATTTGAATTATGCCGGTATAGAACGCTATCCCGAACTGAAAATACATGCGTTCTGCGATACATTCAAGGCTGAATCGGGGCGCGAATATCACATTCAGGCGGGTATTGTGGGAGCGGATTGCTTCCTTGCCGTTGACGGGCAAATGATAGTTGATCTGACCGATCCCGACCCGATCAATGCGCCGGATTGCAACCGTGTAGGGCTCGGAACGTATTGCAGTCAGATACAGTTCCGCGATTTCAAGGTTTACCGCCCGAAGCTTGAATATGTTTATATGGAGTATACTCCGAATTTTTAAGAGGTGATAAAAAATGTTGTATGAGCTTAAGAACTGCCGCGATGCATCTCCGGCAACGTACCGAACTACCGTTGACATAACCGAAAAAGACGGTATACTGAACTTTTTGTTTACTGCCGAGCATTCCTCATGCTACTGCCCGTTTGACGGCTATAACGAACTGCATTCGTCGGGCGATGCCTGCGAGATACTTATCGGCTCCGATCCGAACAGAAGATTCTATTACGAAATAGAAATAAGCCCCAAAAACGATTTGATGATCGCGCTTATGGAATATCAGGGCGAAGGACCCGATGAACCGTTGCTCGGACTTGACTTCCAGGATGATTGCTTTGTAAAAAGCACGGTCACAAGAACGGAAAACGGGTATATTGCCGAACTTGCTTTCCCGAAAGAGCGCATAATGTCGGGTGACGGCGAGATATATTTCAATGCTTACCGTCTTGATACCGACGGTGAGGAGACCGACCGCCATCTTTTTGCACTCAATCCGACCATGCGTGCAAAATTCCATACGCCGGAATACTATGTGTATCTGAAGGATTATTGCGAAAAGCTGTAAAAAAGGTTTTTCAAACACAAGAATTGACCGCCGTTGCGCTGACAACGGCGGTTTGTTGATATCAAAGACTTTTAATTTTTGCCATAAACAATTCGGCCATCTTTTCATTCCCCTTATCCGAAGGATGAAGTCCGTCGGGCATATATATGTTTCTTTGCTCCTCGATTTCAGGACAAATACCCAATTCGCCGTAAAAATCAATGACAGGCAAACTATATTTTTGAGCAACTTCTTTTATGACATTCACATATCCGCACAAATTAGTATTACGGCGAATGCCACGCCCGTTTAACAACGAATTTTCATTAACTCTGTGAGTTGGAGTTATTACGGCGATCCTTGCTTCTGCAAAACGGGTAATGATATTTGTGTATAAAACATTTAAAGCTCCGTAAAATGTATATTCCGTATCATCATCTATAGAACCGATAGGAGCATCACCGTGACCGAAGTCATTTGTACCGCCGAAAATTACAATCATATCTGCATCTTTATCAAGAGTTTCAACCCTTGAATTAAACCACAGATCGTGGCGAGGGTTTCCAGAAGCGACATGGTTACGGGCTATACGGGTTCCACCTATACCATATCCTTTGCAGATAGCTCCGGTTTTTCTCGCAACAATCTCAAAAAAGCGGTTTTCAGCACAAGTAGTTCCAACCCCTTCTGTTATTGAGTCACCTAAAAACAAAATTTTCTTTCCTTCAATATCCATTTATATTCCTCCGATAAATTGATCCGATACTGACTTAAAGTTTTGCAATATTTTTAGTTCAACCGTTATAAAGCATTATTTTTCCCTGAACTGCACCCGGGGTTTTATACAAATCAAACGCTTTTTTGCAGTCTTTTAAAGGAATTTCTTCAAATATTATTCTTTCGTCATATTTAAGTTGCCCGGTTCTGAAATAATGTTCCGTTAATATCCACTCATCCCCCGGAAACGGTGCCGAATAACTCATCCACGAGCCGGTCAAGAACATTTCCTTACGGTTTATTGTCTCCCATTCGCTTTTTGAAAATCTTATTTCGGAGTGGGGTGTGCCGATCAAACAAACTGTAGCTTTATTTTCGGCAATATCAAGAGAAGTCTTTATTGTATTCTCATTGCCGGCAACATCAAAAACAAAATCATATTTCATTTCTGCTTTTTCTTTTTTTGAATTGATGCAATGATCGGCACCCAAATCTTCGGCAAGCTCTAATCTGCTATCGTTTATATCAAACACCGTAACCGACTTCGCACCCATTATTTTTGCGAACTGCATTGCAAACAGACCTATCGTTCCGCCTCCAACGATCGCAACATCCTTACCACCGGTAAATTTTGCACATTTGATCCCGTGAAGCGCAACGGTTGACGGTTCAAACAGCGCTCCCTGTTCAAAAGACAAAGATTTATCAAATTTTATAACATTCTCTTTTGGCAGTTTTACATACTCAGCAAAACTCCCCTGTTTTCTTGAACCCACAAACGTGTAATTTTTACAAAGTGAATAATTACCTTTAATACAGTCCTTACATTTTCCGCAGGGAATAAGCGGTATTCCCGCAACCTTATCTCCCTTGGAAAGTCCGTTGACATTTTTGCCGAATTTTTTGACTACGCCTGAAAACTCATGTCCCAAAACTATCGGATAAAAATGTGCGCCGTTACATAATACCCTCGGAACATCACTGCCGCATATTCCCGACATTTTTACCTCTATAAGAACCTCATCGTCATTTATTTCAGGTGTTGGTATTTCTTCATATCTCAAATCGTCATTTGCGTATAAAACAGCCGCTTTCATTATATCTTTCCTTTCGAATATTCTGCAAAATTTGTTCCGCCGCAAAGTCGTATTTTTTTGCGAACTACATCAATTATGGCTTTTTTTGCTTCACCCATATAATTTCTCGGATCATTTTCTTTCGGATTTTCATTAAGCACTTGTTTTATTGCCGAAGCCATCGGAACTTTAAGTTCGGTTGCAATATTGATTTTTGAAATTCCTCTTTTAATACTTTCGGTAATCTGTGCGTCAGGTATGCCTGACGCTCCGTGTAAAACAAGAGGTAATGAAACAAGATTGCGTATTTGTGATAATCTTTCAAAATCAAGGTTCGGTATTCCTTTATACTCGCCGTGAGCTGTACCGATTGCAATGGCAAGGGTATCTATGCCTGTTTTATTAACAAAGTCCAACGCTTCTGACGGAACTGTAAATGCAGCCGTTCTGTCATCGACCGACATATCATCTTCAGTTCCTCCGATTCTTCCGAGTTCTCCCTCAACGCAAACATTTATACTATGTGCAACTTCTACGACCTTTTTGACAATTTCCACATTTTCTTCATAAGGCAAATCCGCAGAATCAATCATTACAGATGTATAGCCGTGCTTCATACATTGCATAATTGTCTCAAAGCTCTTACAGTGATCAACATGAAGTGCCATAGGTATACCGTATTCTTCCGATGCTTCTTTCACTATTGAAGCTATGTACGGAATACCGGCGTGTTTAAGAGTACCGGGAGTGGTTTGTATAATTACCGGGCAGTTTTCTTCTTTTGCCCCTTGAGCAACCGCTTGTACAGTTTCTAAATTATGAATATTAAATGATGCGATCGCACAACCTTTCTTCTGTGCCTCTTTAATAAAACACAATGGATTTACTAATGACATTTTTTTACCTCGCTTAAATCATTTCTGTTTTAATTTCAAAATAGTATTTATCTACCGTGTTTTTATCCACTGATCCTGTTTGCGCATACAAAGCATTTGTTAATCCGGCGGCCATACCGTACTTAACCGAATCAATTACACTCATATGTTCAGATAACGCTACGGCAATTGCCGCTACCGCACTGTCACCCGAGCCAACAGAATTCACTACCTTTATCTTCGGCGTTATAAAATGATAGTATTTATCCTCGAATAACAATATAGCCCCCTGCGAGCCCAAAGTGCATAAAGGAACTTTAACTCCCGCATTATACAAATCTCTCAATGCTTTTTTGATATTATCAAAGCAGTCTGTTGAATATCCGAAAATCTCTTTTAGCTCTTGCCTGTTCGGCTTTATCATATAAGGTCTTGATTCTAATGCTTTCTTTAATACTGCCCCCGAAGTATCCACAATTATCTTTTTATGATTTATGTTTGCAAAATCTATCATTTTTGAATAGAACTCATCTGATAATCCTTTAGGCATACTTCCTGAAATCGTTATTATATCCGCAACAAATGCCAATTCTTTATACTTTGCAATAAAGTTTTCTTCGTCAGAACCGGATAATAAATCTCCGCTTTCCAATATCTCGCCGGAGTCCCCGTATTTATCTGTGATATTAATACACGTTCGTGTTTCTTTATCAGTAAACAAAAAGCAATTATCTATATTTAACTTACTTAGTTCATTCAAAATATACTTTCCGGAATATCCGCCCAAAAAGCCTGTAACGCAAACCTTTGCGCCCAACCGATCGGCAACTCTTGCCACGTTGATTCCTTTTCCCCCGGCACTAATAGATACACGATCAGGTCTTCTGACTTCATTCATCTTAAAATCATCAACAAAATAAACTCTGTCAATTGCCGGATTCGGACATACAGTCAATATCACTCCGCCACCGCCTTATAATATTTTTTAACAACACACCATTGAAAAACTTTGAAAGATATGTTATTATTTATACAAACAATTATATTTGATGACAAAATCATTGTCAAGACATGGTGTGATTTATGGTTTTAAATCATTTTTTACATGACTTTTTTCAAACTATTCCAAACTTTTTCAAAAAACAGCAATATGATCGGAGACAAAAAAATGAAATTTGACAGACAAAACGAAATATTAAATTTACTGAAATCAGAACATTGCTTAAGTATAAAAGAGTTAAGCAGAAGAATTTATTCCAGCGAATCTTCCGTCCGCAGAGACCTTGAATATCTGGAAAGGTGCGGTTTTATCAAAAAAGTCTACGGCGGTGCCGTTCTTGCCGAATACGAAAACGACCTTGTTCCCGTTTCTCTGCGTGATTCTTCAAATTCAGCCATAAAAGAAAAAATCGCCCAAAAGGCTTCAAAAGAAGTTTTTGACGGTGCTGTTATTTTTATGGATTCATCATCCACCGTTATGAGAATAACCAAGTATTTATCATCCTATAAAAACTTAAAAATAATAACCAATAATCTGAGGATCTTTGAAGAAGCAAAAAAGCTCAATATAGATCTCTACTGCACAGGAGGTAAATACGATAGGATTGAAGAAATGTTTGCCGGAGCTTTAGCCGAAAAACACATCAAAGATATTTATGCAGACATTATGTTTTTTTCCTGCCGAGGAATTTCGAAATTCGGAGATATAACAGATATTTCGGAGGCACAAATCAGTTTGAGAAAAGCAATGATGGAACATTCAAAAACCAAAATTTTTTTATGTGATTCAACAAAGTTCGGTATTGTAAAAGCATTTCGTTTATGCGGAAAAGATGATGTTGATAAAATAATTTGTGATGCACCGCTTTCTTTTGAAAATATAAAAAATAAAAGTTTGGTATAAAAAACATCAACGCCAAAATAATGATTCGGGATACCATTCCACGCATCCGCTGACAACGGCGGTTCCTACCCTCTTCTAACCTCTTTGCGCGTGTTTTTTGAAATAATGTTTATCCATTTTTCGGCACTGTCCGAAACGGAAAAGCGCTGTACCGAAAGACCGTTGTCGTGCGCCTTTTGACTGTAGGTATCGTGATACGGTAATATTTCGATGTGTGTGATATTATCAAGCGTTTCGGCAAGCTCGGCTATCCTTGCAAAGTGCGCTTCATTGTCGTTCACACCGCAAATAACAGGACACCTGAGAACAGTTTGAACACCGCACTCACTGAGCCGTTTAAGATTATCAAGTATCGTTTCATTTCCGACACCGGTGTATTGCTTATGCAATGCCGTGTCGGATATTTTCCAATCATATAAAAACATATCGGTGTACGGCAATGTCTTTTCTATGTTTTTCCATTCTGTAAAACCGCTTGTTTCGATGCAGGTGTGAAAGTGCCGTGCCTTGCATTTTTTCAGCACTTCAAGTAAAAATCCGTGTTGCAGATATACTTCTCCGCCGGAAAATGTCACACCGCCGCCGGAGGTTTTATAAAAATCCTCATCCTCGGCTATTATATCGGTAAGCTTATCTGATGTGATTTTGCAGCCTGTGCGTGTGAGCGCAGAGGGACAGGCATCGACGCATTTCATACAAGCGATGCAATTTTGCCTGTCGAACACATGCTCGCCGTTGATGATCTTGTGACATCCGCTTTTGCAGACCGAAGCGCATATGCCGCAGGAAATACACTTTTTTTCGCTGTAGGCTATTTGCAAACGCGGACTTTGGCTTTCGGGGTTGTGACACCATTTGCACGAAAGCGGACATCCCTTGAAAAATACTGCCGTTCTAATACCCGGACCGTCACTATCGCAGAAGCGCTGAATATTGAATACTGTACCGTCCATGCTCAGTGATCCGTTCTGTTTATTATTTCAAGCTGCTGCTTTTCGGGCAGGCGCACAAAATAATCGCTGTAGCCGCCGATGCGTACTATAAGATCGGAGTATTGCTCAGGCTCTTTCATGGCGCGGCGCATATCCTCGCTGTCAACGCAGTTGAACTGTATCTGACAGCCTCCGCGCGCAAAGAATGTCTTTAAGAGTGATTTCGGTATTTCCGAGCCGCCGTTAAAGTATCTTTTTGAAAGCCTTATGTTGAAGGCTACTCCGCCAAGAAAATCGGATTGTTTCCATTTTGTGACCGATTCGATGAGTGCCGTAGGCGATGTCACATCTCTGCCCTGAACTGCACCGCAACTGTCCGCAAGCGGCATTCCCGCAAGCCGTCCGTCGGGTGTTGCGGGAGTCCTTGAACCGTAAAGAACATAATAGTTATATGAGAATATTCCGGGGATGAGACTGTCACCCTCGACCGTTTGCGTCATACCGCAGGCATTTTTCATGCATGCGGCAAGCTCGGCGGCTATGCTGTCGGCACGGTCATCATTGTTGCCGTAATGAGGAAGCTTGTTTATTATCTTTTGCCTGAGTGCTTCATAACCGACAAAATTCGCTTTGACGGCATCGCGGTAAGCTTCGAGAGATATCTCTTTTTTGTCAAACACAAGCTCGCGTATGGCACAAAGCGAATCGACCGTGTTGGCGAAGCCGAGAACATTAGGTAATGTGTGATTGTAAACTGCGCCTCCCGCGCCGACAGGCTTGCCGGAGGCTATGCAGTTATCAACAAGGCACGAATGGCGCATCGCTTCGGTAGCGTTTCTGCCATGCTCAAGCTTGAGAATATTTATTTCGTGATTTTTGCGTATAAAAGCTTGTGTCACATGTTCAAAATAGGCATTCTTCAACGATTCGAAATCATCATATTTCCCTTCGTTGAACACATCAAGCAAAAGCGACGGAAGCACATGGTACGGCGCGGTCGTCCACATTGCCGATTTGCCTATCACGGTCAGCTCGACACAGGTCGAATTTATGTAATTATGCGCGTCATGCTCTTCAAAGCCGTGGCGGATAAGCGAATGCACTATTTCCGTATCGTTCCAGAATGACGGGAATGTGCGGCCTCTGCCGATCATATCAAATGCGTATGTTAAAAGCGCGTCACTTGTTGACGGCGTAACGCACAGCGCGATATTCGGATCACTCATCTTTATTCTGTCGGATGAACGCAAAAATTCCCATGTAAGCTCGTTTTCGACCGGCTCGCCGTCGGGCGACGTGCCGCCTACCATCATTCCGACAGCGGTGTACGGGTAAATATAGGTAACATACATCATGTTGAAATTGTCTATCAGCTCTTCGGCAAATTCTTCGGTGATGCGCCCTGAAACGATATCGTCACGGTAATATTTGATAAGCAGCTGATCGGGACGCCCCATAGAATACAGCCCGCGAAGCGTAAAGGTGTAAAAATGTATGCTTTGCAGTGCTTCCCAAAAAGTCCGTGCGGGAAGCTCGGGGACATGCGCAAGGTTTTCCGCCATCGTAAGAAGCTCCGCCTTGCGTTTTGCGTCCGAGGTTTCTTCGGCACGCGTGCGGAGCGCATCCGAATAGCGACGGGCGTAACCAATAAGGGCTTCAAGCTCCATCAGCGCGCAATCGTAAAATTCTTCCTTTGCGATGTTTTCGGCGATGTCCGAGCCCGAAAAATCAAGCTTTGCCTTTTTTGCTTTTATTTCGTCGATGAGCCCTCGCACACCGATACGAAGCAGTTTTTTATAATCAAGCGCCATATGGTCATTGCGCTGATCCTCGGAAACGCAACGCGCCATTTTGAACATTTCCGCAAGATGCGTAAATTCTTCATTGCTTTCAAGACAACCGTCAAAATCGGTCTGTCCGCATATAAGCTCATTATCCGTAAGCACGACACGCGAATGCTCAAGCTCCGCTACCTCGGCATACGAGCGGCGGGAAAGAGTTGTAAGTGCTTTTGTTTCACTGTCAAGGTAACCTCTCAGCCAATGCAGTGTCATCGGATGATTTCCGTATGCGTGTGCGATCTCTTTGCCGCACGCTACGGGTGTTTTGAGATATTCCTTTTTGACTTGCGCCATTCTTTTCGAAAGCTCCATAATATACTCCTTTATCTTTGCAATGCAGATTGTTAACTGTATTATACAGTTTTTATTTGATCATGGCTTTTTCAGGATATGCAAAAATCGTTGTCATTTCGACTTCTTTTATCGCACTGTATTAAAATATGCGCTGTTTATGCAACATTTGGGAAACAGCCAATATTTACGAATTGACTTTTTATATGAGGTGTGCTATTATAAATTTGAGAATTTCGTAAAGAGGAAGTTGAAAAAATGAACATATATTGTTCAAATCAGATGTGCGAGCATACAACGGCAAACGGTGAATGGACGTGTGCGACGCAAAGCGGAAATTTCAAGCTTGTTTTTGTGTATTCGGGGCACGGAACATTTTATCACGGTGCGACATTGAAACAGCTTTTGCCCGGGAAAATATATTTTTTTATGCAGGGGGACCATTTCAGAACGGCTTCGGCGGAAGAGCTTGAGCTGACCGTTGTAAGCTTTTGCGCAAATTTCACTTTTTCAACGGATACGTTTCTTGAATACAGCTTTGATGATATCATGTTTATGGATTTCGACAGTATTCGTGCGGTGCTTGATAACAGTGCAAAATATTATTTCTTTTTTGAAAAGCTGATAGAAGCGATCATATCGTATCTTGATATCAGATTTTCACTTCCGCTTGTCACAAATCCTGTAATAATAAAGACCATTGATATCATTTGCGCTGAAAGCGATACGGTGACTACGGCGATCCTTGCACAAAGGCTGAATCTTGACGAGAGCCATTATATCCGCGTATTCAAAAAGGCGATAGGCGTAACACCGATGAGCTTTATTTGGGCTTGCAGGCTTTCACAGGGAATAATATATCTTAAAAACGGAATGACGGTAGCTGATGCCGCTGCCAAATGCGGATATATTTCACCTTCGGCGTTCACGCAGGCAATAAAAAAAACGACGGGGATGCTCCCGTCGCAAATAAAGCAAAATTGCGGGAATGCGTCACTGTCGCTTGATTCGTTCAAAAAGAAAAGGCAGTGAGCAAAACTGATTCGAAGTACAGCGTGCTAAATACTTCCCGCATCGGTAAGACCGCTGCAACCTATATCCGTTAGGCAGATCCGAACGGCATTCTTATTCTCGGCTGTGATTTTTGACGAAGCAAGTACCGTCGAATTATATATCGTTCTGCACTCTGTTTTTGATAAGCCGGAGAATCCTTTGGAGTGCTTTGCCATGAATTTGCCAAATGATGTCACATGAGCTACGCTTTCCAAAAATGCGCTTGCATGCGCGTCATCGGGGTATTCGGATAAATCAAGAATGGCTTTTTTGATTTTCCTGCATGCGATGCTTTTCCAAATGGCGATAGCTATTATAATAAGTATTATTGCACCGAATACGGCGGCAATGATGATGAGCCGTGAAATCATCTCGCTTACAAAGTCTTTTCCAAGTGCTATTTCAAACGCTTCTCTTATGTTTTCCATAATTTATCCTCACATTTATTTATATACTTCCTACTTTGCTGTCTTTCCGTTTTTCTTCTTCGGTAAGTGCGGAAAAGTCAACGAGATCGTGATGCATCTTTGCAAGGTCGTTGCGACTGCTTTTATCGGGTGAACCGCTGTAGATATATCCTTCCGAGCGCATATATGCGTTCCACCTGCGATGCTCCAACACTTCTATGGTATGACGTTCGCTGTCTGTAAGGTCATCCTCTGATTTGTTCGCTCCGGGGATGCCGCATATTATTCTTGCCTGCATGTGGATAGCTGATGCCATTGAAGAATTATAATTGTATTCGTATTGCCAGAATTCCTCTTCCTTTCCCCATTTCAAATGTCTTTGCAAGGCGAGTTTTTCAAGTTCTGAATTTATTATAACGTCCTCGGAGAATGAGGAATGAAGATCGCCGATACATGCTATGTTATATTGCTGACCTCTGTAATTCGTTATGCCGGTGAGTGCGGCTTTTTCGTCGGGATTATTGACTACTGCGTGTATTACGGGTTTTATAAATGAACGCTCAAACAACATTCTCAATGTTACGGATGCCTGTACGTTGATTTCGTCAGAACCGAGAGCGACAAACGCATATGTTGCATCTTTTATGGTTTTGATATTTTCGGCAAATGTCATTGTGCTGACATCGATCCCGGAATGTATGCGTATCGTATATTCGCTTTCACCGTCGATATGAACGCCGTTGTAGTTTGGCGACATCAGCTCGGGGCAAAGGGATGTGAATTTTTCTTCCGCAAGCGGATCTTTATCATATGCGTCGATTTCAATGCGGTATCCGTCCATCTGGCAGAACCACACAAGCGATTTGAGCATTTCCGTTCCGTGCATGCCGAGCCCGAGAATAACGGCGTGTATCTTTTTTTCTTTCTCATTTATCGGGAGTGCGTTCCCGAACAGTTCGCTTCCGCGTTCATAAAGTACGCGGTTGATGAGTGAACGCACTTCGTTGATACGGCGCACTTTCATCTGCATACCTTGGTTGTGCGTCAATAACAATTCACTTTCGATCCCGGTGGTGAATACATAAAGATGTGTGTTTGCAACATTACCGTATTCTTTTATAAGCTTAAGCGAATGACTGATGTTTTCGGATTCATTGTTGCCTACCACAAAAAGGAACATCTGTTTTGCGGAACTGTGGATATGCAGGTTGATGGCAAGGACATCCTTTTTGAAGCATATACCGCCAAGCTCATCTACTCTGCCGATAAGCTCATACGATTCCTCTTCGTTGTTATAGTATACATCTGTAAAAACTATTGCCGCCTTCGGATGCTTGTTTCTTATGTCGGTTGCCAGCACAAGTGATTTCTCGTTAAGTTCCGAAAAAACATAGATATCCTTATGCCTTTGCAATGAAAGACGGATGTATGCCGAAAAATTCTTGAAAAACGATGCAACAAATCCGAATGTGAATATAGGCGCGATAACGAATATGACGGAAAGTACAGCCGAATACAGCGGAGCGATGACACTTGTTTCCGCTGTGATGTTTTCGGCTATGATCGCCGAATCCGCATCAACGGTAAAGATTTGAAATGTACCGTGCAATGAAAACAATACGGCTTTAAACCAACTTGATTGCAAGCCCTCGCATATTACGTTATATACCGGGAGCATCAGTACGAATGCGGCAACGAACAATCCGAAAAATACCGTGTTGAACGGTGTAACGATATTACCCTGCACTGTATGCCTGTGGCTCATTGCAATGGCAATGATGACAGATACGGCAATAAATAAAGCGGCGATGATAAGACAGGCGATCCAAATCATATAATACCTCAACATAACATATTACTGCGAATATTATATAACTCAACGGCTGACATGTCAAGGCGGCAAAGCAACAAACTTTCCCGCAAGCGTGCCGTGAACAGATACAGGCTTGATATTACGGAATGTCAGCCGAGCTTGCGACGCAGCTTTTCAAGTGTACGCGATTCTATTCTTGATATCTGAACCTGCGATATGCCCATCATTTCGGCGATCCGCGTTTGTGTGTAGTTTTTGAAATACCGAAGCAATATGACTTTGCGTTCACGTTCATCAAGCTGTTCCAGACACTGGCGGAGCGCAAGTTTATCTGAAACGGAAGCACACGGACTCTTATCCTCAATTGTGTCGAGAATACTTGAATCCGATTCGTCATAGGCGGGCTCATCAAGGGATGTACAGGAATTCATGCTTTCAAGCGCAAATAACAGATCACAGATATCTACTTCAAGGAATGATGCTATTTCATTCGCGCCCGGCTCACGCCCGAGCGTTACGGACAGCCTTTGGCGCGCATAGCGTATTTTCTGTTGCATTTCCTTAAGTGAACGCGGCATTTTAACAAGGTCGTTATCGCGTATGAACCGCTTTATTTCGCCGCATATCATCGGCACGGCATATGTTGAAAACCTTACATTGAAGCTCGTATCAAAACCTGATATCGCCTTGAGCAATCCTATATTACCGAGCTGGAGCAGATCGTCATAGTCCACACCGCGACCGAGATAGCGACGTACTATCGACTTAACGAGAGGTTGATTTTCGCTCATGACTGTTTCGCGTGCGGCGGTATCCCCGTTCTGTGACCGCCGTATCAGTTCATCTGTATTTGCCTTATCCCATTTCACTGCTTTCCACCGAGCTTTTTATACATGACCACCCGGGTACCTTCGTCAGGGGCAGAAGCTACCGTCACTCTGTCCATAAAATTCTCCATTACCGTGAAACCCATGCCGGAGCGCGTGCCGTCATCACTTGTTGTGAAGAACGGCTGGCGTGCCTGCTCAATGTTTTCTATACCGATGCCGTCATCGACGATTTCTATACGCACGGTCGTGTCATCGTACGAAAGTCGCATTTCTATTATCCCGACGCTGTCACGGTAGCCGTGAACGATAGCGTTCGTCACTGCTTCGCTTACGGCTGTACGGATATCCGATATCTCGCTTATGGTCGGATTGAGGGGCGCAATGAACGCTGATACCGTTATCCGCGCAAAGCTTTCATTTTGCGAAAGCGAATCGAATTTAAGCTCTGCCTTGTTTTTCATACCGCACCTCCTTTGTATTCGGGGATCACGGTATATATCCCCGACATTCTGAGAAGCTTGTCAACGCTTCCGCTTGCATTTGCAATGTAAAGCTTGCGCGTCGCAAACAGCTTATATCTTCCGAGTAATACTCCCAATCCGCTTGAATCCATGAACGTAAGATTTGAAAAATCAAGTATTACGTTACTGTCACCGGTTGCGAGTATTTCTCTGTCAAGTTTTTTTCTGAAATCGTCCGCACTGTGATGGTCAAGCTCTCCGTTCAACATTATTCTCATAAATATTCATCTCCCGCTTGAAAGTATTCTACGGATGCATTCTGTTTTCCTTGCACTGATTTTGGCGGAAAAGTTCTATTTCTATCATAAAAAAGAACGCACAAAGTCAAGCTTTCTGCTTTCGAAAACAAGAAAAGAATCGCCGTATTACAAATGTTGACAGGAATCATGTTTTGTGCTATATTATTACAGATAATTTGAAATCGGCGTGCGGCTGTAATATATAACGGCGGCACGGAATATGATATACATAAAACGAAAGGGGATATTGCCGGTGGAACTGAGCGTTATGGCGGAGTATTTGCCGTTATTCACAAAAGCATTTTGGCTGACGGTGCGGCTCGGTCTTGTCGGAATAGTGCTGGCGATATTTCTCGGAGTTTTGTGTGCGGTTATACAGTTTTTCAAAATCCCGGTGCTTAAACAAATAACGTCGGTTTATATTGAAATAAGCAGAAATACGCCTTTGCTTATCCAGTTGTTTTTCATCTATTACGGGTTGCCGAAAATAGGCATACGGACTACGCCGGAGGCATGCGGGATAGCAGGTATGGTTTTTCTCGGCGGCGGATATATGGCTGAGGCGTTCCGCAGCAGTCTTGACGGCGTTGAACGTATCCAATATGAAAGTGCCGCTACGCTCGGCATGACTGATTCGCAGGTCATGCGTCTTGTAATATTACCGCAGGCAGCTTCTACATGCATACCGCCGCTTACCGCCAATATCATATTTCTTTTGAAGGAAACAAGCGTGTTCAGTGCGGTAAGCCTTATGGACCTGATGTTTACGGCAAAGGATCTGATAGGTCTTTATCACAATACCGTTGAATGTATGGTATTGCTTGTGCTGTTTTATTTGATAATGCTTCTGCCGGTCTCGATTCTCGGCACGTTCGCGGAAAGGAAATTACGCTATGCCGGATTTGGGGATTGACGTACTGTTCAAGGGCAAAAACGCGGTGCGCTTGCTTGGCGGACTGTGGGTCGCACTCAGAATAAGCCTTATATCCGTTGCGATAAGCATACCGCTCGGTATAATTTTCGGTATACTCATGACATCGAAAAACCGCATATTGCATGCCATATTCAAGGCGTACCTTGAAGTGATCCGCATCATGCCGCAGCTCGTACTTCTTTTTATAGTGTTTTTCGGCTCGACTGCTGTTTTCGGCATTGATCTTTCGGGTGAGCTTTCGTCAATAATAGTTTTTTCACTGTGGGGCACTGCCGAAATGAGCGATATCGTGCGCGGCGCGATAATTTCGGTGCCAAAGCATCAGTATGACAGCGGTGAAGCACTCGGACTTACGAAAAAACAGTTATACATATATATAATAATACCGCAGGCGGTGCGCAGGCTGATACCGCTTTCGGTAAATCTTATAACAAGAATGATAAAAACCACAAGCCTTGTGCTTATGATAGGTGTTGTAGAGGTGCTTAAGATAGCACAGCAGATAATAGAGGCAAACCGTGTGGTCAGCCCGAATGCTTCATTCGGGATATATCTGACGGTGTTCCTGCTGTACTTCATTGCATGTTGGCCTATAAGCCTTGTTGCCAAAAAACTTGAAAAGAGGTGGAGCTGATAAATGAGCGAAGCTTTGCTCACGGTAAAAGGACTTGTCAAAAGCTTCAACGGACATACGATCCTTGACGGGATCGACCTTGAGGTCAAAAGAGGAGAGGTCGTTGTTATAATCGGTCCGAGCGGATGCGGCAAGAGTACACTTTTGCGATGCATCAACGCGCTTGAAAAAACAGACAGCGGCGAAGTAGTCATTGACGGTACACCGATAAGATACGGTTCAAAGGACCTGCCGAAAATACGTCAGCATATAGGCATGGTGTTCCAAAGCTACGATCTTTTTCCGCATAAAAGCGTGCTTCATAATATTACGTTGGCTCCGATAAAGGTACAGAAGCGCGAACGCGTCGAGGCTGAAGAAGAGGCACGCACATGGCTCAAGCGTGTCGGGCTTTCCGAAAAAGCGGATTCGTTTCCGCGCCAGCTTTCGGGAGGGCAGAAACAGCGTGTCGCAATAGTTCGCGCACTTTGCATGCATCCCGAAATAATGTTGTTCGACGAAGTGACTGCGGCACTTGATCCCGAAATGGAGCATGAGGTGCTGAACGTTATCCTTTCGCTTGCGGGGCAGGGCAGAACGATGCTTATCGTTACGCATGAAATGGATTTTGCACGGGCCATCGCCGACAGGATAGTTTTCATTGATGACGGTCATGTTATCGAAGAAGGCACGCCGGATGAGTTTTTCTCATCACCAATGACACAGCGCGCACGTGATTTTCTTAAATCATTTGAATATTCAAAAATCAGTCGCAAAACAAATTTATCAGATAGTGAAGGTGATCAAAATGAAGGTAACTAAAATCCTCTCGGTTCTTCTTGTGCTTGTAATGGCATTCATGCTTGCTTCATGCGGCGGTAATGGCGACGGTGCAAAGAACGGCTTTCGCACGCTTGATGAAATCAAGGCATCCGGCACGATAAATATCGGTGTATTCTCGGACAAGAATCCTTTCGGATATGTTGACGAAAACGGCGAGTATCAGGGATATGATGTATACTTTGCTCGTCGGCTTGCCGAAGACCTCGGTGTAAAGGCAAATTTCGTTTCCACTGAGGCTTCAAACCGTGTAGCATATCTCCTGACGGGAAAAGTAGATATAATCCTTGCTAACTTTACGGTAACGGAGGAGCGTGCGCAGAAAGTCGATTTTGCATTGCCGTATATGAATGTTTCGCTCGGCTTGCTTTCAAAAAGCGATAAACCGATAACATCACTTGAAAATTGGGATGCGAAAGAGCAGATAATCGTTATATCCGGTACTACTGCTGAACTTTATCTTGCTAAAAACTATCCGGACATAGTGCTGCAGAAATATGACACATATACAAATGCTAAAAATGCTCTTGAAAACGGCAGTGCCGTTGCATGGGCAAATGACAATACAGAGGTCATTGCATTCGCAAATCAAAATGCCGGATATACTGTTGGCATACCGAGCTTCGGCAGTAACGATACGATCGCGCCTGCTGTGACCAAAGGCAACGAGACGTTGCTTAAGTGGATAAACGACGAAATAACGGCACTTGGTAACGAAAACTTCTTCCATAATGATTATCAGGAAACGCTTCTTGAAACATACGGCTCGGATTATGAAGAGCAGCTTGTTATTGAGGGCGGAAAAACGAACTGATATATAATGTCAGCCGAATAACTGCCGATATGCTGCCGACAGGCAGGGAAAAGCCGATTTTCTTTGTCTTTTCCGAATACTGCGGGTTAGGTATCGGCACCTGTTGTGATATTCGCTTTTGCGGCAAAAAAAGGTGCGCAGATCCCGGAGAATACCGAGATCCGCGCACCTGTCTTTTTTTATAAAATTGCTTTTACCTTTCCGGAATGATATCGTCAAGACCAAGCTCTTTTTCGCAGTCAGCACAAAGAATCGTCCAGTCATCATTCATTTGGGAGTCTTTTTCAACTGTGACTTCTTTCCCGCAATTATCGCAGTGCAGTATCTTCTTTTCACCGCATCCGACAAAGACAAAGCTTATCACAGCCAGCGAAAGCAAAATACACAAAAACTTTTTCATGATCAGAAATATCTCTTAAGAAGCCCCGCGAATGCTTTGCCGTGGCGGGCTTCATCCTTTGCCATTTCATGAACGGTATCGTGGATAGCGTCAAGGTTGTTTTCCTTAGCCAGCTTTGCAAGCTGTGTTTTACCTGCTGTCGCACCGTTCTCGGCGGCAACGCGCATCTCAAGGTTTTTCTTTGTGCTGTCGGTAACCACTTCGCCCAAAAGCTCTGCAAACTTTGCGGCATGCTCAGCCTCTTCAAACGCCGCCTTCTCCCAATACATCGCTATCTCGGGATAACCCTCTCTTGCCGCAACGCGCGACATCGCAAGATACATGCCGACCTCGGAGCATTCACCGTTGAAGTTTGCGCGAAGACCTTCCTTTATCTCCTCGGGAACATCCTTTGCTATGCCTACGACATGCTCGGCTGCCCATGTAAGCTCTTCGTCGGTGATCTCTTCAAACTTTTCACCGGGTGCTTTGCAAAGCGGACAAGCCTCAGGGCGTGTTTCGCTTTCTACGATCTCTCCGCAGATAAGACATTTCCATTTTCTCATTTTGATATATCCTCCTGAAAAATAAATATATTATAGGCGTACTTTTCTGTGCGCGAATAATCAAGTACTTTCGTTTTTATCTTTACACTCGGCGCATATCCCGAAAAACTGTATGCGCGAGCAAACAGGCGTAAAGCCCGTGCTTTCGGTGAATTTTTCAACAGCTTTTTCCGAAAAGGTCACTTCTTCGACATCGAGTATCCTGCCGCACTTTGCGCATATCGCGTGAGCGTGCGGTTCTGTACGCGCATCGAAACGCTCTTTGTCATTTACAACGCCTACGGAGCATATGTCACCGGCTGATGAAAGCTCTTTGAGATTTCTGTATACCGTACCTAAGCTCAGGTCGGGATAATCCGGTTTAAGCTTTGCATAGACCCATTCGGCACTCGGATGCTCGATAGTGTTTTTAAGACATTCGATGATGGCTTCCCGTTTTCTGCTAAAGCGTTTATCCATATAAAATCCTAAACAATAATAATTCTTATTTGCAATTATATGATATCATACAAAAATAAAAATGTCAAGCTTTATTTTATGTCTGCTGAAACAAATTCGCCCGGCGTGAACGTTGCCGGGCGAATTTTAATCCGAACTCTTGAATTGTACCGTAAGGTGCGGCTCACGGCTCACCGCAAGCACCAACCCACGGGGCAGGAAACGAAGCGATCATCCCGAAAAAGCTTTATTTTTTCCGTAGGGTGCGGCATCCTTGACGCACCGTTATATACGCGCCTACCACGGGCAGGAACCGAAGTAATTATTCCAAAAAAATCAATCGTGTCATTGTGAGCCTACGAAGTAGGCGTGACAATCCATGCTAAACAAAAAGTTACTTTTGTTGTCGTTTGGATTGCCACGTCGCGTTGCTCCTCGCAATGACACAAAATACTAAGATATAAAATATACCGTGTTTTCCTGTGATCGGCTTTACGTTTGCGGCGTATCGGATACATCTCGTCATACGGGATGCATTGCGATACATGCGTGAATGCAAATTTACGGAACAAATACTACCGTATATCCTCACTCATATCGGCGATCAGTGCGCCGTCCTTCCACTTGACATTCACATTGTCAAAAAGCTTCGGCAGCATGGCGAGCGCTATCGACAGTGACGTCGGCTCTGACGGAAGCACAGTGATATTCTCCGCATCGACTTCGCCTATTTCATCTGTTTCTATGTGCATTTTCACCTGCAATGTATCATAGCGGATCACACAGCGCAGCTTTGCATTGCCGTCTTGTTCAAATACGCCTTCGCATACGGCGTTAAGCGCCGCTTTTATCTGTCGTGTCATCGCAAGCTGAGTATTCCATTTACAGCAAACATTATCTATCTGCTCATTCAGCGCCTTAACGCCGGTAGCGTCGATCTCTGTAAGTATTTCGAATTTTTTGTGTGTTCCTATCCTACAAAAGAGCGTAGTCACCATAAGCACTATCACGCCCATTATCATAGGAGAAATAAGCACATCGGAAACGGATTTCGGCAAGAAGTCGTAAAGCCCGGGAATAAGTGTGCTGACCGATGCCGCTATGCTCAAAAACACGGTAAAGATTCGGCGGTCGGAAAGCTCAAGCGACATAAGCGTGGAAAATCCGCCGGACATGATATAGCACATGCTGTACATAAGCACGGCACCGAGTACAGGCTCGGGTATCATGGAAAGCACGCTCATGACACCGGGGAAGAAAGAAACTACTATCAGCATACCGCCTGCAACATATGCGACCTTTCTGCTCGTGATACCGCTTGCGCCCGCAATACCTATATTGGCGGTAGATGTCGATTGTGCCGCGCCGCCGAGCAGTGCAATAATTCCGGATGCAAGCGAGCCGCCGCGGATGCCACGTTCTATGGACCGCCAATCGGTTTTTTTCATATTCGGGTCGTTAGCCGCCTGCACCGCGGTAAAATCGCCGATATTATCAACTATTCCGGCAATGGAAATAATAAAGAACGGAACGAGCATTCTTACATCGAACGAGTACGAAAGCTCAGCGTATATCGGCAACGCCACAACAGAACGCTCCCGTATGACTGAAAATGATGAAATATCAAACACTCCCGTAGCTATCGAAAGGAGATATCCGAACGCCACGCCGGCAAGTGCCGAATACGGCTTGAGCGGCTTTATAAACAGCGAACATGCAAGCATAAACAACAGTGTCGCACCGGCAACTACAAGATGCATCGGATCAAATCCGCCCGTTCCGATAAAATACTTGAACGATGTGGGGATAAGATTTATTCCGAGAATGAATATCATCGTTCCCGTCACCTCTGCCGGGAAAAGCTTACGGAGACGGAACGCGAACGAACCGAGAACGAACCGCAGGATGCACGAGTAGACCGTCATTCCGAGTACAAGCGGGATGCCGCCAAGCTCAGCGGCAAGCACGCACGCAGATATCGCCGCCGAATCGCACGCCGAAAACGACTGATATCCCGAACCGAGGAATTTACCCGGGAACGTCTGCACTATCGACGCAACGCCCATGCACAAGAGCGATGCCGCAAGGAATGAGCTTGAATGCAGGAGGTCAAGCCCCGCAATGCGTGCAACCGATACCGGCACTGCCATTCCTATGGATATCAGTACGAGCATCTGCTGCAATGATGAAAGTATAAGCACACCCTTTGGCGGTGTCTGATCTGCGGAATAGAGAATTTTTTTTCGTCTTGCTGTATTTGCCATAGTAAACCACCTTAATGATCAATTTAGTAATTGAAAGTCTGAAGATTTCCGGAATAATTATCTGTTTTTTGCCTGCTTTTGAAGAACGGAACGGTCAACGAGACCTGATTTTGAAGCTTGGTTCAATAGACAGAGCGGCAATGAAAATTGATTGAAGCCTGTTGAGATGAAATCAAAAAGTGCGTCACATGCGAGCGCGATAGCTATTGCTTCGGCAGGAATGCCGAGCTGTGAAAACAGCACCGTATACGCCGCAAGCGATCCGCCGGGAATGGGCTGTGTAGCTATCGCAAGTATCACCGCGGAAAACAGCATGATGATGATCCATGAAACGGAGATCTCAACACTGTACATTTTTGCAAAAAATACGGCGGTCACCATATAGCAGATGGCCGTATTCGGCTTGAACAAGACCATACCGAGCGGGATGCCGAACGAAGAAATGCTTTCGTCAATACCGTATTCGTTTTTGCATGCGTTGATATTAAAGCCGAATGCCGCGGCAGACGATGCTGTGGTAAGTGCAATAATAAGCGTAGGCAGACCTTTTTTCAGCAGAGACAAAGGATTTGCACGGTTGAGGATAGAGGTAAACAGAAGAAAAAGTATCTGTGTCACCAATACGGCAAGAATGAACACAAGGAAAAGCGATTGCAGATCGCCGAATATTGAAGCCGTATTTGACCATATCATGCCGACGATGACGATGAAAGTGAAGTACGGCACAAGCTTGGTGATAAATTCAATGATGAATTGTATGATATAATTGATCTGTTCTATCGCTACTGCCACAGAACGTGTTTTTTGACCGAGGAAAAGCAAAGCTATGCCGAAAATCATTGCCATGAAGATTATTTGCAGTGTGTTGCCGCTCATAAACGGGCTGATGATATCCGAGGGAATTATATCGAATAACATGGCAAAAAGTGCGGATATACCGCCGATGCCGTCGGAGGTCGAAAATGCCGGATGCATGATAGGCAGACAGATCGCCGCTCCGATCAGTACACATACAGTCAAAGTGCCGGCATAGCGGAGCATCAAACGATTACCGATGCGCTTCAGCGTTGCCGCATCACCGATACCGTAGAAACCCCATGTGACGGAAAGAAAGATCATCGGGCTTGCCATGCATCCGAGAATGTTCAGGAATGCGCCATGCAGACGGTCGAAGAAATTCGTCAGAACAAATTCGCGGGTCACATCCGGCAAAAGCTTGCCGAGCAACCCGACGATGACAGCTGCCGTAAGTGAAATAAGCAGACCGATCACCGGATTGGCTCGTTTTTTGCGAAAACGGAACTGATAAATATTTGTCTGACCTTTGTATATGTATTCGGGTGCGAGACCAAGCCTTGAAAGTATGCTTTCACTCAAAGCATCCTGCTCCGGACCGGCTCCGGCGTAAGCATTGAACGCGGCACCTTTGATTTCAAGCGATATGAACGGATTGAAATATTTTGTGCCTAAAGCCAATGTGAACGATTCGGGGTGCTGCGGCTGTTCCGTGTATTTAAGCAGTATCTCCTCTATGGAGAGCGTATAACGTATAATTTCCTGTTTGTTGAATTTGTGCGATGAAAGAAAGGCGCGTATTTTGTCAGAGACAGCGTCGATCCCGGCTTCACTCAGCTCAAATGTAAAAAACTCAGTATTCTTTTTCATATAACCGAAATATCCTTTCGAAAAAAGCAAAGATATTTTTTACAGTATAACAGATTTCCGTAAGTTTTTCAACAACTTGTATGTATACAGAGCAATATTTCAAATTTGCTTGCTTTGACCGTCTGCTTGTGTATAATCAGATGAATTGTCAATACTGACTTCAAGCTCGGAGAGAATGCTTTTTGCTTTTGCACCCGCAAAAATGATATGGTCGGCAACGGCTATGCCGATATTTGCAAGTGTTTTTGTTACGCTGTTGGTCAGATAAATATCCTGCGGAGATGCGTTGAGATTACCGCTCGGATGGTTGTGTGCGAATACTACATTGCGTGAATTTGTGCGTAATGCGTGTTCAACTACAGTACGGGAATGTATGAGCGTTTCGGTAGGCGTTCCCTCGGATAGGCGAACAAGCTCATTGAGATTGTAATGCGAATCAAAGCACAGCATGTACAGAACTTCATTGCGCTCATTCTGAAGGCGCGGCCGCATATAATCAACTATATCAACAGTTGAACGCAGTACAGGCTTTTTGCGCCATTTGCTTGCCTGATATTTTTTGAATATCTCGGGAATAAGCTTTATAAGCACAACGCTGTTTTCCGAGATATATTTTGTTTTGATAAGCTCCTCGGGCGGTGCTTCTATTACGCCCTCAAGCGAGCCGAAACGCTCTATAAGCTCATGCGCTATCGGATTGACGTCTATTCGCGGAATGGAATATGTAAGCAACAGCTCCAACGCCTGATGGTCGGTCTTTCCTTCAAGCCCTGAAATGAGAAATTCATTTTTCAGATTTTGCCTGTGACCGTCATGCACGCCCATAACTATTACCTGCCTTAAAATCTTTTTTTCTGTGTGTGATATGAAAACTCCGTCAATAGGCGCTCGGGCAAGAGCTTTGACATTACGAACGCTGCCTTTATCTTGAATGTCGGGATTATCAGCATCTTGCCGGCAAACATTTTTTTGAGCGCGTAACCGACTGCCTTTTCGCTTGTTATCGGCTTGGAGGAAAATGTTGTGTTCGCAACGGAATTGAATTCTGTTGCCACCGAACCCGGACACAGTGCCGAAACACATACGCCGTATTCCTTTGCTTCACGCCATGCCGCCTGAGATATCCTCATGACGAATGATTTCGATGCATAATACAGCCCGAAATACGGTCCCGCCATGAATGCCGCTGCCGAAGCGGTATTGAGTATGTACCCGTGTTTTCTCTTTTTGAATGCTTTCAGATAAAGCTTCATGAGTATATACTGTGCGTCAATATTCAATGCAAGCATGCTTTCGTCGGTAGCAAGGTCACTTTCGGCGATCTCACCGAATTTGCCGAAGCCGGCATTGTTGATAAGTATTTCCGCATCCGGATAAAGCTCAAATACACGGTAGCAGTTTTCTTTTTTTGAAAGATCGAGCGTAAGCACATCACATTTGTTTTTCATGCGCTTTGCCAATGCTTCGAGCCGTTCGGCTCGCCGTGCTACGATCACTGTGTCGTATCCGAGCGCATCAAGCTTGAGTGCGAATTGTTCGCCGAGCCCACTGCTTGCCCCGGTTATTATTGCCTGCATAATGATCCTCCTGAATATTATTTTTTATTATTGTATCACATTTTATATTTTTTTGCACGCAATATTAAGAATTTACCTACTTGTTTTTTCCAAAATCTTAAAAAATCCGTTTGACTTTATCGTGATAAAGTGATATCATATGAAAAAATGAATCTTCGGAGGGGTTTTGATGCAAAGTTTTCATTCAAAATCGACGGAAAAGCTGTTTGAGGCGATACTGCTTCTTGATTCGCCGGAGGAGTGTGAAAAATTTTTTGAAGATATATGCACCATCAAAGAAATCCAAGATATGGCGCAACGCTTCGAAACAGCTCTTTTGCTTGATGAGGGAATGAATTATCAGACGATCTCTCAAAAGGCAGGTACAAGCACCGCAACTATAAGCAGAGTGAATAAATGTTTGCATTACGGTGCGGGCGGATATAGGTATGTGATAGACAAATTAAAAGAGGAGAAGAAATGAACAGTAATACGAACAGAACAGAAGCAATAATGCTTGCACTGCGTTCGCTGTACGGCAAATACGGTTATCAGCAGTACAAAATGAGTAAATTTGAGGAATACGATCTTTACGGCAAACATAAGGATTTCCTTGTTTCGGACAGCGTTATAACTTTCACCGAGGGCGGTAAGTTGATGGCGCTCAAACCTGACGTAACGCTTTCGATAATCAAAAACAGCAAAGCCGATACGTTGCAAAAGCTTTGTTATAATGAAAACGTCTACCGTATTGCCAAGGGCAGTCATTCCTTTAAGGAAATAATGCAGGTGGGGCTTGAATGCTTCGGCAATATAGATGCATATCTTATCGGAGAAGTGCTGTTGCTTGCGGAAAAAAGCTTGCGGGAGTGCAGTGAGGATTTCGTACTTGAAATATCGCATCTCGGCATTTTGTCATCATTTTTGGACAAGGTGACCGATTCGGCGGAGATCAGGCGTGACATCGTCAAATGTGTAAGCGAAAAGAATCTGCACGGCATAACATCTATATGTATGTCTAACGGGATCGCGGAAGAAAAGGCACAGATATTGAAGGAGCTGGTATCTCTTTACGGAAAGCCGGATGATGTCGTTAAAGGACTTAAAAAGCTTGATATATCCGAAATCGGCGGATATATATCCGAGCTTGAAAGCGCACTTGCCGTTTTCGGAAAATGCGAAAATATACGGATAGATTTTTCGGCTGTAGCGGATACCAATTATTATAACGGAATAATTTTCAAGGGCTTTATTGCGGGCATCCCCGACAGTGTGCTGTCCGGCGGACAGTATGATAAGCTCATGCAGGAAATGGGCAAGGATGCAAAGGCGATAGGGTTTGCGGTATATCTTGATATGCTTGAAAGACTTGATGCTTCGGCAAACGAATATGATGTTGATATAATGCTTTTGTACGACACTGCGGCGGATCATACTTTGCTTAATAAGGCTGTGACAGAATTGATATCAAGCGGTAAAACGGTGTTCTGCGGTAACAGCATCGGCAAATTGCACTATAGACAGCTTGCCGAATTTAAGGACGGCGAGGTGAAATTCATTGGATAATAAGCTTAACGTGGCACTGCCTAAGGGCAGGCTCGGCGAAAAAGTGTATGATATGTTTGAAAAGGCGGGCTTTGAGTGTCCGCAGATACGCGAAAACACGCGAAAACTCATATTTGAAAATGATTTCGTCCGTTATTTCTGGGTAAAGCCGTCCGATGTCGCGATTTATGTTGAGCGCGGTGCGGCTGATATCGGCGTTGCAGGCAAGGATATACTGCTTGAGTATGAGCCGGATATATATGAACTGCTCGATCTTGATATCGGAAAGTGCCGTATGGCGGTAGCGGCGAAAAAGGATTTCAGAGATGACCCGAAGCACACATTGCGCGTGGCTACAAAGTTTTCACGCATCGCGCAAAACTATTACAGCAGTATCGGACGCGATATAGATATAATCCATCTTAACGGCTCCATCGAGCTTGCACCGATACTCGGACTTTCGGATGTGATAGTCGATATCGTAGAAACGGGTACTACGCTCAAGGAAAACGATCTTGAAGTAGTTGACACTATCGTGCCGATAAGCGCACGGCTTATAGCAAATAAATCAGGCTTCAAATTCAAGACAAGTCAAATAGAAAGAATAGTTAAAGAGCTTGCGGCTCAAACGGAGGTAATACGATGATAAAGATAATGAAGTACGGCGAAGTGCCGAACAGTGAGATATTTGCGCGTACCGTGCCGTCGGTAAATGTTGAAAGCATAGTTGCCGATATAATCAAAAATGTCCGCGAAAACGGCGATAAAGCACTTAAGGAATATACCGAAAAGTTCGACGGCGCAAAGCTTGATACGCTCCTTGTCACAAAAGAGGAGATAGACGAGGCACTTGAACAAACAGAACCCGAGTTTTTGCGTATACTCGGAGACGCCGCACGCAATATCCGTAAATTCCATGAAAAGCAGAAGCGCAACAGCTTCATTATAAACGATGAAAACGGAATAGTGATGGGACAGAAAATAATCCCCGTTGACCGTGCGGGACTTTATGTTCCGGGTGGTACGGCGGCGTATCCGTCAACGGTACTGATGGATGCCATCCCCGCAAAAATAGCAGGATGTCCCGAGGTCGTTATGGTAACACCTCCGCTTAAAAACGGCAAGGTAAATCCCGTTATACTTGCCGCCGCACACATAGCGGGCGTTGACAGAATATTCAAGGTCGGAGGCGCACAGGCGATCGCCGCGCTTGCGTACGGAACGAAATCCGTTCCGAAGGTGGATAAGATAGTAGGCCCCGGAAACGCATTTGTTGCGGAAGCCAAAAAGCAGGTATTCGGAACGGTTTCGATAGATATGATCGCAGGACCCTCGGAAATCATGATAGTTGCCGACGGCAAATCGAATCCGCGTCATCTTGCCGCCGATCTGCTTTCGCAGGCGGAGCATGATAAGATGGCAAGCGCAGTGCTTGTGACCGATTCGTACGATTTGGCGGCAAAGGTGCAGACAGAGATCGAGATACAGCTTTTACAGCTTGAACGTGCCGAGATCGCCCGCACTTCGATAGACAACAACGGCAAGATAATAGTTGCCGAAAATCTTATGAACGCCATCGACATCGCAAACGAGATCGCGCCGGAGCATCTTGAGCTTTGCGTTGATTCGCCGTTTGGTTATCTTGACGCGGTGCGCCTTGCAGGTTCGGTGTTCATGGGCAGAAGCTGT
>JAZRZN010000057.1:0-1253 GCA_045601365.1 Clostridia bacterium | reverse complement strand
ATAAGCTACCGACATTATCGCCGTCGGCACATCCCGGTAGATAAACCAGCCTGCCGCCGCTGTCAGAGACAGACAGAGCGCGGGTAATATCGAATTGCCCGATACCAGAAGCACGGCAAGACAGCCTGCTCCGATCGCCGTCGCAAGTATTCCGAGAAATCCGAACGGAGAAAGCGCCGAGAATACGCCGCTTATCACGGCTATCACCGAAAGCAGTATCTTCGCCGGTATTCTCAGCTCACCGCCGCCGTCTATTCTGTTGAGTTCATTCAGATCGTCGTTATTGTTCATATTATAAAAACATGCCCTTTTTATGCAGTACGGCATCACTTGATCGCCGTTATATTTCAATATTCCGTTTTATTATAGCATATAACTCAAAAACTGTAAAGACTTAAATTGTTAAGAGTTACGCTTATCTCTGCGTTGTCAATTGATATGAACCATTTAGGTGAGAAAAATAAAAGATATGGCATTATTCGCGATTGGAAGCCTTTGAAACGGAGCCGGAGGCGGAGCGGAAAAGGCTTCCAATCGCGGCGCGGCATCAGACGCAGAGTTTTTCGCGGAGTAATTGAACAGGACTCTTTCTGCCAAGTGTTCGCATCGTTTTATTGTTGCTCCAAATCAGATGCTTGCGAAGCTTTTCATTGAGTTCGTCCACACTTTTGAAATGTTCCCAATCATAGAAATACCGCTGGTCGTTTCTATGACTTCTCTCCACTTTTCCGTTATGCCAAGGCGTTCGCGGCGGAATTAAGATATGCTCTATTCCGTGCTTTTCAAGCCATTGATCCATTGGACTTTTCTCCGTATCGCTGATGAATTTGTATGTAAATTCCGTTCCATTGTCTGTTTGTATGGTGCGAATACGAAAAGGAAAAACCTTAACAAGCATTTTCAAAAATCGAACGGTATTTTCGGGCGTATGTTCCTCAAAGCCATATACAAAGCGTATCCGTGTGCATTCGTCGATCGCTGTCCATTGGTATAAATGCTTGCCGTCTCGCCGCAATGCTCCTCTCAGGCACGCATACGGTACTTCCTTGACATCAATCTGTACCTTTTCTCCGGGATAGGACATCTCCGGATACCGCTCTTGATTGGTGCGAGGTCGCTTCTTTTCTCCTGACGGTCTTCCGAGTCCCATGCGTTTGGCGGCATAGATCATTCCGCTAAAGCTGCGTGTATAACCTGCTTTGACCGCCGTGTCATACGTTCCGTCCCAACCGTAGCGGAGAAACGACGTGCGG
>JAZRZN010000056.1:0-1095 GCA_045601365.1 Clostridia bacterium | reverse complement strand
GGCATTTCTCTTAATGGCTATCGAAACATGGCTTGAAGGTGCGGTTTCGATTTCGGGTTTGCTTGCCGTAATGAGTATGGCTTGCGTAATACAACTGCGCTGCCGAAAAGAAGTATCGGATGATTTGTCCGTGAAATACGGACGGCTTTGGCTTGCCGCAGAAGTTGTTTTGTTCGTGCTTGTCGGCGCGGCGGTGGATATCCGCTATACCATGCAAGCAGGAGGAATGGCGGTGCTGATGATTTTCATTGCCCTCGTTTTCCGTTCGCTCGGTGATCTGGCTTGCCTCATTGGAACGAAATTGAGTGGCAAAGAAAAACTTTACTGCGTCATCGCCTATCTGCCGAAAGCAACCGTTCAGGCGGCAATCGGCTCGGTGCCGCTGTCGCTCGGTCTTTCCTGCGGGGATATCGTCCTCTCGGTGGCGGTGCTGTCCATTCTTATTACCGCTCCGCTCGGAGCAATACTAATGGATTTAAGCTATAAAAAGTTATTGAAACGGAACGCTGATTGTCGTATGCTCACAGTGTGTTCAGGGAACCGTGACGTTACCTGGGGAGTTATTCAGATATTCAGGACGCAGTTCGGGCTCGCAAAAAAGGTGAAGAAATGTTTGAAGAGTTTTTGGACTGGTATTATAACGAATACTTAACTTCACGTGAAAAGAGTGAGATTGCAAAATAGCTTCGGAGATATATGCTCTGAGGCTATTTTGTTGTTCATCTGTTGGTCACATTGACAAGCTCGATATTCAAGCTTATAATTATCTTGCTGTACAGTTCCAATGACAGGGGGTGAAGTATTGCCGCGACAAAAGTTTCAGACTCTCACAGAGCAAATGTTTTATATTTTGCTTTGCCTTCAAACGGAACGCTACGGATTCGAGCTTTGTGACTGTATAGCCGACATGACAGAAAAAAGAGTAACCGTCAGCTCCGGAACACTATATACTCTTTTGGATCAGTTTATTGAGGCCGGTATGATCCGCGTTATTAACACCCAGGAACGTAAACATAGCTATGCTCTTACGGATGCCGGTAGAATAAAGCTAAAAAAAGAATATGACAGGCTGCAAGCTCAGGTTGCTGACTATCA
>JAZRZN010000055.1:0-1074 GCA_045601365.1 Clostridia bacterium | reverse complement strand
TCGAGCTTTTCATATACTTTCAGGAAAACTTCGGAAGTGAGGTCTTCCGCATCCTGCGGATTATTTATTTTTGAAAGGATATATCCGTAAACCTTGCCGTGATAATCACGGTAGATTTTCTCTTTATCAATATCTGTAATTACCACAGTAAGCTCCTTTCGTTTTTTATTCCGCATCAACATCCAACCGCTGGCGTTCGACAAGTGCGGCAAAATATCCGTTCTTTGCAATCAGTTCATCGTAGGTTCCGTCCTCAACGATTTTTCCGCCGTCGAGATAGATGATACGGTCAGCGTGCTGAATGGTGGAAAGGCGGTGGGCTATGACAATTCTCGTACACTCAAGCTTGTCAATTGCTTCGGACACCTTTTTCTGCGTGATGTTGTCAAGTGCGCTGGTCGCCTCATCGAACATCAGAATTTTCGGTTTGGGTGCAACGGCTCTCGCTATCATCAATCGTTGCTTCTGTCCGCCGGAGATGCCGCCCTGTCCCTCGCTGATATATGTGTTCATTCCCATCGGCATTGCTCGGATATCCTCGGCAATGGAAGCGATCTCTGCGGCTTCCCAGGCATCGTCCATAGTAAGCTCAGGTGCGGTAATTACGATATTCGAATAAATGTCGCCTAAAAACAGCTTGCCGTCCTGCATGACAGAACCGATTTTCCGGCGCAAAGATTCGAGGTCGATTTTGCTTATATCTTTTTTATCAAAGAAGATGCTGCCCTTCCCGGGCGTTTCAAAGCCGAGAAGCAGTCGCATCAGTGTTGACTTTCCGCATCCCGTCGAGCCGACGACGGCAAGGTATTCGCCGGGTTTTATTTTGAGTGACAGATCGTCAATAACATACGGCATGGTTTCGTCATAACGGAAAGAAATATGTGAAAGCTCAATGCCGCCGTGCAGCTCGGTAATGTTTTCTTTTCCGTCGTGCTTTTCCGGTTCCGCCTCCATAATGGGTTTCGCCATTTCGAGTGTCGGACGGATATTGGCAACCGTTACGGCAATGGATACGACCGACATAAATGCACCGGAAACCATACCGTAGGCGGTATTGAAGGCGTAATAATCGGC
>JAZRZN010000054.1:0-8928 GCA_045601365.1 Clostridia bacterium | reverse complement strand
ATTTCCTGCGATCTGCTTCGCGCAAGCAGACAAACTTTATGTCATATGCCGTAGGGTGCGGCATCCGCTGTCGCACCGCTTGCGATGTTTATTGCAGGAATACACATTTTATCCTGTCGCGTATTCCATTGTGTCATTGCGAGGAGCGTTAGCTCCGTGGCAATCCATGAATAATAAAACAGAGACGATCGTTTGCTTTCGTCTCTGTTTGTTTCTCTGAACTTTATAACAGCCTTATTTTCCGTAATTTCAGCCGTATAATGTCACTATCATTTAAGGTTAGCTTTAAGCGTTGCAAGCTCGCCCTTAAGCTCCTCGGGCACTCTTCCGAGCTTTGCATAGAACTCGTCGATGCCTGCGGTTTCTTCGTTCCAAAGTGCCTTATCGACATTGAGCAGACCTTCAACGGTAGCCCTGTCGATGTCAAGACCGTCGATATTGATATCCTCTGCCTTCGGAACAAAGCCGATAGGTGTTTCAACAGCAGTTGCCTTGCCTTCGCAACGGTCAAGTATCCACATAAGCACTCTCATGTTGTCGCCGAAGCCGGGCCAGATGAAGTGACCTTCGTCATCGGTCCTGAACCAGTTTACATTGAATATCTTGGGAGCTTTGTCGCCGAGCTTTTTGCCCATATCAAGCCAATGCGCGAAATAGTCGCAGGCATTATAGCCGATGAAGGGAAGCATCGCCATCGGGTCACGGCGAACAACGCCTACGGCACCTGCGGCGGCGGCTGTCGTTTCACTTGCCATCGTCGAACCTACGAATACGCCGTGCTGCCATGAACGTGACTGATATACCAGCGGAGCGGTCTTTGCACGTCTGCCGCCGAAGATAATTGCGGAGATCGGTACGCCTGCGCCGGAATCAAATTCGCTTGAAATGCAGGGGCAGTTTTCAGCCGGTGCGGTGAAGCGACTGTTCGGATGCGCCGCGTATGTCGATTTGTCTTCCTTATCGAACTTATCGGGTGTCCATTCGTTGCCGCGCCAATCAATGAGCCTTTCGGGGGTCTCATTGGTCATTCTTTCCCACCAAACGGTGTTGTCGGAAGGATCAAGCGCTACGTTTGTGAAAATAGCGTTTTTCTTGGTGCTGGCAAGCGCATTGTAATTTGAATGTGCGTTCGTTCCGGGTGCTACGCCGAAGAAGCCGTTTTCGGGGTTGATGGCATAAAGCCTGCCGTCTGCGCCCTGACGGAGCCATGCGATATCGTCGCCGACAGTCCAAACCTTATAACCCTGCTTCTGATAGAATTCCGGCGGGATGAGCATTGCAAGGTTCGTCTTGCCGCAGGCAGAGGGGAATGCGGCGCAAATATATTTGACTTCGTGCTTCGGATTTTCGATGCCGAGGATGAGCATGTGTTCAGCCATCCAGCCCTCGGTACGCGCAAGATACGAAGCTATGCGGAGCGCAAAGCACTTTTTGCCCAAAAGAACGTTTCCGCCGTAGCCGGAGTTGATTGACCATATCGCGTTATCCTCGGGGAAGTGGCAGATATATCTGTTTTCTTCGGAAAGCTGTGCCTTTGAATGAAGTCCTTTTACGAAATCGCCGTCGCCGAGGCAGTCAAGCACCGCCTTGCCCATGCGCGTCATTATAGCCATTGAAACAACTACATATATCGAATCGGTAAGCTCGATACCGATCTTTGAAAATTCACTGCCGACAGGTCCCATTGAATAGGGGATGACATACATCGTTCTGCCTTTCATTGAGCCTTCATAAAGCTTGCCGAGCTTTTCATATGCCTCAGCAGGGGACATCCAGTTATTTGTGGGGCCTGCATCGTCTTTCTTCGTTGTGCAGATGAATGTGCGCTGCTCAACTCTGGCAACGTCGTTGAGAGCCGAACGGTGCAGGTAGCATCCGGGGAGCTTTTCCTCATTAAGCTTTATAAGCTCGCCTGTTGCCATGGCTTCCTTACGAAGCTTTTCAAGCTGTTCCTCACTGCCGTCGATCCATTCGATCGCATCGGGCTTGCACATAGCAGCCATGTCATCAACCCATTTCAAGAGCTTGATGTTCTTTGTCATAATAGAGACCTCCTTAGATTTAACACTCGGCAGGAACAAAATAACAAATTCCGCCAATTTAATTTTCGTGGTACATTATATCGCATTTTTCAGCATTTGGCAACTGATTTTTGAAATTTTAAGAAAATATTAATTCAAAATTCACTGTTTTATAACTATTATTTACTAAAAAGTATTAAAAATATGCATTTTCAAACGTTGCAGTATTCATTTTGAAAAAGCTCATTTTGCTTCGTGACACAAAAATCAGATGAAAAACATCGAAAAATATAATAATTCGGTTGCTATTTTTTCAAAATAAATGTATAATATGCTTGAAAAGTTTTTTAGGAGGAGAAAATTTATGCAATACTCACATGAAGTAGAAGAAATGATTTGTGTTGCTAAGGGTGCCAAGCACGATCCCGCTCCTATCCCCGAGGAAGGCAAATGGGTTCCTTCAAAGGAGATAAAGGACATCTCGGGACTTACGCACGGCATCGGCTGGTGCGCACCTCAGCAGGGTACATGTAAGCTTACTCTCAATGTCAAGGACGGCGTTATTCAGGAAGCACTCGTTGAAACCATCGGTTGCTCGGGCATGACGCATTCCGCGGCTATGGCGGCAGAGGTACTTCCCGGCAAGACCGTTCTCGAAGCACTCAATACTGACCTTGTTTGCGACGCCATCAACGTTGCGATGCGTGAGCTGTTCCTGCAAATAGCCTACGGCCGCACACAGACCGCTTTCTCTGAGGGCGGACTTCCCATCGGCGCAGGCATGGAGGATCTCGGAAAGGGTCTCCGTTCACAGGTAGGTACTATGTATTCGACCGCCGCAAAGGGCGTTCGCTATCTTGAAATGGCTGAGGGCTATGTGCTTGAAGAAGGACTTGACGAGAACAATGAGGTCATCGGCTATAAATTCGTTCATCTCGGAAAAATGATGGAGGCTATCAAGAAGGGCATGGATCCCAAGGAAGCCTATGAAAAGAATATCGGAACATACGGTCGTTACGCTGATGCCAAGACCTATATCGATCCGAGAAAGAAATAAGGAGGACTTGATATTATGGCAAACTTTGAAAGCTATGAAAGAAGAATAGACCAAATCAATGTTGTCCTTAAAGAATACGGTTTTAAGGACCTCGACGAAGCAAAGGCTTTTGCGCTTTCCAAGGGCGTTGATGCCGAAGCCATCGTTCGTGATACACAGCCCATCGCATTCGAAAACGCTTGCTGGGCTTATACACTCGGTGCGGCGCTTGCACTCAAAAAGGGCTGTAAGACTGCTGCCGAAGCCGCAAAGGAGATCGGTGTAGGTCTTCAGGCATTCTGCATTCCCGGCTCGGTTGCCGATCAGCGCAAGGTAGGTCTCGGACACGGCAATCTTGCTTCGATGCTCCTCAGTGAAGAAACTCAGTGCTTCTGCTTCCTTGCAGGTCATGAGAGCTTCGCCGCCGCAGAGGGCGCTATCAAGATCGCGCTTAACGCCAACAAGGTCCGTAAGAATCCGCTCCGTGTTATCCTTAACGGTCTCGGCAAGGATGCCGCATATATCATCTCGCGTATCAACGGCTTCACGTTCGTTGAAACCAAGTACGATTATTACACCGGCAAGCTTGAGATCGTTTCCGAGAAGCCTTTCTCAACGGGCGACAGAGCAAAGGTTAAGTGCTACGGCGCAAACGATGTAAATGAGGGCGTTGCCATCATGATACATGAGGGCGTTGGCGTTTCCATCACGGGCAACTCCACCAACCCCACACGTTTCCAGCATCCCGTTGCAGGCACATACAAGAAGTGGGCTATCGAGAACGGTGTTAAATATTTCTCGGTTGCTTCCGGCGGCGGCACGGGCAGAACGCTTCATCCCGATAACGTTGCGGCAGGACCCGCTTCATACGGCATGACCGATACGATGGGACGTATGCATTCCGATGCACAGTTCGCAGGCTCGTCGTCAGTTCCGGCTCACGTTGAAATGATGGGACTTATCGGCGCGGGCAACAACCCGATGGTCGGCATGAGTGTTGCGGTAGCGGTTGCTTGCGAAGAGGCAATGAAAAAGTAAGCATTTCGGCACTTTTTAAGCTTCAAAAATCAATATTCGCATTTTAAGAATAAAACAGTCAGACACATCATTTAAGGCTTTATGGTCTTGATGTGTCTGATTTTTTTACCTAAGGAAAATAAGATTTGTTTTTCTGTTGTTTTTTCTTGATAAAAATGTTATAATAGTTAAAGAAACAGTGTGGAGGTTTTGTAATGCCCGAATTATGCCGTTTTTATAATATTGTAATAAAAATGATTTATAATGACACAACACAACATAATAAACCGCATTTTCACGTTTACTATACTGAGTATGAAGCATCTGTCGGAATAGACGGAGAACTGCTTGCAGGAAGCCTGCCTGTAAAGCAGCTTCGTATGGTGCAAGCTTGGGCTGCCATTCATGAAGACGAATTATATTCGGCTTGGAACAATGCGGTCAAGAATACTCCGTTCGGAAAAATCGAGCCGTTAAAATAAGGAGGTTTTCAGTATGTATATTGTTGACGGAATTGCTTATGCAGGCGAGCCGAAAACTCCCGTTAAGGTCGTCGGGGTCAAAGCATTATCAGATCATAAGCTTTGGCTGAGGTTCAATAACGGTGAAAGCAAAGTATTTGATTTTGAACCTTTGCTTGATGATCCGTGTTACATCCCGCTTAAGGATCATAATGTTTTTTGCGATGTGTATATTGATTACGGAGTACCTGTCTGGTGTAACGGTGATATTGATATTGCACCCGAATATGTTTACGAAAACAGCGTCAAATACGATTCGGCGGTTTAACGGCATTATAAACCGAAAAAAGCATAATCAATTATAAATAGCAATATGGGCTTTCGGCTTTTGTCGGAAGCCTTTTTTGTCGCAAAATAAAAATCAACCGTATTGACCATGTATATTTTTTGTAAATCTTCAAATAATATTGTAGCAAACGAAAAATTTTTGGAGATGAATATATGAAAGCCACAGGAATTGTAAGAAGAATAGACGAACTCGGCAGAGTTGTTATACCAAAGGAAATAAGACGCACACTGCACTTCAGAGAAGGCGATCCGCTTGAGATATTTACCGATAAGGAAGGCGGGGTAGTCTTAAAAAAGTATTCGTTGATGGGCGATATAGAGGACTGTGCGCGTGAATTTGCGGAATCCATCCACCATTCGCTCGGACATACCGCCATTATAACGGATAAGGACAATGTACTTGCCGTTTCGGGGCAGGGGAAAAAGGAGCTTATGGGGAAAACACTTTCAAAGGAGCTTCAGTCGCGGATTGATGCGCGGCGCGGCATAATGACCGACAGCAAGGGCGATGTTGCGCCGATACCGATAACCGAATACGACCGGACACAATATACCTCGCAGTGCATTTTTCCGATACTCGGAGGCGGTGACGTGCTTGGCGCCGTGGTAGTCGCTTCAAACGATGAAAGTCTGGACGATACAGCGTATAAGAATGCCGAAACCGCGGCATATTTTCTCGGCTTTCAAACGGAATAAACAGTCATTTTCTGCCATATAACGACATATCATTTTGCGGAGGTGCATTTTGATATGTCTTTTTTACTTTCACTGCTTTCCGGCATACGGTTCTTTATCGGTCACATACGCAATAAAAACTATTTTCCCAAACCGCTTGATAAGGCGAAAGAAAACGATTACCTTGACAAATGGTTTTCCGGCGACGAGAAAGCAAAGGAAAAACTTATAGAGCATAATATGCGGCTCGTTGCTCATATAGCGCAAAAGTATGTTTCGTCAGCGCACAGTGCAGATGATTTGATCTCAATAGGCTCGATCGGTCTTATCAAGGCGGTAAATTCCTACAAGCCCGACAAAGCGACACATCTTGCGACATATGCGTCAAGATGCATAGAGAATGAGATACTTATGCATCTTCGGTCAACAAAAAAACTGAAAAGCGAAGTATCTCTCTCGGAGCCGATAGGCACGGATAAGGAAGGCAATGAGGTGACGCTTATTGATATCCTGCCTTCGGGGGAGCAGGCGGTATCCGAAAATGCGGAGCAGAAAATACATATAAAAAATATGCTTGAAAAAATGAATGAAATGCTCGATGAACGGGAAAAACGTATACTGATACTGCGCTACGGCATCGGCAGACACCGTGCGCTCACACAGCGTGAAGTCGCCGAAAAGCTCGGCATATCGCGTTCATATGTTTATAATATTGCTTAATATAAATGAATGGTAACAACATATTAAATACTATATAAAATAAGTGTGACCATTCTTTTTGCTTTATTTTTAAACTGGACAAGCCAGTTGTATTATATAATATATAATATCATACTGAAACTATGGATGGCACACGGAAAGACGTGGTAAAAATGCAACTATATTATCATAATAGCAGAAATGATTTCAAAAACTCATATTATCCTCAATCTGTTGAAATAGATTCTGTGGAAAAGTTTAAATCTGTAGTAACCTTCGACCATGTTAGTGCCAAATACATTAACAATTACCGTAAAAAAGATAATTTCATATCTTCTGATTGTTTTATGTTTGATGTTGATAATTCCGAAAGCGATAATCCTGCTAATTGGTTTGACGCACAATATGTTCACAACCTGTTTTCAGATGTGCCGATGTATATTTGCTATTCAAGAAATCATATGAAAATTAAAGACGGAAAATCTGCCCGTCCGAAGTTCCATGTATATTTTCCCGATGTTCTGTTTGATGATGCAACAGCATATCAAAATATTAAAGATAAAGTTTGCGATTACTTTTCTGGCTTTGATAAAAATGCAAAAGATATTGCTCGATTTTTCATCGGCGTGGAAACGCCAAACGTTGAATATTATCAAGGCAATACTTTTATCTCTGAATTCATCAATAGCAAGGCAGAAACGAAAGATAATGTTCAAGAAAGAATTTCATCAGCCAAAAGTTCAGCAACTAATAATATTATACTCGCTGGTGAAAGAAATACAACCCTTCACCGATATGCTTTAAAAGTTTTAACAAAATTCGGAAGTCAAGATAATACCGCGTATATCAACTTTTTTGAAGAAAGCAAAAAATGTAATCCACCTTTAGATAACAAAGAGCTTTCTGATATTTGGAATAGTGCCACGAAGTATTATACGAATGTTATTTCAAAATCCCCTTTTTACTCTGCTAAATATATTCCAAAAGTGTATACAGATGTAGGCGAAGCCGAAATGTTTTCAAACTTGTATATTGATTGTGTACGATATTCCTATTCAACACAGTTTTTATATTATAACGGAAAAAAGTGGGAAGAAAACGACTTAAAAGTTCGTGGTCTTGTTCATTCTTTAACAGAATTACAGTTAAAAGAGGCACATTTCTTACTTGATAAAGCAAAAAAATCGGATGATAGCTTTGATGAAAAATGTGGGTCTGTCGTTTCAGCAAACTCAAAATATGCTGAAAAATATTTAAAACACGCACTTACATACCAAAACACTTGCAGAATAGATGCCACAATGAAAGAGTGTGCGCCAAAATTGTCAATAAGTATTTCCGAGCTTGATATAGACCCATACAAACTAAATACGCCGATGGGAACAATAGATTTAAAAACATCAGAATTACTGTCACATAATTCAAAGGATTTTTGTACAAAAATAACCGCAACAAGTCCGGGATTAAAAGGCAAAGAATTATTTGATAATTTTCTTGATACAATATGCTGTGGTAATGCTGAATTGATTGATTATCTTCAACTTGTTGCAGGTATGATAGCTATCGGAAAAGTTTTTAGTGAGAATTTAATCATTGCATATGGTTGTGGAAAAAATGGAAAAAGCACTTTTTTTAATCTAATAGCAAAGGTTTTGGGTGATTACACAGGTTATTTATCAGCAGATATTTTTACATCAGATTGCCGTAAAAACAAAAGTGCTGAATATGCCGAACTGCGTGGCAAAAGATTTGTTTTAACAACAGAATTGGCAGAGGGTAAAAAGCTTGATACATCTGTATTGAAAAAATTATGCTCTACCGACCCTATTTTAGCCGAAAAGAAGTATAAAGCCCCTTTTAGTTTTATACCTTCTCATTCGATTGTATTGTATACAAATCATTTACCCACTGTTACCGAAGGAGATAACGGAACTTGGAGAAGATTGATTGTTGTGCCGTTTAACGCAACCATTTCGTCTGAAAATGATATAAAGAACTATTCGGATTACCTATTTGATAATTCCGCTGAATACGTTTTGAAATGGATTGTAGACGGAGCAAAGAAATATATTGAAAACAATCATAAAATACAGCAACCTTCTGTTGTATCTCGGGCAATACAATCTTATAAAGAAACTAATGATTGGATGAGTAATTTTATTTCGGATTGTTGTTGTGTGGACAAAAGTTATGTTCAACCTTCGGGAGAATTATATAAAGCTTATCGTGAATTCTGCAAATCCGAAGGTGAATCTGCTGTGCAAAAATGTGTATTTAACAATGCTTTGCGTGAAAAAGGATTTCAGTTTCACAAAAACAGCAGAGGGACATTTATTTACGGTGTAAAACTCTGTAAAACAGAATTACCACTTTATTCAGACATTCAAAATAAAGAAATGGTGGTCTATGGTGGTCAAAATAATACTTTTGATGAAATAAATATTGAGTTTTAATAAATAGTTTTATATTCAATCACCATATATCACCATAAAAGCCATTGAAACTGTTTCGGCGGTTTCAATGGCTTTTTTCGTATGACGGGCATATCAATGCTCTGTGGTGAAAGTCCACCGAGGCGTAGTTACCGACGAACTTGAAAGCGACTTGCAAGTTTCACATCGTGAGGTGTGGGAGAGAAGAAGCAATAGCGAAATCGTAGCCTGACGAACAG
>JAZRZN010000053.1:0-35846 GCA_045601365.1 Clostridia bacterium | reverse complement strand
AGCAATATTATGCCACTAATGATTTTGTCAAGGTCAGGTAGTATTTTCTTGCGAAAATCTCCACCTTTTCCCTTGACAAAATGCTTAGGTTTTTTCTTATAACAAAAAGTGTCACCTATCATTGACATCTATACAATTATTTGATAAATCTGTGAAAAATGCCGATTGACAAATTGTTAAAAATATTATACACTATAATTGCTTGTTTGAAGGATTCTCGTATTCTTTGAAGCGTGCCCGTCCGGCGTTGGTAGCACCGGACGGGCTTTTTTATGCTTCAAACTGAATGTATTCAATTACATCCTTAAAAGATTTTCCTTCCCAAATCGGAGCAAGAAGCAGTTCCTTGAAATTGGTGTTAGATACTATTGTATTCCAATTTGAATCAAGGATTTGATATTTTTGGTTTATTCCGGCTACAAAATATTTTTTGCCACCATATTCAAAAGAAAAATCAACTGTCATCGGCGGATTATCTATACGCTCCGGAAATTCATCCCATCTCTGCCATGTTTCAAACTCTTTCCAATTCATAAACATTACTCTCCTTGTGAATTTTTCCATCGTTGCCATCAATTATCCGAATATGACTTCAATATCTTTTTCGACTTCGTAAATTGATTGACCGTTAAAGACTTTTGCCGCCTCAAATTCTATTATTCGTTCTTCAGGGCTATTGCAAACTAAAGAAAACAAATAATCGTGAGGTGGTTCTTGCCCGTTGGTTAATCGCCAATAATCAATAGTTAAATAGTATTTGTTTTCAGAATGATTTCCTTGAATAAAATATGTGGTGTCGCCTATTTTGAATTCAATTTCATCCCCCATATAAACTTTATCAATAAATTCACCTATAGTCATTCCAATCATCAAGTCAACCCCCTAAAATATTTTTTATACTTCTCATATTCTTGTTTTGAAAGTGGTCGTGCCGCTCTGTCGAAAAAATTACCCGGTTTATATTCGTGTACATGTAAAACAGGTTTTCGTGACGGATCAATATCCTTTTCCGGATGATATGCAATTTCATAACGAAGATAGTGATTTTCGTCATACTCTCTGTACATCCGAAAAACTCCATCCTTATTCAGCATAATATATGCCGAGCTTGAATGAGCTTCTTCCGGTAATCCACCGCTTGCTTTTTTGTCAAGTTTTTGTAATACTTTAACACCATCTATTTTATCTACCGTTTCATAAGTATACGCCACATTATTACCTATCGCATATGTTCCTCTTCCTCCCATATCACCGCACCACCTTTCTCGACTGTCGGTAGTCAACAGATATGATATTCCCTTGCATTTCGGGAAAAGGTGTACCGAATACGATGATGCTTTCGGGATTCAGTTTTTCAAGCATAGCATCATAGCCACGCAAAAAGCCGAATTTGTTATTTTTACAGCCAATCATTCCGATAGCAACGATTCCGTTATTCTCTGCACCGTCAAAACAAAATTCATAACTTCTCGGCGTACTCCAAGCAATCGTCGGAATAACTGTTAATCCTTTGCTTTGCCAATATGCTCCAACCCACCGATTTTTTGCCACACTTTCAAGTTGTCTCCAATAATTCATATCCGAATACAATGAGAAATCCGGCGTGAGCAAAAAAGTATATTGAGAGTATTTATCGAGTGTTCGTTCGGGATTTGTATAGATGCCTTCAAAACGAAAATCGTCAACAAAAAAGTGAACACCACGAGTTTTGTTCACCTCATTGTCGTTTGCGCGTGTGTCCGAGCAGGCAACAAGCTGAATATCCTTCAAGTCAAGTTTTTGTTTTTTGACAAGAGGAATATCCCATTTCCCAACGGTATCAAAACCGTTGCGCATAAAAAGGGGCTGTTAAAAAAGTCCCTTTTTATACTGCATGACACCGTAGTGAACGGTCTTGACCGTTCCGCAAGTGCGAAGCGGGCGACAGAAAAGTACAGTGTGCTTTATATTTTTATATATCGTGTCATTGCGAGCATCCGCAGAATGCGTGGCAATCCATGCTAAGCAAAATGTTTGTTAAACCGATAGTAACATTTTTTAAGGCATTTGCACAAGCTCGGTAAATTTTGCTTCGTCGATTATCTCTATTCCGAGCTTTTGGGCTTTTTCAAGCTTGCTTCCCGCGCTTTCGCCCGCGATGACAAGTGACGTGCGTTTGCTGACCGATGACTGCACTTCTCCGCCGAGAGCGCGTATTATATCTCCCGCTTCGTCGCGTGTAAAACGCTCAAGCTTGCCGGTCAGCACTACGCCCTTGTCCGTAAAATAGCTGTGTGTTTCCTTTTTGACTTCCTCACGGGGGCTTACTCCGCGTTCAAGCAGCTTATCAACAAGCGCTCCGTCAAGCTCAAAGAACTGCAATATCCCGTCGGCAACGATGTCGCCTATATCGCCTATTGCGATAAGCTCCTCGCGCGTTGCCTGTCTGAGCCTGTCAAGTGTTCGGAATGTCCTTGCAAGGTCGCGTGCCGTCTTGATGCCTACATTTGGGATGCCTATTGCATATATAAATTCCGAAAGCTCACAGCTTTTGCTTTTTTCAAGCGCATCGAGCAGATTTTTTGCCTTTTTCTCCTGCCAGCCGTCAAGCGCGGTAAGCTCATCGAATTTTATATCATAAAGCTCCGCAACATCGGCGATATCGAATACTTCAACAAGCTGTGTGGCTGTTTTGTCGCTCAAGGATTCGATGTCCATTGCGTCGCGCGAAGCAAAATGCGCGATGCGTGCTACTATCTGCGGCTTGCAGAATGTATAATTCGGGCAGTATAACAGCATTCCTTTTTCGACAAGCGCAGTGCCGCATGACGGACACACCTCCGGCACGGGAATATCCTCACCTATCTGCGCTTCATCGGCGACGCCCATTATCTCGGGTATAACGTCGTTTGAACGGCGCACCCACACATCAACGCCGAGCTTTACTTTTTTGCGTTCGATATCCCACTTGTTGTTGAGTGTCGCGCGTCTTACGGTCGCACCGCCGATATCTACCGGCTCAAGCTCCGCAGTAGGCGTTACCTTACCCGTTCTGCCGACATCCCATGTCACGCCGATAAGCTTCGTCGGCACTTCCTCGGCAAAGAATTTATACGCTATCGCCCATTTTGGGAATTTTTCCGTATAGCCTATCGCCTCACGCATTTTGAGGTCGGTCACCTTTATTACCATGCCGTCTATCTGAAAATCAAGTGAGCTTCTGCGTTTTTCGGCTTCGTTGATGGCATTTATTATATCCTTCATGCTTGTGTATGTTTCATAAAAGCCGTTCACGGGAAGCTTCTGCTCTTTAAGAAACTCCATTGCTTTCGCGCTGTTTTCAAAGGCTTTTCCCTCAATAACGCCGATATTATAAAAATATATGTCAAGCTTACGCGATGCCGTTACCTGCGGGTCAAGATTTCTCAGTGCGCCCGCGGCGGCGTTACGCGGATTTTTAAGCGGCACATCGGCAGTTTCATTGAATTTATTGAAGGACGATATCTTCATTATCCCCTCGCCCTGCACCTGAAGTCTGCCGTCAAACGGTATTTCAAGCGGAAGTGAGCGTATCGTTTTTGCCTGTTCGATTATTCTTTCGCCCTCTATGCCGTTACCGCGTGTGACAGCATCCGTGAGCAGACCGTTTTCATATGTCACATTCACGGTAAGCCCGTCAAATTTATATTCAAGCGAAAACACCGGCGTCGCGTTTTCGCCGAAAACCTCGCGCACGCGGTTCTTTACACGTTCCTCCCACGCATAAAGTTCTTCGAATGTCTGCGCCTTATCCATGCTCCACAGCCGTTTTTCGTGCGTGACGGTCTCAAATGATTTAAGCGGTGCGCCGCCGACCTTATTCGTCGGTGAATCGGGCAACACAGCACCGCTTTTTGATTCAAGCGTTTTAAGCTCCGCATACAGCGCGTCCCATTCATCGTCACTTGCTATAGGTTCGTCAAGCACATAATAGTGATAATTCCAAAGATTGAGTTTTTCGACAAGCTCACGCATCCTGTCCATTTCATTCACCTATTATTTCAAGATTTGCCTGAACGGCAACAAGATTTTTTACCCCGTTGTTTTCGAACGCCACCGAAAGCAGTGTTTCGTCTCCGCTTCCCTTGACGGCAATGACCGTACCGATGCCGAAGCGTCTGTGCTTTACCTTCATTGCGGTGTGCCATTGCGCCTTTGATGTGTTGCTTTGCACTTGCGGATGCCAATAGCTTACAGTGCCCATATTTACCGTGCTTTGCTGTATTTTCGTTTGTCTGCGCTCCGTCGCATCAAAATCGCCGTCGGCAAAATAACCGTCATCGGGATCGCTGTCGCGCATGAACGAACGTCCCATACCGTATTGATCGCGCACCGGCGCGGGGAGCAGACTTTCATAAAATTCCGAAGGCATTTCACCCAAAAACCTTGACGCAGGATTTCTGCTGATATCACCGTAGCGTATGCGCATATCAGCGTGCGTCATATACAGCCTGCGCATCGCACGGGTGATGCCTACATAGCACAGCCTGCGTTCCTCCTCAAGCTCATTCGGATCATCCGTCGCGCGTGCAAGCGGGAACAGCCCTTCCTCCATGCCGACCATAAAAACAGTATCAAATTCAAGTCCCTTTGCCGAATGGAGCGTCATCAGCGTAACATGACCTCGGTCAGACGCGAACAGATCCTGTTCCTCAGGCTCGGAAACAAGCGAAACGTTTACAAGATAATCCGTCAGCGTCGCATCGGGATTGTCATCAAAATAGGAATGCGCCGCATTGGAAAGCTCCTCAAGGTTTGCAAGGCGATCCTTATCCTCATCGGTATTACCCGAATACATCGCCTTAAGTCCCGTTTCCTCAAGCATACTGTCGATAAATTCCACCGGCGGCATAAGCATGCTGTCGGTCATCAGCTTGTCGGTAAGCTCGGAGAATTTAATGATCTTGTTCTTTATTCTGCCGGATATCGGATGCGATTCGCAGTCAAGTATTACGCCGAGCATGCTGTCCTGAGCCTTTTCGGCAATCGTCGCAAGCTCGTTTATTGCCGAATCACCCAAGCCGCGCTTAGGCACGTTTATTATCCTGCGCAAAGCAAGCTCATCATCGGGATTCGTTATTATCCTTAAGTACGCTATCGCGTCCTTTACTTCCTTGCGTCCGTAGAACGGCTGACCGCCGTACACCGCATAAGGTATGCCGCTGCCGAGAAGCATTTCTTCAATAAGACGCGACTGACCGTTCGTTCTGTAAAGCACCGCGAAATCGCTGTACGATGCGCCGTCCTTATATTTCGCCATGATCTCCGAAGCTACAAAGGCGGCTTCGGCTCTGCCGTCGGCAAGCTCCTCGACACGTATCTTTTCGCCGTTGCCCATGTCCGACCACAGTGTTTTTTTCTTGCGGTTGCCGTTATTTGCTATGACCGCGTTTGCGGACTTAAGTATGCAGTTAGTCGAACGGTAATTCTGTTCAAGCTTGATGACCGTGGTATTCTTGAAATCCTTTTCAAATTCAAGGATATTTCTTATATCGGCACCGCGCCAGCCGTAAATGCTCTGGTCGTCATCACCGACAACGCACAGATTCCCCCACACGCTCGAAAGCTGACGCACAAGCATATACTGCGCCATATTCGTGTCCTGATACTCATCAACGTGTATATAACGGAATCGGTGAGCATATTTTTCGCGTATTTCCGGAAATTTATCGAAAAGAACAATTGTTTTGAGAATAAGATCGTCAAAATCAAGTGCGCTTGAAGCACTTAATTTCTTTTCGTAATCCTCATAAATATCCGCAAACAGCTCTTCGCGTGAATTTGTCGCAAGCTCCCTAAGCTTTTTGGGGCTTTGCATTTTATTTTTGGAATCGCTTATCACCCAAAGTATTTCCTTAGCGGGATATTCCTTCGACGAAAGGTTTCTCGAAGCGACAAGCTCATTTATGACCTTTACCTGATCGTCACCGTCATATATTGAAAAATCCTTGCTGTAGCCGAGATTTTCTATTTCACGGTGCAGGATGCGCACACACGCGGAGTGGAACGTCGAAACCCAGACATCGTTTCCGGCGTTGCCGCATATTTTTTCAACACGCTCTTTCATTTCCTTTGCGGCTTTATTTGTGAACGTTATCGCCATTATGCTCCACGGCGAAACATTTTTATCCATGATGAGATGAGCTATCCTGTGCGTAAGCACCCTTGTTTTTCCGCTGCCCGCGCCAGCAAGTATGAGCAGAGGTCCTTCCGTCGTCTGCGCCGCTTGCTTTTGCTGAGGATTGAGCTTTGCTTCTTCGATAAATGACACTTGTATTATCTCCCGTTATATGATTTGTATTATTATAGCATACGGTAAGAAAAAAGTCACATAAAAACAGCATATAGTATCAAAAATATTTCACTCGACATAGAATGTTACAGACAGGAGGTAGTATATTATGAAGCTGAAATTTATTTCGGTAATACTTATGATTTCATTGATACTTACATGCTTTATCGGCTGTAAAAACGAAAGCGTAACAAAGCTAAGGGTAAATGAGGTGACACATTCGATATTCTATGCGCCGTTTTATGCCGCGATAGAGCTTGGATTTTTCAAGGAGAAAAACATAGATATCGAGCTGACCAACGGCGGCGGAAGCGATAAGTCAATGACGGCACTGCTTACCGGGCAGGCGGATATCGGCTTTATGGGACCCGAAACGGCAGTGTACGTCTTTAATGAGGGTGAAGAGGATCATCCCGTCGTGATAGCGCAGGTCACTCAGCGTGACGGCTCGTTTCTTGTCGGCAAGACGCACGACGAAAGCTTTACTTGGGAAAAGCTTCGCGGCAAATCGGTGATCGGCGGCAGAACGGGCGGAATGCCGGAAATGACGCTTGAGTATGCACTGCGCAAGCACGGGCTTGAGCCGAATAAAGATCTTACAGTGCGCACCGATGTCAGCTTTGATCTGATGGGCGGTGCGTTCATGTCCGGCGAAGATGAATATGTCGCACTGTTTGAGCCGAGTGCATCGACGATGGAGCTTGCAAACGAAGGCTATATTGTCGCATCCGTCGGCGCTGAAACCGATTTTGTGGCATATACCGCAATGATGGTGACGCAAAGCTTCCGCGATAAAAACAAAAAGCTTGTGCAGGACTTTGTAGACGCGCTGTACGCCGGACAAAAATGGGTTTCCGAGCATACTCCTGCGGAAATAGCCGAAGCGATAGCACCGTCATTCCCTGACAGTGATATCGCGCTTATAGAAAAGGTAGTCGGAAACTATAAGAAGATAGACGCTTGGAAAACCGATCCGTGCTGTAACAAAGCTGACTTTGATCAGCTTATCAAAGTCATTTCCGATGCGGGAATAGAAGTAAAAAATGCGGATTACACAAAAATAGTGGATAACTCATTCGCAGAAAAAACAAAATCTTAAAGTTCATACGCAAAGTGTTTTCGGTTCATTGAACCGCTGTGATAACACCGAATATCTAAAAAGGGGCTGTTAAAAAAGTCCCTTTTTATACTGTGCGACACTCTTGACCGCTCCGTAAGTGCAAAACGGGTGGCAGGAAAGTACAGCTTTATATTTTTATATATCGTGTCATTGCGAGCATCCGCAGGATGCGTGACAATCCATGTTTGGCAGAAAGTTGCTTTTGTTTTTGGTATGGATTGCCACGTCGCTTCGCTCCTCGCAACGACACAAGGGAATACGCGAAAGGATAAAATGTGTATTCCTGCAATAAACATCGCAAGCGGTGCGTCAAGGATGCCGCACCCTACGGGATATCACATACAGTTTGTCTTACCCGTAGGGAACGCCGTCCCCGGCGTTCCGCTTGCGCGAAGCAGATTGCAGGAAATTGCAATATGTTTTATATCTTAATATATCATAAGTAAAAATGCTTGCTTGCAAGGGCATTTTTACGCCGTGATTCAATAAGCAGACGAATCGAAGATTCGGCGCACAAAGTGCGCAAGGCTTGCGCAGCAAGACTTTCTGCGATTATTATATCATATCGTTGCGAGCATACGAAGTAGGCATGGCAATCTATGAATAACGAAACAGAGACAATCGCTTTTTCAGCTTTCGTCTCTGCACTATTTTCGGGACTTTTTTACAGTCCCTTTCTTACGGTCTGTTTTATATTTACAGTCTGTTTTCGTATGTCTTTATATTTGCTTCACTCTTCCAGCCGGCAATCATATTGTCCCATTCGCTCGTCTTTTTGGCTTCGGTAAGTGATGTCTGCAAGTCTTCCTTTACGTCGTCGTAAGGAACCTTGCCCTCCTGAAGATTCTTTATGCAACGAATGATATGGAAACCGTAATATGTGGCTACGGGGGCGCTTACCTGCCCTGCCTCAAGATTTCTTGCGATCTGTGAGAACTCCGGAACCATGTTGTCGGAAGGTCCTACAAGATAGCCTTTTTTAGCGGCTTCTTCGGTCTGCATCCCCGTATCGTCGGAGCTTGCGATTATTGCGTTTATGAATATTTCCTCATCCGCATCCTTAACGGAGTTGTAAACCGCATCAGTCTCTTCCTGAACCTTAAGCTTGGCAAGCTCAAGTGCATCGGCGTACTGCTTTTCAATGTCAGCCTTCTGTGCAATCGCGGCATCCAAAGCAGCTTGCATATCAGCTATCATCTGAGCATCCGTTTCAGTCTCAAGCGAAGCCTTGCGATCAGCTATTTCTTCGTCATATTCTGTGATATTCGAATAAAGTCCCTGCAACAAATTGGCATCTTCTTCTTCGAATGAAATAAGTATCTGCATTACAAGTGAATATCCCGGACGGTAATACAAAAGCGGATCGCACGCAACCGTCTCACCTGATGCAGCACTTGTGATACTGCCGTTGTTCCACGCGGAAACGAACAGCTCATCGGTCGATATTTCCTGATTCTGTGACGCAAATCTCGTCTCATATTCTTCCATGACATCAGCCTCGGCAACGGTGACATCCTTGAGCGAATCCTCTTGGAACTTTGTCAAAGCGTTGGCTCTAAGCTGTTCATCAAGCATTTCTTCTTCGCTTGTGCCGTTGTCCTCAAGATTTTTGAGATACTTTTCGGCAGCGACGCGCTTGAAATAATCTTCATTGCTTTCGCCTTCGTTCTTGCCTTTAAGTTCCTGTCCCTCAAACGCCTGAGTATACTGTGAAACAAGATTGTCAATAAAAGACTGCTTATCCTCATCCACTGTCTTTTGGGCTTCTGCCTTTTGTTCATCTGTAAAATTAAAGTAACCTGCCGCCTCTGCCTTCTGGCTCAAAAGCTCCTGCTGAACAAGATTTTCCAAAATATCTGCTTTCATGCTTTCAAGCGAGCTTGTCGCCGTCGCCGCATCATAGCCGTAATAATTGGTATAGACATAATAATAATAATTGTAAACTTCATCAAAATCGCTTTTGAGAATGGATTTGCCGTTTACCTTGGCAATAACAACATTGCTGTCGTCCTTTGTTATCAGCGAGCAACCCGAAAAAACGGACAACGCCAATATGAGAGCCAACGCCATCGAAATTATTTTCTTCATATGTCATAAACCTCCATGTTAAATCTTAAATATTATACAGTAAAATTTTGTTATTATCAAGCGGTTTTTTTGTTTTTCATGTTTTTTTCATAAAACTTCATGATTTTAACGCTATTGAACAAGTGCTTCGGCAAAATCGCGTATCAAAGCGATTCGTTTCACGTCATCGCTTCCGCGTGTTTTAAGAATGACACAGAATATTTTTCCCGCCGAAACCGTACAGTCTCTGCCCTCAAGTGCCTTTGAGACCGTCCCGAGATCCGGTGACGGAAACATGAATACCGTATTGCCGCTGTCCTCGCGTATAGCGCTCACTCCGGCACTGCCTGCAACACAGCGAATATATGCGATGTTGAGAAGATTATCGACATTTTGCGGTATCGCTCCGAAGCGGTCACGCAGTTCATCGCATATATCAAGCATTGCATCTTTGCTGTCGATATCCGATATTCTTCTGTAAAGTGCGAATTTCACAGATTCATTGGGAATATATTCATCGTTGATGAACGCATCAAGCTTGATTTCGACTTTTGCCTTAGGCACTTCCTCGGTCTTCCTGCCCAAACCTTCATCGACGACATCCTTTATCATCTTGCAATAAAGATCGTATCCTATCTTTGTCATGTGACCGTGCTGTTCGCCGCCGAGCAGATTTCCCGCGCCGCGGATCTCAAGGTCACGCATTGCTATCTTGAAGCCCGAGCCCATCTGTGTAAATTCCTCTATCGCCTTTAACCGTTTGACAGCGTCCTCTCCTATACTCCTTGATTTCGGCACGGTGAAATATGCATATGCCATGCGGTTTGAACGCCCGACGCGCCCGCGTAGCTGATAAAGCTGTGCAAGCCCGAGACGCTGTGCGTCCTGAACGATAATGGTATTTGCGGCAGGTATATCTACACCGTTTTCGATTATCGTTGTGCAGAGCAAAACATCGTATTCACCGTTATAGAAGTCAAGCACGATCTGCTCAAGCTGTTTTTCGTCCATCTGACCGTGTGCGATGGCGATCCTTGCATCCGGCACAAGTGCCTGAAGCTTTTCGGCAAAATATTCTATTCCCTGCACGCGGTTATACAAATAGTAGACCTGACCGTTGCGTTCAAGCTCACGCACTATCGCATCGCGTATCATGCTTTCCGAATACTCTATGACATACGTCTGCACGGGATATCTCTCCTGCGGCGGAGTTTCGAGCAAGCTCATGTCGCGTATGCCGGAAAGTGCCATGTTCAGTGTGCGCGGTATCGGCGTTGCCGAAAGCGTCAGCACATCGACATTTGTCTTGATCTCTTTTATCTTTTCCTTATGTGCAACGCCGAAGCGCTGTTCTTCATCGACGACAAGTAAGCCAAGCTCTTTGAATTTCACGTCTTTGGCAAGCATTCTGTGCGTTCCCACAAGGATATCGACTTTTCCTTCGGCAAGGTCGGCAATGACTTTTTTCTGCTCCTTTGCCGTGCGGAATCGGCTCAGCATTTCTATTCTGACGGCTTCAAAATTGACCATTCGCGTCTTAAGCGTATTGAAATGCTGTTGTACGAGTATAGTTGTCGGTGCAAGTATCGCGGCTTGTCTTCCGCTCATTACCGCCTTGAATACCGCACGCAGCGCGACCTCGGTCTTGCCGTAGCCGACATCACCGCACAGCAGACGGTCCATTACCTTATCCGACTCCATATCGGACTTTATTTCCTCGATGCACTTAAGCTGATCCGGGGTCTCCTCGTATTGGAAGTCCTCCTCAAAATCTCTCTGCCACGGGGTATCAGGCAGTGCGCGTAAGCCTACCGAGCTTTCGCGGGCACGATAGAGTGCAAGCAATTTGTCGGTCATATCCGCGATCGACTTTCTGACCTTTGCTTTTGTCTTGTTCCAATCCTGCGTTCCGAGCTTGCTGAGCTTCGGCACAGTATCGTCGGGCGCGATATACTTCTGCACCCTGTTCATCTGCTCAACGGGAACATACAGTTTATCTTCATCACGGTATTTCAAAAAAAGATAATCTTTTTTTGCACCGTCGGTCTCTATCTGAACGATCCCCTGATATATTCCGATACCGTTCGTTTCATGAACTACGGCATCCCCGAGCTTAAGCTCCACAAAGGAATCAAGTCCTTTTTTCGAAGTCTTGATATTGCTTGAGCGGTTTTGCTTGACGAGCGAAAAAATGTCGTTTTCGCCTATAACGGCAAGCTTCATCAGTGAATATTCGTATCCGCGTGAAACCGTTCCCAAAACGACGGCTATCTGCCCGGGTTCGGTAACGACATCGGTGCGTTTTAGCGGAATAACGCCTATGTTCGCTTCGTTGAACTCTTTTTCGAGCCGATCAAGCCTTGCTTTCGTTCCGGCACAAAGCACCACTCTGTAGCCGGCATTGCGGTACATTTTTACTTCCTGTATCAGAAATTCGGGTTTGCCGTGAAACGATTGCATCGCCCTGCCGTCAAAACGGAATACCGCCTTTGCATCTATCCCCGGGATAGTGCCGGTTATCGTCTGCATCGAAACTACCTGATACTCAAGAGCTTTTTTCCAAAATCGTTCAAAGCCGGTGAATACATTTGCATGACGCGCAAGAGCTTTGCCCTGCTCGATAAGATTCGTTACCGATGCCACAAACTCCTGCTCCGCATTTTCGCTATGCTCGCGCAACACCTTTATTTCGTCAATGACGACAAGGGTATTCTTCGGCATATAATCAAGTATGCTCGTATATTCGGGATAAAAATACGGCAAAAACTGTTCTGCCTGAACGGGATACATGCCGTTTTTCATTTTTTGGGCAAGCGGTGCGAACGTGTCAGTCGCTTTAGTGACGGATTCGCGGTTGCGGCATGTGCGGTTGAAACGGATAAGCTCATCGGATAAGAGCGCCGCCGCGCGTGCGCAACCGTCGGCATCACTGCATATCTCCTTTGTCGGCAATATTTCGATTTTCGAAATATGTTCTGCCGACCGTTGTGAAACGGGATCGACAGTTCTTATCGTTTCGACCTCGTCATCAAAAAAATCTATGCGCACAGGATCATCCGAATTTTTGGGAAATATATCCAGAATTCCGCCGTGAATAAAGAATTCGCCCTTGCCGACAAGCTGAGATGCAGACGTGTACCCACATCTGACAAGTTTCTCGGCAAGAGATGAAATACTGTAACGTTTTCCCTTTTCTACAGTTATCCTGAGCTTTTCAAGTGCCTGAGGCGGTATCATATTGAACAACAGCGCATCATAAACGGCTATCACGGCATTTGCGCCGTTAAGAACTGCATTTATGGCTTCCATGCGGCTTATCTGCTGTTCGTCGCTCTGAAACTGCGCCGCAAGCATCTGCTCACGTCCTTGCAGTACGACTGCCTTTTTGCCGGTATAGAACTCATAATCGTTCTTGATTTTTTCGGCGCTGTCCATTCCCTGCGCCACAAACAAAAGCGGTCTGTTTTCGGCAAGAGCCGTGGCTATATGTGCCTTTTGACCGTCCGAAACGCCGAAAACCGAGATAGGTGTCACCCCATCCCGGATATTTTTCTCCAGCCTGCAATAATCGGCATTCTCGTTAAAAGCCTGTTTATACAGATTGAACATTATTTACCCCATTGAATTGTATTTTTGCATTGCTTTTTCAAAGCCGTCGCAAGCTGCCGTCACAGCAGCATCGCCCGCGCGAAGGATCGCCGCATTCACTTTTTCCGCGGATTCTCCCGTAGGCTTGGCCAGAACATAATCGGCAAGCTCCATCTGAGCATTTTGCGGTTGTCCCATGCCGATGCGTATCCTTGCAAAATTCTCGCTTTTCAGTTCGGATACTATCGAGCGCATGCCGTTGTGCGTTCCGGGACCTCCCCGTTCACGCAAGCGAAGCTTACCCTCGGGCAAGTCGATATCGTCGTAAATAACGATAAAGTTTTCGGGGGCAAGCTTATAAAACTGCATTATCTGCGCAAGGCACTGTCCGCTGTTATTCATATAAGTCTGCGGCTTGACGAGCAACACTTTTCTGCCGTTCGCCTTTGCCGAAAAAATCAGCCCGCCGAACTTCTCCTTCGGCATTGAAGCCTTAAGTTCCTGCGTCATATAATCTATGGCTCTGAAGCCGACATTATGCCTTGTTTGCGCGTAATTTACGCCCGGATTACCCAAACCGACTATGACGAGCAGATCATCATTTCCAGTTTTTATATTTAAGCACCCAGCCCTTCTTATTCGTCTGTCTCTCCCGTGCTATGCAGAGATCGTTTTCTTCAACATCATCGGTAACTGTCGAACCTGCGGCAATAAATGCATTGTCGCCGATCTTGACGGGCGCGATGAGATTTGCATTACATCCGATGAATACATGATCACCGACAACCGTCTTATGCTTGTTTGCGCCGTCGTAATTTACAAAAACAGTACCGCAACCCATATTGCAGTTCTCACCGACCTCGGCATCGCCGACATATGTAAGGTGGCTTACCTTTGTGCCGTTGCCTATCGTGGATTTCTTTATTTCGACGAAATCGCCGATCCTTGCATGGTCTCCGATAACCGATTGCGGACGGAGATATGCGTTGGGACCGATTGTCGTATGCTCACCGACCTTTGCTTCGATAAGCACCGATGACTGCACATCGGTAAAATTCCCGATAACGGAGTTTTCTATTCTGTTATTCATAAAGAGCGTAACGTTCTCGCCGATAACTGTGTTGCCCGTCAAGAGGTTGCCCGGATATACCACGGTATCTCTGCCGATGGTCACGCCCGCTTCGATATATGTGTTTTCGGGGTCGATAAGTGTAACGCCCTCACGCATGATGCGCTCGTTGATGCGCTTTCTCATCATTTTTTCAGCCTCTGCAAGCTGAACACGGTCGTTTATGCCCATTGCCTCGGTAACATCGTCAACGATGCACGCACCGACCTTTTTGCCTTCCGAGCGCAAAATGGCAAGCGTATCGGTAAGATACATTTCGCCCTGCGCGTTATTGCTGTTCACCTTCTTGAGCGCTTCAAGCAAATCGGGTATCCTGAAGCAATATACCGAAGTATTTATCTCGTTTATCTTTTTCTGTTCCTCTGTTGCATCACGGTGTTCGACGATGCTTTCAACGCATCCCGAAGCATCGCGGATGATCCTGCCGTAGCCGGTCGCGTCGTCCACAACGGCGGTCAGCACGCACGCGGACATATTGTCATTCATTGCGGCATCGAGCAATTTGATAAAGGTCTCGCCCGTAAGCATCGGCATATCGCCCGCCGTCACGGTAACATAGCCGTCTTTGCCCTCAAGATACTTCTGACCGCACATAACCGCATGAGCCGTGCCCTTACGTTCGGTCTGCTCGGCATATCTTACGCTGTCGCCGAAAAGCTCGTGCATAAGCTCTCCGCGCCTGCCGGTTATAAGGATAGGTTCATCATCCGAGACCGGCTTTACCGCATTATAAACATGCTTTACAAGCGGATATCCGCAAACCTTGTGCATTCCCTTCGGAATGTCCGATTTCATTCTTTTGCCGTCACCTGCGGCAAGGATAAGTGAAGTTTTGTACATTTTTTACCTCCGAGATCGCATGATTTTGCCGACGGTGTACTCCGTCGGCAATGAAGCTACTGTTCTTCCGAAAATTTTTCAAGCACCGCTGATGAGATCTTTTCCCGTAATTCGGTTTTTATGGGATGCGCAACATCCTTGAATTCTCCTGCGGAGTTTTTGAAGCTCGGCATTGCAACAAACAGGGAATTTGTGCCATCAATCACCTTGATATCATGGACTACGAATTCTTCATCAAAGGTAATTGAAGCAACCGCCTTCAGCTTTCCCGCATTTTCCACCTTACGGATTCTGACATCTGTGATTTGCATTGAAATTTCCTCCTATGCAAGAAATATTGTACAATATTTTTATAAATATGGCAAATACTTTTTATTCATCGCTGTCCTTATCGGCTGCCGCGGCGATCTTGGAAGCGATCATCGCAGGTACTTCCTCATAACGTGCAAATTCCATTGTATATGTGCCTCTGCCCTGCGTCATTGCGCGAAGGTCGATAGCATATGTAAACATTTCCGAATACGGCACTTCGCCGTCGATGCGCTGACCGCCGGAAACGGGCGTCATGCCGAGAATGCGTCCGCGGCGCTTGTTGACATCACCGATGACATCACCCATGTAGTCATCGGGTACGGTTATCTGCACCGAATATACAGGCTCAAGAAGCACGGGATCGGCACCTGCACAGCCCGTCTTATACGCCACGGATGCCGCCGCCTTGAACGCCATTTCGGATGAATCCACGGGATGATATGAGCCGTCATAAAGCGTACAGCTTATGCCCGTTACGGGATATCCCGCAAGCACACCCTTCTTCATGCATTCGATAAGACCCTTTTCGACCGCAGGGATATACTGACGCGGAACAGCGCCGCCCACGACCTGATCCACAAATTCAAAATCCTTGTCGCTCGGATTGAATTCTATCCAGCAATCGCCGTACTGTCCGTGACCGCCGGACTGCTTTTTATATTTGCCCTGCGCCTTGACTGATTTTCGTATCGTCTCTTTATACGGAACGACGGGCGTGCGAAGCTCGGCATCGCCGTTATACTTCGCCTTGAGCTTTTGGAGCGCGACATCAAGATGCGTGTCGCCCAAGCCCATCAAAATCATTTCGTTCGTCTGCGTGTTCTTTTCAAGCACAAGTGTGTTGTCTTCTTCTATAAGACGGCGCAGTCCCGAGAATACCTTATCCTCATCGCCCTGTTTTTTGGGAACGACCGCCATGCGCATACCGGGCCACGGAAGCTCGGGCTGAACGTATTCTATCTTTTTGCCCGAATACAGCGTATGTCCCGTAAGCGTAAACTGAAGTCTTGCGATAGCACCGATATCACCGGCATAAAGTGTTTTGACCGGTATCTGATTTTTGCCGCGTATAACGAACATGTTACCTGCTTTTTCAGCCTTATCCTCGTTCGCGTTGTAAAGCGGAGTATCCTGCGTCAGCACGCCGGAGCGCACAGCGAATACCGACAGCTTGCCCGCAAACGGATCGGATACCGTCTTGAACACATACGCCGAGAAAGGTTCATCTTCAGAGCAGGCACGAATATCGTCGGTGCCCTCAAATTCTTTGTTTTCGGGTGTCGGTATAAATCGCAGAATAGTATCCTGCAAAAGCCTTACGCCTTTGAAATCAAGCGCACAGCCGCAAAGCACGGGTACTGCGGAAGCATCGGCAATTCCGATGGCAAGCCCCTTTACGATCTCGTCGGGAGTAAGCTCCTCGCCCATGATGACCTTTTCCATCAGCTCCTCGTCGTTTTCGCCCGCCGTCTCCATAAGAGCGGCATGCTCAAGCTCTATCGTGTCAGCGATGCTTGCCGGAATATCGGTCTTTTCGCGCTTTTCACCCTTGAATGTATATGCCTGCTTATCCACAAGGTCAACAAAGCCGATCATGACATTGTTTTCCATTATCGGATAAAGTATCGGAACGATGCCGCTGCCGTACTTGGCTTTAAGCTCGGCGACCGTTCTGTCGAACGATGTGTTTTCTTTATCTATCTGATTTATGAAAATGATTCTGGGAAGCTTGTTTTTCTTTGTAAGCTCTATTGCTTTTTCCGTTCCGACATCAATTCCCGAAGCCGAGGCGACTATGACCGCGCCGTCGGCGACTGAAAGTGCATGTATGACACTGCCCTCAAAGTCAAAATATCCGGGACAATCAAGTATATTTATTTTTTCGTCGCCCGCTTCTACCGGCGCAACAGAAAGTGAAAGAGAAGTCTTGCGCTTTATCTCTTCCGCGTCATAATCGCATACCGTTGTACCGTCAGCCGCCTTGCCGAGCTTTTCGATATTACCGTTCAAAAACAGCATCGCCTCTGTAAGTGAAGTTTTGCCGTTTCCGCCATGACCGATAAAAGCTACATTTCTGACTTTGGAAGCGTGATAATCCATTTTTAAGACCCCTTTCAAATTTGAGCAAAATTTAATCGTTGATTATATTATACACTCTTGTTTAACGGATTTCAAGAAAAATATTTATAACTTATTCATAAAAATCGAGTTTTTTCTTATTTTTTTCATAATTATATATAAATTTATTCCAAAAATGTGTGAATATGGAAATAAAAAGCACTCTGCCGAAACAGAGTGGAGATAAAAAATATCCGTTCTTAAATGACAAAAGTGCCGATGCATTTGAAATCGCGTTCGTTCAGCACACGACGCAGAACCGAATTATCCGTAAGGCGAACGTCGGTCTCTATCCCGCCGTTGCACACATACGCCATCTGATGTGCGTCGCCGCCGCCGATGAGCATCATGTTTTTATGCGTGAGCGCATAGCTTTCGGCAATCAGGTTATCCCAATCGGCATTGCAGGCATTGTTGATCTCTATACCATCGATCAAAGAATTATCGGTAACACCGTACTTTAATATATAATCACGCCGGCGGAACGGATGCGCCTGAATGATGATCCCGCCGTTTGCATGCAAAACGTTGCTCCAAACCTTAAGGTCAGGCGTATCAAGCTCGGGATGAGCGTAAAGCAATTCGGGTGTAATGCAATAGCACAGTATCTCAAAGCCGCCGCCTATCCCCTCCTCTATGCCGAACAGCACATCAAGTCCCCGTTTTTCAAATTCAGCTTTGCAGGCATGATAATCCTTTTCGTATTCGGCAACGCATTCTTTCCACGGGATATTTTTGAAGCCCGAATTGCCGTGACGGAAATGGTTCGTCAGCACACATCCGGCGTAATCCCTTGCATAAAGTCCCTGTGCAAGCTCCTCCGGCGTCATTTTTGCGCACTTACTGCACGGCGAAGTATGTACATGCATCTGATATTTATATTTCATAAGTCCGTTACTTCCATATAAACATCGTTTTTCGGAACTCCGAGCTTTTGTGCCACTTGCTTTATCGCGTCTTTTTTGGCAATACCCGAATCAATAAGTACCTGCACCTGTTCGCGCACTGTCATTACAGCTTCCTCTTCCGAAGTAAAATCTTCGTCAAGCTCACCGAGAACAAGCACGAACTCACCTTTTACCGTCGGAAGCTTCTCGCGCCACTCGTTGAGCGTGAACGAAATGCATTCCTCATGTATTTTCGTTATTTCACGCACTATGGCGATCCTGCGGTCACCGAGCGCGTTGTTAAGGTCTTCAAGTGTCTTTTCAAGATGATGCGGTGCTTCGTGGATTATTACCGCACGTCTTTCGTTTTTAAGTGCTTCTATTCTTATTTTACGTTCCTTGCCGCTTTTGGGCAAAAAGCCCTCAAAAACGAAACGGTCGCACTTCATTCCCGAAAGTACAAGTGCGCACAGTCCTGCGTTCGCTCCCGGCAAAACGGTAACGGGGATATTACGCTCTCTCGCCTTTGCGACAAGTATGTATCCGGGATCGGAGATGCACGGCATCCCGGCATCGGTAACAAGCACAATGTTTTCCCCGTCCTCAAGTCTTTTAAGGAGCTGTTCGCTCTTTTGCCGTTCATTATGCTCATGATAAGCTATCAGCGGCTTGTTTATTTCGTATTTGAATAAAAGTGAAGCGCTGTGACGCGTATCCTCACACGCTATCGCATCGCATTCCTTAAGTATGCGCAAGGCTCTGAGTGTTATATCCTCAAGATTTCCTATCGGAGTGGCACATATATAAAGCATTTCATTCTCCTTGATCTTTGTGATAAATACGGTTTATCTCGTCGCTGACGGTACCGTCGGCATTATATATCGTAAGCGTGCTTTCCCAATTCATATACGGCTTCCCGTCCTTGACACCCTCTATCAGCACGACATAAGCGGGCGTGTGCGGGCGCGATTGCACGGGGCGGCAACGTTTCGGCTCGATATTGTATTTGCGCATCGTCATAAAGATATCGACGATACGGTCGCTGTGGTTTATCATCGCAAAGCGTCCGCCGTTTTTGAGCAGATACGCGGCGGCTGAGCAGACATCATCGAGCGTGCATGTCTCCTCGTGACGCGACACCGCATGTGTGTTCTGCGCATTATGCTCACCGCTGTCGGTCTTTTTATACGGCGGATTGCACACCACTGTTGAATACACGCAAGACGGCAACACATCACGGATATTGCGCAGATCGGCATTATGGACGGTGATTTTCTCATCAAGCGAATTGAGCTTCATACTGCGCGATGCCATGTCAGCCATTTCGGACTGTATTTCTAAAGCGTCGCAATGGATAAAATCATGACGTCCGTATAACAGTATCGGGATTATCCCCGTGCCTGTGCCGAGGTCACATATATAAGCATTCTTTTTTACCGTTGCAAAATCGGCAAGCAACACCGCGTCCGTTCCAAAACAGAAAGATTCAGGGTTCTGAATCAATTTCAGACCCCTGAATTGTAAATCATCTATGCGTTCTCCGTCATTAACAAGCATCAGATAAGCCGCCGTCCCCAAGAAAATCTTGTATTATAGTAGTTCTGTGAAAGGCTCGAAATTATGACCTTATGTGCCGAGCCTGATGACGCATGTATTACCTGACCGCCGCCGATATATATTCCGGCGTGGTCACAAAGATCGCTGTCGGAATCAACAGTGTTGAAATAGACGAGGTCACCCACCTGCAGATCCGATTTTGAAGTGATCTTCGTGCCCTTGCTCCAATACCCCTGCTCATACGCAGTACGAGGTATCGAAATGCCGAAATGGGCATAAACATACTTGGTGAAGCCTGAGCAATCGAACAGATTAGGTCCGTTCGAGCCGAGATTATACGGTACGCCGAGGAATTTCTGTGCATAGTCCGCTATCTGCTGACCAAGCGCGACATTAGTATTCGGTATAGGCTCCTGCGGGCTGCTGTTGCCGCTGTTGCCGCCACTGCTGCTACCGCCTGATGAAGCCTTCTTTGCAGATGAAGCAAACATAACCGTAAGTGTGGAAGAATTGCATGCGCCGTCCGCGCTTAATCCGTTACTATTCTGGAATTTCTTCACTGCGGCAACGGTAGCCGAACCGTAATAGCCCGTAGCCGTGCCTGTGAAATAGCCAAGCGTTTTAAGACGCTTCTGTATCGTAACGACACTGTTCCCCTGCGAGCCCTGCTTGTATGTTCCCGAGGGCGCATTTGACGAATTGTTTGATGGCAGCATTCCGCCGACCTTTACATAATCACTGTTGACATAGCCTTCTTTGCCGGCGGCAGTCCTTATCTTGAACCATTTTGACGAATCGTCAAGCAAGGATACGACATCGCTCTTGTTAAGCGTTGCAACAACATCGTAATTTGTGCCGGGTCCCTTGCGCACATTAAGAGTACCGTCACTGATTATAGTGCAGGTCTTGGCTCCCGTACCTTTTTTTACATATTCTTTGCTTACATATCCCTTGCGTCCGTTTGAAAGCTCTACATAATACCAATCGCCGCTTTCGCCTTCCACCGAAAGCACTGTGCCTGACGATAATGTGGTTATCGTATCATATCCCGTACTCGGACCTGTACGGAGCTTCAGTGAGCTTGCAGTAACACTTCCTGTCCATGATTCCGAAAGCTCCTTGAGCGTAGTGGAAGAGCCTTCCGCACTGCCGATCGAAACATACTGCTTAAAAATATACCCTGTCTGCTGTTCGTAGTCGATTTTGAACCAGTCACCCGTGCCGCCGGTCACCCAAACCTCGGTATCGTTCGGAAGCTTGAAAGCAACAGTACCGCCGAGATCGGGGCTTGTACGCGCATTGATATCGCCGTCGGCACTGACAGTCTTTCCCGCAATACCGATCATTTTGCCTTCGTTAAGATATTTTTTCATAACAAATCCGGTGTTGCCGTTTTCGGTTTCTATATGATACCAATCGTCCTTCGCCGAATATATATACACTGCCGAATTTCTCGTAAGCGAATCTATTACCTCTGATTGCGGATCGGGCTGTTCGCGCACATAGAGCTGTGACTTGACATTGACGCTTGCCTCGCGGCATCCCGCTTCTCTTATTGCGGCATATGTGATGTCATCTACCGTGCCCGTAACGCTCAAGCCTCTGTCTTTTTGGAAAGCACTTATTGCCGTTTCCGTGGCATCACCGAAATACCCGGTACATTCATTTGTGAAATAACCGTATATTTTCAGGATGTACTGAAGCTCGTAGATGTCGTAGCCCTCTGTATCCTTTGCAATATTTACCGCCACTACCGTCTCTTCCGCTTCGGGTTCTGCACCAACAGATACCGAAAGGCATCCGAGAACAAGCAATAATATCAAAATCAACGAAATTACTTTTTTCATAAGCTCAACTTTCCGCAGACACAAACCGTGTCCGGCAATATTTATTACACAAACGCAACAATAACTGTAACATTTTTGTAATATCTTATCATCTATCCGTCGATTTGTCAATACCTAATATCAAAAAAGTAAAAAATTTGTAATCTTTCATCTTACGGGCAAAAAAAATCGCCCCGCAAAATTACGGAGCGATGAGACGTTTATTTAATTATCTGTTCTATCGGCTCGCCGGAAAAATAGTGTTCATAAACAGCCTGCTCGAATTCATACGCAAAATAATCTATCAGCATACGCCATTCAATGCCGTTCTTTGACATACACGGAAGCTGATACGGATACGCCTCTTTTTCAAAATAATTCATTCCTTTTTGAACTCCGACGGTTTTTACCAGTGCGGTTATTTTACCGTCGATTTCGGCGCAGACGGTCAAAAGTACATCTCCTTCAAACCCAAAATCGTCTCTCTTGAAATCGACATCCAATCTGTAGTTTTCGTTCTTTTCGACATGATCGTCGATGATAAAAAGTTTGATCAGATTCACTTTCACGCTGTCTTCTATCTTAAAGGCTACCGGCTCCTGATACGGCGATCCCGTATTGGTATTTTGAAACATTATATAAAATGTACCTATCTCATGTGTATTTATGTATGCCATATTTGCATCGAATCTTTTTTTGCATTCATTTTGAATAAAATCAATATATTCGTCATCCGATGCGAAATCGCTTCGCGGACGCACATTCAGCGGATCATCATATTCAAAGGTATACGGGAACAGCGCCGCAATTTTCGCCTCTACCGCATCACGCCCTTCTTGGGTCTCCGGCCAGATCGACGGCATGGGTGTATGTGCAGGCGTCGGCGTGACCACCTCGGGCGAAGGCGTTGCCGTACATATCACGGTAGTTGTAGGAGTCGGGGATTCGGTCACATTATCCTGCTGCTTCGCTTTTTTGGTACAGCCCGCGGTAAACAGAACAACTATAACCATCATAAGGCAAAGAATTTTTTTCATGGCTTTATTCCTTTCTGTTTTTGATATAGAACAGTCGATGCGCAGTGAAAAATTTAAGGATCCCCTTGTTTGCGTCACAAGCTATTCTGTATAAAGTATACCCCCCCCCCGGAAGAAAAAGTCAATACTTATTTTGCACGGGTAGAAAATTTTTCTTGCAAGCAACTTTTCGTTTCACATGGATCGCCGCGCATCCTGCGGATGGTCGCAATGACACGATAAAGTTTTGCGGAAATAATCGTTTTGCTTCCTGCTCGTGGGCTGAGTGCTTGCGGTGCGTCGGGGACGCCGCACCCTGCGATCGAAAAAGCGCACAAGAGCAAATCCACCGCAAAAGTCAAGCTCTGCCTATATCCTCAAGTATCCTGCCGATAGCCGCTTCCGCCGCATCGCGTCCCTTTTGCAGACATTCTGCCGATTTTTCAAGCGAAGTCATCGGAATGTCACGCAGATCGGGGTTTATCACGATATCGGCTCTGTCGTACATCTGCTCCGTCACTTCCCAATCACACATGTCGAATGCCGACATTATCACTTCCATTATATTTGTCGCTCGCTTGTGTCCCCAGCCCTGATAGCCGACATCCACCGCAATGACGTAATCCGCTCCCATTTGTCTGACCTGCTCCGACGGTATGCGTGTCATTGCGCCGCCGTCGATAAGCTGCATGCCGTCAATGTTCACCGGCTCGAATATTCCCGGCATGGCAAAGCTCGCATGGCAAATCTTTGATACCCTGCCGTTTGACAGCGTCACACATTTACCCGAAAGTATGTCGCACGCTATCGCGGAAAACGGAATATCACATTCCTCAGCATTTTTACCTTTTGTCAGCATATCCACAAGCTTTTCCGCTTTATCGCCTTTAATGAATCCCGTGCGCGGAATGGTTATATCAATAAATGATGACATTTCTATCGTCGTGGCAACCTTGCCCGCCATGTACATGTCACTGCCCGTTGCGTAAAGTCCGCCGATTATCGCGCCTGCCGAGCATCCCGCAATATAATCTATCGGAATGCCGTGTTCCTTAAGTACCTGAATCACACCTATATGGGCGATGCCGTGTGCCGCTCCGCCGCCGAGAGCAAGACCTGTTTTTTTCATAATTTCAAACACTCCTTAATAATATGGAAATACGGAGATAAATATATGCTGTACTTTTTCATTCTTATAATATGTATCATTTTTCCCGAAATGTCGGTCACCGCGGCAAAAGAAGCGATACGGCTGTGGTATACATCGGTGCTTCCCGTGCTGTTGCCGTTTTTCATCGTCAGCAAAATGCTTTGCTTCAAAAACGGAACGCGCATCTTTACTTCTCTGCTGAGACCGCTCATGCGATTTCTCGGCATAGACGAAAATGCATCTTTCCCGCTTGCGATAAGCCTTATCTGCGGCTTTCCGAGCGGAAGCAGAACGGTAGCCGACATATTCGACGATAAAGAGTATTTCGGCAACCTTTGCTTTTCTTCGGGACCGCTGTTCGTCATCGGCTCGGTAGGCACAGTCATGCTCGGCAGCACCGCGCTCGGCAGAGATCTGTTCATAATACACATCTGTACGCTAATAATATTTTCCGTTATTCTCAAGCCTAAACGTCAAAGTATTCCAAAGCTGAAAAAAGCCAACGGTTCCCTCAGTGAAGCCGTCATAAGCAGTATCGAAGCGATACTTTCCGTTTGCGGCTACATGATATTCTTCGGACTTATCATAAAGCTTGCCCGTATAGAACTGCTTCCCGCGCCGTTTGACGGTCTGCTTGCCGGATGCATTGAATTTACAAGCGGAATAAAGCTTCTGTCCGTTTACGGCGATAAATATCTGCCGCTGATAAGCTTTTTACTGTCGTTCGGCGGCGTTTCCGTCATTGTGCAGTGTCTTTCGTATCTTGACGGCATCAACAGGCACAAATTCGTTTTCAACCGTATTCTTGCCGGGATATTCGCTTCTCTGCTCACAGTCGGCTATCTTTACTGCGGTGTCGCCTTTCCGATAATAAGTGCATCGTTATCGGTGCTGTTAAAAAAAGCGTACTGCAAAACAGCACGCAAAGCTTTATATTGATACGGTCACGGCTTGCGGAAGGCATAGCTGTCCTTTAAGCCGTAAAAACACAGTCAGTTGTTGAAATCGGCAATATCCTGATCGACCTGCTCGTCGATCTCCTTGACTCTCGCTTTAAGCTCATCGAACACACCGCGGGCATAGTTAAGTGCCGAAAGCTTTGTTTCCTTGGCATTCTGGCGCGCCATATCGAGGATTCTTTTGGCTTCCAGCTCTGCCTGACGGGTTATTTCGTCCTCAGCAACCATTTCCTCGGCGTTCTTCTGCGCCGCGGCGATGCACTGCTTTGCTTCCTCCTCGGCATCAATGAGTATCTGTCTGCGTTCCTTCATGATATTTTTTGCGCGTTCAAGCTCCTGAGGAAGACTTTCGCGTATTTCGTCGATTATATCAAGACACGCATCCGCGTCGATCGACGGTCTTTCGGCAAAAATACCTTTTTTTGTTTTATTCAGCTCCTTTTCAAGCTCATCAAGTAATCCCGCAACAACATTTTCCATGTTTTTTCTCCTTTATTTATATGTCAATTTATTTTTTATTCTGTCGTGTATTTCCGCCGGGACCATTTTGCTTATGTCCCCGCCGAAGCGTCCTATCTCCCTGACAATGCTTGATGACAGGAAGTTATGATCGCTTTTCGCCATCATGAAAACGGCTTCAAAGTCCTCATCAAGCTTTTGGTTGAAGGTCGCCCACTGAAGTTCGTATTCAAAATCGGTCATCGCCCTTAAACCCCTCACCGCAGTTGACGCACCGACCGAACGCATATAATCCACTATAAGCCCGTCGGAATATTCGACGGTAACATTTTCGATATCGCTTACCGAAGCTTTTATAAGCTCAAGACGCTCGTCCACCGAAAAAAAGCATTTTTTATCCGCGTTGTTCATTATGACAACGTTCAGCCTGTCGAACATTTTCGATGCACGCTTTATTATATCAAGATGCCCGAGCGTTATCGGGTCAAAGCTACCGGGATATACAGCTATTCTCATTTTACTGTCTCCAAAAAAGTAAATGTTCTGCTTCCGTAGGCGCGTGACGATATCAGCGTATATCCGTCCGGCATCGGCAGACTAAGCTCCGTCGCATGCTCAAGTATCAGCTTACCGTTTTCCGCAAGAAATCCGCCCGAACACTCGGCTATATCGGTATAAAGCCCGTCATTGTACGGCGGATCGGCAAAGATAAAATCGAACTTTTCTCCGTGCATGCTCTGCAAAGCGTTTCTGAAATCACCCTTTATGACCGCAGAAGCATCTTCACAGCCTACGAGTGCGATGTTCTTTTTTACAAGTGACGGCTCGCGGTCAACAAACACGCATCTGCGTGCGCCGTTCGAAAGTGCCTCGATGCCTATTTGCCCCGTGCCGGCAAAAAGATCAAGGAAGCTTGCACCGTACAAGTCATTCCTTATGATATTGAACAGTGAGCTTTTGATCCTTCCCGCAGTGGGACGCACATCAAATCCGTCAGGCGAAAGCAAGCCTTTGCCCCTGTATTTGCCGCTTGATACTCTCAGCAGATATTTATTATTCATAATTATACCACATTATTGTAAAAAACACAATATAAAAAATCAATTATTTTGTTGATTTTTAACTCTTTTTATCGCATCGGTGATAAGCGTTCTGTCTTTATGTCCCATAATGTAACCGACACCGGCAGCAATGACGAATGCCGCGATCGGAACAAAAAACAGCGGAGCAGACACCGCGTTGGGTGTGGTTATGTTTTTAAGCACCGTTATGGCGGGCTGTGCTATGTCGATGCTTAAGGCGGGATTGAACGTCACAAGTGAAGAAAGCATCGGAGTGAACGAAAGGAATATAAGATATAAAATAATATACAGTCCGTCGGCAAGGATACGCCTGTCGCCTTCCCATCCCTTAAACGAAACAAGCATATATATGACCGACAATGCTATTGCGGGAAGCATCGTTAACGCTCCGGCAAAAAAGCCCCGTGCGGCAAAATAATCATTATGCTTTGTATCATCTTCGCCGGCGTTGCGTGCGCAATTCCAAGCTATGACAAGTACAAAAGCAACAAACAGGAAACCGATAAGTATTTTATATATAAAATCTATTTCCGCGCTGAGTGCTATCATCATGCTGATAAACGATATCGCTCCGGTAGCTATGAACGAGAGCAACAGTTTACCTATAAGCTTGCCGAGTTTTTTCATTCTATCACCGTCATTTTATATAAATTTTAGGAACACGGGACGTTATGCCCGTAAGTATCTCATAAGATATCGTGCCGCACTTTTCGGCAAGAGCGTCCGCGCCGACTGTCTCATCAGCCTGTTTTCCGATAAGCACCGCTTCACTGCCGACAGATACACCGCTTATATCCGTAACGTCAACAAGCGTCATGTCCATGCAAATGTTGCCGCATATCGGCGCGCGCTTACCGTTGATAAGCACATAGCCGACATTTGAAAGTGCGCGTCGCCAGCCGTCGCCGTAGCCCACGGGAAGCACCGCTATGATCATATCGCGCGGCGCGGTATATGTGCCGGAATATCCTATCTTTTCGCCTTTTTTGATTTCATTCAACGCAACGACAGATGTTTTCCATTCAAGCACAGGCTCAACGGGTATCGTTTTTTTTGTTTTTCCCGCAGGCGGATAGCCGTAAAGTATTATGCCCGCGCGTACCATATCAAAGCTGTATTCCGGAAAATTTTTTATTGCGGCACTGTTCGCACAATGTGTAATAAATCCGTCAAAGCCGCTCTGCTTTATCTGCTCAAGCGCAACACGGAAGTTTTCCGCCTGAAAGTGTGTATATGCTTCATCCGGCGAATCAGATGCGGCAAAGTGAGTGAATACGCCCTTTAACGATATGTGCCTGCATTCGCGTAAGGCTTTAAGAAGCGTGCAAAGCTCCTCCCCCGCACGCACTCCCGTTCGGTGCATACCCGTTTCGATCTTTATGTGTACGCCCGCATATACTGCATTCACGGCGCATGCATTTTCCAGCCTTTCAAGCTCGGAAACGCTCGACACCGCCTGTTCTATGCCGTTCAGCACACATTCATTTTCACTGCCCTGCGGAATCGGACCGAGACAAAGCACGGGCGTTTTTATCCCCTGCATACGAAGCACTGTTCCCTCTTCGACCGTAGCCACTCCGAACATATCGGCTTCGTCCAGTGCGCATGCGACCTCGCAAATGCCGTGCCCGTAGGCATCGGCTTTTACAAGCACAAGGATCTTTTTATCTCCGACAGCCTGCTTTATCAAGCCGAAATTTCGTTTAAGCGTATTCAAGTTTACTGTACATTGTGTAGGACGCGACATGATATGCCTCCGTAAATGATTATTTATATTGTATCACAATACAGCCTCAAAAGTAAAGTTATTTAAGAATTTTTTATAAATAAAAGCACAATTTTCCGTAAAACATATTGACACGGACATATATATTGCCTTAAAATCGTATGTGAGGTGAAGATTATGAAAAAATTACGCATCGCACTTATTTTACTTATGATAACCGCTCTTATAGCGGGCTGTGGCTCGGAGAGCAAAGGCAACAGCATCGCAAATGACAGCATGATAACGGAGAACTATTCTCTTTCCGGCGAAATATCCGACACTGCCGTGACCGACAGAAAAATAATCGAAACCTTCACAATGAATATCGAAACGAAGGATTACGATTCGTTCATGCGTGCGCTCGACGAAGAAATATCTTCGCTCGGCGGCTACACCGAATGGTCGACTTCTCACAACAACACTTACCGCGATTCTTTTCTGCGTTCGGCAGAGCTTACCGTGCGCATTCCCAAAGACAAATGCAGCGGTTTTACCGACTTTATCTCGAAAGAATCAAATGTCACATTCAAGGAGATGAATGCCGAAGACGTAACGCTTGAGTACGTCGATACCGAGAGCCGCATATCGGCGCTCACGGCGCAAAAGGAGTCTCTTGAAGCTCTGCTTGCCTCTGCCGGAAGCGTTGCAGACATAATAGCGGTACGCGAAGAGCTGACGAACGTCATATATCAGCTTGAATCGTATCAGGCACAGCTCCGAACGCTTGACAATAAAATCGATTATTCGACGGTAACGCTCCGTATAAACGAAGTCGAACGCACCACCGCCGTTGAAAAGCAATCCGTATGGCAGGAGATCGGTAAAAATCTTTCGGACAATTTTGCCGATGTATGGCAAGGCTGTAAGAATTTCTTTGTATTTGCCGTAAGCTCGTTGCCGTACCTGCTCGTGCTTGCCGTGATAGGCACAATAATCGCATTGATAATAATTTCTTCAAACAAGCGTCACCGCAAGCGTATGGCAAAACGCGACCAAAATACAAGCAAACAGTAAAACCGAACAATCGAAAATGAGCCGATGTTTTTGATCGGCTCATTTTTTATCTGATCATCATGGCTTTACTTGATATCAAAGGCATATACCGTTCAGGTGTTTATACCGCAAGCCTGCGGAAAATGAATATCTTATCTCCTCGTTCGGGAACATCGCCCAATTCGGGATTAAGTGAGCGCACGTCACTTTCGTCTACGCCGAACTTTTTGCATATATCCCACAGGCTTTCACTTGCGCCGACATTATACACGATTATCCCGAATTCCGGCATATCGTCGGTCTCCGAAATGCTTATACCGTCCACTATTTCTTTTTCTTCATTACTGTACGGGAAAATATCGGCCTCAAACGCGATCCTCAGTTCTATCTCCGTTCCCGATATCATTGCCGCCTGCATATCGGTAAGTGAAATATCGGCTATCGCCTTTTCTGCCGTATCAAAGCGCATACCGTCGCAAGCAAGCTCGAACGGTACCTGAGCATTGAAGCCTTCGGTCTCGCCCGTTCCCGATGCCATATAGATCACCGATACCTCACCCGTTCCGCCGAATACCGCCTTTGAATGCACGAATTTGCATTCTGCCGTTCCGGGAATGAACACCGCCGAATGAAGTCTGGCAATCGTCGGCTTCGTTTCCGGCACCTTGACCGATATCCGTGCATCAAGCCGCACGCGCGTTTTTTCGCCAAACGAAGAATGCCGCAGCTTATCTTTTTTACATTCAAAGCGCTCCTTTGTCGAATATGCGTCCCGAACCGTATTTACCGAAAAATGCTCCGTACCGAATGCGTAGCCGCAAAGCTCGCAGGTATAAATCAGCTTACGCGCTTCGCCGTTCTCATCCGCCTCGACCGATACCGAAATATTTTCGGCACACAGAGATGCGTCGGCATTCTCGATCTCGCCCGCATCCGCTATATCGGCAATGTAAGAAAATTCGCATTTATCGGTAAGCTGTACTATCGGCTCATAACCGTCATCGGAGGAATAAACCGTCTGAAGCATTATTTCGCCTCCGATAATAAGCTGTCCCGCCGAGATATGCACCTCGCGTGCATCTACGCAGGCAGCGGCGCAAAGTATCTCTTTCGGCTCGGGCACGCGCGGCGACAGCGTAGAGCTGCACGTTTGCGCAAACCGCAACGGAATATTGAATTTTACCGAATCAAGCTGTATTTCCTCTTCCTGCAAGCGGACATCATTGCCTCCGAGCGAAACGAGAAGTTCTTTTTCCACGGGAATAACGGCTGTTCCCGTTACGGTTATTTCCGATGTCAGCATCAGATTTCCGGCTTCGATATAGCCTCTTACTTTCCCCGCCTCCGCCTTAGCGATCAGAGTGCCGTTCTGCGCTCCGAGCTTTTCATTGAGCGTAAAGCGTTCGGTGCGTTCGTACTTCTTTATGCCGTCCTTTTTACATATCGCGCAAAAGCGTACCGTGCCTTCAACAAGCGCCTCACCGTTAAGCACCTCACAGCGTCCGATGCACGCACTCGCCGAAGCATTCAAAAGCACCGTTCCTTCCTCAACAAGCTCTTTTGCCGTAATATTCGTACTCATTCTGCATGCTTCAAACAGATCGTATCTGATGTTTTCCCTGTTTTGTTCCATATTTGCCCCTCCGCAAATCAAATTTATAGCTGTTTACGGTAAAATATATAACTTTTTTATCAAAAATATTCCTGAATAATAAATTGAGCATTGCATTTTTTGTAAAATTTGATATAATATATAAAAATGAATGATTTATGAGGTGCTATTATGGTAAGTTACAGGCTCAGTCTCCGCAAGGTTGAAAGAAGCGATATCCCGTATCTTGTTGAATGGTCTTGCAATCGCGCACATCTGAAGGGCTTTCACGGCTATCTTCCCAAAACAACAGACGAAGGCAACAAATGGTTTCAGCGTTCGTTGCTCGACAAATCGCGTGACGATTATATCATCTACGCGACAGAGGAGACCGGCAGTAAATATCCGATAGGAATGCTCGGGCTTATCAATATCGACGATATAAACCGCAAGGGCGAATACTATATCGTTATCGGCAACGAGGAATTTTTGCACAGAGGCATAGCATACCGTACTTCTAACGAAATGATCAAAAATTCATATTTCAGGGATGCGGAATTTGTAAAGATCTACACCCGTATCGACAAAGACAACTTCCCCGCGCAAAAGCTTGCCGAAAAGCTCGGCTTCCGTAAGGAAGGCGTGATGCTTTCCGACGTACTGCTTGAAAACGGAACACCCGTTGACATGATATATTACGGCATGCTTGCTCAGGACCACGTTTGATTTTCAGCGCAGATCACTTTTGCTTAAGGTAGTTCATATGGTAATTTTAGGCTTCGACCCGGGGCTTGCCACACTCGGATTCGGCGTTATTTCGACTGACGGTCACAAACACTCACTTATTGAATACGGCGCGATAACGACACCTGCAAAAACACCCACCCCGATACGTTTGCGCAACATATATACCGATGTTCAAACGGTGATAGACCGTTTCAAGCCTGATGCCATCGCCGTGGAAGAGCTGTTCTTCAACAGCAACGTGACGACGGCGATAAACGTAGCACAGGCACGCGGTGTCCTGCTTGCCGCGGCTTCAATGAAAACAAACGAGCTGTACGAATATACCCCATTGCAGATAAAGCAGGCGATAGTCGGATACGGCAGAGCCGATAAAAAGCAGGTACAGCAGATGGTAATGTACTTTCTCGGGCTTGACAAGGTGCCTCAGCCCGACGATGCCGCGGACGGTCTTGCCGCGGCTATTTGCCATGCGCACACCGCCAAGCTCGGTGTTCAGTTCAAAATAAAATAAAACCGTAAAGGATAATTTATATGTACGCATACATCAACGGCACGGTAGAAGAGACCGATGCAAACGGCGTAGTTCTTGAGGCAGGCGGCATAGGATATTATCTCCAATGCCCTTCAAGCGTAATATCAAGCGTCAGCACAGGAGAAAAAAGAAAGATATTCACATATCAGCATGTGCGTGAGGATGCTATCGTTCTGTTCGGCTTTTTGACAAAAGAGGACAGAACTATGTTTTTGCGCCTTATTTCCGTAAGCGGAATAGGTCCCAAGCTTGCTTTACAGGTGCTTTCATCGCTCTCGGCGGGCGAGCTTGCCATAGTGCTTGTAAGCGGCGATGCTTCATCGCTCACAAAAGTCCCCGGCATAGGAAAAAAGACCGCCCAACGCATAATACTTGAGCTTCGTGAAAAAGTAGATAATGATGAGCTTGCAGGTGCAAAGCTTCCCGAAATAAAAGCCGCATCCGGCATGATAAACGATGCCGTTTACGCTTTGGCGGCACTCGGATATTCGGCGCAGGAGGTCACCGCCGCAGTCGAAGCCGTTGCCCCCCAATGCAAGAATGCAGAGGATATCATCCGTTCGGTTCTCAGGTCGATGGACAGGAGGTAGTTTATGGAAGAAGATGAAAGAATAATAACCTCCGGCATACTTGACGAGGATATCGACAGTGAAAATTCCCTGAGACCGAAAACGTTTGAAGATTATATCGGTCAGGAAAAAGTCAAGGAGCAGATAAAAATATTTGTTTCCGCAGCAAAAGAGCGCAAGGAAGCGCTCGACCACACGCTTCTCTACGGTCCTCCCGGGCTCGGCAAAACAACGCTTGCAAATATCATCGCCTCGGAAATGGGCGTTTCGATAAGGGTAACGAGCGGTCCTGCAATAGAGCGTCCCGGCGATCTTGCGGCAATACTTACGAATCTTAATCGGAACGATATTCTTTTTATTGACGAGATACACCGCATCAACCGCAGTGTCGAAGAAGTTCTTTATCCCGCAATGGAGGACTTTGCGCTTGATATCATGATCGGCAAAGGACCTTCCGCACGTTCGGTACGGCTGAACCTGCCGCCGTTCACGCTTATCGGAGCTACCACACGCGCGGGAATGCTCACCTCACCCCTGCGCGACCGTTTCGGCGTGATATGCAGGCTTGAGATGTATCAGCCCGACGAGCTTGCAAAAATCGTCAAGCGCAGTGCGTCGATACTTGAGATACCCATTGAAGAAGAGGGTGCGCATGCTATCTCACGCCGTTCGCGCGGCACACCGCGTATCGCCAACAGGCTGTTGAAGCGCACAAGAGATTTTGCTCAGGTAAAGGGAAACGGCATCATTGATGCCGATATCGCCGACAGCGCACTTGAAATGCTTGAGGTCGATAAGCTCGGGCTTGATTCAAGCGATCGCAGAGTTTTGCTCGCAATGATAGAAAAATTCGGCGGCGGTCCCGTCGGACTTGACACGCTTTCCGCCTCCACGGGCGAAGAAGCCGTTACGATAGAGGATGTCGTTGAACCGTTTTTGCTTCAGCTCGGATTCATCTCGCGTACACCTCGCGGCAGAGTAGTAATGCCCGCCGCATATGAGCATTTAGGAATACCGCAAAAGCAATCCTCTGACCAAATCAGAATGAAATTGGACTAATTATGAAAACAAGCGATTTTTATTACGATCTGCCCAAGGAGTTTATTGCGCAGACTCCGACCGAGCCGCGCGACCACGCAAAGCTCCTTGTTTATGACAGAAAAACAAAAACGATCACCCACCGCCATTTTTACGATCTGCCCGAATATCTGCACAAGGGCGATTGCCTTGTTATAAATGAAACCCGTGTTCTGCCCGCGCGTCTTATCGGTGCGCGTGAAGACACGGGCTCATTCATTGAATTTCTGCTGTTGAGACGCATCGAAAGCGATGTTTGGGAAATTCTTGTGCGTCCCGGCAAAAAAGCGCGTATCGGTCAGCGTTTTGTTTTCGGCAACGAGCTTCACGCCGTTGTGACCGATGTCCGTGATGACGGCAACCGTATCGTCAGATTCGAATACGAAGGCGTATTTGAAGAAATTCTCGACCGTCTCGGCACTATGCCGTTGCCGCCATACATAACCGAAAAGCTTGAAAACAAGGAAATGTATCAAACGGTTTACGCGCACGAGACCGGCTCTGCCGCCGCGCCGACCGCAGGATTGCATTTCACGCCCGAACTTTTGGACAGGATACGCGATATGGGTGTGGATGTCGTACCGATACTTTTGCATGTCGGTTTGGGAACGTTCCGCCCCGTAAAGGTCGATGACGTCTCAAAGCATAAAATGCACAGCGAATACTATTGTGTCAACAGTGACGCCGCAGAACGCATCAACCGCGCGCGTGCAGGCGGCGGAAGGATAGTCTGTGTCGGCACGACAAGCTGTCGCACGCTCGAAAGCGTTACCGACGAAAACGGCATAGTACATTCTCAAAGCGGCGATACGGATATTTTTATCTACCCCGGCTTTCACTTCAATGCCGTCGATTCACTCATAACGAATTTCCACCTGCCCGAATCAACTCTACTGATGCTCGTCAGTGCGCTCTGCTCCAAGGACGAGATCATGAACGTATACGAGGAAGCAAAAAAGAACGGCTACAGATTTTTTTCATTCGGCGATGCGATGATGATTTTGTGAAATATGCACATAATAGCCACTAAATTCGAGAGGATATTTATTTAACATTACCAATCGGTATACGATATTTGCCGATTGGTAATGGTTTTATAAGCATAGGATGGGGTTGTTTTATATATAAGAAAATACTTTAATTTTTCAAAATAACCATTGACAATATGTGATTTATCACATATAATATAGTTGAGGATAAATCATATCGTTTTGAGGAAAATAAAAGTGACGGAATTTGAAATTGTATTTTATGATAAGCCGGATGGCTCAGAACCTGCAATGGATTTTATTATGTCTTTGAATGATAAAATGCAGGCACGAGTTTTGAGAACCATTGATTTGTTAAGTAAAAACGGTGCAGAACTCAGAGAGCCGTATTCAAAGCATCTTGTTGACGGGATTTTTGAAATCCGAGCAAAGGTTGGTACTGATATTTCACGGGTTTTGTACTTCTTCGTTGTCGGACATAAAGTGGTCATTACAAACGGTTTTATTAAGAAAACGCAAAAAACTCCGAAAAACGAAATTGAACTTGCAAAAAAGTATCGTAACGAATATTTGAGCAGAAAGAGGTAATAAAAATGACAAACTTTAATGATTTCCTTAACGAAAGATTAAAAGATGCTGATTTCAAAAAAGAATATGACGCACTTGAACCTGAGTTTTCTATAATTCAGGCAATAATTGATGCAAGAAAACACACCGGTATGACGCAAAAAGAGCTTGCTGAAAAAACAGGCATTACACAAGCTGATATAAGTCGTCTTGAAAGCGGCAGTGCAAATCCTTCCCTGAAAACATTGCAACGTCTGGCAGAGGGAATGGGAATGAAATTGAAGTTGGAATTTCTGCCGGCAGGAAGATAATTGACTCGGGTGCATAGTCATTTATGCACATTGACTTTTATTTTTTCCAATCGATAAAATCTTATAAACCGTACGCTTCGGCGATGCAATGATAATATGTTGAATTTTACACATATTATGTGTATAACATATTGACAATTACCAATAATATGAATATAATATAGTAAAAGGAGTTGATTGATATGGCAAAAGTATCTACAAATGTCACTATTGATGAGGTAACAAAGAAAAAAGCACAGGTTTTGCTTGCTGATTTCGGAATGGATTTATCTACCGCTGTTAATA
>JAZRZN010000052.1:0-26425 GCA_045601365.1 Clostridia bacterium | reverse complement strand
GCAGGGTACATCATTTGCCCGACAGGGCAAACATCATTCAAAAAAGTCCCTTTTGTCGGTAGACAAAAGAGACTTTTTTGTTGGCAGGGGAGACGCGATTCGAACACGCAACCAGCGGTTTTGGAGACCGCTGCTCTACCGTTGAGCCACTCCCCTATTACGCTGACAATTATACAACATATATGCTGTTGCGTCAAGCGAAATTTAATCTTTTTTGAAATATCTCGATTCTTTTTCCTGCAATTCGGTTTCAAGCTCCTGCAGGCGTTCCTCGTCGTAATTCTCGTAAATGAAATCGGCGTACTGAAGATTCGGCGGAAGCTTGTAGTATATTTTCATCCAATCCTTGATAAGGTCGCGTCCGTACGGCTGAGTGCTTCCCGCATACGAATCGTCCTTGAGCTTCATGAGATTTATCTGCGTTGCGCTTGTATTGAGATTTTCGTATTCGTATGCCACCACTTTGAGCGTGCGCTCGTTGAAGCTTTGTACGGCATCGTTTTCCTTAAAGCCGATAAATATCTTTCCCGCGCCGAATGCGCCGATGACAACGATCGGAACAAGCACCGCGCAGACGCGCTTCACCGCGGTTTCACGCGGAAGCTCTTCGCACAGTGATATATATTCATTGAACATTCTTGTCGCAATAAGCGTGAACGTAAGCACGAACGGCACAAGACAGCGATCCGGGAATATCGGTGAGATAAGGCACGCACCCTGCGAAACAAGGCTTCCGAAGAATATCGCCCATATGAGCGCATCCTGCTTTTTACCCGTTGAGAACAGCCAGATCGACACCGTTACCGCCATGAACACGAGATATATCCACAAAAGCAGTGATATTTTGTCAGTAGCGATATTTCCGTTGGCGATGGCAACTGACGAAAGCGCAAGAAGCGCATCGCAACCCAACAGTATTTTGAAGAAAAGATTGTTTTTGCGTTTAAGAAGCAACAGAGCGATGCCTATGCAGACGAGCGCAAGCAGTATGACGAACATCATATTCGATGTGCGGAACAGCGTCTGTGTTATCGTCTTTGCGCTTGTGAGTATCTGTTTGCCGAACGGCAGTGCATAATAGTCGGCATACATGCTCTTTCTTGAATTGTTGCCGACAGCCATCAGCATTATCCTGCATCCCGCAACAGCCGAAAGGAACGGCGGAAAGCCGTACACAAGCACGAACGGATTGCGTTTTCTGAAGCTCGCGTAAACGAGTATTGCCGCCGCCGCCATAACAGCGTACATTCCGTTATGCTCAAGCGAGAAGCCGCCGAAAAACATCAGCACGCACGCAAACGGAAGCATGAGCAATTTAGCAACCGAAACCGTGCGTTCGGCTTCACCGAGCATCATCGTATACATCAAAATACATCCGAGAAATATATACAGCACGGGAACCATGTAGAGTATCGAAGCCGAATACCAATACAGCCCGCTTGTGGCTACCCCCTGCCCTATCAGCCCGAACGTGGCACACGCGAACAGCGCCGAAGCAGGCAAAAGCTTTGTTTTTTTGGCATTTTGGGCAAGCAGGAACGCAAGCACGAATATCCCGACAAGCACGAGCGCGTTGAATGCCTGTACGGCGGGAGTTCCCGCCTTGAACAAAAGTATCGTTTGTGCGAAGCTCAGTACACGACCGCCCCAACGGTTATAATGCTCCGTCAGATAATGTGTGAGCTGTGAGAGCGAAAAATCCTGTCCCCACATGCCGTCTTCCCAATAGACGTAGCTGAGCGTCGCATAGCCGTAATCGTCGTGGCTTAAATATGAATAAGAATACTGCTTGAGCATGAAGCCGGCAAACACCGCGAATATCAGCACTGCGGCAAGGATCATTATAAGCTTACGCTGTTTTAATAAGTTGAGAGGCGATTTCTTTTCGGGTGCAGCCTCATGCTTGCGCATGCTTTCCCGAAAAGATGCGGTCTTTTGCTTTTTTGTTTGTTCCTGTGAAACATCATCATGCCTGCGAAAGCTTGCCCACAATTCCGCATCGTCTTTTTGAAGCACGGTTTCGCTTAAGGGCGCATCGGCTTTTTGAGGCACGGTTTCGCTTAAGGGCGCATCATCTTTCTTATGTGCGTGTTCCTGATGGGCAAAAGTCTCCTGCACATGTGTTTTTTTCGCCTGCTCCTGAAAAGACGCGCCGACAGTATCTGATTTGATTTCGGACTTTTTTTCGGTTTTTTCACTTTTTTCGGGCTGTTCGGTTTGCTGAGAAGTGTTTCCCTCAGGCTCTTCGCCGAAAATCCGTGCCGCCGAAAATTCGTTCTTTGCCATACTATTCCTCCGAAACGATATTTTTTATCCAAATCCCTTTTTTGACCAATATAAAACCGATGGCACATTTTATTATCGGTAATATCTGACATATCGCGTAAAGCGTGATGATCGAAACATCGGTGTAGCGGCTCAGGATGAACGCCACGGGAACGCTGACCACCCAAACGAAGCACGAATCGAAAAGGAACGTTATAAGTGCCTTACCGCCGGAGCGCAATGTGAAATATGTGGCGTTTGCGAATGCTTCTATCGGCATTGCGAGTGCGCATATCTGCATCATGACCGTTGCAAGACCGCGTATTTCGTCAGTGGTGTTGTACGCCTTAGGAATAAAGAATGTGCATGCGAAATAAACCACCCCGATGACAGCACTGACCAAAATCGAAAACGTTATCAGCTTGGGGCTTTCTTTCTTTGCCTGTTCCGTTTCGCCCGCGCCGAGGAGCTGACCGAGGATAATACCTATCGACACGCCGGTCGCCATAAGTGCGACCGCAAACACGTTCCAGAATGTCTGCGAAATATTGTTTGCGCCCACAACACTGAGCCCGCGTACCGAATAGCACTGCGTGAGGAAAGCCATACCGGCTGACCAAAGCGTTTCGTTCAGCATAAGCGGCATGCCCTTTAAGAAAATGCGTCCCGCAAGCTCCTTGGGTATCTTGAAATGCCTGTACGCATCGTCAAAGTAGAATGTGGTCTCATTGTTGATCCTGCACCATACCACTATGAAGCCCAATTCGACAAAACGCGATATCACCGTGGCGATAGCCGCGCCTGCCACACCGAGCGCAGGTGCGCCGAAGTGACCGAATATCAATATATAATTCAGGAACAGGTTTACCAATACGGCAACTACGCCCGCGATCATCGGCACTTTTGTTTCGCCGCTTTCGCGCAGGGTGCTTGAATAGCACTGCACTATCGAATACGGCAGTATTCCGGCAAGCATGATGAGCATATATTGCCGTGCAAAACCAAGCGATGCGGCGGCATCGGCGGGATCGCCCTCGCCCTGAAGATAGAGATTTATAAGGCTTTCGCCGAAAAGCCAGAAAATCAAAGCGCAAATCGCCGTGAGGACCGTGCAGGACAGCAGTTTGAAACGGAACGTGTTGCGCACGCCGTGGTAATCTTTTTTGCCGAAAAACTGCGCGCCGAATATTCCCGCGCCGGACACCGTGCCGAATATGCACAGGTTGAACACCATAAGAAGCTGGTTAGTGACTGCTACACCGTTCATTTCGACAGTGCCGACCTGCCCCACCATTATGTTATCGAGCATGCCGACGAAGTTCGTGATACCGTTCTGTATCATTATCGGTATCATAAGCACAAGTATCTTTTTGTAAAACTCTTTATCCCCGAAAAATTTCTTAAACATCATTCACCCTTGAATTTTCTGTTGTACGCCTCTATTGATTCGTTTATTATCTTTTCCGCTTCGGCGCGGTCGTAAATTTTTTCAACATGTGTTACCTTGTTTTCAAGGCACTTATAGACCTCAAAGAAATGCTCTATTTCCAAAAACTGATGCTGCGGCAGTTCATTAAGGTCATTATAGATATTCAGCGACGGATCGCCGAACGGTATGGCGATTATCTTTTCGTCGTTCTCGTCACCGTCTATCATTTTAAGCACGCCTATCGGATAGCATTCTATCTCAACAAGCGGGTCAAGCGTCTCCTGACACAAGACAAGCACGTCGAGCGGGTCGCCGTCATCTGACAGTGTACCGGGAATGAAGCCGTAATTTGCCGGATATATCGTCGAAGTGAACAGCACTCTGTCGAGCCGCAGAAGTCCTGTCTGCTTGTCCAGCTCATACTTTTTTCTGCCGCCCTTCGGTATTTCGATGATGCTTACGAAATTCTTTGCCGTTATACGCTCCGGCGCGAAGCAATGCCAAGGATTCATAAATAACACTCCTGAACCGTTATTATTTTTATTGTACTATAATCCAATGCTTTTTTCAATACTTTTTTGTTTCGGGATCATACTATGCGCTTGAGCTTATGCCGTATACGCTGTATCGCATTATCGACGCTTTTGGCTGTGATGCCGATGCTCACTGCTATCTCGTCATACGATTTGCCCGCAAGATACTCGTGAAGCACTTTTTTTTCAAAGCCGGACAGCGTCCCCGAGAGACGTTTATATATATTTTTCTGTCTTTCACGGTGAAGAAAAATTTCCTCGGGGTCAACGCCCTTTTGCTCAAGCGTATCACCGAGTGTATATCCGTCGCCGTCATTTTGGATCGGCTTTTCAAGCGATATGCTCGTGTTCAACGGAGCATTTTTCTGCTTGTTGGCACTTCTCATTGCCGAAATGAGTTTACGCCTTATGCACATTGCGGCGAATGCGGCAAAGCTGTCGTTCTTTTCGTATTTGAAGCTCATTATGGCACGGTAGAGACCTATCATGCCTTCCTGTAAAATATCGTCGTTCGTGCCGCCGGTGATATAAAACTGCTTGCATTTTGTGCTGACAAGCATTTTGTATTTATTCATCAAAAGCTCCGCCGCCTTGCGGTCGCCCATTTGTGCAAGCAGAGCGAGCTGTTCATCCGAAACATTTATTTTCAATTCTGACTGCCCCTTTGACGCAGAACGTCATATATGAGTATTCCTGCCGCGACCGATGCGTTGAGCGAATCGATGTGCCCGTGCTGAGGAATGGAAACAAGGCAATCGCAATTACGCTTTACGAGCTGCGAAAGCCCTTCGCCCTCGGCACCGATAACGAGCGCCACACCGCCGGTCATATTCATGCCGGAATAGCGCTTGCCCTCCATGGAAGCACCGTATATCCACACATTTTCCTTTTTGAGCTTTTCTATCGTCTGCGAGATATTAGTCACCCGCGCGATATGCATATATTCTATCGCGCCTGCCGAGCATTTTGCGACAACGGGCGTAAGACCTGCCGCGCGCCGTTCGGGGATGATGACACCGTGAACTCCCGCGCATTCGGAGCTTCTTATTATCGCGCCGAGATTCTGCGGATCGCAGATGCCGTCAAGAATGACGATGAACGGATCCTCACCTTTTTCACGCGCGTAAGCAATGATATCCTCAACGGAGCAGTATTCCTTCATTGCGACATATGCGATAAGCCCCTGATGCGCTCCCGTTACAGATATCTTATCAAGACGTGTCCGCTCGACCTCCTGAATGATCGCACCTGCCTTTTTGGCATCGTAAACTATCTCCTTTACCGAGCCCTGTATTTCACCCTCGGCAACGAGCAGACGTTCTATGCTTCTGCCCGCCTTTATCGCTTCGCGGATGGGATTGCGTCCCTCAAGGATGTTTTCGTGCATATCGTCAGTTTCCTGCGGGCGCTCATCCGCGCGATTCTCGGCGTAAGCGGGTTTAGGCATGTTCGGCTTGCGCACATCTGACCTGAAGCCGTTTGTTTTATTACCGCCGGGTCTGTTTGATTTGCCGTTTTTAGCGTAATCAGGCTTTCCGCCTGTGTATTTGCCGTTTTTGTGTTCGCTGTAATTTTTATTGCCGTAGTTTTTCATGCTTCATTCTCCAATACTGTTTTGATAAGCTCATTTATGCGTTCGTTTTCTCCGAGCAAGTACAGATAACCGAAAACCGCTTCAAGTGCGGTGGCGATGCGGTAATCCATGATATCGGCATTTTTCGGCACAGTGCCGGGATGTGAATTTCTGCCGCGCTTGGCGATATACGCTTCATCTTCGGAAAGCAACGGTTCTATTTTGAAATATGCTTTTTTCTGTGCGACCGCGCAAACGAGTGAAGCCGATGCGGCATGCAGACTGTGTGCGTTGAGGTCATGCGTGGCAACTATGTGTGCACGTACATTGAGCGTGTAAACGGCATCGCCGACAGATGCAAGTATCAGCGGATTCAACTGCCGTACCGCGTTTTTGTCGTTATCGAATTTTTGTTTGAGTTCTTCAGCAATATGATCCATCATTCACCGTATTTTTCTCTGCCGAGCGCAAATATATCATTGCCGAATGTATCTATGGCAACGCAAAGCGGCATGTTTTCGACGGTAAGCCTGTGTATGGCTTCCGAAAGCAGTTCGGGAAAAGCAACTACCTCGCATGCTTTTACACATGATGCCATCAGTGCGCCGGCACCGCCTGCCGCGGCAAGATATACCGCTCCGTTGCGTTTGCATGCCTCTCTTACATCGTTGCTCATATTGCCCTTGCCTATCATCGCGGCTTGTCCGAGATCGAGAAGCAACGGTGCATAGGCATCCATGCGCCCGCTCGTCGTCGGTCCGCATGAGCCTATCGGTCTGCCCTGCGGCGCGGGACACGGTCCCGTATAGTATATCGCCTGATCTTTTATTTCTATCGGCAACGGCTCGCCGTTTTTTATAAGCTCTGTCAGCTTTTTATGTGCGGCATCGCGCCCGGTATATATCACACCGCTCAAAACGACACGGTCGCCGGCATGCAGACCTTTAAGCGCATTTCTGTCAAAAACGGGAAATGTCAGACTTATCATATCATTACCTCCCCGTGGCGTGCGCAGTGGCACTGTATGTTGACGGCTACGGGAAGCCCTGCGATGTGCGTCGGATAGCTTTCCGCATACACCGCAAGCGCGGTCACCTTTCCGCCCATTCCCTGCGGACCTATGCCGAGTTTATTGATTTTTTCAAGCATTTCTTTTTCAAATGCGGCAAGCTCTTTATCCTTTGAGCTTTCGGAAACGGCGATCGCATGCTTTGCCATAAGTGCCGCCTTTTCCATCGTGCCGCCTATGCCGACGCCGACGATCACGGGCGGACACGGATTTGCTCCTGCGAGCGAAACTGTATCGAGTATGAATTTCTTCACTCCCTCTGTTCCCTGCGACGGCTTGAGCATCTGCAATCTGCTCATGTTTTCGCTTCCGAAACCCTTCGGTGCGACGGTAAGCTTTATATTCTCGCCTTCGCAAAGCGAAACATGTATGACTGCGGGAGTATTATCCTTTGTATTTATCCTTGTAAGCGGCGAAAGCACACTTTTGCGGAACGGTACATATGCCCGTTTTACGCCCTCATTCACGGCATCGTAGAAATCACCGTTGATATGTACATCCTGCCCGATGCTTGCAAATACCGTCACCATGCCCGTATCCTGACACACAGGCATATTATTCTGTGCGGCGGCTTCGGCATTTTTAAGCGCTATTTCAAGATTGTATTTTCCGTAATCGGAGACCTCTTTTTCAAGTGCGTTTTCAAGAAGCTCCGTAGTTTGACGCGTAAGCCTTATGCACAGCCCGGTGCAGAGCTTATATACCGCCTCGGTTATCTCATGTGAATATATCTCTCTCATATAACAACTCCGAATATATCTTCGAAGCTATTATATTACAACAAACGTTTTTTTGCAATCAAATATTGACGGGTGCAAGTATTTTATTTATATATTCGCTTGTTCCGTCAAAAACCGCATATGCAAGCTTTTCCTGATATTTTTCGTCGCACAGCAGTTTTTCTTCCTCGGGTGACGACAAAAAACCGCATTCTATCATTACGTTGGTGGAATTTCCGTGACGGAGCATATAAAAATCCTCACTTTTGATATCGCGGGTGTTGTCAGGATCGACATTCGCCTTTATGCTGTCCTGTATGCACCGCGCGAGCCTCTCACCCGTCTCGGAGCCGGGATAGAAAAACATTTGCGCACCGCGTGCGTTCTTGCTGTCGGGAAAGCTGTTGCAATGCACACTGATTACGATATACGGCTTTGCATATTCTATTATCTCGGCACGCGCCGCCATATCCGCACGCTTACTGTATTTGCCGTCGCACAGTGCGTTTTCGTCCTCCCGTGTAAGCACGACATCAGCTCCCGCACTTTCAAAAAGGCGCTTCAGCTTTTCGACCACCTGCAAATTTATGTCTTTTTCCCTCACAAGCGTGTTTATGCCTATCGCGCCGCCGTCCTCGCCGCCATGCCCTGCATCAAGCACTATGGTAAAATCAAGGAGCGGAAATTCTTTCAGACAGCGTTGTGTTTCGATACCGTCTTTTACCGGCATGAGCAATATGGCGCATATAAGCAGCACCGCACATATTATTTTCATTATACGTTCCATCAAAATACCTCCGAAGTATTCTCAAAAGTGAACATATGCGCGTCTTGACAAAAAAAGACCTGACATTGCAGGCGTATATATTAAATAATTCTGTTTTCCATGATTTTGAAATTGATTTTATACAGCAGATGTGATATTATTATATATATTCATGCTTTGGGGTATTTTCTTATGAACTTCATTGACGACGTTTTCAAAAAAACCGTATCGCGTTGCGGTACGCGCACTGCGCTTGCCGACCGAAACGGCACACGCAAAATAACATATGCGGAGCTTGATTCATTAAGCGGTCATGTTGCAGGAAAGCTCCACTCTCTCGGATACGGGCAGGGTGATTTCATTCTTATAAACGCGGGACGCTGTATCGAATATATGGCGGCATATATCGGTATTCTCAAAGCCGGGTGCGCGGTAGTGCCGGTAGTGCCGGACTACCCAAAGGAACGCATAGATTTCATGATCGGCAACTGCGATGCAAAAGCAGTTATTACCGAGGATTTTTTTATTGACGTGACATCGTTTTATATCTACGAAGCGCCCGCCGACGGTGATGCGCCCGCACTGCTTGCCTATACATCGGGCTCGACCGGAACGCCCAAGGGCATCCTGCACAGCACGGGAGATCTTGCACGCGCAGGCTTGCGTCACGCCGCGCTGTATAAGGATGCTTCCCCGCTGATATTCGCATCAACCGCTCCGTTCTCATTCCTTGCTCATATCATCGAATATATCGGTGTTTTTGCTTCCGGCGGAACGGTACACATAATCGACGACATCACGCGCAAGGATATCAACGCGCTGACGGACTATATCGCCGATAACGGCATAACAATGGCATGGATGGTGCCTCAGCTCCTGCGCGTATACAAAAATACACCGCACAAAAAGAACGGCTTACAGTGCATCTTGAGCGGCGGCGAACGCATGTCAAGGATAGCTCCCGACGAATGCAGAATAAAGAACGTTTACGGCATGAGCGAAACAGCCGCGCTGATAACCTGCTTTGATGTTGACCGTGCATATGAGAATACACCTATCGGCAAGGCTTTGTCGCCCGTTAATGTGATCGTTTGCGACGAAAACGGCACACCTCAAAAAAACGGCTGTGAGGGTGAGATTTGCGCTGTCGGCGAATTTGACGTGATTTACTATAAAGACCCCGAGCGCACCGCACGCGCGAAAACGAAGCTTTCCGACGGAAAAACGCTTTTCCATACCGGCGATATGGGCATGATAAACGAAAACGGCGATCTTGTGTACCTTAACCGCCGTGATTGGATGGTAAAGATCAACGGTCAGCGTGTGGAGACCGCCGAGATAGAATCTCTTCTTTTGGGAATGGACGAAATAAAGAATGCCGCGGTAAAGGCATTTGACGATAATGACGGTCATACATATCTTGCGGCATATTACGAGCTTGCGCATCCGCTGACGGAGGCGCAGATAGCCGAAAAGCTCAAAGCCAAGCTCCCCGATTACATGATACCCGCGTTTTTTGCAGAGTGCGATGCACTGCCGAAAAACGCCAACGGAAAGCTTGACAGGCTTGCCCTGCTCCCGCCCGATAAAGGCAGATATAAAAATACATATGTCGCTCCCGAAAATGACGCGGAAAAGTCGCTTTGCGATGCTTTCGAAGCGGTTTTGCACTGCGGCAGAGTCGGCACGAATGATAACTTCTTCGCGCTCGGCGGCGATTCGATAAAGGTGCTTGCGCTTATTGAGGCATCGAAGCTTGAAGCACTTACGCCCGACATGATTTTTTGTGGCAAAACACCGAAAAACATAGCTTCACTGCTCTCCGACACCACTTGCGCATCGGTTATCCACTCCGATGATTTCAGTACGACTCCGCTCACCGAAGCTCAGCGCGGCGTATATCTTGAATGTATCGAAGCTCCCGATTCCGTAATGTACAATATCCCGATGCTGTGCCGCCTGCCCGATGATACCGACGAAGAACGCTTTATCAGCGCCGCAGAAAGTGTGATAGCGCATCACAAGGCGTTCGGTGTCGCGGTCGTGCTTCCCGACGGCGTTCCGTCGATGCGGATAAACGATGCCGATATCCGCGTTACAGTAAAGGATACTGACGATATCGAAGCCGAAGCGCGTGATTTTATAAGACCATTCGACCTTGAAAACGGTCCGCTCTGCCGCTTTGAGCTGTGCCGTGCGAACAGACGCCTTGCTTTTCTGTTTGACGTACATCACATCATTTTTGACGGTACCTCGGCGCAAGCATTCATTTCCGAGATAGCATCGGTATATAACGGCGGTGACGCAAAGGACGAACAGCTCACCGTGTTCGATATTTCGCGCGACGAGCTTACGCTCAAGGATACCGACAAATATAAGGAAGCTCAGCTTTTCTTCAAAAATCTTGAAAATACCGATTGCGATTCAAGGATAATCCCCGATATCGTCGCCGATAAAGAATATCACGGCGCAGGCAGGATAACCGAAAGCGCTTCGCCGTTCTTTGATGTTGACGAGATAAACGCATTTGTTAAAAGGCACGGCATAACCGAAAACACACTGTTCCTCGGCACGTTCGCATACGCGCTCGCCAAATTCAACGGCATGAGCGAAAGCCTTTTTGCCACCGTAGATAACGGCAGACACGACCCGCGGCTCGCGTCCGCAGTCGGAATGTTCGTAAAAACACTGCCGATGTATTTTAACATCGACGAAAGCATGCCGATAGATGAATATCTGTTCGGTGTTCAGGAATATCTGTTCGGGACAATAAAAAATGACTGTATCTCATTCGGTGAGCTTGCCGCGGAATACGGCGTGAACACAAGCACGGTTTTTGTATATCAGGGTGAAATATTCAACGGTGCTTCACTCGAAAACGGCACGGTCGATGTCGATTTCCTTGAAACGGGCGACGCACAATCCGACCTCGACATTATGATGATAAAATCGCGTGACGGCTTTGAGCTGATGGCGCACTTCAGAAATGCATGCTACAGCAGTGAGCTTATCGAAAGCTTTGCGAAAATGTATCTCGGTATGATACGCGGGATGCTTACTGCCGACAGACTTTCCGATGTAAGATATGTGAACAGTTCAAGCCGCCTGACGCTCGATAAATTCAACGCGACGGAATCACCTTACGCAAACAGCGAGACCGTAGTTTCGCTGTTCCGCGCTCAGGCGAAGCGCACGCCGGATAATATCTGCGTGGTGTTTGAGGACAAAAAGTATACATATGCCGAAATAGACAGAATAACCGATATTCTGGCAAAGCATCTTGTTACGCTCGGCATTTCAAAGGAAAAGGTCGCGGGCGTGCTGATACCCCGATGTGAGCATATGGTCATCTGCTCGCTTGCCGTACTGAAGGCAGGCGGCGCATATCTTCCGCTCGACCCCACCTATCCAAAAGAGCGCCTTGATCTCATGGTTGAGGATTCGGGCGCATCGCTGTTGATATTCGCACCCGAATATGCCGATATTATAACCGATGATTTCACGGGCGTACGGCTTTCGACGGATGCTATATCAACGCTTGAAGACAGTAAAACGCTCCTGCCCGAGCCGTCGCCGTCTGACCTTTTTGTCATGCTCTATACATCCGGCTCGACCGGCAAGCCCAAGGGCGTTATGTTTGAGCATTCCAACGCGCTCGTTACGACGGAGTGGGTAAAAAAATACTTCGGTATCGGCGAAGCTTCCCGTGTGACCGCTTACGCAAGCTACGGCTTTGACGCTCACTCTTTCGACATTTACCCCGCGATAACGGGCGGCGCACAGCTCCATATCATTTCGGAAAAGCTACGGCTTGATTTCCTTGCCTTAAGAGACTATTTCAATTCAAACGGCATAACGCATACCGTCATGACCACGCAGATAGGCAGACAGTTCGCGCTTTTGGGCGGATTTACCACACTCCGTCATCTGTCCGTTGCGGGCGAAAAGCTTACACCGCTCGATCCGCCGAAAGCCTTAAATATGTACAACCTCTACGGACCGACCGAGGGCTCGGTAATAACGAGCGCGTTCCGCATAGACAAAAAATACAAGGATGTTCCCGTCGGCACGCCTGTTGATAACCTGAAGCTTTACGTTGTTGATAAGGCGCATAAGCTACTGCCCGTCGGCGCTGTCGGTGAGCTGTGGATATCGGGTCCTCACGTTACGCGCGGATATCTCAACCGTCCCGATAAAAACGCCGAGGCTTACGGCGAAAATCCGTTCGATACGCTTGACGGCTACGAGCGCGTATACCGAACGGGCGATATCGTGCGTCTTTTGCCCGACGGCAACATACAGTTTGTCGGCAGGCGCGACGCGCAGGTCAAGATACGCGGCTTCCGCATTGAGCTTACCGAGATCGAGGAGGTCATCCGTCGCTTTGACGGCATCAAGGATGCCACCGTTGCCGCATTCGACGATATCGGCGGCGGAAAATACGTTGCCGCGTATATCGTTGCCGATAAAGAAATATCAAAGGATGCGCTCGCAGAGCATATTTTGAGCGAAAAACCGCCGTACATGGTGCCCGCGGTGATAATGCAGATAGATGCCATTCCGCTCAACCAGAACGGCAAGGTCAACCGCAGAGCATTGCCTCTGCCCGTGCGTGAAGCCGAAAACACCGTTCCGCCCGAGACCGACATGCAGAAACAGCTTTTTGACATCATAAAGGATGTCATCGGTCACGATTCGTTCGGTATCACGACAAATATATACACTGCGGGACTGACATCTATCGGTGCGGTCAAGCTCAATGTTTCGCTTGCGCAGGCGTTCGACGTGCCGATACGCCTTTCCGACATAAAGGCAAACGATACGATCCTGAAGCTTGAAGCGTTCATTCTTGCATCAAAGCCGCAGACCGCCTATAAGATCCTGCCCGACTACCCCATCTCCGAAACGCAGAGCGGCATATTTGTCGAATGTATGGCTTCTCCCGAATCGACGGTATACAACATTCCGATGCTGATACGCCTCGGAAAAAATGTCGATATCCATAAGTTAAAGGATGCCGTGATACAGACCGTCAACGCGCATCCGTATATAAAAACAACGCTTTTCAGCGATGCCGACGGCAACATCCGCGCAAGGCGCAACGACGACGCCCCATTTGATATTCCGATAATCAAATGCGCCGAGATTTTAAGCGAAAAAGCACTCGTTCAGCCGTTCAGGCTTATGGATTCACAGCTTTTCCGCATCGAAATATATGAGACTGCGACGGATAATTACCTGTTTACCGATTTCCACCATATCATTTGCGACGGAACATCGGAAAGCGTCATTCTGCGTGATATAGACCGCGCCTACGCAGGCGAAGCTCTCGTTCCCGAAGCGTTCTCGGGCTTTGAGGCGGCGCTTGAGGAGCAGGAAGCACGCAAGAGTGAGCATTATGCCGAAGCAAAAGCATATTGGGAAAAACTGCTTACGGGCTGTGAAACCGCATGTTTGCCGAAATTCGAGCCGGAAAACCGCAACGGCGGTGCAGGTACGGTAACGCTTTCGTTCAGCGGCGCTGAAAGAATAAAAGCATACTGTGAAAAAGAGAATATCACGCTCAACGCTTTCTTCAATGCATCGTTCGCATTTGTGATAAGCCGCTTTGCAAATAAAGAAAGTCTGACCTATACTACCGTCTACAACGGGCGCAACGATTCGCGCCTTGCCGAGTCCGTAACGATGCTCGTAAAGACACTTCCGCTGGTAGCGGGCTTTACCGACGGTATGCGCGTATCCGACCTCACCGCCTCGATGCGTTCACAGCTCATTGACGGCATGTCGAACGATATTTATTCGTTTGCCGAAATCTCCGCCGCGCACGGAGTAAAAGCCGATATCATATTCGTTTATCAGGGTGACGACTTCGTATTTGATTCGCTCTGCGGCGAAAAAGCCGAAATGCTGACTATTGCATCAAGTGCCGCCAAAGCTCCGATATCCGTTACCGTATATCTTGAGGGCGATGCATATAACGTTACTGTTGAATACCGTAAGGATATGTTCAACAGCGATTTTGCCGCATGCCTTGCGGATTCGTTCGCAGAGGCTTCGCGTTCGCTGACGGAAAACGAATATCTGCGCGATGTCAGCATGCTTTCGGAAAACGCCGAAAAGCTCTACGATAAGCTCAACTGCAATTCGTTCGATACCGAAAACATCCCATGCCACCGACTGTTTGAGCGTCAGGCGGCACTTCATCCCGACAGCCTTAAGGTCTTTGCCGCAGGAGAGGAAATAACGTTCGGTGAGCTTAACAGACGCGCGAACACTGTTGCACATATGCTGTTGCAACTCGGTGTCGGACGTGAAAATATAATAGGACTTGTATTTGACAGAACGAAAGAAATGCTTATCTGTGAGCTTGCCGTCATGAAGGCAGGCGGAGCGTTTTTGCCGATGATACCGACATATCCCGATGAGCGTATAGATTTCTGCCTTACAAATGCCGACAGCCCGTTCGTCATTACGACAAAATCAATAAGGAAAAACCGCACAGAGCTGTTTGCCGACGAAAAGCCGTACAAAACGCTTACGGTCGAAGAACTGCTTGATGCCGCTGATAACGCAGACGATATCGACGACGGGAATCCCGATACCGAGATACTGCCAAATCAGCTTGCGTACTGCATTTATACATCCGGCTCTACCGGTACGCCCAAGGGCGTGATGATAGAGCATCACAGTTTCACCAATTTCGTACAAACGAACACGCTGTTCATTGATTACTATAACGACACCGACGAAACCGGCATTGCCCTGTCATTAAGCTCGTATTCCTTTGATATGTCGATGTTTGAAATATATCTTCCGCTTTGCTTCGGCAGATCGCTCTACATCGCAAGCGATGAGGAGATACATTCGCCGCTTCAGCTTAAAGATATAATGGTCGAAAAGAGTATCGGCATGATGGTATGCACGCCGTCATTCATGAACAATATGGTTTCGATGCCGGAATTCCATTCTGCCATAAAAAAGCTTAAAAGCATAGTTGTCGGCGCGGAGGCGTTCCCCGCTTCGCTTTACGATACCCTGCGTTCGCTCGTGCCGTCGTTGCAGATAATAAACGGCTACGGACCTACGGAGACCACGGTATGCTGTTCATACAAAGTGCTTCAAAGCGGCGAAGGCATCACGATAGGTCATCCGACCGCCAATATGAAATTATTCGTTACCGACAAGTTCGGCAACATCCTGCCGCCTTACGCAACAGGCGAAATGATAATCTGCGGCGCCGGCGTTGGCAGAGGCTATGTCAAGCTTCCCGAAAAGACAAAGGCTTCGTTCTTCAGGCTTCGCGGCATGCCGGCGTACCACAGCGGCGACCTTGTGCGCCTCAACCGTGACGGAGAAATAGATTTCGGCGGAAGAATAGACAATCAGGTAAAGCTTCGCGGCTTCAGAATAGAACTTGACGAAATAGAAAAGGTGATGTGCGCTTTCCCGCCCGTAACGCAAAGCAAGGTGCTTGTGCGCAACAACGGCAAGGAGGATTATCTTGTCGGCTTCTTCACCGCCGAAAAGGAAGTCGCTATTGATGAGCTTACCGCGTTCATGAAGTCAAGGCTGACATATTACATGGTTCCCGCGGCGCTGATGCAGCTTGATATGATGCCGCTTACGCCGAACGGAAAAATCGACAAAAAGGCTTTTCCCGAGGTCAAAAAGCAGGCGGTCGACCGAACAAAAAAGCGTGCGCCGAAAAAATCGCTTGAGCAGAAGCTGTGCGAGATATTCGCGTCGGTGCTGTCGCTTGACGATGTCTTTGCCGACGATAACTTCTTTGAGCTTGGCGGCACTTCGCTTTCGGCATCAAAGGTCACGATGCTGTTGATGTCCGACGGCATAGAAGTCAAATACGGTGATATTTTTGATAATCCCACTCCCGAGCTGCTTGCCGAGTTCATCCAAAAGCGTGATTCCGTTTCAGTGCCAACGCCCGATACGATGCCGGAGCAAGACGCAAAAACACGCCCGGCACTTAAGTTCAACACGGTAAAATACGCACACGAGGTCACACGCGCCCCGCTCGGAAACGTGCTTTTGACAGGCGCGGTCGGATTTTTGGGAATACACGTTCTGCATGAGCTGCTTAAAAGCGAAAGCGGACACATTTGGTGCCTTGTCCGCCGCGGCATGCATGAAACAGCCGAGATACGCCTTAAGACGATGCTTGTTTACTATTTCAGCAACGGCTTTGAAGAAGAGCTTAAAAACCGCATAACCGTCGTAGAAGCCGATATCACCGATCCAACGCTCGGAGAAACACTTGCAAATATCCCGTTTGACACGGTGATAAACTGTGCGGCGTGCGTAAAGCATTTCTCCGACAGCGATATACTTACACAAATAAACGTCCACGGCGTTGAAAATCTTATTTCGGTATGCAAAAAGCGCGACACCAAGCTTGTGCAGATATCGACTGTTTCCGTTCCCGGCATCCATACGCCCGAAACATACGAAAAGCAGATACGCATGCACGAGAACGAGCTGTTCGTTATCGACGATATGGCAAACAAATATGCCATTTCCAAATATAACGCCGAGCTGAAGATGTTTGAAGCGATCGAAAGCGGCTTGCGCGGCAAGGTCATCCGTGTCGGAAATCTGATGGGGCGGCACAGCGACGGTGAGTTCCAAGCCAACATGGAAACGAATATGTTTTTGAGCGGCATACGCGGCTTCGCGGTCATGGGCAAGTACCCGATAAGTCACATGACCGACCCGATGCGCTTCTCCCCCGTCGATTGCACCGCCCGCGCCGTGATACTGCTTGCGGGAACGGATGATAAGTTCACCGCATTCAACTGCGACAACCGATACGGCTTTGACGAGATGAAGATAATCGACGCCTGCAACCGCAACGGTATCAGGATAATCCCCGAAAAAGATGAGATATATTACGATGAGTTCCGCAAAAAGCTCGGTGACGACCGTATAAACGGTCGCCTTAACGGGCTTGCCGCCTACGATATCAAGGATGCACATGTTGTCGATACAGACAACTTATTCACCGCAAATATTCTCTACCGCATCGGCTTCTCATGGCCGCTTGTTGACGACACATATCTTGACAGGGCGATCAACAGTATAATGACGCTTGATTATTTCAATGTTGAGGAATCCGAATGAAACCGACAGTATATATAGCCTCGATCGAACAGCTCAATGACAGCGCACTGTATGAAGCCTTATACAGTGCATGCTCCGAAATGCGCAAAAAGCGAACAGACGCATACTTAAGACAAAATGATAAAATGCTTTCCGTCTGTGCCGAAGCTCTTTTACGCCATGCCGTAAAAAAGAACGGCTTTGATTTCGGCGAGATCGTTACGGGAGAACACGGAAAACCGTATTTCAAGTGCGGGATGATGCATTTCAACTTATCACATTCGCACGGATACGCGATGTGCGCCGTCTCCGACAACGAGATAGGCTGTGACATAGAAAAGGTCACCGATCTCAATTTGCCGCTTGCGAAACGCTTTTTTGCTCCCGACGAATACAACGCACTCATCGGGCTGAATACCGAAGCGGAACGCACCGATATGTTCTTCCGTCTCTGGACGCTGAAGGAAAGCTTCATCAAGGCAGTCGGGCTCGGCATGTCGCTCCCGCTCGATTCGTTCTGCATAACCGCCGCAAAAACCGTAAAGGTCACACAAACGGCAAATAAAAACGAATATTTCTTTGCCGAATCCGATCTTGTCAGCGGCTGCAAATGTGCCGTGTGTTCTGCTTTCCCGCTTGACGGTATCAGCTTTGAACTGATATCCCCCGCCGAAATACTGTGAGGTGAATTTATGAAAAATTCCATTGCCGCAAAGGTATCACGCCATATAATGCTTTTGCTTGCCATTGCACTTGCCGTGCTGTTCATCGGTTCATTTTTGATAGTTTACCGCATCGTTTATACACAAACCGAAACACTTTCGCTGGCAACGGTCACCGTTTTTTCCGACCTTGTCATTGAGGACGCAAAGAATAAAAACGTACCTCTTGATACTGACCAAGCCGATATGGTTCTTAAGCACGGAAACTATTTTTGCGAATGGTACGAAATAGATTTTGCGTTTTTATATGCTCCCGACACGGAAAACGATACCGTAACTTATCTGGCACTCGCCTATAACAATGACCGTGAGGACGACACACTGAAGGACAACCTGATAGGACATACCGAGGATTATCGGCTTTCCGAAAAGGAATTGGAGGTTTGGAAAGGTAAAAGACCGTACACGACTGTAAAGTTCCGCTACAAGGGCGGATATGAGGTATGCACAATTATCCGCGTAAAGGATACTTACGGCAACAAATACATAGCCGGAGTAGATAAAGCGTATTCAAGAATAACAAACAGCGTTATCAGCTCTTTTTCGATAGTAGCCGCAATAATCATTGCAGTAATGGTAGGCGTATATTTCGCCGTATTCATGATAATGCGCAAATATGCTTCGCGCCCGGCAAAGCAGATAAGCCGAGCGATGCAGGATTTTCTTTCAGGACGGGTCACAGCACACATGGTGCTTGATAAGCCTACCGACGAATTTATGATGATATCCGATGCTTTCAACACGATGACTGATAACATAAACGATTATATCGAAAATATAAACACGCTCTCGCGTGAGCAGGAGCGTCAGCAGACTGAGCTGGATATCGCATCAAAAATACAGCAGGGCTTTTTGCCGAAAAAGCATTTTGCGCTTTCGGATCGCAGAATAGATGCGGTAATGACGCCCGCTAAGGATGTCGGCGGCGATCTGTACGATTATCTTTCACTTGACGAACACAGAACATTACTCGTTATTGCAGATGTTTCAGGCAAGGGTATTTCAGCCGCGATATACATGGCGGTAACGCTGACGCTTATACGAATGCTTGCCCAAAACGGTCTTGAGCCTGCGGAGATACTTCAAAAAACCAATGATTTGCTTTCGCAGAACAACGCCGCATTGCTTTTTGCCACGGCATTTATCGCTATTTATGATAACTCTTCCGGCATGCTGACATACGCCAACGCAGGACACAACATCCCGTATATAATCTCCGAAAAAGGCATCCGTATGCCCGAAAATGCCCGTAATACTTTGCTCGGACTTTATTCCGGCGAAGAATATATTCAGGTCTCCGAGCCGCTTGATGTCGGCGAAACGCTCTTTCTATATACCGACGGTGTGAGCGAGGCTACCGACACGAACGGACATTTCTACGGTATCGAACGCCTTGAAGAATGCCTGCGCGGCTTCCGCAAATCAAAAAGCGGAGATATCATCCGCTATGTCAGTGATGAACTTCACAGCTTCACGGATGATGCCGAACAGCACGACGATATCACGATGCTCGCTTTTACCGTCGAAAAAGTCCGTACACTTGAGCTTGATGCAAAGCTTGAAGAATTTACAAAGATAAAGGACTTGATACTCGCACTGCCGACAAAGCGGGAAACTCAGCTTGAGCTTTGCCTTGCCGCCGAGGAACGCTTTGCCAATATTTGCAATTACGCCTATAAGGATACGGATATCGAAAACACAAAAGTGATATTCCGACTCTCTTTCTCCGACCGAGTCACAATGACGTTCACCGACAGCGGTAAACCGTTCGACCCGACAAACGATCAGGTTTCGCCGGATGATTACGATATCGACACACAGATGGGCGGTCTCGGTAATTTCCTTGCGTTTGCAAGCGTGGACAACGTTGAATATAAATATGAAAACAGTAAAAATATACTGATTTTGACAAAATTTATCAAGGAGGATTGAAAAATGGAGATCACAAAAACTGAAAATGAAGGTATAGTCACATTCAAGCTGAACGGCTGGCTCGACACCGCGTCATCGCCTCAGCTCGGTGAAGCGATCGACAGTGTTACATCGGCAGCCGCAATAACACTCGATTTCGCCGATGTCGAATATATGGCTTCCGCCGGATTAAGGCAGGTAGTTGCGTGCCACAGAAAAGCAAAAGAGCTTGATGCGGTGTTTTCGGTCATAAACGTCGGCAATAAGGTTATGAGCATCTTTGAGCTGACGGGCATAGACAAAAAGATAAGCTTGACAAAAAAGAGCTGAACGGCAAGAATTATAAGGAGGAAAAAACAGTGGCATCTTTTTACGATATCTCAAAATACCTTGATGACGAATCCTGCAAACGTTCCGTTGCCAATATCGGCAATGCGTCACGCATCAGCGAACTGATGAAAAAGGCAGAATCCGGCGGCGAATACACCGTTATGGCGTTCGGCGGCTCGATAAGCCAGGGTACGGGCGCATCTTCGATAGAAAACAGCTACGGCTACCTTGTAAAAGAATGGTGGAAAAATACTTTTCCGAAAGCCGACTTCAAATTCGTGAATGCAGGTCTCGGCTCTGCAAATCCCGAAATGGGTTGCTATCGCTATGATGTAGATGTGCGTGCGTTCAAACCTGATTTCGTTATAATTGATTTTGCGGTCAACACATACCTTGACGATTCACTGAAAAACACATATCCTACGCTTTTGTACCGTTTGCTTGAGGACGGCGCGGCGGTGATGGCTGTGTATTTTGCCCGTAATTCTTCACGCGAAAATTACAAAAACGCTATTTACAAGCCCGATACTTCCGTGCCTGACAAGAGGATCGCAGACGCGGTAAGCGCGTACAGCATCCCGGCAGTAAGCTTCAATTCGTTCATATGGGAAAAGTCCGATGCGGGTGAGCTTTCGTGGAGCGATGTCGGAGCGGATTGGATACATCCCAACAACAGCGGTCACGCAATAGCCGCCGCCTTGATATGCAAACAGCTTGAAGCGATAAAGTCAGCTCCGTCATCAGACGTTCTCACCTATCCGAAGCCGGATGACGGATGTTATCTGCATGCGCGTATGCTGACTAACGCCTCAAGCGAAATATCGTGTGATTTTATCAAGCTTTCCAATGATTCCACGGCAACACACGGTTGGAACGTGAGCGGCACAAGCGGCACGCTCACTCTTAATGTGCCTGAAAACACCGATCGCATCAGGCTTTTCCTTGATTGCGGTGCGGCAAAAGGATCACTGATGCTTGAAAGTGACAGCGGCAAAACAAAAGAGATCAAAACCGCTGATGCCGTGACACCGACATTGATAGATATCCCCGTATCATTCGGTGCGCGTATAACTCTCAAGCCTGCACTTACCGAAGGCACGGTAAGAATATTCGGTATAGGCATGAATTAACTCAGATATCTGCGTACGATGAGTTATCAGGCAGACATAAAAAAATCGCTCGGTGGAAAAATTGCCGGGCGATTCCTGTTATGTTCACTCAAATTCTGCCGTCTGTATCGGCGATTCGGCAAAATCAAGCGTTATGCGTTTGATATTGCCGTTTTTGGCAAGAACGAAATCTACCGTGCCTATGCCCTGCAAGCGTGCCGTATACCCGTCGCTGTCAAGCACTTCGCCGTCCTCGGAACAGCACCACGCCGCAGTGTTTTCAAAAACGGTAGCCTTTACCATAACGCCGAACGGGATCGCAATATCGTACTTATTTTGCCCGATGCGCAGTGTCGCATGTCTTTCACTGTCGGACGTATTATACCAATCGACGGGAAGGATGTAAAAATCCCGTTTGCCGTCATCGCGCTCGTATACGGAAAACTCAATATCGTTTCCGCATTCAATGAACGAATGTTCCTTGGCACACACCCTCTCAAATTCGTTCCTGATGACATCACCGTATATATCGGATATCGCCCCGTGTGCCGGATATGCGTTGGCGTTGAGCATTATTACAACGCCCTTACCGAGCGGATATTTAATAAGCAACGGCTTGCCGTTATCGGTTTTTTCCATGACTTCGCCGTCAAGCGCATTTGTACATATCTGCACTTCCCTGCCGCCGACTGTACTTATCTCATACACTGCCTTGCCTTTTGTAAATGAAAGCGTATGCTCTATCGGGTCAAGGTCGTAGCTTTCTATTTTTTCTCTTGACGTGGCGGTCGCAAGATGCGCTCTTGTCATTATAAGCGTTCCGCCGCCCAAGACATAATTTTCAAGCTTGTCAAGGTCTTTCTTTGTCGCGCAGTTGTAGCCGCCGAACGCAAGGAATTTATATTTTTTGAAAATATCGCCGTCGCATTCTATCGGCAGTGTATCGACCTGCCCGAACGGCGTGCCCGAATGGTAGCCCGCAGGCTTATCGGGCGCAATTCCGTGGAAATACAGTGTCCCGCCGGGGTCGCCGAGCGGATACGGTATTTTCATTATATTCCATGAATACTCGGGATCGCATATATTTACGTTATCAAAACTCCATACACGCCCCTGCACAAAGCCGTTCCAGCCGTCAAGCCTGCCGTGGATGAAGCCCGCCGCGGTATAAAAGCTGCCGCGCCTTGTGTGCGAAAGGATGTAGTGGTTGAAATCCTGCTGAGTTTTTATATGTCCCCTGCAACCGACGGAAAAACGGTGGCAGTGAGCATAGTATTCTTCAAGATGCCATAAGCCCTCTTCGGTGTTTATATCGGTAGCGCCGAGCATATACGAAACATACAGCGCAAGCCGATAGCGTCTGAAGCGGTCGGGCGTGTCCTGCGGCGATGTAGACCACTGAACGGCATGATGCACTCCGAGTGCCTTTTGGGCATTTTGAAGATTTGCGCCGCGCAGGAACGAAAGAGTTATCTCCATGGTGGTGTACATCGTTTCCGCGCCGACCCATTTATAGCCCGCTTCATAAAAATATTTGAACATGACCGACGGTCCCGTATGCCGCTCGGCGATAAGCGGAAGTCCGCTCAGCCTTGACATGGCATGATCGTGCGAAGCCCGATGATCGTTTTTTATTCTCGTATCGCGGTAGACAAACGATTCGTTACCGTCAAATATATATGCCCACGATGATGCCGGTGACGTATACTGCGGATGCTCACGGTAGATGAGCTGACTGAGATCGGCATAAATTTTGTCGGCGGGTTTCATTATGGAAGGCGCACCCCAATAAAACAGCGCGCCGTCGCCCTCATGGAGCTGTCTGCCCAAAAAGCCCTCGCCCTCTATCAGCTCCCGAGACGGGTTGCAGTCAAGCCCCGGAAGCTCGCGTCCGTCGAGCATATGCACATATTTCATGCCAAGCTCATTCAAGACCCTTGCGGTATCCTTCCACAGCTCTTCATTGATCACTCTTGTACCGCTCCAGCGGTATGTAGGGCGGATCGTCAGCATCCTGCCGATATCGTTTGAAATATACCACGAAAGGTATTCTTCAAATTCCTTTTCGCCCTGATAAATGTATATAAGATCTCCCGTTCCCGTAATGATGCCGTCATCCTGTTTTTCTGCGATCTGCGGCACTGTGTCGCTGACGGTAATGCCCTCTGCCGTCAGCGAAAAACAAGCATCCACAGCCGGTCGCGGGCATGCGAGACGTATGCCGTGCAAGCCTTTTTTCTTAAAAGTATACTCTTTTTCACCTTGGAGCTTACCGTCCGCGGAGGCAAAATGTACCGTTATGTTGTTGCGTTCGGTTTTGATAAGTATCGGAGCATATTCGCCCGCCGTAGCACACCGAGGACACGCAAGCAGTGTCAGCGCATCTTTCGGCTGTTCTATTATGCCTATTTCACGGATGATATACGGCATCGGATCATGATAGGCGTTTCGGTTAGTTATCGAAAGTGTATTTTCCCCTTTTCGGATGATGTTGTCAGGGATGTCGATCTCCCACTCCGAACCGCGGTGACAGCGTTCGAACACTTCCCCGTTGAATATCTCAGTGCCGTTTAGCGTCACCGAAAGCGATACCCATTCCTTGCGCGAAATATTCTGACCTATCCAGTTGAAATCGTTTTCACCGAAAACAGGCACGGAAAAATCGGGAAGCACGTTATAGCCGTTTGACGCCGTAAGGAACGGAGCTTCAAGATATACTTTGCCCGAATAGCGCAAGCCCTCTACCCTGTATGCGACGGTGGACGTTTTATGTGCGGGAATAACGATACCCTGCTTAAATACCCTTTGACCGTAGCTTCCGCCGTCGATATCAAGCACATACGTTTCATCCGGCTCATTTGAAAAATCGTCTTTTCCGCGTCCGCTGCCCTCAAATCTTATCTCCAGAACTATGCGCAGATATCCGTTATCGGCAATATCAAGATTTTCGGCAATCACCGAAACGCCGTACTGCCAATCATCGGGCGTATGCACCATCGGTAAATACGCAAGCACGGGATTCCACTGCACTTTTTTATGTACCCTGCGGACATATTCCGCCTTTTTATCCATTGAGAGATCAAGGCAATACTGCGTATTTACCGAATGCTCCGTATCGAGTGCATCGGTTATTTCGCGGTATTCAAGCGGATATTTCGGCTCGTTTTTCCACAGGTAGAAAAGAGATGTCTCCCCCGTCACAAAAAGCCTGTGTGCCTTTTTCTCATTGACCTGAACGGGATCAAGCGTAAATTCTTCGCTCTGCCCGGGCTTTATAGGTTTATTCTCATCCCAACCGTCGTAATACTTCGTATACTGCTCAAAGCTCATGGCGATTTTTCCTTTCCGGATTTATCAAAGATTCATTATAAAATGCGCAAGTCTGTCGGCTATAAGACGGTGACCGAGTGCATTCGGGTGCAGACCGTCAGCCGTATATGTCGTTTTGTTTATCTCTATATTCGGCTGTATGCCGCTTGTTGCGAACAGGTCAAGCACGGGAAGCGAATAATATTCCGCCGCCTTGCGTATAGCATAGATATAATCGTAAAGATTTTTGTTGCTGTCGGCACGCCTGTCTTCATCGCCTGTTCTGTGGAGCGGTGTGATTATGACTATTGTCGCAAGCGGATATTTTTCAATAAGCTTCGTATACAGCTCATGTAGCGCACCGCAGAAGGTCGCGCTTGTGCGGTCACTCATTTCGCCGAACGGAGCGTCGCCGTGACCGAAATCGTTAGTACCGCCGAAAACGACTATGTAATCCGCATCGGGATCCATTTCGTCAACACGCATGCAGAAATCTCTGTCGTATGACGTGCATCCGTTGTGCGTAACCGTCTGATGCGCGATGCGTGTGCCGCCTATGCCGTAATTGCGGACGATCGCGCCGTATTTACTTGCAAGCAACGATACAAAGCACTCATTTTTAGGATCGGCAAGGCATGCGCCCTCGGTAATACTGTCGCCGAGACAGTTTATTTTTTTACCTTTTAAGTCATTGAACATAAATATCACCTCGCCAAAGATTATACTCCCCCGAACATACGCATGTCAATTTATTTTTCTACTTTAAGTAGGTGGAAATAATAGTTGAGCTGTGATATAATTGTTTGTGAGGTGAAAGAAATGGATCAGTATATAACGGGCTCGATAATAAAAAAGTTAAGAGAAGCAAAAGAGATGACGCAGGCAGAGCTTGCGCAGAAGCTGGGCATAAGCGATAAAGCCGTTTCGAAATGGGAAACCGGGAAAGGATATCCCGATATAACGCTTATAGAACCGCTTGCACAGGCACTTGAAATATCCGTAAGCGAGCTTTTTTCAGGGCAAAGCATAACAAATTCAAACCGTTCGTGCAACATGCTGCGCTGTAAGCTCTACGTCTGCCCCGTCTGCGGAAAAGTCGTAGCTTCAACCGGGGAGGCAGCCGTGTGCTGTTGCGGGATAACGCTTCCTCCGCTTGAAGCCGAGGACTGTGACAGTGCGCATATGCCGAAAATCGAAAAAATCGAAGATGAATATTATGTTACCTTAAATCACGAAATGACTAAAGAGCATTACATTTCGTTCATCGCCGCATTCGCGGACAATGCTTCAAACATCGTAAAGCTGTATCCCGAGGGCAATGCCGAAGCATATTTCAAGGCAAGCCGTGTAAAGCTGTTATATTTCTATTGCAACAAGCACGGACTTTTCAAGGTCAGGATATAAAAGCTGTCATGCTTTCACAAAAATCGCGTGTGGTGCGACAGCGGATGCCGCACAATACGCAAAGAAATAGCACTTTGAATCGAGTAGGAGGGATTTATTCCCTCCTCTCACACCACCGTGCGTGCCGTTCGGCACACGGCGGTTCAATTCAAAATTAAATATGTACCTTTTG
>JAZRZN010000051.1:0-8332 GCA_045601365.1 Clostridia bacterium | reverse complement strand
TGAAACATTAAAAAGCGGTTTAGGCGAATATATCAAAAAGGTGGAACAGCAAAGAAGCAAAAGGGTAAAAACCATCACCGGAGAATATTTGCGTTCTGTTCAGGAAGTTCAGATTGCCAATTTCTTATATCTTAACGGTCTCGATTATGAGTATGAGCGCGTTTATCCTTTTGAATCGCCGTCCACTAACAAAAAATACACTCCGGATTTCTATATAACTCAAGGCGAACATACTGTATGGCTTGAACACTATGCTTTGACTGAAAGCGGCTACAGCAATGTGTTTACACCTCAACAACTTGCAAAATACAAGAAAGCAATCAACGATAAACGGGCAATCCATAAATCCCATAAAACTTCTCTTGTTGAAACATGGTCGCTTTATAATGACCGGCGTCCTTTGATGGAACATCTCAAAGAGAACTTGGAAGCCGAGGGCTTTGTTCTAAAGCCGAGAAATCTTGATGAGGTTTATAAAAAGATTGTTGAGACCGGAAAAGATAAGTACATCATTAAACTTATTCTTTTCATGATGAATTTCATAGAACAATACAAGACCACCGGTTATGATGAAGGCGGGTTTGATATCCTTCGTAAAAAGACGGATAACCCACGCACCTTGCTGTTCCTTGATATTGCGGAAGAAGTATATCATCATTACCAGTCCGTATTGAAGCAAAACAATCAAATCGACTTTGCCGATATGATCAACGATGCCCATTTCTATCTTCAGGAGATCGAGCGTCAGCATATTGAACTTCCCTACAAGTATGTCATTATAGATGAATTTCAGGATATTGCAAGGCAGAGATTCAATTTGACAAAGCGTCTGTCCGAAATCACAAAAGCAAAGGTCGTTGCGGTCGGTGATGACTGGCAGTCGATTTATGCTTTTTCCGGCTCGGATATTACTCTGTTTACCCGTTTCCTTGAACTAATGGGGGCCGGAACGGAACTGAAAATCACACATACTTACCGTAATTCGCAGGAACTTATTGATATTGCCGGGGGATTTGTTCAAAAAAATTCCGCACAAATCAGAAAACAGTTAATTTCTCCCAAGCATTTGGAAAACCCGGTAGTAATTGAAGCATTTGATGATAGTTTCAAGCCGATGAAAGCTTTGGCAGAAAAGATTGAAGAAATCATCGGTAAAATCATCTCCGAATACGGAATTAAGAGTTCAATCCTCTTGATTGGTCGGTATAATTATGATATGTACAAGCTATATAATGCCGGCTCTTTCAAAGAACTTCCGGGCAACCGTGTCAAAAGCGAAAAATATCCAAATGCCAATATCACATTTATGACTGCACATAGCTCAAAAGGTCTTGGGTACGATAATGTAATCCTGATCAATATGTTTGAAGGCAAATTCGGTTTTCCGTGCCAGATCGAAGACGATCCGATTATCAAGCTTGTTATGCACGAGGATAAAAGTATGCCTTTTGCCGAAGAACGCCGATTGTTCTATGTCGCTATGACACGAACAAAGAATCGTGTTTATATTGCAACGCCAAAAAACCGACCCTCAAGATTTTTAGTTGAACTAATTAAAGACTATAAATTACCGCATGACGAGGGAATCAATATGCAGGTGGTAGATCTTTTTAATCTCAGATGCCCTAAATGCGGATTCCCTTTGAAATATGAGTTCAACAAGAATTATGGGTTGCAACTTTGGATTTGCACAAATGACTCCGAAGTGTGCGATTTTATGACTAACGACAAGGTTCACAAGCATGATATTTTCAAATGTCCGAAGTGTTCAGACGGATATATGATAGTTAGGAAGAATCCAAAGAACGGCGATATATTTTATGGGTGTACGAACTATTATAACGAAAATAAATGTACAAATATGAAAACATTACCGAATCATCCTACTTAATTCCGCACACGCATAATAGCTTTCATTTCGATATCTCCCCGTCAATATTTCCCTTGATAAAAAAACGATTTCGTAATATAATATACAAAATCAATTTCGTTGGAGTAGTTTATGGCATACGTTGCACTTTACCGAAAATTCAGACCGCAATGCTTTGAAGAGCTTGTCGGGCAGGAGCATATCGTTCGCACATTGCTCAATCAGCTTGAATCGGGCAGGATAGCGCACGCATATTTGTTCGCCGGTCCGCGCGGAACGGGCAAGACAAGCACGGCAAAGCTGTTTGCGCGTGCGATAAACTGTGCGCATCCCGTAAACGGTGACCCGTGCGGCGAGTGCGATGCATGCAAAGCTTTTAACGCTGACGACAACATGGATATCATCGAAATTGATGCCGCCTCCAACAACGGCGTTGACAATATCCGTGATATCCGTGATAAGGTCGTTTTCGCTCCCGCATACGGAAAATACAGAGTATACATCATCGACGAGGTGCATATGCTTTCGCCCGGCGCATTCAACGCGCTTCTTAAAACGCTTGAAGAGCCGCCAAAGCATGTCGTATTCATTCTCGCCACGACCGAGATACACAAGCTGCCCGCAACGATACTCAGCCGCTGTCAGAGGTTTGATTTTCACCTTATTCCGTCCAAGACCATACATGAGCGGCTTGAAACCGTTCTCAACGAAGTCGGTGCGTCTTTCGACAGTGACGCTATCGACCTTATCGCAAAAAACGCATCCGGCGGAATGCGTGACGCGCTCTCGCTCGCCGATGTCTGCCTTTCGTATTGCGGAAGCAATGTAACGCTGAAAGACGCAATGAACGTTCTCGGCATCTCTGACAGAAGCTTTGTTTTCTCCTTTGCCGATGCTCTGTTGAAAAGCAACAGTTCCCTCGCGCTTGAAAAATGCTTTGAGGCGGAAAACAACGGACGTGATATCGGTGTACTGATACTTGAACTGATGGAGCATATGCGTGACATAATGCTTTGCATGTATTCGCCCGACAGCGAAGAAATACAGTCTTTGCCGAACGAAACAATAGCTCATCTCAAAGAGCAGGCAAAACAAGCCGATATTCAGCGCGTACTGAGAAGTATTGAGATACTTTCAAAGCTTGAAAGCGAAATAAAGCTTCACAGCCGTCCCGAGATCCAACTTGAGACCGCGGCGGTGCGTATCTGTTCCCCCGAGCTTGAAAGCGACTTATCTGCACTTGAAGACAGGATATCCGTACTTGAATCGCGTGTTGCGTTCGGTGCTTCCGTGGCATCCGTTCCCGAAAAGCACGACACTGTTGATGACACTCCGCCGTGGGATGTCGCTGATCAGGCGCAGCCGAAAGCAGCCGAAACGGTCGCAAATCAAACAAGCAAGCCGAAAGCCCAAAATGCTCCTGTCAAACAGGCGGAACCCGTTCCGCCTGCAAGCAATAAAACGGTTCAAAAGCCGCAAGCAGTTGCGGGAGATTCATTGCATCAGGCATTTCTTGCGCGTGTAAAAGCAGAAGATTTGCCTCTCTATATGATGATCAGGAATTTTTCTTCCGATATACAGGAAGATAAGTTCATAATATATGTTCCCGAAAAAGCAAAGAGCAAAGAAGATATCATAATTCGCAATACAGAAAAATTAGAAAATATCATTGAGCAGATCACCGGCAGGCATTTGAAGCTTGAAACAGTGATCGGTGAAAAAAAGCAAAACGGACAGGATGGCAGTACCGATATGATGAAAGCGGCACTCGACCTGTTTTCATAAAAAGATTATTTTGGAGGTTTTTACTATGGGTAGAGGCGGATTCCCCGGTGGGGGCTTCGGCGGCGGCGCGAACATGCAGCAGCTTATGCGTCAGGCACAGAAAATGCAGGCAGATATGGAAAAGGCTCAGCAGGAGCTTGCGGAAACAGAGCTTGAGGTTTCTTCCGGCGGCGGAATGGTGGTTTGCACCGTTACCGGCAAGGGCGAACTGAAATCAATAAAGATCAACAAGGATATCGTTGATCCCGACGATGTCGAAATGCTTGAGGACACGGTGACTGCGGCGGTAAAAGAAGCATTGCGTCAGGCAAGCGAGCTTTCAAATGAGAAGATGGGCAAAATCACCGGCGGTATAGGCGGAGGTTTGTTCTGATTTGAGCGTATATATCGAACCGCTTGCAAAGCTCGTCAATGCTTTTTCAAAGCTTCCCGGCATCGGCGGCAAAAGTGCGCTGAGGCTTGCGTATCACATAATCAGTGCGCCGGAAGCCGACGTAAAGGAGCTTATCGAAGCTCTGGACGAAATCAAGCGTAAAATAAAATACTGCTCTGAATGCGGCAATTTCTGCGAGGGTGAAAAATGCGATATCTGCGCCGACACAAGGCGTGACCGTTCGACGATATGTGTCGTCAAAGACCCGCGTGATGTCATTGCAATGGAAAAAACAGGCTCGTTCCGCGGAATATACCATGTTCTGCACGGCACCATTTCTCCTATTGACGGCATAGGTCCCGATGATATCCGCATAAAGGAGCTTATTGCGCGCATCGACGGCGTGAACGAAATAATTATCGCAACCAATCCCGATGTCGAAGGCGATGCCACTGCCGTATACATTGCGCGTCTGTTAAAGCCGTTCGGCATAAAAACGACACGCATAGCGCACGGCATTCCCATTGGAGGCGACCTTGAATATATTGACGAGGTAACTCTCGCAAAGGCGCTCGACGGGCGCAGAGAAATGTAAAGCTTTATATCCTAACGCTGTTCTGCGGGGCTCTGCCCCGCTCTTTTTTTACCGTGACCGCACCGTATAAGTGCCGGCACTGCGCAGTGATCATATCCGCAGAAAGCAACATCCTCGGCATACTCTGACCTGATCGGCAATCAATACATGTCTGATGAAAAAACGGTACACTCAAAGGCTCGTTTTACTCCGATGTTATCACTCCGTCGATATCGTCAACGGTGCATAAGTTATGATAATACAGCTTATTCATTTTATCGCTTGTGCAGAGTAAATACGCTTTTTCGGAATGTTCTATCATTTTAAGCCGCACGGCGTTTTCAGGCTGTGAAATGTCCGTCAGCCGCCCGTCAGCCGAAAGTCCACGGCACGAGAAAAAACAAATATCGGCATTATACTGTTCGATTATCCTGTACGCATCATCCCCGGCGAACGCGAGGCATGAATTTATTACCGTTCCGCCCGTGCCGATGCAGGCTATTCCGCTTTCGCTCAGCCTTGAAAGTGCTTTTATGCCGTTTGTGATAACAAGGATTTTCTTTCCCGTCAGAAACGGTATCATCGCATACGCGCTTGTCGATGCGTCAAGGAATACCGTACTGTCATCTTTTATCAGCTCCACCGCTTTTCTTGCGATTTTGATTTTCTCATCACTTTTTTCAAGCTCCCGCAGTAAAAACGGTATTTTGATTTCCGAAAGTGCCTTTTCATCAAGCACTGCGCCTCCGTGCGTGCGCCGCAAAAGCCTTTGATTCTCAAGGCTTGTAAGATCACGTCTTATCGAGGGTTCGCTCGCATACAGCCTTTCCGCCAGGTCTTTGACCGTGACACTCTTTTCTTTTATTGCGATCTCAAGAATACTTTTTTCTCTTTCCTTGTTCATTTCAGCACCGATTCTTTCAAGTTTTTGATCGTTCTTTCATTATTCGTGGCGTTGCTTGACTGTTCGATCATTTTATATTATTATATCAAAAACAAATTCATTGTCAAGAAAGGACGGATCAAACATGCATTTCGAAGCACACCGCGGCGTAAGCACGGAAGCTCCCGAGAACACGATGCCCGCTTTTCAAACGGCAGTTGTTCAGGGTTATACATATATCGAAGTCGATCCTGCTTTTACAAAGGACGGCAAATGCGTGATTCTGCACGATGAATCACTTAACCGAACATGCCGAAGCATCGACGGTGATGTATTAGACCGCGAAATCAAAATATCGGATATCTCTTACAGCGAGGCGCTGTTGTTCGACGCGGGGATCGGCAAAGCAAAAAAATACAAAGGCACGCGGATACCGCTGTTATCCGATGTACTTGCATTTGCGAAAAAGAACAATATCACCGTAAAAATTGATAACAGAATACAGTATTTTAACGATGCGCAGACCGATATATTATTTGATACCGTAAAGTCATCGGGCGCAAAGATCGGCTTTACATCATCCGATATAGGCTACATCAAAAAAATCGTTTCACGCTTCCCGCAAGCGGAAATACATTACGACGGCACTGTCGATGAAAATACGCTTATCGGATTAAAAAAGCTTTTAAGCGAAAGTGACCTTTACGTTTGGTTGCCCGTCCCATCCCCCGCTACTTCATTTGCAGCAGTTGAAAAAGCAAACGAAGAGCTGTGCGCGTTGGTAAAAAAATACGCAAAGCTCGGCTTATGGATATTGAGTGACGAAAAGGAGCTTGAGTTTGCACAGCATTGTGATGCCGACATTATCGAAAGTGCCGGTCAGATAAAACCGTCAAAACCGACGGACGGCTTCGTCGATTGCCACACTCACACACATTTTTCGCATGATTCAAAGTGCGATCCCAATGACAGCTTTGATTTTGCAAAGAAAAACGGTCTTTACGGCTTTGCGATAACCGACCACTGCGATATCGAATACTGCAAAAGAGAAGATGTGAAAACGCCGATAAGGAACTCTGTTATCGAGGCAAAGAAGCTTGGCGAATACGTTATTTCCGGCGTCGAATTGGGCGAAGCGACATGGTATAAAGACGAAGCCGAAAGCGTGATACGCGAAAATGCTTGCGATGTGATACTCTCATCTGTCCATGCGGTCAGATACAAAGATTACAGCATACCGTATTCAAGGATCGACTTTTCGTGCTTTTCACAAGACGATATCAACGGCTACATGGATGCATATTTTGACGAAATGCTTGAAATGATAAACACCGTCGATTTCGACATTTTAACGCATATGACATGCCCCTTGCGGTATATTTGCAAAAAATACGGCAAAAGCGTTGATTTGGATGATTACCGGGAAAAGACAGATACGATACTCAAGGAAATCATCAAACGCGGCATCGCACTTGAAATAAACACATCGTATCTGAACACGGAGAGCAAATCGCACTTGTCGCAAAGCATGCAGATAATCAGGCGTTACAGAGAATACGGCGGCTATCTGCTCACATTAGGCTCTGACGCGCACAGCTTTGACAGAATAGCATACGGCTTTGAGTACATCGCGGAGGAATTGCGCAAAACAGGCTTTACAAAACTATTTTACTATAAAAAAAGAAATGCCGTACAGCATGACATACGGTGATCGGAAAGGAAAAAATCATGAAAGCAGCAGTATTTTACGGTAAAAACGATTTAAGGGTCGAAGAAAGAAGAATGCCCGAAATCAATGATGATGAAGTTCTTATGCGTGTCCGCGCGTGCGGGATATGCGGAACGGATATCCACATTTTCTCGGGCGACGAGGGCGCCGCACCCACTCCCCCAAACACCGTTCTCGGGCATGAATTTGCCGGAGAGGTGATCGAAACGGGGCGTAATGTTACCGGGTTCAAGCAAGGCGACAAGGTTTGCGTAGACCCCAACAAGCTGTGCGGAAGCTGTGATTTCTGCCACAGCGGGAAGGGACATTTCTGCACATCCATGGTAGGCATCGGCACTACCGTTGACGGCGGCTTTGAAGAATACTGCGCTGTCCCCGCGTCGCAGGTCTACAAGGTAGACGGCAATGTCACATTCGAGCAGGCGGCAATGGCTGAGCCTGTTTCCTGCTGTCTGCACGGGATAGAGCTTTGCAACATCACCTGCGGCGATACAGTTCTGATAATCGGTTGCGGAATGATAGGGCTTATCATGCTTCAGCTTGCGCGACTTTCGGGCGCGGCGAAGATAATCGCAATAGACCCGATAAAGGAAAAAAGAGAGCTTGCATTAAAGCTCGGCGCGGATACGGTATTCGATCCCATCACGGAAAACGTTTCCGACAGCTTAAAAAATGTCGGCTGTGAGCAGATAGACACCGTAATCGAATGTGTTGGCAAGCCCGAAACCATTGAACAGGCGATATCACTTGCGGGCAAGCGTTCCACGGTGATGATGTTCGGGCTTACAAAAGTCGAAGAAAAGATAAGCGTCAAGCCGTTTGAGATATTCAAAAAGGAAATCACATTAAAATCCTCATTCATCAATCCTTACACATTCCCGGCGGCGGTAAAGCTCATTTCCGGCGGAAAGATCGATGTTTCATCAATGATATACAAATGCATCCCGCTTGAAACACTGCCTGCCGTATTAGCTGACCGTAAGCTGTCAAGCGCAGGGAAATATATCGTAACGCTGTAAAACGCGATCCTGCTTTTTCGGGGGCTCCGTCCCCGAACCCCTTTCCTGGGCGCTGCCCCAAACCCCTGCCCGCGGGACGCTGTCCCGCACCCTGCGAGC
>JAZRZN010000050.1:0-37709 GCA_045601365.1 Clostridia bacterium | reverse complement strand
AATAATTGTATAGATGTCAATGATAGGTGACACTTTTTGTTATAAGAAAAAACCTAAGCATTTTGTCAAGGGAAAAGGTGGAGATTTTCGCAAGAAAATACTACCTGACCTTGACAAAATCATTAGTGGCATAATATTGCTTTCGTCCTGATTACATAATTGCCATATATTTTTTGAATCACTTCATTAGGTGTCTTAAAGCCCAAACAAATTTTAGGAATATTGTTGGATTTTGCGTTATACTTCAGAAGCTGTTTAAGACCATCATTCAAGCCATACATTCTCATTTTGTTATAAAACCGTTTCCGGTCTTCACGGTGCTGACGCTCCACTTTGCCGTTGTGTCGCGGAGTTGCAACGCGGATCCGATGATATATCATCCTGCAAGAGGTATTTATGAGTATTATAAAGATAGGAGAAACCACAGATGAAGCAAGATTTTATTTTATGTCCTGTATGCGGTAAACACAAATTTCCGGCTTTGGAAGATAATGGCACTTGTATCTGTCCGCATTGTGGTTGGGCACACGATTCACTAAGCGAAGAAGATCATTTTGAAACGGGTAGCCATAATGATTTGTGCTTGGATGATTACAAACTTCGATATGAATACTATGTTGAACAAAATCCCAACTATCACTGGGCAAGAGACAAGTATCCGGAAATTCCTCAAATTGAGCCAACGGACTGCCCCGTATGCGGTAAATTCCGATTTGAAGAATTAAGATGGGACGATATTTATTGCGGAGAAACTCCGGAAAGTACTTGGTGCAGGGAATGCGGTTGGTATTATTCTCCCGAACAGGCAAAATCACCGGATTTGAAGAACAGTGTAAATGCTATGTCACTCAATGAATATCGGGTGTGGTATGCAGAAAAGCTCAAAGAAAACCCGGAATACAGTTATTTTGACGAGGTTACAGACAGTTATGTACCCACCCCGCACAAATGTCCGGTATGCGGTAAATATGAGTTTGAAGACAAATATTGCCATGATATTTGTTCGTATTGCGGTTGGGAAGATGATGGCTGCGATGAAGATAATGATATTGGTGCAAATTATATGAGTTTTTCTGATTATAAAAAGCAATATAAAGAACGCATTGATGCAAATCCAAAATACAAATGGGAAAAAGATGAATGCACATGAAAAAAGAAAAGCCCGTCCGGTGCTACCAACGCCGGACGGGCACGCTTCAAAGGATACGAGAATCCTTCAAACAAGCAATTATAGTGTATAATATTTTTAACAATTTGTCAATCGGCATTTTTCACAGATTTATCAAATAATGGATATATCATTCCTATTCGGCAGAGGCACCCCTATGCCGTTTTTTGTTGTCATCTTATATATCCCCAAAATTAGCAAAAGTTTTGAAAAGCAAGGACAAAATCAATTAGCAAAACGGCAGTTTTGATTAGCAGAAATCGGGAATTTGCTAATAGTGATTAGCAAAAAGGCACGAAAATTCAATTGAACTTTCGTGCCTGCTGGCACCCCTGACCGGAATCGAACCGATAATAAAGTCTTCGGAGGACCTCGTTATATCCATTTAACTACAGGGGCAAATATGCTTGTTTCATGCGGCTTTTCGGATTTTTATGTTATCCGAGAAGCCGCAATATTTTATTCTTGCTGTCGTTTGTTGTTTTGGCATCCACCGTCCGATTAGAACCGTGAGCCGTTTTTGTGGCTTTAAGCTTGGGAATAGACGCGCCATTACCTTAGGAGGCGAGTGGCACCCTGTTACTATCCTTTTTGAAAAGTCGCAGAAACGCCGATGATATAAGGATTTTTTGATAGTTCGAATGGAGTCGGGAGTGCCAATTTACTAATCGAAAATGTCGTTTTTTACCCCGAAAATTGGCAAGAATTTAGATTTTGCTAATTTCGGGGGATGGCAGACTGTTATCGCAAGGGCTGAAAAGGTTGATATAAGTCAACTTTCAGCTTGTTTTTTGTGCAAGCATTGTCTGATTCGAACAGTTTGACTATCACAAAGCAGGTATGTGGTGTACTGTAAATTTGAACGGATCACTGCTTTTTTTGATTTCAAAAAGAAAAATGCAAAATAATTAACCAAAAGAGGTTGACAAATGAATTTGAATATGATATACTCATATTAACCTGAAAAGGTTAAGGAGGAAAGGTTATGATCACAAGTATCGGAAAATTCTTAAGGAAACTACGGTTAAACAAAGGAGAAATACTCAGAAACATGGCAGAAACACTCGGAGTGTCTTCTGCGTTCCTCTCGGCAGTAGAAAACGGAAAGAAAAAACTGCCCGATGCGTGGTTTCCGAAACTCCAGGAATACTACGGTCTTTCAGTAGAACAAATGGAAGAATTAAAGCAGGCGGTTATTGAATCCGGGGACACAGTTGAATTGAATATTCGCAACGCATCTGCCGGAAACCGTCAGCTTGCTATTTCCTTTGCCCGCCAATTTGATACTTTGGACGAGGAAACGAGCAAAAAGCTGTTCAACATCCTCAACAAGCACAAGGAGGATTGATTTCTTGACGGAATACATCGTAGAACCGAAGTCCCGCAAGGATTTGAGAGACCTTGCAAATATCCTGCGCGATCATCTTGGGCTGAAAAACGAGCTATGGATACCCATCGTGGAACTGCTTGATGTTTTACCGGAACTGTTTGATGATTTCAGTTATGAAATCGTATCGGATGATGAACTTCCGCCGCACACTCACGCAGACACAGACATCCGCACGGGACATATTCGTATCAAAGAAAGCGTTTATGAACGTGCTTGCGACGGTGAAGGGCGTGATCGTATGACGATAGCCCACGAAATCGGTCACTATTTTACTTTGTGCTTTTGCGGTTTCAAATTGCAACGTAATTTCAGCAAATCAGAGGTGCCCCGATATCAAGATCCGGAATGGCAGGCAAAGTGCTTTGCGGGTGAATTTATGGTTGGAAAGCACTTGACGCAAGGAATGAGCCGTTCGGAAATCGTCGTTGCCTGCGGCGTTTCTCCAGATGCCGCAGACGTACAATTCAGATGCAAATAAAAGAAAGGCGGTGGTGTAAATTGCTTGTATATAGTAAAAGAAAAAACCTTCTGTAAGTTACTGCAATAACTCACAAAAGGTTTGCTCCCGAATATCTCTATTCGTAGCTGGTGCATACATTATAGGGGTTTTCGGGAGGTTTGTCAAGATTTTTTGATAAAAATTCAAAAATTCTCTTGACAAAACACATCATTTGTGCTTCCGAATATCTCTATTTGTAGTTGGTTTATCAGATATAGGTGTTCGGAGGATGTACCCCTCAAGGCAAAATTTTTCGTCATTGCCTTGTTGTAAGTACACAGAGAGGATGATTGCTATGCATATCATCAATTCCAACAAGGAGAACACCTATTATGAAAAAAAGAAAAACCGTATTCGATGATGGGTTTCAAGCGTACCTCACCGAAGGAGCCGTGCTTGTCGGTGATTGCGGCATTCCGATGCTGATGGATTTGAAAAACACTCAAATCCCTCGTGACGTCGTGCCGTTTTCAAAGCTCAACACAAACAAGGACAAGCGAAAATACGTACATTTTTATCTGCACGACAAAGAGTTTTCTACCGTTTTGACAGCGACAACCCGCTATCTTGACCGGTTGAAGCTGTACGACGGTGTGATAACCCCGGACTGCACGATGCTGATCGGGCAGTCGCCGTGCTTGCAGCAGGCAAACACTTATATGAACCGTGCCGTCGGTTTCTTTTTGCAAAAGAACGGCATACCCGTAATTCCGAATATCCGCTGGAGCGATGAATCGAGCTTTGAGTATTGCTTTTTGGGCGTACCGAAGGGATCCATTGTATCGGTCAGCACGCACGGATGTCTGAAATCATCCGAGCAAAAGCAGATCTTCAAAACAGGTATGGCGGCAATGCTTGAGGAGATCGAGCCGCAGGCGGTTCTGGTGTACGGCTTTATGCCGGATTCGGTGTTTGGTGATTTCAAGGATATAGTTCCGCTCTATCGCTATGCCAGCGAGTTTGAGCGCACTCACTTAAAGGAGGGCGCTTAAATGGGTACTGGATATAAAGGGAATTCTAAATATTTCCGCAGCGTAAGTCAGAATGTTTTGCTCGCCTCATCAAAATATCATTATGAGAATGGACGCTTCGGCGTAAATAGTCCAAGTTCGGGCAACAAAACAAGGAATATCGCATCAGCCGATCCGTTAGCTACTGCAAAGGATTTTTACGACAAAATTGCCTTTGGCGGCAAGGAAACGGTTTATAACGGTGGAGAACGATATATCACGCATATGGCAGACGGCAGCATCATCACGATGCGTCCCGTTTCATCAAGCCCAGACGGATCTCCCGCCGTAGAAATCAACATCGTCCACAGCTCTCATACTGGTGGTCTCAAACAACAAAAAATACATTTCGTGGAGGAAAAATAATGAAACCAGCAACCATTTTTTCCGAGCAGGAAATCAATGCTTTCAAAAATATGATAGGAAAGCAGTTCGAAAAATTCAAGTGTGATCCTTTCATATATAGCCCGATGGTTTTCGGTATTGTCGGTCTTTATGTTGACGGTACAGCATACAAGCTCACATCTCTCACCGAAACGGTAACACGTTTCTTCAATACTGACGATGTTGCCGTCTTTCGTATAGCGCAGGTGGACGATACCACGATAAAGACCTTTATGGACGAAGGTGAGCTTGTCGAAACGCCCGTGGCAAGCAAGATAGTCTCCATTGACATTATTACCGACCATCAAACACTTGAACACGACGGAGAAGTTCATTTACTCGATTGTTCTGTCGGCGTAATATTCCATCTTGAAGATACAAGAGAGATTTCTTTTGAAATCAAGACTTGGTTTTCCGAGATGATTACCGTCGAAAAAGGATACAATCTTATTGAGAAGTTTACCAGCGTGGACGACTTTCTTGATGAGTGGGAAGACAGCGATGGCTATAATGCATCCTGCACTCGTGAAATCATAACTCTTGATTGATGCTCGGCAAACACATTGGGCACGGCGGGAAACCGCCGTGTCCTTACTTTTCTACATACCTATCCCCATAATTAGCAGAAAAATTTGAAAAAGCAAGGACAAAATCAATTAGCAAAACGGCAGTTTTGATTAGCAGAAATCGGGAATTTGCTAATTGCGATTAGCACGAAAACACGAAATCGTTATCAGAGACAAAGAAAAACACGGGAAATCGAAAATCGAAATCCCGTGATAATAGGTGGCGTCCCCGGGCGGATTCGAACCGCCGGCCTTTCGCTTAGGAGGCGAACGCTCTATCCTACTGAGCTACGGAGACATTTATGAAAAAATGCAGTATTTACAAGATTTTTTGGCTTTTTGCGTTCTGCATTTTTTGTTTGTTCAGTGCGTTATTGATTAGCAAATTGCCGATTTTGCTAATCATTTTTCCTGCTTTTGAGTAACAGGGCGCGAGTGCCCGAAATTAGCAAATCCATCAAAATTGATGGCATCCACAACTCAGTTAGAACCGTGAGCCGTTTTTGTGGCTTTAAGCTTGGGAATAGACGCGCCATTACCTTAGGAGGCGGTCGCTCTATCCGGCTGAGCTACGGGAGCGTATTTACATTTTAACACATTTTACGACGCAACGCCGATTTTGTCAAGCGAAATCAGATGCTCATCAGCAAGGCAACTGTCGGCATCGTTATCACGGAAAGTATCGTTGTGATGGCGACAAGCTTGCCGGCGTACGGTGCATCGCCGTTATACAGCTCGGCAAACATAGTTGTGACCGCCGCAGAGGGGGTAGAGCAAAGTATCAGTACGACCGCCATGACGGTAGTGTCGATGATACCCGCAAGCAGGAAGCCCTTCATTATCAGCCAAATGAGTGCGGGAAAAATAAACAGCCTTAAAGCAATGAACGGATACATATATTTATCCTTGAATATACCCTTGAAGTCGATATCGGCAAGGCGCACTCCGATAACGATCATTGATGCCGGCGCAACACTGTTTTTAAGCACCGTAAGCACGTTGTAAAGCACACCGAGCATTTTTCCGCCGACGTTGTCGGCATCTATCGTGTTGCGTATCCAGCCGCCGACACCGGTGAGATACAGCACAAGTCCGATCAATATCGGGATAACCGCAGGATTTATCACAGCCTGCTTGATAGACATATATTTTTTGTCGTCAGTATAGATAAGCCGTCCGAGCGAAAATGCAAATATGTTGAACCATACGACATAGATCGTTGCATAAATCGTAAAGGCCTCGCCGAAAACGTCGCTTATGACGGGGATGCCCATATAGCCCGCATTGGAGAAAATTATGCCGAATTGCAAAACACGCCTGATCTTATCGGGAGCTTTTTTGAACAGCTGTTTTGCTATGATGTAGAACAGCGCATGCGCGATGAATGCAAGTAAGCCGACATTGCATATACCCCTGAAAACATTTGCATCAAATTTTGTTATAAAGCCGTGCAGAAGCATCGCCACCTGAGCGATATATAATGTATATATCGATAGTGCTTTTGCAAAATGGTCGTTTGCGATTTTCGTTTTCCGTAAGATAACGCCCGGGATAATAAAACAAAAAAGTGTAAGCACCGATGTGAAAAGTAAGCTTATCGATATCGTCAGTTCCATGTTACGTCCTTTAATTTGATTTTTTTGTAGTATACCACAAAAGATAAAATCCGTAAAGAAAATTGAAAGAAAATATTTGTTCTGCCTGCATTTTCAATCAAAAGAAAAAATAAAACGGAATTTTCGAAAAAAGTGCTTGCCTAATTTTTTATCTTGATATATAATAACTGTGTTAAAAAAAGTCGCTGATGTAGCTCAGTAGGTAGAGCGCATCCTTGGTAAGGATGAGGTTCACGAGTTCGACTCTCGTCATCAGCTCCAACGAAGGGATCACGCTACTATGCGTGGTCTCTTTGTTTGTTCATAATGCGATCGACTGCCGAATTCGATGTACTGCTTTTGCACTTGTTGTTATTCGGAAAACACGTTGCAGATATATGCGCGCATGTCGTGTGGTTTTATGACAAAAAGTGGGTAGATACAGACAAAAAATGACATAAAAGTGTTATTGCGTTGACAAAAATAACGCATAATGATACAATTTTTGCAGTAAATTTGTGATATTCGGAAACGAAGCATTATACATGAGCGGCAACAGCAAAAAAGCAATAAAGCGGTCGTGCGGTCAAACCAACGGATGATCGGCGCGGCAATAGTTAGTGTCCGTTGCACTGTATTCAGTGGTTTCAAAAAAGCAGAGCGGAACGCCTAAAGATTTGATCAATAAGGAGGAATAATTATGCTTTGGGAAAAACTTACTTCCGATGAATTTGACGGAGCAATAGAGAGAGCAAAGGGATTATGCGTTGTCCCGATAGGATGCCTTGAACGCCACGGACAGCACATCGCTGTCGGGTGTGATTCGTTTCTTGCCAAAAATATATCCGAGGCGGCGGCTGAGAAGGAAGAATGTGTCGTGTTCCCGACAGGCTTCTGGATGGGGGATATCGTGACATATCATTCGCTCGACCTTAAAGAAACGCGCCGCAGAGGAAGTTTTTCTATAAATCCGAACACTCTGCTTGCACTCTTGCAGGAAATATGTGATGAGATCGGCAGAAACGGTTTTCGTAAAATACTGCTTGTCAGCGCGCACGGCGGAAACACCGGATTTTTGAATTACTTTGTGCGGGCACAGATGTACGACAAACACGACTATGCCACGCTGTGGACAAAGGCGACGGACGATGCATCTATCCAACCCGCGTTTTTGCTTGAACGCTATAAGAGCGACCCGTCGAAATACCCGGATATCACCGCTGAGGATATCGCCACACTTGAACGTTTCGCGCCGACGGGAACAGGCGGCGGCCATGCCGATTTCACGGAATCCATGCTTTGCATGAGTATCGACGAGGGACTTGTGCGTCCCGATAAATTCGATGCCGAAAGCGGTGACTCAGTGCATATCATGGATTTTCTCGGGGAAAACGGTGTCTTTGCGGGTGCTGCTTGGGGAGCGAATTACCCGAATGCCTTTAATGGGTATCAGCCCATCGGATGCAGTGCGGCGATAGGTGATATAGGCTTCGATATGTCGGTAGAGCGGCTTGCGAAAATATTCAGGATAATAAAGGATGACGAAAAAGCGGTTCAGCTTGCCAAACGCGTGCCGTTTGAATAAAAAACGGAGCGGACAGCGGATTTTCGCGCCGTATAAAAAAGGACAAAAAATACCGCCGCACCTTTTTCGGGTGCGGCGGTATTTTGATGATCAGAATACGAGCTTTTCTTTTATGAAGTCTGCAACCTTTTCGATCGGCAGAGTGATCTGCTCCATAGTGTCACGGTCACGGACGGTAACTGTGCCGTTCTCCAATGTATCGAAATCGACGGTCACGCAGTAGGGCGTACCGTTTTCATCCTGACGGCGGTAACGCTTGCCGATAGAGCCTGCTTCGTCGTAATCGACGGGGAAGTGCTTGGCAAGCTCTGCGTAAATTTCAAGCGCCTTGTCGGAAAGCTTCTTCTGAAGCGGAAGTACCGCGCACTTGAACGGAGCAAGGAACGGATGAAGATGAAGCACGTTGCGCACATCGCCGTTCTCAAGTGTTTCCTCTTCGAAAGCGTTGCAAAGGAACGCAAGGGTAACACGGTCCGCACCGAGTGACGGCTCAACGCAGTAGGGAATATACTTCTCGTTCGTTGTAGGATCAAGGTATTCCATATTCTCACCGCTGTGGTCGGCGTGCTGCTTGAGGTCATAGTCTGTTCTGTCGGCTACGCCCCAAAGCTCGCCCCAACCGAACGGGAAAAGATACTCGAAATCGGTAGTCGCCTTTGAATAGAATGCAAGCTCCTCGGGTGAGTGGTCGCGCAACCTGAGCGATTCCTCTTTGATGCCGAGCGAAAGCAGCCACTGCTTGCAGAAATTACGCCAATATTCGAACCATTCAAGGTCTGTGCCGGGTTTGCAGAAGAACTCAAGCTCCATCTGTTCAAATTCTCTTGTTCTGAAAGTGAAGTTACCGGGAGTGATCTCATTTCTGAAGGATTTGCCGACCTGGCATATACCGAACGGTACTTTCTTGCGCGTTGTGCGCTGAACGTTTTTGAAGTTTACGAAAATGCCCTGAGCCGTTTCGGGACGCAGATAAACCGTAGCGGAAGAATCCTCGGTAACGCCCTGGAATGTCTTGAACATAAGGTTGAACTGACGGATGCCTGTCCAATCGGACTTGCCGCAATCGGGGCAAACTATGCCGTTCTCCTTTATATATTCCTCCATCTGCTTGTTGCTCCAACCGTCAACGACCATATCCGTACCGCGCTCATGGTTGAAATCCTCGATCAGCTTGTCTGCACGGTATCTTGCCTTACATGCCTTGCAGTCCATAAGAGGATCGGAGAAGCCGCCGACGTGACCCGATGCTACCCATACCTCGGGGTTCATGAGGATGGCACAGTCAACACCCACGTTATAGGGGCTTTCCTGTACGAACTTCTGCCACCACGCTTTTTTGACGTTGTTTTTAAGCTCAACGCCGAGAGGACCGTAATCCCATGTGTTGGCGAGACCGCCGTAGATCTCCGAGCCCGGGAATATGAAGCCCTTGCCTTTGCAAAGGGCAATGATTTTTTCCATATCCATGAAAAATATACCTCCGCTTAATAAAATATTGTAACTATTATAAATAACAATCCGTTTTATGTCAAATACAAAACCAAAAAAATGCACAGAAAACTTTGCGTTTGGATTTCAGGACACATTAAAATTCATTTTGCTTAATAAAAAATTCAAAAAATCAAAAAAAACTATTGCGTTTTCAAAAGAAGTGATGTATAATATGTTCACCAAGTAAATGGAGGTATTTTTTGTATGAAAAAGTTTTTGGTACTTTTGATGACGCTGTGTATTGCGCTTTCGTGCTTCAGTGTTGTTACCTTTGCGGAGGAAGCGCCTGCTGACGGTGATGCTCTTATAGCAGAAGCTCCCGCAACCAAGTCTACTGATAATCTTATCGGTGCGTTCTATCTTCAGGGCGAAAGCGGATACGGTTATGTTCCCGGCGGCGGAGAGTATCAGTCGGATTACGAATATTCGATTGCCGAGAATATTGCAAAGGCAGTTAACGGCACGAACAAGGTCCCGTTCTATGCATATGATAAGGACGGTTCGGTATTCTTTGACCGTTTTGCACAGCAGTCACTTATCGACGAAGTCAACTTCGCGGCTGCCGCAGGCGTTGATTTCATCGCTTATAAGTATTATGCAGGCTACGGTATCGTAAACAATGATAAGACTTCTCTTACATTTATGAACAATCAGCTCAAGCTTCATTCAACGCTTGCAGGTCAGGCTGTCGGTTTTGCAAAGCCTGTGGATTTTGCACTTGTGCTTGACGGTGATTTCAATGCTTCAAAGGAAGCCGATGTAATTATTGATAATTATCTTATAGTCAAAGGTTATCTCACGGCTACCGACGGTCGTCCCGTAGTGTTCATTGATTGGAACGACGACATCAGCAACCAGATCACGACGATCAACAAGAAGCTCAAAAAGATAGTTGCCGACGGTGCTAACGAGAAAAAGAAGACCACTCCCAAAACACTGCTTAATGACGATGTTGAGGCTATGTATGTTGTAGCTCTCAATGCTCCGAGCTATGACGCGGCTATCGCGGCAGGCTGTGATGCGGTTTCATGGTCACAGGGCGCGGGCAAGAGCGGCGAGGCTTATACCGCTATGACGGCAAGAGTAGAAGCTAACTGGGCTAACGGCGAAAAGGTGATACCCAACGTTGTTACCGGCTTTGATGCAAGAGCTTTGGCTGAGAATCCCATTGAGATCACAAAGAAAAAATATTCCAACGATAAAGAGACATCGGTACGTTATTCCAGAAAGGCTGAGGCTGACGACTATGTTGCCGAAGCTACTCCCGAAGAGCTTACGGCGCACCTCAACAACGCGCTTGCCACGACAAACAAGCCTGCTGAGCTTAAGGCTGTAATGATCTATGCTTGGGATGACTTCACAGGCGGCGCATATCTCTGCCCCACAAAGACAGATAAGGCTTATCAGTATCAGTATACATATCTTGCGGCTATCCGTGCGGCTCTCTTCGGAGGAGCTACCACCGGCTTCCCGACAATAACCATGGTTGACACTGCGGGAAACACCATCGTTACCGATGAGACCGGCGTTGTTACGACCACTGATAAGGAAGGCAAGGTAGTTTCCAAGGTTGATAAGGACGGCAAGGATCTGCTTGCTGAAAACGGCGGCGATAACGGCAAGGATAACGGCAACACGAACAGCGGCGATAAGAAGGGCGACAGCACACTGCTCATCGTTATAATTGCGGCGGCGGCAGTTGTTATCATAGCTGTTGTAGTTGTTATCATTGCGGCTACCAAGAAGAAAAAGCCCGAAGACAAGGCTGAATAATTAAGGAAATATATATTTTGCAGGGGCAGTGCGCTGTCCCTGCATTGTTTTTAAGGTGAATCGTGAACAAAAAACAGATTTCCGAAGCTTTTGAAAAGCTTGAGGCGTTATATCCCGATGCAGATACCGAGCTTGAGTTTTCGAACGAATATGAGCTGTTGATAGCAGTGATGCTTTCGGCGCAATGTACCGACAAGCGTGTCAATGTCGTTACCCGTGAGCTTTTTAAGGAATACGGCACGCCCGAAAAAATGATAACTCTTTCGCAGGAAGCACTTGAACAAAAAATTTTCTCCTGCGGCTTTTACAAAAATAAAGCCAAAAATATTCTTGCAACATCAAGGTTGCTTTGCGAAAAGTTCGATGGGAAAGTGCCGGGAGATATCGGCGTTTTGCAGACTCTGCCGGGCGTAGGAAGGAAAACCGCCAATGTTGTGGCATCAGTCGGATTCGGCACACCTGCCATTGCGGTAGATACGCATGTATTTCGTGTGGCGAACAGAATAGGTCTTGTGAAAGCTAAGGATGAATTACATACAGAGCTTCAGCTCCAAAAGGCGATACCGCCGGAAAAGTGGCTTAAATCGCATCATCTGCTCATCTGGCACGGCAGACGTTGCTGTGCTTCGCGCAATCCTAAGTGCGGCGCTTGCCCGCTTGCCGAGCTGTGCATGTATTTTGCCAAACATTGATCGGTATCATTTCTCAGATACTGTTTTTGCAGAAAACAGAAAGAAAAATTCGCTCGACATACTTTGTGCCGAGCGAATTTGTGTGTAAGCAGATATGCGCGTTGCCTTCATTGGTAAATGGATGTGGCATGTCGCACGCGTAACAGAGCAGTTGTCAAGAGAGGTTTTGTTTACTTCATTGAGAAAATCGTCATAGCTCTCATAACATCTTTTTTCATGCCGTTAAGCGCTACAAATTCCATGTCGTGGAAATAGCTTTTGTCGGGCATTTCGGCTACGGCGGCGGCCCCTGCCTTCGACATATAAGTGTAATAGTTGATTTTACGGATGCCGAGCGAGATGACCTTTCTGTAATCGTCCTCACTTATGCCGGAACCGCCGTGCATTACGAGCGGAACATCGACGAGCGAATGGATCTTTTCAAGTCTCGGGAAATCAAGCTTCGGCTTTTTGAGGTAAACACCGTGAGTTGTGCCGAATGCGCAGGCAAGCGCGTCGATGCCGGTGACATCAACAAAATGCTTTGCTTCGTCGGGATCGGTATACACGCTTTCCGCATCGGATGAATCGCCTGATTCGCGCACTCCCATAGAGCCTATTTCCGCTTCGATGGAAGCTCCGGCGCGGTGGGCGATATTTGCGGCTACCTCTGTGTTTGCGTAATTCAGTTCACGGGGAAGCGCCGAGCCGTCATACATTACCGATGTGAAGCCGAGATCAAGCCCGCGTTTAACATAATCGAGGTCTGTACCGTGGTCAAGATGCATACAAACCGGCACTGTCGCGCGGTCAGCCATGTAGTACATGATCGGTGCGATCTCGTCCATTTTGCAGTGCCCCTGCTCTTCGTGGATCTGCGCGTGCATGATTATTACCGGCATGCGTTTTTCTTCGGCGGCGTAGATTATCGCCCGAAGCGAAGTCAGGTTGGGTGTGTTGAATGCGCCTATCGCCATTTTTTCGGCTTCGGCAAGTTTTAGGATTTCGGTCAAAGTTACAAGCATTTTTTATACCTCCGTTTACATAAACTCTTTTGTTGCATTGTAGAGCTTTTTATACTTTTCATAATTGCGTTCGAACGATTCGTCGGGCTGAGGATAAAATGTCTTTCCCTCGGTGACGAATACCTTTGATGCCGCCTCAAGATCCTTGAAGCATCCCGTTGCGACGGCGGCAAGCATCGCAACACCGCAGCAGCCTGCATCCGAAAGCGTGGGACGTGTTACGGGCATGTTCAATATATTTGACTTTATCTGCATCCACGCATCCGAACGCGAACAGCCGCCGGTGGCAATAAGCTTTTTGATGTCCGTACCGTAGCCGTGCATTGTTTCGAGATTGTGACGCATTGCGTACGAAGTGCTTTCATACAGTGCTTTGCAGATGTCCTGCGGTGTGGTGTCACATGTCAGCCCGACAAGCACGCCACGCGCATATATATCGTTGATGGGCGTTGAAGCACCGCGGAAATGGGGAAGCATGATAAGGTCCGATGCGTGCGAAGTGTCAATGCCTTTTTCTGACCATGTATAAAACGATCCTTCACCGTCGGGATAACGGTCGTCCAAGAGTGTATAACGAAACCAATTCATCAAGCCACCGCATGTGTAATTGACAAGGTAGGTGGCAAATGCGCTGTCGTCAACATACGGAACGCAGGCGTAGCCCTGCCTGCCCATGCGCGGGTCGGTTATCTGCTCCTTAAAGAGTGCGACGATACATTCGACTGTGCCCATGCCGTCAACGCCGACACCGTCGTGAAGTGCGCCTGAACCTATCGACGAGCAAATCTGATCGTGCGCTCCGGCGATAACGGTACACGGATGTTGCATTCCTAATCTCTTTGCTGTTTCCGGCAGGATATCGCCTATTACCGTTCCCGAGGTAACGACGGTCGAGAATGCGGACGGGTCTAACCCGGCAAGCGCGAGCAGCTCTGCGGAAAGAATGTTCTTTTTCAGGTCAAGAACACCTGTGCGTGAGGCGAGCGAACGGTTTATCATGCGTTTGCCTGTAAGACGGTATGCAAGATAGTCGCCGACAAGCAGAACCTTGTCTATTCGCTTATAGTCCTCCGGGCGGTGGTCGCGCCACCAAAGAAGCTTATAAAGCGAGAATATCGCGTTCGGTGATACGCCTGTCAAAGCGAATATCTTGTCACTGCCGACTTCACGCGCGACACGCTCCGCCTGCTCAGCTCCGCGCGGATCGGAATACAGCATGGGCGGGAACACGATCTCGTCATTTTTGTCAAGCGCGGCGAAGCTTTCGCCGAGAGAAGTGAAAGTAACGGTGTCGATACGGTACTTTTTTGAAACAGTGCTTAAAATATCACAAACGTTTTTGAATATAAGCTCTATGTCGATGTAAGTACCCTCATCGGTAACTGTCAGCTTGCCGTTGCGTGATTCTGAGGTAAGTACGTTACCGCTTTCATCGAACAGTACGCCTTTACAGCAAGTCGTACCTGCGTCAATGCCTAAAAAATTCATATTTATCCCTCTATATCAATAAGTTCATAATTGAGATATGTTGAAAACGCTTCGTCGAGTATCGCCTTCATGTGACCGACACCTACGGTCGTGTGGTGCTTGAAGCCGCCTTTTGCAAGACGCAGAAGCTTGTCCTGCAAATGCGGGATATAAGCTACTCCGGCACAGCCGAAGAAGGAGCTTTCGATCGGATCATCGGTAAATTCCGCTTCTGATGTGTACACCTTGAGCTTGCCGTTTTCGGTAAAGCCGTTGGAATAAGTCATCTTGAACGGTGCGATGCGTCCTTCGTTACTGCCCCAACCGCTTCCGGGATCGCCCTTGGCGAACATCTTATGCTCGGTCACCGTGCCTCTGCCCGTCATCAGCGATTGCGCAACGGGTCCGCAGTGGAACAGGATGACCTTGTTTTCGTCGTCACCGTAGTTGTTGTTCCAATCAAGGCATGTTGTGGGCTTCTGCGAAGCGAGAGACATGGCACGCATCGTTATCGCGCTGATTATGTCGATCTCACATGAGCAGGGGATACCGCGGTCGTTAAGCTCGGAGATAAGCACGCACGGGCATACGCGAAGTATCGTTTCCATTTCGTTCCAGCAACGGAGCGAAACGGCATCAAGGTGATATGTTTCGATATATTCGTCGATAACAACTGAGATTTTCGCAAGCATGAGCTTGTTTTGCTCGGGCACGCGGGAGAAATCGGTATATTCCTCAAGCCGTTTGCGCTTGGCAGTTACGGCTTCGCTGTCGTCGGAGAGCTGACCTACCTTGAAAATAAGCTCGGAAAGATCAAAGGATTCAAGATTTATGCCGTAACGCTGGAGTGTGACCTCATCGAAACGTACCGTTTTGAAAGCCGTGGTACGCGCACCGATACAGCCGAGATTGAAACGCTTCATTCCGTTTACGACACGGCAGATGGCGGCGAAATCGTCAAGATTCTTACGGAATGCATCCGAAAGCGGGTGAACGACATGCGGTTTCATTACGGTGAACGGGATCTTGTACTGATAGAATACGTCGGTTACGGAGAATTTGCCGCAATGCGCGTCGCGGCGGTGCTGAAAGTCCATTTTACCGATTTCATCGGGGTAAGCCTGCATGAGTATCGGAACTCCGGCATCCTGCAAAGCTGTCACAGCGCCGTTCTCGTCAATGAATATCGGCATGCAGAGAATAACGCCGTCGTATTCGCCCTCATGCGATTTGAGCCAATCGTGATAGATAAGCCCCTCGTCGCGCGTCTCTACAGCGCCGTAGCGTGTGGCGTCTTTATCCATAATAAGATAGTCATAGCCGGCATCGGTAAGCGCCTTGACCATATCGTCACGCGCGCCCTCGATAAGCTCGGCGGGCATGAAGCCTCTGTTTCCGAAGTATAATGCGAATTTCATAAAGTGATCCACCTCTCAAAATAATTTTACTTGATTATAGCATTTTACATGATATAATAAAAGGCGAATACATTCAGAAAAATGTAAATTCGTACCGAAAGTCGGGATGATAATGCCACTTGCACTTAAAATCGACGAGCTGACCGAGCTGATGCGTGATTTCCATACTCTTACGGGGATACGTTGCGTACTGTTTGATGAAAACGGTACGGAGCTGATTTCATATCCGCACAACGGCATACCGTTCTGCCGGGCAATGCGCGCTCACGGCGAATTTGATGCAATGTGCCGTGAAAGTGACGGTCGGTCGTTTGACGAATGCAAAAGGAGCAGACGGCTTACGATATTCAGATGCCACGCGGGGCTGATCGAAGCATCTGCGCCGCTATTGCATTCAGGGACTGTGCTGGGGTATATAATGTTCGGGCAGATAGCCGATACGGCTGACCGTGAAAGCGTTTCTGCGGCGATAGCTGCATATTGCGAAAAATACGGCAGCCCGGATCCGAAGCAACTTGTGCGCTCGGTCAGCTTCAAAAAAAGAGAGCAGATAACCGCCGCGGCGAAGATACTTGATGCATGCACGAGCTATATCCTCTTAAAGGAAATGGTAACACCTGCGCACAGAAGGATATTCGACAGGATAGATATATACTGTACGGAACATATTCATGAAAAAATCACGGTAGAGCGGCTTTGCAACGAGTTTGGTATAAGCCGCACGCGCCTTTACGAAGCTGTGAAGCCGTATGTTCACGGCGGGATAGCCGCATGGATCAACAGCAAGCGTATGGAGGAAGCCAAACGCATGCTGACGGAAACAGATGCAGATACCGAGAAAATATCTGAGGCTGTCGGCTTTCAGGATCACGCATATTTTTTGCGGGTCTTCAAAAGGTTTTACGGGATATCACCGTCAAAAATGCGCGATCGCGGAATGTAGCCGAGTGATGCGTTTTTTGATGCCGTGTGCTTCTTGACGCACAAAATATCAAATCGACTGTACTGCACGGAGATAGCAATCATTTTCTATCGAACAGCCGCCGCACTTGGTACAGCCGGGCTGCATATGCGGCGGAAGCTTATATTTTACAAGCATTTTGCCGAGAGCAAGGCTCATTTCGATAAGCTCATCGGGATCGCACGCTTTAAGCTCCTTAAAATTGCAGTTGTCCATCGGTCTGAACGGCATTATCGTCGGGAAAACGCCCATAGACGAAAGCTTTTCACATTCGGAGATTATATTTTCCTTTGGCTGGATGCCGCCTATCAGCACACTTGAAGCCTGGCCCCAGCCGAAAAGCCTTACTGCTTCGGCAAGAGCGTCATGATAATGCTCATATGTTATCCTTGATTTGCCGGGACAGATTTTTTTTCTGAGTGACTGATCTACTATTTCGAGATTCATTATCACCGCACTGACGCCGCTGTCCTTCAGCTTTTTAAGCAGTGAAAGATCGGCAGGCGGAGCAAACTCTATAGCTATCGGACAATCGGAAAACTCGCGGACGCGCGATGCGATGTCGCACCAATATAAAACCATGCTGTCGGGATCGCGGTACGTTCCGCCGCTGAAATTCAGTGTCCATTCGGGGATAAGCGTAAAAAGCTTTTTTATACCGTCGCAGAGGACGGACGGCTCAACGGGAGCTTTGTTTTTGCGTTCAAGGGAACAAAAACGACATTTAAGCTCGGGTGTATCGTAGCAACAGCTCGTGCTGGGCCAGATGTTTATACAGCCGTCGGAATGCAGACGCGCAAGCTCATCGACAACAGTCCCTGTTTTCGGCAAATCATTAAAAAAGTCTATTTTGAAGCGTTCGTCGCCCTTTGTAACATAGTACCCGTTATCAAGCTTTTTGAGTACATATGGCGAACGTGTCGAGTATTTTTCGGCAATGCTTACGCACATCGTCATTTGCCCTATCTTTGCGTTGACGGCATCGATAAAGCCCTTTTCGGCAAAGTGCGGATATTCCTTAAGTAAGATATCATTCGTATCATCAGCTACGCTCATTCCGTAGCAGAGCAGCTCAGCCTTGAGCCGCAGAAGATCAGTCATCTTTTTTTGCCTCCCGAATATTTCATGACTGTCGGAACACATGTTCCGTTCAAACGCTGTTCGCAATCCGTGCATTCGCCGAGCAGCTCTGGCTTTTCGTCTGTTTCGATACAGCCGAGAGCGTAAAAAAATGCGGGTGTACGCGCGGTAAGATATATTTCATCATCTTCTATAATTTCAAGGAAAAGTTTTTTGCCGATATTTTGTCTTCGAACGTCTTTTTTGACGGCGATGTAATCAAGCACGGTCACGTCGAAACGGCGTGAAACAGTTGCCGCACCTATCATTTCACCGTTTTCGTATGCGCCGGCAGAGCGTAATGCGCCCATCTTGTTTTCCCAGCCGTTTTCTATCTCAAGCCCGTTTTCAAGGTAGAAATCGGTCAGAAGCGAATGGTCGTTTATCCGTAAAATATCCATTCCGATCACCATATTACATTATAACATATTATTTCTTTGATGAAAATATATTTTTTCAAAAAAAGTGCTTTAACATCTGCGATTTTTTTGCTATAATAATAGAAATACTAATTTGAGGAGATGTATTTATATGGTAAAACACGTGATCTTATGGCAACTCAAGGATGAATATTCCGAGGAAGAAAAAAGAAATATCCGTCTTGAGGCTAAAAAAGCTCTTGAGGCACTCAAGGGCAATATCGACGGGCTGATAGACATTAAGCTCAATATCAATAAGCTTGATTCGTCTAATGCCGATATGATGCTTGACAGCACTCTCGTAAGCGAGGACGCGCTCAAGGCATATCAGGTGCATCCGATGCACGTTGCGGCGGCAGATAAATTTGTACGCCCGTTTACAAAGGCACGCTTCTGCCTTGATTATGAGGAGTGATTTTGAATGAAACGCATAATGACTGTACAGGATATGTCATGCGTCGGCAGATGCTCACTGACCGTTGCACTGCCGATAATTTCCGCTTGCGGCGTAGAGGCTTGTCCGATGCCGACTGCTTTGCTTTCGACACATACGGCATTCAGCAGCTTCACATTTCTTGATCTTTCGGATGAAATGCTCAGGATCGCCGATGAATTTCAAAAACAGCAGATAGATTTTGACGGCATATATACCGGCTATCTCGGCTCGGTCGAGCAGGTAAATGAAATAATCGGGTTCATTGAGACATTCGGCAAAAAGGATACGCTTGTGCTTGTCGATCCGGCAATGGCGGATAACGGCAAGCTCTATGCGGGATTCAAGCCCGATTTCCCCAAAACGATGGCGGAGCTGTGCAAAAAAGCGGATATCATCGTTCCGAATATCACCGAAGCAAGCTTTATTCTGGGCGGCAACGGCACGATAGAATATTCAAACCGCGGAGATGTAAAGAAAATACTTGAACGGCTCGCATCACTCGGACCCGATATAGCTGTTTTGACGGGTGTTGAGGAGGGCGACAAGCTCGGTGCGGCACTTTACGATAAGAAAAACGACAAATTCGTGTTTTCGATGCGTGATCGCATCCCGCGTCAGTTCCACGGCACGGGAGACATATTTGCTTCGGTATTGTTTGGTGCTATGATGCACGGCAATACTCTTGAGGAGGCACTCGACGCTTCGGTGGATTTCGTATGCAAATCCATGAAAAAGACGATGCAGGACGAAAATCTTCGTTGGTACGGTGTCAACTTCGAAGAGGTGCTGTGTGAGCTTCCGAAAATGCTTGAAAAAAAGTAAAGAATATGATAGAATAAAATATCTTGAAATTCCACTGAAGGAGAGCTTATGCGACATAAGATAATCGCCGTTGACGAGGGCTCGGTATGCGCCGAGCTTGGTATCGCGGCAGGTGACTACCTTGAGGCAATGAACGATAAGCCCGTACATGATTTTCTTGACTATCAGTATTACGATTCAATGAACGAGCTTACCGTGACGGTGACAGACGCCAAAACGAAGGAGACTGTATTATACGAAATAGAAAAAGAAGATTTTGAACATCTCGGTCTCCGTTTTGAAAACGATCTGCTTGAAATGCGGCAGTGTTGCAACAAGTGCATATTCTGCTTTGTCGATCAGCTTCCGCCGAATATGCGCAACACGCTTTATGTCCGCGATGACGATTGGCGTATGTCGGTGCTGTTCGGCAATTTCGTAACGCTTACAAATGTTTCGGAACGTGAGATACAGCGCATTATCGACCGGCATATCTCACCGCTGTATATTTCCGTGCATGCGACCGATCCCGAACTCAGAAAATATATGCTCGGAAATCCCAAGGCACAGGAGATAATGCCTATCTTACGGCGTTTTGCCGAAGCGGGGATATATTTCCACACGCAGGTGGTGCTTTGCCCGGGAGTAAACGACGGACACTATCTGCGCCAGACGTTTGAAGATCTTTTTACGCTTTATCCGTACTGCAAATCGCTTGCCGTAGTGCCGGTGGGACTGACGTACCACAGAAAAAAACTCACAAAGCTCAAACGCTTTACACAGAGCGACGCAAGGCATATAGTTGAGGAAATTTCAAAATGGCAGGATAGCTGCCTTGAATTCAAGGGCTCACGCTTCATATTCCCGTCGGATGAATTTTATGTACTTTCGCAGATGCCCGTTCCGAACGCAAATGAATATGAGGATTTCCCGCAGATAGAAAACGGCATCGGCTTGCTTGCAAAATTCCGCCGGGAACTTACGGATACGCTTGAAATGCTTCCGCCGTGGATACCCGACAGAAAGATATCTATCGCAACGGGCGTTTCGGCAGAAAGCTTTATGAACGAAATGTGCGGTATGCTGAAGGATAAATTCCCGAATCTCACCGTCAATGTTTACCCGATAAAGAATTTCTTTTTCGGCGAGTCCGTCACCGTTACGGGACTGCTTACGGGGCGCGACATCGCGGTGCAGATGGAAGATAAGGATAAGGGCAGTGAGCTGTTCATCACCGATGTCATGCTTCGCGGCGCGGACGGAAAGTTTTTGGATGACTTTTCGGTAGAAGATCTTGAAAATTGGCTCAATATCAAGGTCATACCCGTTGAAAATACCGGCAGAGCGTTTGCTTACGCCATTTTGGGAATAAACGATCCCGAAGTAAACGAAAACACAGGAGAGAATATATGAAACCACTTGTTGCCGTGGTCGGCAGACCGAATGTAGGCAAATCAACTTTTTTCAATAAGCTTTCGGGCAAGCGTCTTTCCATAGTGGAGGATACTCCGGGCGTGACACGCGACAGGATATATACGGATGTCACATGGCTTGATCATGCATTCACGCTTATAGATACGGGCGGAATAGAGCTTAAAAGCGATGACGTGCTGTATACGGAAATGCTCAAGCAGGCGGAGATCGCCGTTGAAACGGCTGACGTGATACTCTTTTTTACCGACGGTCGTGAGGGCATGCTTTCGGCGGATGCCGATGTTGCGGACTATCTGCGCCGCAGACACAGCAGGATAATTCTCGTTGTCAACAAGGTCGAAGGACCTCAGCAGGAGAACGGACTGTACGATTTCTATTCGCTCGGGCTCGGCGAGCCGATGGCGATATCCGCGCTGAATATGACGGGTATAGGCGATCTGCTTGATAAAGTAGTCGAAAACTTCCCGCACAACCTTGAGGAAGAGGAAAACGACGGCACGGTCAAAATAGCCGTTGTCGGAAAGCCCAATGCAGGCAAATCGTCGCTGGTCAACAGATTACTCGGTCAGAACCGTTCGATAGTAAGCGACATCCCCGGCACTACGCGCGACGCGATAGATACGCCGTTTGAGGCTGACGGTAAAAAGTATGTGATAATAGATACCGCGGGCATCAGACGCAAAAGAGCAGTTGATGACGGTACGCTTGAACGCTACAGTGTCATACGCTCACTTGATGCCGTGCGCAGATGCGATGTTGCGCTTATCGTGCTTGATGCCGAAGCGGGTATGACGGAGCAGGATGTCAAAATAGCGGGCTTCGTCAAGGAGCAGGGCAAGGCTTCGCTTGTTATCGTCAATAAGTGGGATCTTATAGAGAAAGATACGAATACGAGTGAAAAATTCAAAAAGAAGATGCGCGCCGATCTTGCGTTCATGGATTACGTCGATTATATGTTTATTTCGGCATTGACGGGACAGCGCACGCATAAGATACTTTCGGCGGTAGATGATATATATGCCAACGCGACCAAACGCATTGCGACGGGTGTGCTGAACGATACGCTTTCGGATGCACTGCAGCTCAACGAGCCGCCGACAAAGAACGGCAAGCGACTCAGGATAAAGTATATTGCGCAGGTCGCGGTATGTCCGCCGACGTTCGTGCTGTTCGTCAACGACGCAAAGCTGATGCACTTTTCATACAAAAGATATCTTGAAAACACATTCAGAGAATCGTTTGGGTTCAGCGGAACGCCGATAAAACTTATATTGCGCGAAAAGGAGAAAGAAGAATGACCGTTGTCCGTTATATTCTTGCGGCTGTGATCGGATATTTGCTCGGTTGCATTTCGTTTTCTAACATTGTGGCACATGCCGTGTCAAAAAAGGATATACGCACGCTCGGCAGCGGAAACGCGGGAGCCACGAATATTTTGCGTAATTTCGGCTTGAAATATGCAGTGCCTGTGTTTGTCGGCGATGCGCTCAAGGCGGCGGGAGCGGCGGTACTCGGATGTGTGATAATCGGTAAGGGCTTTGAAAATGTTTCATGGCTTCAGGGGTTTACCTCACCGCAGATATTCGTCGGCGGTGTTGCCGCTGTACTCGGTCATAATTTTCCCGTGTTTATGGGCTTTAAGGGCGGCAAGGGCGTTTCGTCATCACTCGGCTTGCTTATGGTGATGAATCCCGTTATAGGGTTTGCTTTCATAGTGCTTGCCGCGATAGCCAATACATGCATAAAGGTGTATTCCGTTGTATCCATATCGACGATGTTTCTTTCGGCGGTAGTATACACACTGTTTGATGCACACGGTGACATATATGAAATAGCAGTGCTTTGGGGCTTACTTGCACTTATGGTATTCATGCACAGGGCGAATATCAAACGTCTCTTTAAGGGCGAGGAGAAAAAAATAGATATATTCAAATAACCGAAACGGAGAATCCAGATGGCTTATAATGCAAAGGATATCAGAATTTTAGAGGGACTTGATGCGGTAAGGATGCGTCCCGGAATGTATATAGGAACGACCGGTCCCGAGGGCATGCATCATCTTTTGTGGGAGATAGTCGATAATGCCATAGACGAGGCGGCGAACGGCTATGCCGACGAGGTCACCGTGACACTGTACGACGGAAATGTCGCAAGCGTTGAGGATAACGGACGCGGCATGCCGGTAGATATCCATCCCCAAAAGGGCATTTCGGGCGTAGAGGTCATATTCACTCAGCTCCATGCGGGCGGCAAATTCGATAATTCACAGTATGAGTACAGCGGCGGTCTGCACGGTGTGGGCGCGTCGGTGGTGAATGCGCTGTCGGAATGGACGACCGTTGAGGTATTCAAGGATTACAAGGCGTACCGCGCCGAATTTGAACGCAGATATTCGGATGATAAAAAGCATATCATCTCGGGCGCAACGAAGATGCCGCTTGCAAAGGTCGGTACATGTGCGCAAAAAGGCTCGCGCGTGACTTTCAAGCCCGATCCGCTCGTGTTCGGAACGGCAAAATTCAACTTTGATACGATAGCTCACCGTTTGAAGGAGCTTGCGTTCCTTAATGCGGGCTTGAAAATAAATTTTACAGATAAGCGAGAGGGTTGCGAGCAGGAAAAGCACTACTGCTTCGTCGGCGGTATAGCGGATTTTGTCAAGTATTCCAACGAAGGCAAAACGGCTATGTTCGATGAACCGATAGTTTTCAAGGGCGAATGCAACGGTATCCGCACCGAGGCGGCGATACAGTATACGGATTCATATACCGAAAGCATCGTTTCGTTCGTAAACAATATTCCCACCAAAGAGGGCGGCACGCACGAAACCGGCTTCCGCAGTGCGATAACGAAGGTGCTTAACGATTACGCGCGCAGAACGGAAGTGCTTAAGGAAAAGGATGCCAATTTCAACGGCGAGGATTTCCGCGAGGGAATGACGGCGATAATAGCGATAAAAATGCAGAACATTCAGTTTGAGGGGCAGACTAAAGCCAAGCTCGGCTCGGTCGAAGCGCGTCCCGCCGTCGAAACGGTCATTTCCGAACAGCTTGAAAAGTTTCTGGATAATCCCGCAAATGATGCTGTCGGTAAGCTTATTCTTGAAAAAGCCGTAGCCGCGGCGCGTGTGCGCGAGGCGGCAAAAAAGGCAAAGGATATCGCAAGAAAGAAAAACAGTCTTGATGTCATGTCGCTTGTCGGCAAGCTTTCGCAGTGTACGGGCAGAAAGGCTGAACAGAACGAGCTGTTCATCGTTGAGGGCGATTCTGCGGGCGGAAGTGCGAAGCAGGGACGCGACAGACGCTTCCAGGCTATTTTGCCTCTGCGCGGCAAGCCGCTCAACTGCGAAAAGACAAGGATCGAAAAGGTGCTTGAAAACGAGGAGTTTTGTTCGCTCATCACCGCGCTCGGCACGGGCATAGATGACGATTTCGATATAACACAGCTCAAGTACCACAAAATAATAATATTGGCTGATGCCGATCAGGACGGCGGTCATATACGTTCGCTTCTGCTTACGTTCTTCTACCGTTACATGAAACCGCTCATAACAGAGGGACATGTTTATATCGGTACTCCGCCGCTTTACAGGCTTGAAAAAAATTCGACAAAGGAAACGGTGTACTGCTATTCGGATGAAGAGCGTATCGCCGCCGCCGAAAAGCTCGGCAGAGGATATGTCATTCAGCGTTATAAGGGACTCGGCGAAATGGATCCCGAACAGCTTTGGGACACGACGCTCAACCCCGAACACAGAACGCTCGTGCGCGTCAGCATAGAGGATGCGACCGAGGCGGAACGCCTTGTAACGGTGCTTATGAGCGAAAAGGTCGATGCACGGCGCGAATATATAATAGAAAACGCAAACTTCAATAAGGTGGATAAATTTGCCGATGAAACGGGGGCACTGAAGTAAGATGCCGAAGAAAAAGGATGAGATAATCGACAACAGCATAATACTTTCGCAGACAATGGAAGATGTCATGCACAATTCCATGATACCGTATTCGGAGCATGTTATCCTTGAACGTGCGCTCCCGAGAGTAGAGGACGGCTTGAAGCCCGTTCAGCGTCGCATACTTTATGTTATGTATGAACAGGGGCTCACTCCCGATAAGCCTTTCAAAAAGAGCGCGAACATCGTCGGTGAAACGATGGCAAAATACCATCCGCACGGCGATTCGTCGATATATGACGCGATGGTGCATCTTGCACAGGACTTTTCGATGCGCGCACCGCTCGTTGACGGTCACGGCAACTTCGGTTCTATCGACGGCGATTCCGCCGCTGCATTCCGTTATACCGAAGCGCGTATGGCTCCGCTTGCGCTTGAGCTGTTGCGCGATATCGACAAGGATACCGTCAAGTGGTCGCTGAACTTTGACGATACAAGAAAAGAACCTGACATATTGCCGGGGCGTTTTCCTAACCTGCTTGTGAACGGCTCTACCGGCATCGCAGTCGGACTTGCGACGAATATCCCGCCGCACAACCTTGCCGAAACTATCGACGGCATCGTTGCACAGATAGATAACCCGCGCATCTCACTTGATGAGATGATGAAGTATATCAAAGGTCCCGATTTCCCGACGGGCGGGCTGATCATCAACGGCGAGGCGATACGGGATGCCTATGCTACCGGCGGCGGTAAGCTGATAATGCGCGCAAGAATCCACATAGAGGATGCGCCAAACGGCAAAAAGCTGATAGTCATAGATGAAGTTCCTTACGGCGTCAACAAGGCGGCAATGCTCGTTGCCATCATGAAAATGGTCGGCGAAAAGAAAGGACCGCTTGTAAATATCGCCGATATACGCGATGAATCAGACCGTGAGGGCATGCGCGCCGTCATTGAGGTGAAAAAAGACGGCGACACAGATAAGATACTTTCATATCTTTATAAATACAGCAATCTGCAAAAGACCTTCGGCGTGAACATGGTCGCCATCGCCGACGGCAAGCCGAAACAGCTCGGACTTCTTGAAATGACGAAGTGCTATATCGAGTATCAAAAAGAGGTCGAACGTAAGCGCGTTCGCCACGATCTTGAAGCGGCACGCCAAAGGGAAGAAATACTCTCCGGCTTGATGATAGCGATAAAAAATATCGACAAGGTCATCAAGATAATAAAGACCTCACCGAATGTACGCACGGCAAAGGAACGTTTGCGTGAAGCCTTCGAGCTTTCGGAACGGCAGGCTACCGCGATACTTGAAATGCGTCTCCAGCGCTTGACGGGGCTTGAAATAGAAAATCTTGAAAAAGAGCTTGCCGAGGTGCGTGCGCTTATCACCGAGCTTGAAAGCATCCTTGCAAGCAAGGCAAAGCTCAATGCAGTAATAAAGAAAAGCCTTCTTGACATCAAACGCAAGTATAAGGATGCGCGCAGAACACAGATAATTTACGGTCATGAAGAGGAAGAGGTAACAAAGGAATCATTCAAGGTCGTTGAGGATGTCGTTATATCTGTTGACAGACAGAGCTATCTGCGCCGCTCAAGCGTCAAAAACTACAATCTTTCCAACAAGGATAAGCCGGAAAACGCAAACGATGCGCTTGTGTTCATTTTGCAGGCACAGACGGATATGAACATCCTGCTTTTCTCCGATCTCGGCTATTGCTACAGCTTAAAGATCGAGGATATACCCGATTATAAGTGGCGCGATAAGGGGTGCGCTCCGAACAGGCTTTGCACGGATTTTGCCGATAACGAACGCATCATTTTCGGCATATGCTATAAGACAGCACTTCCGCAGGGGAATATCGTCTTTATGACCGCTAACGGCATGATAAAAATAACCGATTCAAGTGAATACAACGTAAAGAAGAACAAATTCAATTCGATAAACCTCAAGGACGGCGACACGCTGGTGAGCGTCGAATTACAGCAAGCCGATTCGTCGGTGCTGTTCATCACGCAAAACGGTATGAGCCTGAATATGGAGATGTCGGAAATAAGCGTCACCGGCAGAACTACGGCGGGAGTCAAGGGCATCACACTTGACGAAACCGACAAAGTAGTGTTTGCACAGCAGATAAACGACGAGGGCGAAATAGTAACATTTACCGATAAAGGCTACGCCAAACGTACTTTGGCTGTAGATTATGAGCTTGGCATGCGTGCGCGTAAAGGGAATAAGGTGTTTGAATGGCGTAAAAACGGTTCGAACGGAACGCGTGTTGTCGGTGCGGTATATGTAAAGGAGCCTGTCGATATCCTTGCCTTGCACGCAAACGGAGAGGTCGAGGTATTCAACAGCGAAAATATCTTCATTGAGCCGCGTTTGTCAGCGGGCAAGCCGTATGCACTCGCAGTTATGGGCGATGAGATAACCGATGCGGCGGCATTGCTGATATAGCCTTTTAAGCAACAGCGTTTTTGACTTATCCGGCAGACATGGAATAAAAGAGGGAATATAGTTGAAAATATTACTGTCTTCAAGCGAAGGTAAATCGCAGAACTATGTTGATGCATTGGAGTATCTCGACGCTGTGCCTGTGGGCGGTTATCTGCCGGAAAAAGACGGCGGATGCGATGCACTGCTTCTGTGCGGCGGCAACGATGTTCACCCTAAGTATTACGGCGAAGAAATATGCGGCAGCAGGCGGATAGATCTGCAACGCGACGAACGCGAGCTTGAACTGCTTGAACTGTATAAGGACAGACCGATTTTCGGTATCTGCCGCGGATGTCAGATAATAAACGTGTTTTTCGGAGGCACGCTTGAACAACATATCGCTACCGCTGATGCGCATGTTGCCGAAGGAAAAGCCATGTTCCATAAAGCCGTTGCCGAAAAAGACAGCACTATTGAAAGGCTTTACGGGCATGAGTTCTTGGTAAACAGCTATCATCATCAGGTAGTCAAACAACCTGCACCGGATATCGTCGTAACGGCAAGAAGTGCCGATGACGGTGTGATCGAGGGTATATCACATAAAACGCTTCCGATATTCGGCGTGCAGTGGCATCCCGAGCTGACAACACTGAAGCATCGGCAGGAGGGGCTTTCCGACGGCATCGAGCTGTTCCGTGAATTCTTGAAAATGATAAAATAATTTTAAGGGTATCTGTGAAAAAATGCGATATGCATTTTCACAGATACCCTTTTAATGTGCAAACAAAAATTGCACAGATGCCGAAAAATCATATCCCGTAATCACGGCGTATCTCCTTCGGCGTTTTACCGTATTCGCGTCGAAGTATTTTTCTGAAATATGCGGGTGAAGAAAAATTCATCATGGAGCAGATCGCTTCAACAGAATAGTCGGTCGTTCGCAGGAGCAAAACTGCTTGCTCGGCTTGCAGGCGGTGCTTCATCATTATCGGGGTAATGCCGGAAGCATTTTTGAAGGCAGAGTAAAACACGGATTCACTCATATTGCAGGCGGCGGCGATGTCCTTGACCGTAAAATCGGTATTGTCGCGCATGTACTGCACGGCTTTGTTCAAAAAAAGTGCTGATCTTGTCTGTTCGGCACGTTCGGCGTCGCGGAACAGTACGTCCAGCACCTCGTACAGCACCGCCACGGAATGAGGATTCACAGTTTTATCGGTTTCGAAATATGAATACAGCCTTTTTGTTTGTTCGTCAGGATAAAGCTTTTGCAGCCGCACAGTTGAAATGTCGGCGGGGAAGTATGTAAAAGCCAGCGAATCGAAAACTATATCCGGCTCGCCGTACCAGTATGAATGATAGCGGCATCCGAGCGGAATGAAAAAGAAATCACCTTCACTTACGGAAATTTCGGTATCTATACTCACAAGATGCGCGTGACCTTTTTTCATTTTTGCAAGATAATTGAACTGCACACCGTGCATGTTGTTCATATGTGAGTATTCGACTTTTTTGTATTCGTTGAATGTAAAGCTTTCACAGAATCGTTGATTATCCATAAAAATATCCTTATAAATGCGAATAAAAAATCGTAGAATAGTGTCCTTTGAGCGTAGTATAGCATATTGAAGCATTCATGTCAAGACACTATAATTATGTACGAGGTGATAAAAATGAGAAAAATGAGAACAGTGCAGATAGGCGTCGGACATGACCACGCCAATGTAACGTATGCTTCAATGCGGGCACTTGATGAAATGTACGATGTTATCGGGCTTGTACCGTATGAGACCGATATGGATGACAGACTTAAGTGTGATGCGTATGAAAACGCAAATATCCTTACGCTTGATGAAGTGCTTGCGCGTGACGATATTGACGCTGTCGCCGTGGAGACCGAAGAACGTTCGGCGACGGCGATAGCGAAAATGTTTGCACAGCGCGGCATAAGCGTTCATCTCGATAAGCCGGGTTCACAGGACGAAAAAGCGTTTTCGGAGATGATATCCGCTTTTGCGCAAAACGGAGCGGAGCTTCAGATGGGGTATATGTACAGGTACAATCCGATGATTAAAAAGCTTATCGAAGATGCACAGGCGGGCAGGCTCGGACAGGTTTACAGCGTCGAAGCGCAGATGAGCGTGCGTCACCCCGATGATAAACGTGCGTGGCTCAGTCAGTTCAAGGGAGGAATGATGTTTTACCTCGGATGCCACCTTATTGATATAGTGTTGCAGCTTAAAGGCATGCCTGAAAAAGTAATACCGCTGAATGCGTCAACGGGCATCGGGGGTGTGACGGCGGAGGACAACTGCTTTGCCGTGCTTGATTATAAAGACGGCGCATCGTTCGTAAAAACGTGCGCGACCGAGATAAACGGCTTTGAACGGCGTCAGCTTGTGATTTGTGCCGAAAAAGCAACATATGAGCTTAAACCGCTTGAAAAGCATTATGTGATGCCCGGTACGGCCACATCGCTTCAATATACTGCGGCAACGGTCACAACGGATGAAATGGCAAAAAATCCGTGGTTTGATTATTCGGAAAAAGCATACACCGGGGCATACGACCGTTATAACGGTATGATGACGGAATTTTATGACATAGTTATGCGTAAAAAGGCGAATCCGTATTCGCTTGAATACGAAGAAGCCTTATTCAAAACAGTATTGCGTGCATGCGGCATGTAGTACATACAGGCATTTCTTGTACCGTTATGATGCATTGCGGGCATTGTGTGCATATATGTATTTTGTTGCGATCTGAATAAAAAATATATTTTCTGTAAATTTGTGTTTAAGCTATTGACTATTTTATAATAAAATAGTATAATTTGATTGCTAAGTTATATTTGGGAGGTTCTCATGAGCAAGTTTTTTCATATGAACAGCTTATTCACAAAGATAATACTCGCTGTTCTGTCATTTGCGGTAATCGTCTGCATCTTTATTCCTTATACACAGATACCTGCGATAAAGGCCGTACAGGATGTTGATGTCAAAAACAGAACTCTTGCGATAAATGTAGGTAAGGAAGCCGAAACCGTAAATATTATTTCAAAGTTCGGTAACGGTCAGCCGTTCATTGTATACAAGGATAAGGAACTTACCGAAACCGTCAATATGGAATCCATTCCGATACCGCAGGCAACGAATGTGTACTATTTTGTTACATACGCTTACGGCTACGATGCGGCATCGGATGAAAGAAAAATAGATTATGTTCCGCTCAATACATATACACTTACGATACATAAAGAGCCTAAGAATGATGTTGTGACGACTCTTTCGCGCAACAACGCCGAAAAGACGATAGATGTCACGGTTGCGAATATTTCGCACTTCAAGCTGTCGAATGTTATTGATTCCCGTAAAGCGTGGGCAAGATATCCCAACGGTATTGCCGGTATGATGGAAAACCGCGATAAAGATCAGGAAGTAACGAGCATAAAGATAGATAAAGGCAGCACGGAGAACATGTATGTCGCTATCTCGCTCAGAGATCCTGCGACCGAAACGTATTTCCCGCTTGATATGTATACTCTCACGATAAAACGTGATGCAAAGCGACAGACGCTTCCTACCGTCGGTGAAGTCGGCATGGGCGTACTTTCGTCGAAGCTTACCAAAGAGAACGACGGCGTTCTGACGCTTTATACGGGCGATGCCATCATGTTCACATTCATGATACTTGCCGCGGTGTCCACGCTGTTTGCACTTATCATTCCTGCAAAATTCAAGCTTGTGGAGCTTTTTGTGGGATCGTTGCTCGGAGCGGCACTTATCGTATTCCCGATACTTGATTATGTGATGTTCTTCTCGTCCAATGCTTTCTATACCGAAGCCGGATGGATAATACTTATGGTACTCGGGGCTTTGATAATTCTTGCATCTGTGTTCGACTATATCAGATGCCGCAGTGAGTACAGGGAAGAACAGATAAGGATCTACGGTGATGCGGCGTTCACAAAAAAGCCTAAAGCGCCCAAGGAGCCTAAAAAGAAAAAAGCGGAAGCTGAACAGTGATACTAAAAAGCCCTGAAAGTTTTTCGGGGCTTTTGTTAATGAATTTAGAATATACAGGGTGAATAAATGAAAGTTGTTGTCGGAATGTCAGGCGGAGTCGATTCTTCTGTTGCGGCATATTTGCTGAAAAAGCAAGGCTATGACTGCGTAGGCATTTTTATGAAAAATTGGGAAGAGGAAAGCGAGCAGTGTACCGCACGTGAGGATTACGACGATGTGCGATCCGTTTGCGACAAGATAGGTATACCGTACTATTCTGTTAATTTTTCCGAGGAATATTGGAATAAGGTTTTTTCCATCTTTTTGGAAGAGTATTCTGCCGGAAGAACGCCGAATCCGGATATCCTGTGCAATAAGGAAATAAAATTCGATGCATTTTTGAATCTTGCGCTTTCGGTCAATGCCGATAAGATCGCCACGGGACATTACGCACGGACTGAGGTGCGCGACGGTATCACGCTTCTGAAACGTGCGGCGGATCTTAATAAGGATCAGACATATTTCCTTTATGCGCTTGACCAAAAGAAGCTTGCACCTGTAATGTTCCCGATAGGAGATATGCTCAAGCCCGATTTGCGTGCTGTGGCACAGCAGGCGGGGCTCGTGAATTGGAAAAAGAAAGATTCTACCGGCATATGCTTTATCGGCGAAAGGCGCTTCCGTGAATTTTTAAGCGGATTCCTGCCCGCAAAACAGGGGGATATCCTTACGCTTGACGGCAAAAAGGTCGGTACGCATGACGGCGCGATGTATTATACGCTCGGACAGCGCCACGGGCTTGGTATCGGCGGAAGTGATTCCGGAAACGGAGAGCCGTGGTTCGTGGTGGCAAAGGATATCAAAAAGAATATAGTCTACGCTGAACAGGGCGAGCATCCGATGCTGTATTCCGGGTCGTCCACAGCATCACAGCTTACATTCATTTCGGGTGAAGCACCTGCAAAAAGCTTTGACTGTACGGCTAAATTCCGCTACCGTCAGCCCGATCAGCAGGTACATGTCGAAATATACGGTGATAGAATGTTCATCACACATAAAACACCTCAGCGTGCGGTCACACCGGGTCAGTCAGCGGTGCTTTATGACGGCGATTACTGTCTCGGCGGCGGCGTAATAGAATCTGCAAAGTAAGAAATGAAAAAAGCGGGGCAGCCACCCCGCTTATAATATATGGTTTGGAAAGTAAAATACGGCAGAACAGGGTCATACCTTCATAAGCCCTATTGTGTAGTCTTCGTCGCCGTGCAGATTCGTAAGTATTGAGTATACCTCGGTCGCAAGAATATTTACATCGTTCGATATCGCTGTAGAATCGGGATAGCGTTCGGCATCAAGCGGCGATATGTAATAATTATTGAGCATCGACAGCAATTCACCCTTGTTTTCGCGGATGCCGAGCAACTTCAGCTTGGGCGCGTCATTGATGACGGCATCGAGCTTGCCGTCGGTTATGTCAAGCAGGATATTACACAGTATCCTTGAAATGCGGGTGTATGTATAACGCTTGCTTTTGACGCTGTGGATCAAAGAATCAATACTGTCGGCACCGTATATTTCTTTTTTTAGCTTGTTTTCAAGTCCTTCGTTCACTCCGCATATGTCCCGAAGCTTGTCGAGCGGCATGCTGATTATCTTATATTTTATCATGTCGAAGAACTTATCAAAGAACAGCGGCGAAATGCCGAAAGAATACATTTCGTCATTTATCACGCCGTAGCGCAGATCGTCGCGGAGCTTGCTCGCCGAATAAAAGCTTTCGTCGCGCTTGAGCGTCACGGGAACGATATCCTTGTTTACTATCGAAAGCGCCTTTAAGTATTCTCTGCCGAGCATGTTGTTCGGTTCGCCCTCAAAGGCATGCTTGGCAGTTCCGTACGATTCGCCTGCTTCAATGGATTCCTTAAAGCCGTCCTCTGAAAAATCCGAGAGAAACTGAAGGTCGCCGCATTCGCTTCCGAAGCAAAGATGCGTGCAACCGATGGAATCAGCCGCCTGCACACCGCCGTAGGCAAAGTATTCGGCTGATTGCAGAGCGTATATCTGCGGCAACTCAAATACCGCATCAGCTCCGCTTTCAAGTGCCGCTTCGGCGCGCGCGAACTTGTCAAATACAGCGTTTTCTCCTCGCTGAACGAAATTTCCGCTCATTATGCAAACAACGTAATCGGCTTCAGTGAGCCGCCTTGCTTCTTCCAACTGATAGATGTGACCCTTGTGCAGAGGGTTGTACTCACAAATAATACCGCAGATTTTAATAATAATCACCCTTTAATAAATTTTTTCTGTACTAAAAGCAAAATGTGTGCTATAATACCTACAGTACATATTGTACCATATATATCGAATTTTGCAAATAAATTTTATCGGAGGTAAATCATGAAAGTTTTAGTCATCAATGCAGGCTCAAGCTCACTTAAGTATCAGCTTATCGACATGGCTGATGAATCCGTTATCGCAAAAGGCGCTATCGACCGTATCGGTCTTAACGGCTCCAAGCTCAAGCACAAGGCTAACGGGATCGAAACAGTTATCGAAAAGGATATGAAGAATCACGAAGAAGCTATCCAGCTTGTGCTTTCTTCGCTTATTGACGAAAAGATCGGTGTCATCAAGTCGATGGATGAGATCGGTGCGGTAGGTCACAGAGTAGTTCACGGCGGCGAGAAGTTCGCTTGCTCGGTAAAGATCACAGATGAGGTCATCGAGAAGATGCAGAGCCTTATCTGCCTTGCACCTCTTCACAATCCCGCAAACCTGCAGGGTATCGCGGCATGTAAGGCTGTTATGCCCAACACTCCCATGGTAGGCGTTTTCGATACCGCTTTCCATCAGACGATGCCGCAGGTAAGCTTTATGTACGGTCTGCCGTATGAAGCTTATGAAAAGCATCAGGTAAGGCGCTACGGCTTCCACGGCTCAAGCCACAGATTCGTTTCGGCTCGCTGTGCGGAGATTTTAGGCAAGAAGCCCGAAGAGCTTAAAATAGTTACATGCCACCTCGGCAACGGCTCAAGCATCGCCGCGGTAGACGGCGGCAAGTGTGTCGATACGTCAATGGGTCTTACTCCGCTTGAAGGACTTCCCATGGGTACACGTTCGGGAAGCATCGACCCCGCTATCATCGGTTACCTTATGAAGCAGGAGAACATGACGATCGACGAAATAGATAAGTATCTCAATAAGGAAAGCGGAATGCAGGGTATTGCCGGCTTCAGCGATTTCAGAGACCTTGAAGCGGAAGCCAACAAGGGCAACAAGCGTGCGAAGCTTGCGCGTGACATGTTCTGCTACAACGTAAAGAAGTATATCGGCTCGTATGCCGCGGCGATGGGCGGCGTTGACGCTATAGTATTTACTGCCGGTGTAGGTGAGAACGATGCCAACATCCGCGCAAACTGCGTTGAAGGACTTGAGTTCCTCGGCACTAAGATGAATAAAGAGCTTAATGCCGGCATCCACGGCAGGGAAGCGATCGTTTCGACCGATGATTCGAAAGTCAAGATCGTAGTCATCCCCACAAACGAAGAGCTTGTTATCGCACGCGATACCGCAGAGCTTTCAAAAAACTGATTGACAAACAGTAAAACTGACGCTATAATATACAGGTATTTGTTATGAGTATGATAATTTCGGTCAAAGATGCGCTCTATAATGAGGGCGAAAGGTATGACATCGACATCAAAGCCGAGCTTGAACCTGTTGATTACATGGGCAAGGTACGCTTCGAAGATGTCGCTATAAACGGCTTTTATTTCGCCGACGGCAAGGCACTTCGCTTCTCCGGCAAGGTCAATGTCAGATGTATATTCGAATGTGACCGCTGTCTTAAGGAATTTGCCAAGGATTATTCGCTTTCGTTTAACGAAATTTATTCTCACGACGCGGAAGAAGAAGCCTTCCGCATCGGGCATAACGAAACCGTCGATCTTCAACCGCTGTTGAACGATACAGTTATCTCGGCACTTCCCATCGAACGTTTGTGCAGGGAAGATTGCAAGGGACTGTGTCCTCATTGCGGTATTGATAAAAATTTTTCATCTTGCCAATGCGAGGAAGCCGAACGTGAAAATCCGTTTGCGGCACTCGCCGGGCTTGTGGACTAAGGAGGTGTTCACATGGGAGCAATAGCGCCGAAGCGTAAGATCTCAAGAGCCAGACGTGACTCAAGACGCGCTAATTGGAAGCTTTCACTTCCGGGCATCGTAGAGTGCCCTCAGTGCAAGGCTAAAAAGCTTGCACACAGAATGTGCAAGGCTTGCGGTTATTATGACGGCAAGCAGATCGTTGAACAGGCTGAGGAAAAGTAATTCTTCACCCAAAAGTCAAAAAACAGCACTTATCAACAGTGCTGTTTTTTTATACAAAAAAAGGCTAAAAGTCGGTGAGTATAGACAAAAGAACTCCGAAGAACTATAATAAGTTTGCGACCTGCCGGTTGCAAAAATAAAATAGGAATTCGGAGGACATTATGATGAGTGAACAACATAATGACACAAGTAGTTTAGCACATATGAAATGGAATTGAAAGTTATTCTATAAAGGGTAGAGTGAGTACACACTTACGAAACCTAATATAGAATAGCCGGACGGCTCATTTGTGGCGAATGAAATGCGGTTGTGAGAAAGGAGAAAAAGACACGGCAGGCATTTTTGTACACACCAATCTGCTTGCCGTGATTTTTTCATAATGAGTCTATGGCTGAAATCGAAAGGATATTTAGTCATGAAGTGTTTCAAATGGATAACGTTTGTGTTGTTAGTCGGAGCCGATATTTTTGTTGCAGTTTATCAGCGGGATTACCTTGCGGTTGCCAAACTCCCGCTTGTGTTCATTGTGCTGTCGTTCTGCTGCTCGGTACTGTTTGTGCTGGATGTGAAATCAAAAGCATTGCGTGGGATTACATATGGCATTTTAATCTTCATCATCCTGCTCGGACTTGTTTATGCGATGCTATACAGAAGACCTCTCGGTTATTATGCCGCCGCTTCGGCAATCACCGCACTGTCTCGGTGGTTTATTACGGAAGCGAAAACACCCCGCCGTCCTCTCGTGACGAAAATCACTTGGGCAGTCACGACCGTTCTGACTGTCGCCCTTGTCGCAGGAATCCTGCACGGAATTTGGTTGTCGAAATCAACCGGACTTCAAAACGGCACATCCTGCCTTTGGAGAAAAAGCGACGAAGCATTGTTTGACGAAGTCTGCCCAAAACAATCCACCGACGAAGAAACGGTCAAAGCTGCCTACAGTTGGGTGCTGGAGTATTTGGAATATGATGAGGAATTTGATACCGAGTATCAGTATTTCGATATCCGTCGCACACTCGACACCCACATGGGCATCTGCTTCGACTACTCGCACTTTTTCGCCGCCGTCTGCCGCAGCCACGGCGTTCCCTGCTATATCCTCGACGGATATAACCGTACAGACAGAACGAACCTTCACACTTGGAACCGTGCTTATTTCAACGGTACTTGGTGGAATATCGATGTCTCCTGTGACGATAAACCGACCGGACAAAAATACGGATTTCACGAAATTGACAGTTACACTGCAGAGGATGATGACTACCACATTACATTTATATATTGATTTTGTTCCAAAATTTCCCGAAATGGATAAAAGAATTTCACGATTTATATTGACATTATCGTACGATTTGGATATAATAATAGTGAAAACAAATAAAAGGAGGAAAGGTCATGTCTATTACTGCAACCGAACTCAAAACGAATTTAAGTAAATATCTTCTTTTGTCTGCGACTGAGGATATTTATATCACGAAAAACGGAAAGGTGATCTGCAAATTGACAAATCCGTTTCAGGATAGAGTGGATACCGCCAAATCGCTTTTCGGTATTCTGCCCGATACGATGACACTTGAAGAATCCAAAGAGGAACGTTTGGGAAGAATATGAGAGCGATTATTGATACCTGCGTTATCGTAGATGCTCTGCAGAACAGAGTTCCTTTTGAAAAAGATGCCCAGACGGTCTTTTTGCTTGCTGCCAATGAACAGTTTATCGGCTGTGTCACAGCCAAATCCGTTACGGATATTTATTACCTGACACACAAGCTTACACACAGTGATAAGGAAACCCGGCTCATTCTTAACAAATTATTTTCCTTATTT